>JAVBVA010000061.1:0-7522 GCA_031554665.1 Bacteroides sp. | reverse complement strand
AAATTATTTCGCTATTTTTGTGCATGGCTTGGGGAATTAGTATGTGATTTTTGCAACCGTAATATACTAATATTCCGCGACATGCGGAAATCCCTGAGCCTTTTTTATTCATAGTTATTCACTTGCGAAAGTCGAATAATATACTATTTATTCTCTATTCTTGTCGTTTAGCTCATCTCACTTCCCACCCTTGATTAGGCTTAAGCGGTTTGTGAAGATGCCTTTCCCTGTTGGTTGCCAAGTTGTACTTCAAGTATCTCGATCTAAGAAGCTGTTTTGAATTAAAAAATATCAATATAATATATTGAATATCAGTTGGTTGGTTGAGTTTTATTTCGTAACTTTATGGTTACCAAGACATAAGTTATGAGTAATTACCCAACCAACCTCACTGATAAACAGTGGCAAGTTATACAAAATATAGTTGAAACCAAAAAAAGAAAGCGGAAACATTCTTTACGAGAGATGATAAACGCCATCATGTACATTACAAAGACAGGCTGCCAGTGGCGAATGCTTCCCAAAGAGTTCGGTCCTTGGCAAACGGTCTACTTCTATTTCCGTAAATGGAAATTAGAAGGAATCTTTGAGGAACTGATGCACTATCTTCGAGATGTAGTTCGAAAATCTGTTGGTAAAGAGATTAGCCCAAGCGTAGGCTTGATTGATTCCAGAAGTGTACGTACTTCTCATCATGTAGACAGCAGTGAGTACGGCATTGATGGTGGAAAGAAAGTCAAAGGCAGAAAAGAACATATTATTGTAGATACACTTGGATTGCCAATGGCAGTCAAAGTGCACGCTGCCAACATTCATGACAGTATAGGGGCTGTAGAGCCTATAAAACAACTCCGCTACATATATCCAAGGTTGAGGAAGATTATAGCTGACGGCGGATATAGAGGAAAGTTAGCTGACATGGTGAAAGATTTGGGATGGGAGTTGTCTGTGGTACTTCGTCCAGATGAATCATCCAAAAAGTTTCAGGTAATTCCTCTCAGGTGGATTGTAGAACGGACTTTCTCATGGATTGAGAACTACTGAAGAATGACCACGGATTATGAATATAAAACAGAGTCAGCTGAAGCGATGCTACAAATAACATTCTGCCAAATCATGCTTAAAAAACTTAAGATATAAATTCAAAACAGCTTCTTAGCTAAAAGGCGTCCAATTTCTTGATCCTTCTTCTCGAGACGATTTAACAGCTCTTTTTCTTTTGAGCTAATATTCGACTCTGCACTTTCTTCTATTATCATTTCACCAGCCCCGATCAGACCGGGCACGTTATCCGGGCCGATTCTCCGGAACACTTCCTTGAGGATTTACTTCGTTTTCAATATATAATTGAAAAAAGAGTTGACAGGAACAAATATGTTCCTAATTCGCTTGTTTGTTTGGAACAAATACGTTACCTTTGTAGTGTTCAATAAACAAAAGCTCTTATACATTATGAAGTATTCGGAATTCTACAAATTGATTGAAGCCGCAGGGTGGACAATCAAGAAGGGAAAAAAGCACTATAAATATGTGCATCCCGACTACAACTATCCAATTCCGGTAGGCCGACATCCTGCTAAAGAAATACCGACAGGTACTTTGGAAGCAATGAAGAAGCAGGCTGGAATTAAGTAGAAAGTAGCTTTCCTCCCCTTCGGGGGAGGATTTATTGAACTAACTATAATAACTCAAAGTGTATGAAAAAAGTAGATGTCATTATTGAAAAGTCCGCTGAAGGGGGATACGGCATTTATGCTCCATCCGTTCCGGGACTGTTTGGCTACGGATTGACTGAAGCTGAAGCAAAGGAATCTTTGCAGGAAGCGTTGGAGTCTGCTCTTGAGGAATACGAAGAACGTGGTAACGGACTTCCTCAGGAGTTGGGTGATGGAAATATCGAGTTTGAGTACAAATACGATTTCTCGGCTTTCTTCAAACGTTTTCCTTTTTTCAATGTTTCCGAGTTTGCACGTAGTATTGGTATAAATCCTTCTCTTATGCGCAAGTACAAAGAAGGCCATGCTTTTGCAAGCGAGAATCAGAAGGCATTGATACAAGGAAAATTCAAAGAATTATTAAACGAATTGAATGCGGTGCAGTTTTAAATAAGAGCTTGTTTAATTGAACACCTGCAACGCGGATAATGGGGGTGAAGAACCCTCTCAAAAAGTCCTCACGAGTTGAGGACTTTTTTTATTACATGTTTTTTGTCTTAAAAAATATTTCGCAATATTTGCCTTTGCCCAAAAGAAACTAATCATCAACTCCTCATATCGTGTAACCCGTAATCAGTCGGGTTCTGGGTAGTTCCAGTGGGCGCACGATATGAGGAGTTGATTTTTTATATGATGCAAGAAGAATTACTGGATGGTCCATTGACGGTCATGCGTTACCATAATGCAACTCGCAATCAAGATTTTTATACAGATTGGATATCTGACTTAAGTGAAGAACAAAAGGGAAGAAATTGTCCGACTTTTGTCCGACCTGTTAAAGCAAAACAGCTACAAGTTGTTGACTTATAGCTGTTTGCTTTAGCACGGGAGGAGAGGCTCGAACTCCCGACACCCGGTTTTGGAGACCGGTGCTCTACCGACTGAGCTACTCCCGTGTTTGCGGCTGCAAAGGTAGCAGAAACATTTTATCCTGCAAGGGAGAGAATAAATAAATTATAAAATTTGTAACTCTTCGTACATAATCCGGTACACGGCGGCTTTCTTTTCCAATGCTAATGGGTAGGCACGGGAAGATGATGGCATGCGATACAGCCGTATGGCCCGTCCTTCGAAAATGAATCCGGCGAAATCTCCGACAGCTGGTTCGGATACATCGAACTGCATCAACAGCGTATCAGTTGCTTTTTGCCCGGTGGTGACGATGGCTTTGCACTGTGGTATCTGTCTCAACAAAGCGGCTACATCGGTAGCTTCCACTACTTCCAGGAATTTGTCTGATGCATTATCTTGCAATCTTCGGATGGCCGAGGCGGTGTCGAACAGTGCAATACCCTTCTCTTCCAGAAAAGGAATGAGTCGTTCACGGCAGAAGGCTTTCTTTGTTTCGTTGAGGAAATAATCCTTGTTACCAAAGAAGAGTAGTCCGGTGATGCGCCACATATCGTTATTCAGGTTGGGGTAGTAAAACTCCATCGACCACCGTTTTTGTTGCGGTGGGAAACTGCCCAACATCAGCAGATGTGCGTTTGCAGGCAGGAAAGGCATCAACGGGTGATGCTCGACAGGTGGTTGCTCAACAGCAGGCTGATTGATCGGTAATTGTTTCATGTATTGGTCGTTTTGCCCACAAATATCGCAATTTAATTTTTATCCAGCCAATCTGTCAGCCCCAGATTACTCATTTCTTCTGTGAGGACAAAGCCGAATGCCGGGTATTGGTACACGCTGAATTGCGGCTCGGTTTCGCCGCTGGTGTATGTCCAGATGCTGCTATAATCTTCCGGGTCTTCGCCCATGGACGAAAGCTGCCGCAGGTAAGCCGCTAATGATTTGTTTTCCATGATATATACCTGCCCCAATTCATTGATGATGGGACTGTGCCGGCGTGTGGCGTCGTGGTCGAACTGAAGGATACGTTGCCCGCGTTCGGTGATGCCGATCATTCGGAACGTCATGCTCTTGCCGATAGCCGGCAGGTTGAGTACATTGCGGTCTGTAGCCAGGAAGGGTAGGTGGTGTTGTTTCAGGAAACGCCGGATACGTAGCGCTGTATCTTTTCCTGTAGCCAACAAACCGGATAACTCGCAGGCCTGCTCGGGAGTCAGTAGCCCATACCGTTTTTCTTCCTGTTGTTCTTGTATCGAACGACTGTTGGGTGCAAATACCGTGTAGTTTTCGCCAAATCCCTTGACGGAAAACGTATAATAGCAAAGCACTCCCTGTGCATTGAGAATCTGGCGTAGTTTTGCCGTATGTCCGCGGCGTGAAGAAGCTACGGTGAACACCAATTGATTGGTGATGAGCCATCCGGCCGAAAGAATCTTGCTGATAGCCTCCCGTGCTTCGGGGGTTACTTCCAGCGGAGTCTGAAAATGAGTTTGAATGATAAACTGCTGTACTCCTATGGCAGAAGCTTTTTCTTTGAACTCGCGCAGAATCTCCACCAACTCGTCGTCGATACGCATAGGCAGGTAGGCCAATAAACGCGAACCGAGTCGTACCCGTTGTAGTTCTGCATATTTTTCTCCTTCGGGGCGCTCGAGGTTGGCTTTACGCTTCCGCGTCGCCATGCGGTACACGGCATCGAGTATGTTGCGAAGCGTTTTGTTCTGGCTCATCAGGGCATCTCCTCCCGTAATCAGGATGTCGCGTAATTGTGGGTCTTCTTCGAAGTAAGTCATCAGTCGGCGCAGTTTCTTGTCCCAGTTTTCTTTGGGTTTCAACGCTTCGAACTCAAAGTTGAGACGTGCACTCTGGAAATCGTACATCCGTTGGCAGGAAGCACAGAGCCCGCCACAGGCACGTCCCATTGTATCGGGGATCAGGATTGCCACCTCCGGATAACGGCGATGAATGTTATGCCCTTCGGGCAGTAGCCATCCGGCAGCATTCGGTTTGCCTGCCTCTACCTCGTCTTCCTTTTCCCAGGCACGGATGTTGCCGTAGGTTTCTACTAAGCGGGGCGAGTACAAAATATAACTCCGGATGGCATCATCGTTGTAACCTTCACCGGTAATGTTGAGTAGAGATAGATAATAAGGTGTGGCGAAGAAAGGCATCCCCTTTTTTCGGGCGAGCGATAGCATAAACATCGATTCGGGTGAGAGTGAATATCCTAAAAAACGGTTTAGTTCGGCGGGCGTCTTGATGGCCATTGCCAAATGAAATCTGAAATCGTTCCACCATTCGTTGACGAGCCGGTATTTTTCGTCGTAGCTGATTCCGTCGGGGAAGTGGAAGCGGGAAGGGGAGTTTTTTCTATTTTCTATCTTTTGGATCAAGAGGTGCAGCATGCGTTCCTTGTTATCTGTCCTGATCGTTATTACTTCCTTGTCGAGTCCTGTCGGCCAGCGTTCCATCCGGTTCTTGACACGTTGGGGAGGGGGAGGAAGAACTTCCGGGCGATCGGTATCGGCGAATAGATGAAAGAGGTCGATAAAGAGATCGGGGGGCATATCACCATTGGGTAAGTTGCTTGTGAGAAACAGATAAAGCAGTGTCAGTGTGTGTACAGTAATGATTTCTCCGGTGGACAGCTCATTGATGCTGCTTCCATCGTACGTCAGGAGAAGTCGAATTTGCTCCGCTGCACGGCTTTCCTTGTCGGGAAGGGTGTCGAGCCAGCCGCTTAGACTTTCTTTGAAAGCGGTGGCGTCCGGGCTTTGTAAGGCTAATGCCGTCAGCCACGGAAGTTCCTGACTATAAAGTTGTTTCAACTGGGAAAGTGTGAGTGATAGCATTTTCTTTTGTTTCATACGCGATTGAATTTAGTTAAAAATATGCCTAAATGTACTAAAAAAAGCGGAGGTGATTAACCTCCGCTTTTTGAACTATGTATACTTTTACGATTCTTTTATATTTGATAACACTCTGTTTTATTGAGCTTTTTCTTTCTGCTTGGGTTCTTTCTTGGCCAGCATGATGATGTTGAATACATATTCCGTCATCCACTCTTCCGAGTATCCGAGACGCTCTTTATACTGGCGTACGGACATGGCTGTTTTGTGTACATCGTCCTTTTTCCATACCATCTTGGTGCAAACATCATGAATGGTTTTCTGAGTCATGCCACGTAAAGTGTTTTTGAAGATAGCCGGCATACGGAATTTCCACTGCATCAGGTTTCCCATCAGCATCATCAGGTCGGTAGAAAAGCCTTGGTACATGAACAGGTACGTTTGAATATCGTTTTGCGTACGGCAGTTCTTTTTTACCGACGAGTCGATTTCTTTGAAGAACGAATCGCTCAGTCCGTAGTCTTGCATCAGCATTTTGCGCGCGGCTGCTTTTTCGCCCAAACCGAGTTTTCCACCTTGGGTGCTGACTTTGAACAAACGTTTGAAGTTAGCCACATCGGGCAGGAAACGAATATTGGTGATACCGAGATTCACGGCAATGACCGACTGAAAATAGACACGTGTCAGTGAAACGAAGTCTTCCACGTTACCTACCTGTTTTGTGGCATTCTCTTTTTTCTTGAAGAAGTTAAATATACTCATATTTATATTATAGTATTGTATGACAAATGTGTTGTCTTTTTGCTATTCGGCTGCAAATGTACAAAATAAGTTGGGTTGTACAAATCTTATCCGTTGCAAAGCTTTGGGCACGTGGAAGTTATTTCTTTAGCCGGTAGATGAATCGTCGGTTTTCGTACACCTGCTCTACAATATCGAAGCGGATGAACTTGGCAAACAGGTGGTATGCCACCCGGCTCGAGCATTTCGCACACCGGCTGTACTGGCTGACAGACAGGTTTTGGTGTTCATTCAGCAAGTCGAGTAGCAGTTGCTCGCGCTCAGTGAATTCCACAAGTTCGCCCACAGCGCTGGCACTTTGTTGCCATACCCGCAGGTGTATCACGGTGGCGAGTATGTTCTCATCCTTTACCCGTACGTACGCCAGCCATTTGCCTTCATCGTCTTTGGCGCATACGGGCTTGACTTCGCTTTCGTTGATTTGTACTAACAGAATCGAACGTCCCTCCACCCGGTAGGTCTGTATGGAATATTCCACTGGGGGCGAGCAGTAAAGTTGGGCTGCCGCCTCTATCATATATAACTCTTCCTCCGAGCGTACGCCCGCAAGTTTACCATTATCTTTTACACCAATCAGCAGTCGTCCTCCTTTCGTATTAGCGAAAGCCGACAATGTTTTCGCAATTTTGCGGGCATCGGAAATCTCGAACTTGAAGTCCTGGAGTTGGTGCTCGCCTTCGGATATAAGGGCATATATATAGTCTGAATCTGTATGGATAGTTGTTCTCATGGCTGCAAAAGTAGCTAAAAAAGCAGAAAAAGGGATTATAATCTGCTTTTTAGGCAATTCTTGGAAAAAAAAACATGTTTTTCTTGTGTTTATTTCGGGAAAGAATGTATTTTTGCCAATCATTATTAACGAAGAAATTTTTAAAGGATTATGAAAGAATTAGTAGAAAAATTGACAGCCCTTTATGCAGCATTCGAAAAAGATGCAAAAGCTCAAGTAGAAAACGGAAACAAAGCTGCCGGCACACGTGCTCGCAAGGCTTCTTTAGAAATTGAGAAAGCAATGAAAGAATTCCGCAAAGTTTCTATCGACGCTTCTAAGAACTAAGAAATTTTTGCTACGGCAAACGAGAGCCATACTGATAAAGTATGGCTTTTTTGTTTTATAAAAATAACTAAGGGAGATTTTTAATGTTATTTTTTATCTGTCCCTCGTTTTGTAACTACTCAGCGAAAACATAGTCACCCGTCTCACCATTTAAAATGGCAAGAATTGCATCCAAGGGAGATTGTTTGTTCTTCCAAGCCGTGTCGGTAATGGAGTGTAGAGCCATGAAAGCATCCGCTCCTTCGTCAGAG
>JAVBVA010000085.1:0-21208 GCA_031554665.1 Bacteroides sp. | reverse complement strand
GAGTGAATGTTAATTAAACTGTGGCTTGTCACCGGAGCTATAATCGGTGAAAAGGAGAAAGTCAACCTATATCAGGAATAAGCTTGTTAAAGGAACGTATTCCTAAATGTAGACAACCTGGTACAGGATTTAAGTAAAAATCAGTCAACCAATTTCAGGACGGGTCAGGCTTCCGGGGTGAAGACAGAGGGTTCATCCCGGTTTCACCCCATTCACCCTGTCTCGTCCTGATTTTGGTTGACTATTGACAACCTGCTTAGTAAAAGACGATTGAAACAGACAATCGTTTAAGTGTAAACCACCTTTCTATAAGCCTGTAAGCTGTAGTTTGATGTCTTTCAGGCAGGACTTATTGAATTTGCAAGCAGCTTTCTGGCGTTTCACAGCTGTGAAAGGGCCGTTTCATTACTGTGGAATAGCTGTTTCATTACTGTGAAATAGCTCTTTCACTTATATGGAACAACAAAAAGCTCGTAGGTTAGTATGAAACTACTCCGAGGATAACGTGTAATGCCTACTTTGAAGTAATGTAGTGAAGCATTACAATAGGTCTAATTCTATTTTGCTCTAATGTAATTAGAAGTTACTCTTATTCAATTTCAGGACGGGTCAAGGTGAAGATGGTGAAACTGGGGTGAACCCTCTGTCTTCACCCCGGAAGCCCAATAAACAAAGGATTGGAAGGGGTTGAAGATGGTGGAGGTCTAAAAAAGATTACTATGTATAGAGACGACGAACAACCATGTATGTGTACACGCATGGTTTTACTGATGATCCTAACATTGTGTTGCTAAGTCGGAAACAGGTCATGCCTCGTAGATCCTATGGTGTTTCATTAGGACGAAACAGATTGTTTCATTACGGAAAAACTGTTTGTATCAAGCGGTCTGAAACTTTTTATCTGTAAGTAAGAACGCGGTTATTCTTGTCAATTCTAATCTCTTGCCAAGTGATTGACGTTGTAACCCGTGACGAATAAAATCATTTTTTCGAATGGTGTAGAGTTCGGATGCGTTTTCAATAAATTGAATTCTGTAAGATGTTCAGCTATTGAAAGTTACACTCTACCTGGCGTATAAGGGATGGTAAACCAGAAGGTAGAGCCTACACCCTCTTCCGATTCTACCCCGATTTCTCCGCCCAACGTATCGATGATGCTTTGGCAGATGGACAGACCCAAGCCTGTACCTTGTTGGAAAGAATTGAGTTTGGTGAAGCGATTAAAGATCTCTCTCTGTTTATCCTGTGGGATACCTATTCCCGTATCGGTTACGTAGAAACGTATATAGCCTTTACTGGGTTGTTTATAGCCGAACCGGATGCTTCCTTGGGAGGTGAACTTCGTGGCATTATTGATGAAGTTCGTTATGACCTGTGTCAGGCGGTTGCGCTCGGTATAAAGTGTCAACTCGGGCATGGCAGCTTCCAGGATGATGAATACGTTGTTGTTTCCGTTCAGTTTCAACCTGGACGACTGTTCGATTTCAGAAAGAGTCTTGTTGATATCCACGTTGGAATAAGTAAAGTCGAGTGTGCCGGCTTCGATCTTGGCCAAGTCCAGGATATCCCCAATGAGTTGGAGCAACAAATTGTTATTGTGTTCGATGAGGCCGACGTATTCTTGTTTCTCTTCCTCGGATACATCTTGTGCCAGAATGCTTGAGAAGCCTACGATGGCATTGAGTGGCGTGCGTATCTCGTGGCTCATATTGGCCAGGAAGGCTGATTTCAGGCGGTTCGATTCTTCGGCCAACTCTTTGGCACGGCGCAATTCACGTTCCATTACCTTCATTTCTGTAACGTCCCACGCCGTGAAGATGATCCATTTGCGACCATCGGAGAGTGTAAAGTAACTGTTGCTTTGGTAGGTAAACTTCTCTTCGTTGTTTTGGGTGTAGAAGTGGCGGGTACCTGTTTGCGGGATGCCGGTTTGAGCCAGTTCTAAATCTTCCTGATGGATGTAGTCGGCATATTGGGGCATGATGTCAAAATCGGTCAGGCCGATGGCTTTCTTAGAATCGAACTCGAAAATCTCTTCCGATTTCTTGTTCCAGAAGATATAGCGCATGTCATTGGCTACATCTTTTACTTTAGCGGCGATGGGCAGGTTGTCGAGCACAGTCTCGAGTGAGTGAAGATGTTCCTCGGCGTTCATCAGCAGTTTCTGGGCATCTGTTTTGTCAATGCAGAATACATCGATATGGTTCTCGTCTTTTCCTTCGAACACCAGTTTGTCGAAGTATCTGATTTCTTGATTCCGGTCGGATAGAGAGATTGACAAGTTGGTATTGACATTCATCTTGTCTACAAAACTCAGTATAGGATACTCTTTCAATACCTCTTCGAAGTTCCTGTTGACAATCGCTTTGCGGTTCACCCCGAAAAAGTTCTCGAATGCAGGGTTTATGTCACGAATGGTAAAGTCGACCACCTGCCCGTGTTCATCTCTCAGAAGCATTTTCTGGAAGTAGATGATAGGCATGTTGTTCATCAACGCTTTGTGCATGGCTACCAGTTCCGTCTCCTTCTCATGCTGTTTAGTCTTCATTTTGTTGAAGCGTATGCGGTAGAATATATAAATGAGGATGAATCCGAGCAGGCCTCCCAAACCGAGGATGTGATAGAAATATTGTTGCAAGAAGCTGGGCGGAACGTCGAAATACACTGCGTTCTTGGGAAGGAGATAGGGCGAAATACCATGTTCCGTCAGGTACTGGTAGTTCAGGTATGTTTTGGGTGTTCCTCCTGCCTGGAAGGGTATGTCTCTGGGCTGCTTGCCTTTTAGAACTTTCCAGATGGTTTCAATGGCGGCGTTGATAGATTCTTCTTTAGATATGTAGTGTCCACCGGCAAAGTCGCCATCCTGGGTGCCCAGGTCGGATAGTGTGAAGATGGGGGTATGTGCCAGAGCGGAGATATAGTTTTTGATTCGTTCGGTAGGACGGTAATTCAAATCATGTTGATTGGCAGTTATCCAGGAATAGTAAATCACTCCCGTATTACTGTCATAATTATTGAGTGAATCGAGTAATTCTTCCGTGTTGATGGTTGGTTGGCTCAGTAATTCGAGCTTTAGCTCGGGGAATTCATTCTGGCACACCTCTGTTATTTCCTGGCGGTTCATGTAGCTGATGAATCTGCCGTCGGATATAAATGCCAGGCGGTTCATGCCCGGAATCACCTGCTTCATCGTCTGGATAGTCTCAGTGATATAATGAGGCATCTGGATGATGGTGAGATTGTATTCGTCTCTATCCATCGGTATAAACCGGCAGATGCTGTCGGGGGTGGCTATAGAGCCGTAAAACCGGCTCGTGTCGGCTGGTCGTAGCTTTTTCGACTGGCAGATGATGACCGGAATATCTTTCCATTCCTGATCAAAAATTGGCCGGCACATAAACCAGGCCGGATTACCTACGAAAACAACCACTTTGGGCGGATGCGGATATTTCCGGCGCAGGTAGTTCATCTTCTCGTCGGCGCCCGACTGCCCTTGTGTATGGAGTACCGAAAAGACTTCCGAGTGTACAGGGATGGAGGCTTTCTCTTCAAATGTTTTGTCTATGGCTTCGTACAGTTTGTACGTCCACTCTTCGCGGAAACTGGTTGAGTTTATAAACAGGATGTAGTCCGAAGCCTGTTGTGCGTACAATGGGGTGGAAAGGATTAATGCGAACAGGAGACAAAACGTACGTATTTCTTGCTTGAATGCAAGAGAAAATCTTATACTATTTGTACGTTGACTGTTGTACATTGCTATTTACTGATAATGAAGAAAATTCGTTACTTTCCTATGAGTGCGCAAATGTATATAAAAAAACAATAGAAACAGAACTGCATGAACTTTATTTATTTAATTATTGTTGTTTATCAAAGTTTGAAAAATCTAATGAAAATAGTTTATGAGATATACCTTATTCGTTTTTATTTCTGTTATGCTGCTTTTCTCCTCGCCCGGGTTGGCTCAGGATGGAGCAGGTGTCCGGATTCTTCCGGCTCAGGGTGGCTTGTACAACAATGCCAAAGAACTTGCAAATCCATATATTCTTCCATTCTGGGGGCAGAAGTTAGGGGCTAAAGGTTTCTTGCTGCCTTATCCGATCGGTGTTATGGTAAATGGGTATGCCGGTGTTCAGGACGTGACGATATCCGACCTCTCCATTGGGGTTAATGATAACCCGATGGTGTCGCTCGATGACGTGGTGAAATTTAATAAAGTGACTGCTTCCATACGCAACATCAATGTGCGTACCGATGTGTGGCTACTTCCTTTTCTGGATGTTTACGGCATATTCGGAATGGCTTCGGCTCAAACGAAAGTGGGCATCGGAAGTATCATGGACAAGCCTGTCGACTACGAAACGGAAGCCGACTTTCACGGTTATGAGTATGGTGTGGGAGCCATGCTTACAGGTGGGGTTCGTTCTATTTTCTTCTCGTTGGATGCCAGTAAAATATGGACCAATCTGAGCAATATGGATACCAACAATAGTGTGGTAAATATCGGATTGCGAACAGGTTACATCTTCCACTTCCAGCAAAACCCCGAACGAAATATTTCGATATGGACGGGGGCTACCCGTTATTATTTGTCGAGCCACACCGAGGGTAGCATTGACTTGTCTGAGGTCGTTCCTGATTTTGGCGCTAACTATCAGAATTCGGATTGGTATCAGGCATTAGGACCGCAGAAGCAGAACCTGGTCGATGAACTGGTAGACAAAGCCGGTGATAAACTCTCGGGCGATGTGATTCACTATTCATTAAAAAAGCGTCCGGCAAAAAACTGGGCCATGATTCTGGGTGTGCAATATCAGTTGAGCCGGCATTGGCAGTTCCGTACGGAGATGAACTTTCTGGGCGACCGTACCACAGGACTTATCTCGGCCGGTTACCGCTTTGGTATTCGTACTCCAAGTAAAAAGTGAAGTAAATACTTTTGATAATTTGTTCTCTTTGACTTCCCCAAGGGCGTCCGTCTAATAATATTAAGTTAACTTTCTTCCGTTTCTTCATCGGTTAACTTAAAAATATAAAAGCGGACGCCTTTATTCTTAATTAATCATTCGAAAAATGCTAACAATAGAGAATTAGTCCTATATTTACAAAAAGCGAGCGAGCTTGTTAAGTAATTGACCTGAAGAACGTAGTATATATACTATATATTTTCTATTTATTAATTACTTAAATTCATTTTTATGGAAGTAAAGAAATCAAAAAAGGCAGTGATCGAGAACCAAAGAGGAACTTGGTTGCTGGTGGGATTTGTGACGGCACTTGCTTTCATGTTCGTATCGTTCGAATGGACGCGACATGACTTCAAAGTCGAGACCGGTTCGCTGGTCAATGATCCCGTATTTGTAGAGATGCTTGTACCTATCACCTACCCGGAGAAAAAGCTTCCTCCGCCTCCGCCACCTATCCAACCTACTGAAGTGTTGGCCATTGTGGATAATGCGGCGAATGTGCTTGAAGCCAACATAGCATCGGCGGAAGAGAACAATGAACGATATGTCATAAAGGCTCCTCCGGCGATCATCGAAGAAGTAGTGATAGAGACCGAGATTGTTGATTTCGCTGAAAAGATGCCCGAATTCCCCGGTGGATCGAAAGCAATGATGGCGTTTTTGAACAAAAATACCAATTATCCTGTCATTCCGCGGGACAATGGAATTCAAGGGCGGGTGATCGTGCAGTTTGTGGTCGAACGCGATGGTACTATTTCAAATTTGACAGTAGCCCGGAGCGTAGATCCTTACCTCGATAAAGAAGCAATCCGTGTGGTAACCTCCATGCCTAAGTGGAGCCCCGGAAAGCAGAATGGCAAACCCGTTCGGGTGAAGTACACATTGCCAGTGTATTTTAAGCTACAATAAAAGTGATACAATGAAAGGAGTCGGCCGGTTAGTGTGCCGGCTCTTTTTGTTTGGCAGTTGGGCATGTGTAAAATAAAAAACTATCTTTGCATCCGGAAATCTCGAAATTTTTAGTAGCATGAATATAACACTTGCACTGAAACGCCCTTTCATCTGGTTATGCCGTTTTCGCTATCGTTGCGGTTACGGAGTGCATTCGCCTTTCGCTTTCGAGTTTATCACCTGCGTGATTTATGAGAAAGCACCTTATTATGCTTACCGTACTTTGGTGGCTGAGCAGAAAAAAATGCTCCGGTGTAATCCCGGGATGAGGAATGAAACGCCTGCCCGTGTCAACCGCTTACTGTTCCGGTTAGTCAACAGACGTCGGCCGAAGACACTTATTGATGTAGGTGTACCTTCGACCTCATCGCTGTATTTGCAAGCAGCCAGGAAGGATATGGATTATACGTTTGCTGCCTGCCCATCCGAACTTTTTCTTGAAAGCGGTGTATCGGTCGATTTCCTGTATGTGCATCATCACCGGAACCCGGCAATGGTTGAAGAGATTTTTAGAATATGTGCACCGCGGGTAACTCCCGAAAGTGTCTTTGTCATCGAAGGTATCCGGTACTCCGGGGCGATGAAGGCCCTTTGGAAACGTATGCGCGAAGATCACCGGACAGGTATCAGCTTTGATTTGTATGACGTGGGCATCCTCTTTTTTGATCTGTCGAAAATAAAACAGCATTATACGGTCAACTTCTGATTCTTTGATGTGTTAATTACTACATACTATAATATATAACTGATTATGAGAAAAAGCCTTGTATATACCAAAACCGGTGACAGCGGAACGACTGCACTGGTAGGCGGGACCCGTGTCTCGAAGAACCACATACGTTTGGAAGCATACGGCACGATCGATGAACTTAATTCACACTTAGGCATACTCGTCACTTATCTGACTGAAAAGCATGATGCCGATTTTGTGCAGGACGTTCAGCACAAATTGTTTGCCATTGGCTCGCATCTGGCTACTGATCAGGAAAAGACATCCTTGAAATGCGCCAGCGTCATTACTGGCGGGCATGTGGAAAGCATCGAACAGGAAATCGATGCAGCGGACGAGCAACTCTCTGAACTTCATGGGTTTATACTGCCTGGCGGAAGCCGCGGATCGGCCCAGTGCCATGTGTGTCGCACCGTGTGCCGGCGGGCCGAAAGACGTATCCTGGCACTGGCAGAAACATGCATCATTTCGCCCGAATTATTGGCTTATGTGAACCGGCTTTCTGATTATTTGTTCGTTTTGTCGCGCAAAATCAATAAACAGCAGGGAAATGCTGAAATATTTTGGGATAATAGTTGCAAGTGAAATAATTTATTATACTTTTGCCGAAAATTTGAAAGTAGATAATTAACCACAATTAAATGCTCGAAGCTTATGTATTGGACATTAGAATTAGCATCAAAATTGGAAGATGCTCCCTGGCCTGCAACGAAAGATGAACTTATTGACTATGCAATCCGCTCAGGTGCTCCCCTTGAAGTCATTGAAAATTTGCAAGAAATGGAAGATGAAGGTGATATATACGAAAGTATTGAAGATATCTGGCCTGACTATCCAAGCAAAGAAGACTTCTTTTTTAATGAAGAAGAGTATTAATTGCTAAATACTATTTAGCGTTAACATGTAAGATTCACAAAGCGAGCGACTTTCGGGTCGCTCGCTTTGCTTAAGAAATGAACAAAACCCTTCTCTTTTACGTTTTTTTGTACAGATTGTGTATATTTGTATTGAATATTAAATACTCGAAATTATGAAGAAAGTAATTAGTACATTATTAGTGACCGTATGTCTGTGTCTGGCTATACCTGCGCAGGCTCAACTTAAATTTGGTGTGAAGGGCGGATTGAACGTTTCAAAAGTATCCTTTGACAAAGACCTTTATTCATCGGATAACCGTACAGGATTTTTCATTGGTCCGATGGCAGAATTTCAAATACCTATTATTGGACTGGGAGTGGACGGAGCTTTGCTTTATTCACAGAAAGATCTGAAAGTAGAATCTGATGACGGTTCCATAACAGGAAAATCGCAAGGACTCGATATCCCCATCAACCTGAAATATACGATTGGTTTGGGCGATCTGGTTGGTGTTTATGTAGCAGCTGGTCCCGATTTCTATTTCGACTTTGCAAAAAGTAAAACGTATACCGATGGCGAAGTAGATAAGAAGAAAACTCAGGTAGGTTTCAATGTTGGCGCAGGTGTGAAACTAATCAACCACCTGCAAGTCGGTGTGAATTATAATATCCCGTTGGGAAATTCAGGTGATGTATCTTTTAAAGATGCAACCGATAAAGTCTTTTCTTCGGATTATAAGACCAAAACCTGGCAGGTATCCGTAGCTTATATTTTCTAAAATTAAGAATCCGGTCATTTTAATACAGAGACTTCCAATGAATGGGAGTCTCTTTTTTTTGATATCTTTGCCGGCAGAATGAAAAGATACATTGACGTCATATTGCCCTTGCCGCTTTTCAAAAGCTTCACGTACTCGCTGCCCGATAAGGATGCTGCTGAGGTATATCCCGGATGCCGCGTGGTGGTTTCTTTCGGAAAGAAGAAGTTCTACACCGCCATCGTACAACGTGTGCATGATGAGGCACCTCAGGGGTATGAGGTGAAAGAGATCACTGCCGTGCTCGATACCTCTCCGGTACTTCTGCCCCGGCAGTTCGACTTCTGGGAGTGGATGTCCGGCTACTATCTCTGCGCATTGGGCGATGTGTACAAGGCAGCTCTTCCGTCGGGCTTGAAGCTCGAAAGCGAAACGGTGGTGGAGTACAACCCCGATTTCGAGGCGGATACACCATTGGCCGAACGTGAACAACGAATACTCGACCTACTGGCACAGGAGCCGGAACAGAGCATCACCCGTCTGGAGAAGGAGAGTGGGGTGAAAAATATACTCGATGCGATTAAAGCATTGCTCGAGAAAGGAGCCTTGTCTATCAAGGAAGAACTGAAGTCTACCTATAAACCCAAGACCGAGGTGCGTGTACGTTTGACGCAGGAATACCAGGACGAACAGCAGCTCCGGACAATATTCGATGAATTGGCCCGTGCCCCGAAGCAACTTGCCCTGTTGATGAAGTTCATCGAGTTGTCGGGGGTGTTGGGAGGAAGGAGCCAGAAAGAAGTATCCAAGAAAGAGCTCTTACAGCGGGCAGGAGCTACTCCGGCTGTATTCAATGGGCTGGTTGATAAACATATTTTCGAACTCTATCACCAGGAAATCGGACGTCTTCAGGCATTGCCTACTCATGTTCATCCGGCTCACCCGTTGAACGAGTTTCAACAACGGGCATACGATGCTGTTCAGCAAAGCTTCCGGGAGAAGAATGTATGTTTGTTGCATGGGGTTACCTCCAGTGGAAAGACGGAAGTGTTTATTCACCTGATAGAGGAAACGCTCCGGCAAGGCAAACAAGTACTCTATCTCTTGCCTGAGATTGCCCTTACCACGCAGATCACCGACCGGTTGCGGAGGGTGTTCGGCAACCGGTTGGGCGTTTATCATTCCAAATTTCCGGATGCCGAACGGGTGGAAATTTGGCAGAAGCAATTGGGTGATTCGGGGTACGACATTATCCTGGGAGTGCGCTCTTCGATCTTTCTGCCTTTTCGTAGCTTGGGATTGGTCATTGTGGACGAGGAACATGAGAATACATACAAGCAACAAGATCCTGCTCCCCGTTACCATGCCCGGAATGCAGCCATTGTACTGGCCTCTTACTATGGGGCAAAAGTGTTGTTGGGCACTGCCACTCCTTCCATCGAGTCGTGGCACAATGCATATACGGGGAAATATGGCTATGTAGCGTTGAAAGAACGTTATAAGGAGATACAACTGCCGGAGATTGTGACGGTCGATATCAAGGAACTGCATCGCAAGAAGAGAATGGTTGGTCAGTTTTCTCCATTATTGGTGCAGCAGATTAAAGAAGCATTGGAGAAGCAAGAACAAGTGATCTTATTCCAAAACCGTCGTGGGTTTGCACCGATGATAGAATGCCGTACATGTGGCTGGGTACCTAAATGTCAGAATTGCGACGTGAGCCTGACCTATCACAAAGGCATTAATCAATTGACTTGCCACTATTGCGGATACACGTACCAGTTACCTCGTTCCTGTCCGGCCTGTGGAGGAGTAGAGCTGGTGAACCGGGGGTTCGGAACCGAAAAAATAGAAGATGATATCAAAGTGTTGTTCCCGGAAGCTTCCGTAGCCCGTATGGATCTGGATACCACCCGTACGAGGGCGGCTTATGAGAAGATCATTGCCGACTTTGAACAGGGTAAAACGGATGTGCTGATCGGCACGCAGATGGTTTCCAAAGGGTTGGACTTCGACCATGTGAGCGTGGTGGGCATACTGAATGCCGATACAATGCTGAACTACCCCGACTTCCGTTCGTACGAACGTGCTTTCCAGTTGATGGCGCAGGTGGCAGGGCGTGCCGGACGGAAAAATAAGCGGGGAAAGGTGATATTGCAAACCAAAAGCATCGACCATCCCATTATTCATCAGGTAATGGCAAACGACTTTGAACAGATGGTGAGCGGGCAGTTGGCCGAACGGCAGATGTTTCACTATCCTCCTTACTATCGCCTGGTATATGTCTATCTGAAAAACCGGAACGAGGCTTTGCTTGAACAAATGGCGTTCGTGATGGGGGAGAAACTGCGGGCTGTATTCGGAAGCAGGGTGTTAGGGCCCGACAAGCCGCCGGTGGCTCGCATACAAACACTGTTTATTAAAAAGATAGTAGTAAAAATAGAATATAACGCCTCCATGGTGCAAGCTCGTGAGCTCTTGTTGCGGGTACAGCGCGAGATGTTGGAGGACGAGTGTTTTAAATCACTGATTGTGTATTACGATGTTGATCCGATGTAATTATGAAGAAAAGAATTTTATTTGTTTGCTTAGGCAATATATGTCGTTCGTCGACCGCTGAAGGCGTGATGCTCCGTATGCTCGAAGAAGCCGGACTGGAAAGTGAGTTTGTTATCGATTCGGCCGGAATCCTTTCGTATCACCAGGGCGAGCTTCCCGATAGCCGGATGCGTGCCCATGCTGCCCGCCGGGGATATAACCTGGTTCATCGCTCACGTCCGGTTCGTACGGAAGACTTCTACCATTTTGACCTGATTGTCGGTATGGACGATCGAAACATAGCTGATCTCCATGACCGTGCTCCGGGACCGGACGAACAAAAGAAGATACACCGCATGACGGAATATTGTACACGCATCCCTGCCGATCACGTTCCCGATCCGTATTATGGCGGGTCCGAAGGTTTCGAATACGTGATCGACATCTTGGAAGATGCCTGTGCCGGGCTGCTTACTTCTTTAACTCAGGGTAACTGATGCGGGTGTGATAGATTGTTTTGAGCTTTTCCTTAAATACCAATTTCACGATGGCGATATCTTTAAATGTGATGGGGCAGTCCTTGAAATAGCCTTCTGCCATTTGTGAGTCGATAATCCTTTCCGTCAGGTTACTGATACTCTCTTCTGTATACTCCGGTAAGCTGCGCGAAGCAGCTTCCACTGCATCAGCCATCATCAGGATAGCCGTTTCTTTGGTGAAAGGATTTGGACCCGGATACGTGAACAGCTCTTCATTGGGCTCTTCACCGGGATGTTCGTTCTTCCAGGATATGTAGAAGAATTTGGTTTTCCCTCGTCCGTGATGGGTGCTGATAAAGTCTTTGATAACCTTGGGGAGATTGTACTTCTCGGCCAGCTTCAATCCGTCGGTTACATGGCTGATGACTACTTGTGAGCTTTGTTCGTAACTCAGATTACGGTGCGGATTAATGCCGCCTAACTGGTTTTCGGTAAAGAAAGCCGGGTTTTCCATCTTCCCGATGTCATGATACAAGGCGCCGGTACGCACCAACTGGCTTTTGCCCCCGATTCGTATAGCAGCTTCTGCAGCGAGGTTGGCCACCTGCATGGAGTGCTGGAAGGTGCCCGGAACAGTTTCGGACAACTGTCTCAACAGGTCGTTGTTGATGTTCGAAAGCTCGACAAGCGTCACATTCGAAGTAAAGCCAAAGGTTTTTTCCAGTAAGAACAAGAGCGGATATGCGAATAATAACAGGATACCGTTTGTAAAGAAGTATTTGTACATCCGCAGATTCAGCTTCGATAAATCATTCTCCGTTATCAGCTCGAACATAAAGTAAACCGCAAAATAGGTCAGGATGACAAAGAATGCAGTCCGGAATAACTGGGAGCGTTGCGATAGTTCTCGAAGGCTGAATATGGCTACCATCCCTGCAGCAATCTGCGTCAGGATGAATTCATGCGGGAATCGTAAGGATATGGAACAGATCATAATGGTGATGACATGCGTAAAGAAGGCCGTTCGCGAGTCAAGGAACACACGGATCAATATAGGTAGCATGGCATACGGTATGATATACACATTGAAGAAATTATTGGCAACCATCAGGGCCGTCGTTACGCAAAAGAATACGATCAGCATGAAGATCAATGATAACTCGCTTCGGCGGGCATAATAATCGCGGCGGAACAGATGCAGGTAGAGCATGAAAAAGAGCAACCATATGCCGACAAACAATACTTGTCCGGTAAGGATGATACGCTTCTGGCTCAGGGATTCGCTACGCTGCAAAGATTCCTTGCGGAGAGACTCCAGGATGCGGAAGGTTTCCGGGCTTACAATTTCACCTCTGTCAATAATCTTTTGCCCGCTTTGTACCATTCCATTAGCCCAGGAGTAGTTGTCTAACATCTCTTTACGGGCTGTGGCTGTTCGCAGACTGTCGTATTCCAGGTTGGGAGTGAGGTACTCATTCAGGTCGCATTGGCGGAGTATATCTTGCCGGTAGTGTACCGTATCGGCAGAAATCAGATACTCGTATGCTTCTTTGGTGGTGTAGACTGCATCCACTGCACGAGGATTGGCATCTTTTTCTTCTATTACCTTTATAATATAGGTACTATCTTTACGCAGTTGTTCAACCTCCCCGGAATTCACGATGCCTGAGGCATAAAGCTCTCTCAATGTCTTTTCAATATGGCGTACATAGTCTGTTGAAGGCATTATACTGCGCAGATGTTTGTTGTAGTTGTCCTTCAGATGGGCTATCGCAGTCTTCTCTACCTCTTTGTTCAGATTATAGTAGGGCTGGAAAGTCTTGAAAAGACTGTCTTGCTCATGCTTTATCACCTGGTCTTCTTTGTAGATCGGAAAATCGAACGTAGCCATCAACTGTCCGTACTTCCAGGGCTTGTTAACATCGAATTGATAATTGAATTTTCCGTCACGTGGAAGGAAGTAAACAATCACTGCTACTGTTGCCGAAAACAGTAGTAATCTATATATCCAGTCTCTGTACGAGAGTCTCTTTTTCCTTTTTGAATAATCCATAGTCCCAATTTTTTGCGAAAAGTACGAAAAAAAAAAATAGTGTGGAAAAAAAGGTTTAATTTTGCCGCGATTTACCTACTTCTTATCACAAAATTATGGCAGAAAGAAAAGTGAGAGTCCGTTTTGCCCCAAGTCCTACGGGGGCCTTGCACATCGGTGGTGTGCGTACAGCTTTGTATAATTATTTGTTTGCCCGTCAGCATGGTGGCGACTTGATTTTCCGTATAGAAGATACGGATTCTACCCGCTTTGTACCCGGTGCGGAAGAATATATTCTGGAATCGTTCAAATGGTTGGGCATCCGGTTCGACGAAGGAGTGAGCTTCGGCGGCGAATGCGGACCATACCGTCAGTCCGAACGCCGGGAGATATACAAGAAGTATGTACAAATATTACTGGATGCCGGAAAGGCGTACATCGCTTTTGATACACCGGAAGAACTGGAAGCCAAACGGGCGGAGGTCGCTAATTTTCAGTATGATGCATCGATCCGTGACGTGATGCGAAATTCGCTGACACTCCCGAAAGAAGAAGTGGATGCGTTGATAGCCGAAGGAAAACAATATGTGGTCCGGTTTAAAATTGAACCCAATGAGACGGTAGTAGTGAACGACCTGATTCGCGGTGAAGTGACGGTTAACTCTTCTATTCTGGATGATAAGGTCTTGTATAAATCGGCCGACGAACTGCCTACTTATCACCTGGCCAATATTGTGGACGACCACCTGATGGAGGTTTCGCATGTGATCCGTGGGGAGGAATGGTTACCCTCGGCTCCTTTGCATGTGTTGCTTTACCGCGCGTTCGGCTGGGAAGAGACAATGCCTTCTTTTGCTCACCTGGCATTGCTGTTGAAACCGGAAGGTAACGGCAAACTGAGCAAACGCGACGGCGATCGTTTGGGATTCCCCGTTTTTCCGCTCGAATGGCACGATCCGAAGAGTGGCGAAGTATCGTCGGGATACCGTGAGGCAGGTTATCTGCCCGAAGCCGTGCTGAATTTCCTCGCCTTGCTGGGATGGAATCCGGGCAACGATCAGGAAATGATGTCGATGGACGAAATGGTACAACTCTTCGACCTCACGCGTTGCAGCAAGTCGGGTGCGAAATTCGATTATAAAAAAGGAATCTGGTTCAACCACCAATATATTCAGCAGAAACCGGATGAAGAAATTGCCGGCATGTTCGTTCCGGTACTGAAAGAGCAGGGAGTAGAAGCGCCATTCGAAAAGGTGGTGGCCGTTGTAGCTATGATGAAGGGACGCGTCAGCTTTGTGAAAGAACTTTGGGAAGCCAGTAGCTTCTTCTTTGTAGCTCCCGCTGCATACGATGAAAAGACGGTGGCAAAGCGTTGGAAGGAAGACTCGGCCCAATGCATGACCGAACTTGCCGAAGTATTGGCTGGTATCGAAGATTTCGGCATTGCCAATCAGGAAAAGATCGTCATGGACTGGATTGCCGAAAAAGGATACCACACCGGAAACATCATGAATGCATTCCGGCTTACACTGGTAGGCGAGGGCAAAGGACCGCACATGTTCGATATCTCTTGGGTGCTGGGAAAAGAAGAAACATTGGCTCGTATCAAGCGAGCGGTTGAAGTGCTCAACTAACGCGGGTTGCCATGATCTATGATTTAGCGATCACTATATACGATTTGCTCGTTCGGGTAGCTGCGATTTTCAGTCGCAAACCCCGGAAGATGGTGAAAGGACATTGGGTGGTGTATGACGTGTTGCGCCAGCAGATGGATAAGGATGCCCGGTACATTTGGTTTCACGCCGCCTCATTGGGCGAGTTCGAACAAGGGCGTCCGCTGATCGAGAAGATTCGTGCCAGGTATCCTGAGTATAAAATTCTGTTGACTTTCTTTTCGCCTTCGGGCTATGAGGTGCGTAAAAACTACCGGGGAGCCGATATTATCTGTTACCTGCCGTTCGATAAACGTCGCAATGCGAAGAAGTTCCTGAGCATCGTAAATCCTTGTATGGCATTCTTTATCAAGTACGAATTCTGGAAGAATTACTTAGACGAGTTGTATAAACGCCATATTCCGGTGTACAGTGTTTCGTCCATTTTTCGTCGCGACCAGATATTCTTTAAGTGGTATGGCGGCACCTATCGCCATGTGTTGAAAGACTTCGACTATCTGTTTGTCCAGAATGAAGCTTCCAAACGATTCCTGGCCAAGATCAAGATTGACCGTGTAATGGTGGTGGGGGATACCCGTTTTGACCGGGTGTTACAGATCCGGGAAGAAGCAAAAGACTTGCCTTTGGTGGAAAAGTTCAAGGAAGATAAGCCAACACTCATTGCCGGTAGCTCCTGGGGGCCGGACGAAGACCTGTTCCTCGAATATTTCAATACCCATCCCGGTATGAAGCTGATTATAGCCCCGCATGTGATTGACGAAGCTCATCTGGTAGAGATAATCGGTAAGCTGAAACGCCCGTATGTGCGTTATACGCGCGCCGACGAAGATACGGTGCAAAAGGCTGATTGCCTAATCATTGATTGCTTCGGTTTACTCTCATCTATCTACCGGTATGGCGATATCGCTTATATCGGCGGAGGTTTCGGAGTGGGTATTCACAATACGGTAGAAGCAGCTGTGTATGGTATACCCGTCATCTTCGGCCCCAAATACCAGAAATTCATGGAAGCTACCCAACTGATTGAAGCACAAGGAGCTTTCAGTATCAATGACTATGGAGAACTGAAAACTCTTTTCGATAAACTACTGACCGATAAGGAGTATCTGCGCATCTCCGGTGACAATGCCGGAAACTATGTTACCAGCCGGGCCGGAGCTACAGATCTGATTCTGAGCAAGATCAATTTTTAGCCGTTGTAATGGCTAACGCTTCCCCGATGTAAATGCATGCTTCCTGCTGACAAACAGTGTGTTACTTCGTTTGTTAAGCCATGGATCATGCCTTGTAATCTCTCATTATATAGCTTGAAAGTGTTGCGTCCACCCGGGTGTACAACCCCTCTACACCCGGATGTACGGCTCTTGTACACCTGGGTGTAGAGAGGCTGTACACCCGGGTGGAGCAAAGATTATCTTCCTTTGAGATGAATCGTTTCTTCACTTGTTATTAAGGCAATGCTCCTAAGAAGCAACAACGTTTTCGGTAGCATTTTGCCTGCTTCTGCTGATTATCAGCAAACTAACAAAACAACTGCGTGGGAGGTGCGTGAGAGAAAAAGTAGTCTCTCACGCACCTCTAAGGCCGATGAATAAAGGGTTTGATCACAGGTGCGCGACTGCGGGGGTAGTTTTTCAATTTTCTTGGGAAGTGTGTTGAACTCTCAATGTCTCATTCTCGTATGTCGGATAATTGTTTCTCCTCTTTGTACCAGTCCGAATACATCAGGTAGTTGTGGGCAATCTTTTGGTTCAGCTCCTTGGCCTGTGCCGGATCCACGTTCTTGATAAACTTGGCCGGTACTCCTCCCCAGATACTTCCTGGTTCAATAATCGTATTGCTTAGTACCAGCGAGCCGGCAGCTACGATGGCCCCTTCGCCCACCACAGCGTTGTCGAGGAGGGTGGAACCCATTCCGATCAATGCATAATCTTTTACGGTGGCGCCGTGGATAGTCACATTATGTCCTACGGAAACAAAATCGCCTATATCGATAGTCGATTTTTGGTAGAGTGTGTGGAGCACACTTCCGTCCTGGATGTTCACTCCATTGCCAATGCGGATGGAATTTACATCTCCCCGCAATACCGTGCTATACCAAATGCTGCAATCACGTCCTATCTTTACGTCGCCGATTACGACAGCGTTTTCGGCCAAAAAACAATTATCTCCTATTTCGGGTGTATATCCTCTTACTGATCTTATTAATGCCATGATGCTGTTTCTTTTAAATGTTGTTAGTTGCTTTCCTGAGCCATTCTTTTTCTGCGTCGTCGAGTGACGGCGACAGCTTTTCAAACACTTTCTGATGGTATTTGTTCAGCCAGTCTATTTCCTCTTCGTTGAGCATCTCTTTCAGGATACCTTTGGTGCAGATGGGGCAAAGGGTCACTGTTTCGAAACAGAGATAGTTGCCGTACAGCCCTTCGCCGGCTTCGCATACCAGAATCAGGTTCTCGATGCGAACGCCATGGCTACCGGCGATGTATACACCCGGCTCATTGGAAGTCAGCATACCCGGTCTCAGTACAACAGGGTTCTCGTTCATCCGGATGCTTTGGGGGCCTTCGTGTACACTCAGAAAATGACCTACGCCATGTCCGGTGCCGTATAAATAATTTTTCCGCTGCTTCCATAGCGGGAGTCTTGCCAGTACATCCAGTTGGGCGCCCCGAGTGCCGGCCGGAAACTGAGCCATATTGAGGTCAATGTGTCCTTTGAGTGCCAGGGTGTAGTCTGTTTTTTCTGCATCAGTTAGCGGCCCCAAAGCTATGGTGCGGGTGATGTCGGTGGTTCCGTCCAGATACTGGGCGCCGGAGTCGAGTAAGAGGAATCCTTCAGGATGTAATGTGGCACAGCTTTCCGGTGTGGCCGAATAATGTATGATGGCGGCGTGTTCTTTGTAACCAGCAATGGTGTCGAAACTGTTACCTTTGTATAAAGGTTGCTCGGCCCGCAGGCTGGTCAGTTTCTCGTCGAGTGATAATTCAGTAACTTCACCGCCGGGAACTGTTTCCTCCAACCATTTCAGGAATTTGGTCATAGCTATTCCGTCGCGTATCATGGACTGACGCATACCTGCAATTTCCTGTTGGTTGCGCACTGCTTTAAGCAACGTTACAGGCGAATCATCGCGCAAAACTACACAGTCAGGGTTTATGGCAGAGTAAATGGAATAACATGTTTTAGCGGGATTGATCATCAGGCTTTGCAAACCGATGGCCGATAGATACGTTTCTACCTCCCGGTATTCTTTTACCTTTACCTGTTGACTTTCCAGGTAGGTGTTCACCTCATCGGTTAGCTTCTCGGGAGAGATAAAGAAAACAACTTCATTCAAGGTGATCAGCAAATGCCCCAGTACTACTGGATTGCAATGTACATCGTTGCCTCGTAGATTCAACGTCCAGGCTATTTCGTCCAACGCCGATAGGAACAGACCTTCTGCCTTTTTTTCTTTCAGTTGGCTACGGATAGCGGCTACTTTCTCCACACAACCCACGCCAGCATAGCCAAGCGGATATACGAATGCCGGATTGCCTGGGGTGGCTGGCCGGTCTTCCCAGATCGGGTCAATCAGGTCGAATTCGGTAGTCAGGCGCAAACCATTGGCTTCCAAAGCCTTTTGGAGTTGTTCCGCTTGATTCACCGAGTAGGTCATCCCATCAATCCCGACCATATTCCCAGACTGGAGTTGCCGGGATAGGTACATCGGGATAGAAGGTGTTTCGGGCAACATCTCTTTAAACAGATCGATACCCGTTCCCTGTAATTGCTCGGCCGCCTGTAAGAAGTAGCGGGAGTCGGTCCACAACCCTGCCGATTCTTTCAGCACAACGATTGTTCCAGCCGAACCGGTGAATCCCGATATCCATTCACGTGTCTGCCAATGTGGAGCCACATATTCGCTCAGGTGCGGATCAGTGCCCGTCAGAATAAATGCCTGAATGCCTTTGGGTTCGAACTGTGAACGCAACTGCTGTATGCGTTTATTGATTCTTTGTTTCATATACCTTATTATATTATACTGCTTTCAAAGATAGCAACTTTTTTGGGTAAGGTGATCGCTCCCTAAAACTTATGTGCCAATTTCAATAAATAATTGCCGAAAGTTTTGTGAATAAAGAAAGTATGTGTAATTTTGCCGCGCATTTTGACTGCATATTTAATAACCATAACATATTAATTTTAATAAAATGATTGTAGTACCTGTAAAAGAAGGCGAAAACATTGAAAAGTCGCTGAAGAAATTCAAAAGAAAGTTTGAGAAAACTGGTATCATTAAAGAGTTGAGACGCAGACAGCAGTTCGACAAACCGTCTGTGACTAAAAGACTTAAGAAAGAACGTGCTGTATACGTTCAGCAACTTCAGCAAGTAGAAGATTAATTATTCGTAAATTCCTTTGAATTATTGAATTCTTTTTCTTACATTCGTTGCACAATTATAAGATGTAGCGACGTATGTTGACAGACTCTTTTCTTGACTACCTCCGGTATGAGCGGAATTACTCCGAAAAAACCATCTTGGCTTATGGAGAGGATATATCGCAATTACTGGAGTTCTGCGGTCAGGAAAAAGTTTTTTTTACTCCGTCGGAAGTAAAGCCCGAACTTATTCGTGAATGGATGGTTTCCTTAATGGATAAGGGGTATACGGCTACTTCCGTGAACCGCAAGCTGAGTTCGCTTCGTTCGTTTTACAAATACCTTTTGAGGCAGGGAGAAGTAACGGTTAATCCGCTGAGTAAAATCGTCGGACCCAAGAAGAAAAAACCGCTTCCCTCCTTTCTTAAAGAGAGTGAGATGAATAAACTATTGGACGAAACAGACTTTGGCGATGGGTTTAAAGGCTGCCGGGATCGTTTGATCGTGGAAATGTTCTACGCTACCGGCATGCGGCTTTCGGAATTGATCGGTCTGGATGATAAAGATGTGGATTTCTCGGCCTCGCTTGTCAAAGTGTTGGGGAAGAGGAACCGACAACGCTTGATTCCTTTCGATAATGAGTTGCGAAGTGAAATGCGGAATTATGTCAATGTACGTAACGAAACAGTTTCTGGGCGGTCGGCTGCTTTTTTTATTCGTGAAAACGGTGAACGGCTTTACAAGAATCTTGTTTATAATTTAGTGAGACGAAATCTTTCGAAGGTGGTGACGTTGAAAAAACGGAGCCCGCATGTGTTGAGACATACTTTTGCAACAGTGATGCTGAATAATAATGCAGAGCTGGGAGCTGTGAAAGAACTCTTGGGGCATGCAAGTTTGGCAACAACCGAAATATACACGCATACCACTTTTGAGGAACTAAAAAAAGTGTATAAACAAGCTCATCCACGGGCTTAATTAAAAAAGGAGGTAAGTATGGAAATTAGAATTCAATCGATTCACTTTGACGCATCAGAGCAATTGCAGGCTTTTATTCAAAAGAAAGTGTCTAAGTTGGAAAAATTTTACGATGATATAAAGAAAGTAGAGGTGTCGTTAAAGGTAGTGAAGCCAGAGTCGGCCGAGAATAAAGAAGCCGGCGTTAAAGTGCTTGTTCCGAGTGGTGAGTTCTATGCAAATAAAATTTGCGATTCTTTCGAACAGGCGGTTGATGAAAGTGTGGAAGCACTGGAAAAGCAACTGGTGAAGCACAAGGAAAAACAAAGAAATAAATAAAAAGTTCGCAATTGTTTTGCGAGAAAGAAATAAATAACTAAATTTGCAGCCGTTTCGCTCGCATTAGAACGTAGCGGTTGCATTTTTTTAGTGAATGCCTCTTTAGCTCAGCTGGCCAGAGCACGTGATTTGTAATCTCGGGGTCGTTGGTTCGAATCCGACAAGAGGCTCAAAAAAGAGAGTTCTTTTATTTTAATTAGGGCAAATACCAGAGTGGCCAAATGGGGCAGACTGTAAATCTGCTGTCTTTCGACTTCGGTGGTTCGAATCCATCTTTGCCCACATTAAAGGATGAAGACAAAGTGAAATACTTTGGCAAGATGCGGAAGTAGCTCAGTTGATAGAGCATTAGCCTTCCAAGCTGAGGGTCGCGGGTTTGAGCCCCGTCTTCCGCTCTCTTTTCTTGCTGTTATAGCTCAGTGGTAGAGCACTTCCTTGGTAAGGAAGAGGTCCCGGGTTCAAGTCCCGGTAACAGCTCATGATGATGAAAGCTGATTATTAATCAAATAAATAAAAAAGTAAAGCTATGGCTAAAGAGAAATTCGAACGTACCAAACCGCA
>JAVBVA010000109.1:0-19808 GCA_031554665.1 Bacteroides sp. | reverse complement strand
CCTGAAACGAGCGCGTCTACCATTCCGCCACCTGGGCGCACTAAGTGAGCGAAAGACGGGATTCGAACCCGCGACCCTAACCTTGGCAAGGTTATGCTCTACCAACTGAGCTACTTTCGCAATTGCGGATGCAAAGGTATAGAATTTCTGTAAAGTTGCAAACATTCCGCTTCTTTTTTTAACGTAAAATTCTCCCCTTGCTTTTCCACAGCAGGGAATCATATTGATTATCAACTCATTCGATTGCGATAATCTTCATAAACAAACTGCTTGTATATCTCCGCTTTGCCTTCTTTAGTCCACAAAGCAATGGCCGGATGGTGTATACCGTTGAACATATTGGTCTTCACCATGGTGTAGTGTATCATGTCTTCGAAGACGATGCGTTCGCCTGTTTTCAGTTCGTGATCGAAGCTCCACCAACCCATATAGTCGCCGCTCAGGCAGGAATTACCTCCCAAACGGTAGCTGTGACGGCCCACCTGCTCTTTCACCGCTCCGCGAACGGCAGGCTGGTAAGGCATTTCGAGGCAGTCGGGCATGTGACAGGTGAAACTGACGTTCAGGATAGCCGTACGTATACCGCGACTCTCCACAATGTCTATCACCTCGGAGGTCAGCACACCGGTTTGCCAGGTAAAGGCCGACCCGGGTTCGAGTATGATACGCAAGTGTGGATACCGGCTCTTCAGGCTTTGCAATAATAAGATAAGGTGTTCCACGTCATAATCTTTCTGCGTCATCAGATGTCCGCCCCCCAGATTCAGCCATTTGATCTTCGAAAACCAACGGCCGAACTTCTCTTCCAATTGTATCAGAGTGCGCTCCAGTTCGTAGGATGAAGATTCGCAATGGCAATGGCAATGAAAACCTTCCAGACCGGCAGGCAATACCGCCGGAAGCAAATCGGCCGTAACGCCAAAACGGGTACCGGGGGCGCAGGGATTGTACAATTCCGTTTCCACCTCGGAATACTCGGGGTTGATGCGGATACCGCACGAGATACCCTCGCCGATGGCTGCTGCCGAAAAACGATTGAACTGTGCAAATGAATTAAAGGTGATGTGGCTACTGCAACGCATGATCTCCGGAAAGTCACTCTCTGTATAGGCCGGCGAGTAGGTATGCGCCTTACTGCCGAACTCCTCCAAGGCCAGGCGGGCTTCGTACACCGAGCTGGCTGTGGAGTGATCGATATATTCGCGGAAAACAGGGAACGAACGCCACATAGCAAACGACTTGAAAGCCAGAATAATCTCCACTCCCGTCCTATCGGACACACTCCGGATCAGTTCCAGGTTCTTCCGCAACAGTTCTTCTTCCATGATGTAGCATGGAGAAGGGAATTGATCAAAATCTATCATTTCGTTGTAAACTCATTTTATGAGTTGCAAAAGTACGCATTGTTTCGTTTAAATCCCTATCTTTACCCGGCTAATTCGCTTTTTATCTATAACATTATACACCATGAACAAAGATTTACGAAAGGTAGTGGTACTGCTGGTACACCACAATTTTAAAGAATCACAGGCCAACAAAGAGTTGGCCGACACGATCAAAACTCTTGAAGGAGTTACCATCTACAACCTGTACGACCCGGAAGGACCGGGATTCGATGTAGACGAATGGACAAAAATCATTTCCGATGCCTCCGCACTGGTTTTCCAGTTTCCTTTCTATTGGGCCATGGCACCTTCTCTGCTCAAGAAATGGCAAGACGAAGTGTTCACGTATCTGGCCCGCACACCGGCTGTGGCAGGCAAACCGTTGTTGGTCGTTACCACCACCGGCTCGGATAGTGTAGCCTACCGCAGCGGCGGACGAAACCGGTTTACCGTAGACGAACTGCTACGCCCGTATCAGCTTTGTGCCATCCACTCGGGTATGGTGTGGCAAACTCCCATTGTGGTTCATGGCATGGGGAGCGCCGAAGCTCCGCGATACCTGGCCGAAGGTGCCGCCCAATACAAACAACGTATAGAAGCTTTAGTGGCCAGCAGCCACGCAATCGATAGCTGGTAAAAACGCAATGAAGAAGAGAGTATTTGTAACCGGCGCAGCCTGCGGAATAGGACGCGCCATCGTCGAAGCTTTTACCACCGGGAACGACCAGGTAGCTTTTTGTGATATGAACGAAGCAGCCGGACGTGAACTGGCCGAACAGACCGGTGCCCGTTTCTTCCCGATCGATGTTCGCCGGAAAGAAAACTTGGAAGCCTGCATCCGGACCTTGTTTGCCGAGTGGGGCGATCTGGATGTTATTATTAATAATGTAGGTGTCGGCGGATTCGCTCCCATCACGGAGATGACGGTAGAAGCCTTCGACGATATACTGGCTACCAACTTACGCCCGGTATTTATCACCGCTCGTCTGTTGGCTATCCACCGGAAAGAGCAAGGTATCACCAACCGCTACGGGCGCATTGTCAATCTTTCTTCTACCCGCTACCTGATGAGCGAACCGGGCAGCGAAGGGTATGCGGCTTCGAAAGGAGGCATTTACGCGCTGACTCATGCGCTGGCACTCTCTTTAAGCGAATATTACATTACCGTAAACTCCATCGCACCGGGCTGGATAGAGAATTACCACTACGATACGCTTACCGAACGCGATCACGAGCAACATCCCTCGCGACGGGTAGGTATGCCCGAAGACATCGCCCGGATGTGCGTGTTCCTCTGCCGGGAAGAAAACAACTTCATCAATGGCGAGAACATCACCATCGACGGCGGTATGACAAAGAAAATGATCTATGAGTAATCTTCCCAACATGAAACGAGCCGTTATTATAGGTGCTACCTCGGGCATTGGGTACGAGGTAGCCAAACTGTTGTTGCAACAAGGCTGGCTGCTCGGCATTGCCGGACGCCGGGAAGATGCGTTGGAAGCCTTCCGACAAACGGCTCCGGAACAGATCAGGATACAAGCCCTGGACGTTACCGGCGAAGATGCAACCGACCGGCTGCAACAACTGATCGATCAGTTGGGCGGGATGGACCTGTTCCTGCTCAGCTCCGGTATCGGCAGTCAAAACCGGCAACTGCTGACGGAGATTGAGATCAACACGGCGCGCACCAATGTAGAGGGATTCATCCGGATGACCAATGCGGCTTTTCACTACTTCAAAGCACAGGGGCGCGGACACTTGGCAGTCATCAGCTCCATTGCAGGAACCAAAGGGTTGGGTTCGGCAGCAGCATATTCGGCAACCAAACGCTTCCAAAACAACTACATCGATGCCTTAGCACAACTGGCCCGCATGGAGCATATCCACATAGACTTTACAGATATCCGCCCCGGCTTCGTCGCCACCGATCTGCTGAAAGACCGCAAATATCCGCTACTCATGCAGACCGACCGCGTAGCCGCGCACATCGTGAAAGCTTTGGACCGCAAGAAACGGGTAGTAGTGATCGACTGGCGATACCGCATACTGGTATTCTTCTGGCGGATGATTCCCCGCTTCATCTGGGAGCGGCTTCCCATCAAGAATTAGTATCATCGCGGGATGCGCTCCTCAAGAAAATCGAAAAACCTCTCGCGCACTCGCGCACCTGTGCTTAAACCCTTTATTCATCGGCATTACAGGTGCGTGAGAGACCTCTTTTTCTCTCACGCACCTCTCACGCACCCCTCTTTGTTTACTTACATGATATTCGTTTCTAATAAGAAAAGACGGTTGATAAAGTGAGGAAGGACATGCGTTCAAACGAGGAAGCATCTTGTTTTCAGGCTTGTAAGTTCGAATATCCCGGTATAAAACCTTTCTGTACACCCGGGTGTACAACCCTCGTACACCCGGGTGGAGAAGGCTTGTACACCTACATGTACAGCGGTTCTACACCCGGGTGGACAGAAGAGTTTCTTACTTTGCAACGACTCATTTTCTCCATTGTAACACCACCCATGCTACTTGGAAGCCACAAGACTCCAGCGATGTGTGGGCTCATGGGTCAGTATATTAAAGCATTCAATGAACAGGTGCGTGAGAGGTGCGCGAGAGAGAAACACCCCTCTCACGCGCCTGTAATGCCGATGAATAAAGGGTTTGAGCACAGGTGCGCGAGTGCGCGAGAGATTTTTCAACTTTCTTGAGGGAAACCTGGGCTACCGCAACATCTCCGGATGCCGTTCCAGCCACTTCACCGCATAGGAGCAAGTCGCTTTCGGTTTCAGGTTATTCTCCAACGCATACTCGTATGCTGCTTTCACCAGCGCACCGGCAATACCTTGCCCCTCAAGTGGCTTGGGTACAACGGTGTGGATAATATCCAGGTCACCATTCAGAAGACGGTATTGCACAAAAGCAGTCCGTCCTTCCATTGTCATTTTAAATAGTTTCTGTTCAGGTTGATGGGTAATTTCGTATTCCATAATCAATTGTCTTTAGAGTTTATTATTCTTATAGGTTTCCAGATTGGATAAAAATTGTTGCACGTCCGGTGATTGAAATTCATACCCGAACTCCTGCAACCGGGTGGGGCGTACACACTGCCCGGTAGTGAGGAACGAAGCAGCCTCGCCATACACCAACCGGAAGACGAACGCAGGTATCGTTATCCGCAACCAAGCGTGGTACTTCTGCGCAAGGGCAGCAGTAAACTCCCGTTGAGTGACGATCTGAGGGGCAACCACATTCACCGCCCCGGCCAGCTCTTTCTTCCGGATAATAAAACTGAACACCCGGCATAAATCGTACATGTCCACCCACGGAAACGGTTGGGTACCGGGACCGATGGCAGTTGCAACTCTTCCTTTCAAAGGTAGAAGCATCTGCTTCAGCGCTCCTCCGTCGGAGGCCAGTACGGCAGCAAAACGGGTAATCACCAGACGGGTCTGTGCAGGACATTTCATCGCCTCCTTCTCCCATGCATGGCACAACCCGGCTAAGAAACCTTCGCCGTAGATACCCGTGTATTCATCAAACACACCATCAGGAGGATAGTAGCCGACGGCCGATGCCGAAATCAGAAGAGACGGTTTGTGAAGGGTCGAATGCAAAGCTTGTACCAGTTTGCGAGTCAGATGAACGCGACTGTCGTACAACTCGTGCTTGTACTTCTGCGTCCAGCGCCGGTTAATGGTGGCCCCGGCCAGATTGATCACCACATCGCATCGCGACAATGTCTGGCTCAGTTGACCGGACATGTTCTCACGAAATATCTCCCTGCCCAAAGGAATCACACGATGTCCTTCCGCAGCAAGAAATGAAGTAAGATATTTGCCAATAAAACCAGTGGCTCCGCTAATCGCAATGTTCATACAGTTCGTTCAAGTTATATCTCAAAAACATATAAAGTAATAAAAAAGTTCTTCGCCTAAAACAAAATAGCCTTATCTTTGTCATCTATCAAAATAATGAACAATGAAGATCACCCGTACCAACTGGACACTCAGCATTATATTGGCTGCCTGCATCGGCGCCACCATCCCCGTACTCATCGGAAGCAGCCACATTGCCGCTACCGAACAAGAACCGTCGAAACCGGAAGTTCCCTACTCGGTAACCTCGCCCTCCGTTCCTGCCGAAGCCACATTTGCCGGAGCCAGCATCGACCTGCGCCGGTACGACCGCCGCGAACGGATGGATCGCGAGATGATGGCATTCACGTACATGCACTCGTCGACCATGCTGATGATTAAGCGCGCCAACCGTTATTTCCCGGTTATCGAGCCTATTTTGAAAGAAAACAACATCCCGGACGACTTTAAATACCTGATGGCGATTGAAAGCAGCCTGAACCCGTTGGCTAAATCGCCCGCCGGAGCAGCAGGGCTGTGGCAGTTCATGCCGGCTACGGCACGTCAATACGGCTTGGAAGTCAGCGACCAGGTAGATGAGCGTTATCACACCGAGAAAGCAACACGCGCCGCCTGCCGGTATCTGAAAGAGGCGTATGCGAAATACAAGGATTGGATGGCGGTATCGGCTTCGTACAACGCCGGACAGGGACGTATCTCGGGACAATTGGACAAGCAGTCGGCCGAGCATGCCATGGATTTGTGGCTGGTGGAGGAAACATCGCGCTATATGTTCCGTATCCTGGCAGCCAAAGCAGTGTTCAACGATCCGCAACGGTATGGGTTCCTTCTGAAAGCAGAGAGTCTGTATCCGGTGATTCCCTGTAAGGAAGTGAGTGTAAGCACGGCTATCGACAATTTGAACGACTTCGCACAGAAGCAGGGCATCACCTATGCACAGTTGCGCGACTTCAATCCGTGGTTGCGAGACGCATCACTGGTCAACAAGGCACGAAAGACGTACGTGCTTCAGATCCCGACGCAGGAGGGCATGAATTACGACCCGAAGAGAACAGTGCCTTATCATAAGAGGTGGGTGATTGACTGAACCGAATGAGAGGTAATTCGGGCAAAATCATCCTTGATTATTTGAGTTTGCAAATTGCTATTACTTTATTATCATCAAATTTCAATTTCGAAGCGACTTCTTTCAAAGGCCCTTTTAACTCCCCTGCTTCGAGTTGTTCTAATAAGTCCTCGGGAGACAGAACAAACATGCACAGATTTTTAGATGTGGCAGTCAGGCTATAAGAAGCCAGAACATGAGACCCCCGCGAAGAGATGTTCGAATCATACAATTTCCATTTGCGAACTTCACCAGTCTCTCTATCAAGTACTCCACGGCGACATTCCCTCGCATTCCAATAAATGGGGTGCACCTCGAATATAAAATATTTGTCGGAATACATCACAGCATTAATAGCTAACGGATAAGGTCCTTCGTAAACGGAAGGGGTACGTACGGCTATCGGAGTTATCTTATCATTCGTATAACTATACAGTGTATCCAATCCGCCTTCGGCAATAAGAATATCACCTGCATTGTTCAGCACCGATTTAGGGTAAGAATCCTGCTTTTCTCCATCACGCCACAATTCCAGTTGGAGAGGTCGCTCTACTTTCAGATCAATAGGTGTCTGAGCGCCGGTTTGTTTATCGATCAGGAAAAAAGGGTATCGTGGTTTTTCAAAGCCCGGCAGTCGAGGCATTAGCTCATGATAAGCGAACAAATATTTTTCATCATAGTTGATTAAGTATTTGCAATACTCACTGCGGGGGAATTTTAGGGGTAGCATACGTTTGTATTCACCTTTTAATGAATAAACCTGAAGCTTCTGGATATCATAAATAAAATATTCTTCATTAGCAAAATCAACTTCAAAGTAGCCTATCATCAAACATTCCTTATTACCCTGCCCTATATGTTTATTTGTCCATAAGTGCTTGCCCGAACGGTCAAAAAAGAATATTTTCCCATCGTATATACCATTAACGACTATGTATTTATCTGATATTTTTAAAGGTATAGTATTTTTCAGTAACGAATTCTCTGTTGTTTCCAAAGCAATGTATTCCACATCGGCTATTTCATGAATATCCACTTCCTTTAAGGGGTAATCGGAAGAAATATCAAAGATGCACAGCTCTCTGTTTGAGTTCTGGGAGCTGTTAGATGTGCAGGCAAGCAAGCACACACTAAACACTAAGTAAATTACATTTTTCGTATACATAGCTGAATAAAATATAGGGGGTTCATTTATCTAATAAGAACGATGACTCATCTGTTGCAAATATACAATAATAATTTACAACACAAAGCCTTATATATAAGAAATCGAGAACGAGGCTTATTTGTAAAGCTATTGTCCCGGTAGTTATTCCTGTTTTTCTTTATATAATTTATTTCTATCTTCCACTACTCGCAAGTTCAATTTTTCAAAGGTTCCATCAGGCTGGACAAGATAAGCTAATGGACTGTATCATTATTCAACAGACAAAAGAAAGACAATTCATGAACCAGGTTACTATTCTGTGTAGGCACCTTTAATGTCATATTTACATGGCGTTCATAGGCGCTGTCCGGGACATGAAATACCCAGGTGTTCTCATCTCTTCGTACTCCTTCTATCTGTGCATAAGAAAACACTTTGCTGTCCAGAAGTATTCTTAGTTGCAACTGTTCGTATCTCTTCCCTGATATGGACAGTTCGAACAGATTGTCTGCATACAATGAAGAATGGATCGCAACAAAAAACAAACTTAATAATAGAGTTCTTTTAATCATGGTATTTTAGATATTTAATTCAACTTAGACTACATCATTTGAGAACGAATAGCTCATCCTTAATATACAAAATTTCAAACAAAACCAATCCTGTTTATAAGGTATACTTCCTATTTTATAAACTTTCAGTTAGCACTTTCCTCAACGGCAACAGGAAACGTTCCAGCAAAGTGATATCATCAGTGATAATATCCGCCTGGCCTTCTGCTTCTGGCAAAAAAGGAAGTACTTTATTATACGTTGTCGTCAAGCCATTGGGAAGTTCAATGTCTACAATGTATGATTTCGTATCCTTTCCATAGGCAGCAGGTATTAAAGAAATATTCTTAACAAGTCCTCTTACTATTCCATATTCATTATCGGGATAATTACTAAATCGGATATTTACTTTCTGCCCCACTTTGACCTTCCCCGACCGTTCTGTCGGAAGCAATGCTTTTCCTATGATTTCACCCTGATTATTGGGAACAATATTGAACACTACATCCCCAGCCGCTACATTCTGATTTTCTGTCCAATATTGCGTGAATGTAATTACACCGTCAATGGGAGTAGCTAACACATAGTTCATCTCCCAACCATTTACTTCGGTCTTTAGTTGGTTTATCAACGAGCGTAATTGCGTTTCCAGTGTATTCTTCTTTTCTTGGTATTGAAATTCTGTATCATATAAGGATTCATACATCTGTGCCAATTGAATCTGCAGATTCTCTAAAGAGCGGTCCATATTTTCAGCCGAAAGAGAAGACTGCAAAAATTGACTGTGAGATCTTTCTATCTCCTCTTTGGAGATAAGAGTTTTTGCTCCCAATAACGAATCCCTTGTATATTGCTGATAAGAGATTTTAGTCTGGGCTTCCGATATATCTTTCTGTCTCAACATATTCGTATAGTAAATCTCATTTTGGGTAATCCTTCCCTTCATTAGGTCGATCTTCTTCAAATGATAAGCCAACTCCTTGAATTGCCGGTATTCCGACATGGTTAGACTAAAGGAGGAATAAAGAGATTGCAAACCTCCTAATTGAAGTAGCTGGGATGGAATCAGGGCAATCGTATCAAGGTCAGAATCCAACTTCTGTAATATTTCTTTCAACTTTATAACATCATCAGTTTTAGCCGAATTTTCAATGACGGCAAGAAAAGTTTTAGCTTCTACCTGCTGATTGTTTTGTACATTTAACTCCTGCAACTTTCCGGAGCTCTTTGCAACCACTCCGGCTACAGGAGTAGTACTAGTCAGATTGATGGTAGAGCTGATGATGTCCGGATACTTAAACACAGCACTTCCAATAAGCAGAATAAATACCACACAAGCTATCACAGTTATTCCCCAACGAAGAATCCAAGGGGGAATACCGCCTAAAACTTCGTCAAACTCTTCACTTCTTAACTCTATATTCGGTTTTTTGTCAGCCATGGCTATACTCCTAATTCCAACTGGTTCTTTACTAATGTGTAATATGCTCCTCTTTTCTCTGTAAGTTCTTTATGAGTTCCCGATTCAATCACTTTCCCCGCCTCCATTACAATAATGTTATCGGCTTTTTGTACAGTGCTCAGACGGTGCGCTACGATGACTACCGTTTTACCTTGATAAAACCGGTTCAGATTATCCAGAATAATTTTCTCATTATTGGCATCCAGCGCGTTAGTCGCTTCATCAAAGAACAGATACAGAGGATCCTTATAAACGGCCCGGGCGATCAGCAAACGCTGCTTTTGCCCCTGACTAACTCCACTTCCCTCCATACCGACCTTGCTATTATACTTTAAAGGAAGTGATTCCACAAAATCTTTTATATTGGCTGTTTCCACAGCATATTGTAGTTTGTTCTTATCGACTACTTCTTCGCCGATAGCAATATTATTCGCAATAGAATCCGAGAAAAGAAACCCTTCTTGCATGACGGTTCCGGTATGTTGCCGCCAAAGGTGGGGATTTATATCTTTAAGTAAACTACTGCCTACCTTAACGCTTCCCTTAACCGGATCATAAAAACCCAATAGAAGTTTTATGACAGTCGTCTTCCCACTACCACTTGCACCGACAATGGCCGTTACTTTATCTTGAGGAATCATTAAATTCAAGTCCTCCAACACATAGTCTCTTTCTGCACCATCATAACTGAAGCACACATTTTCCATCTTTATAGTTCTGTCTTCCGGAAGTGTGTTTATACTATAGTCTACAGATACTGCTTCCTCCTCTTTGTTATTGATCTCATTCAATCGTTCCAGACTGATCTTTGCATCCTGTAAAGACTGGCTGAAGCCAATCAGTTGACCGATAGGACCGGAAAGTTGTCCGATGATATAGCTGATAGACATCATCATTCCCAAGGTTATGCTTCCATCGATGACCGCTTTTGCCGAGAGGAACGAAACCAATAACGAGGTTGTTTGGCTAAAGAATACAGAACCCACCTGTTGAATTTGTCCCAAGGCAGTACCTTTGATACTGATCTTAAACAACTTGACCTGTATAGATTCCCATTTCCAACGCTGTTGCTTTTCACAGTTATTCAACTTGATTTCCTGCATACCGGTGATAAGCTGTACCATATTACTCTGATTGGCCGATGACTGGGCAAAACGGGCATTGTCTAATTTACGCCGATAGCGCATAAACGAGAGTATCCATAACACATACAAGGTATTCCCCAAAAGGAAAACCGCCAAGATGGTCAGATTGTAATAAGCCATGATAAAGGCGAAGACAAAGAAGTTGAAAAAGGAGAAAAAAGTGGACAGCGCGGTTCCAGTCATAAAGCCCTGAATACGTCCGTGATCGCCTATACGTTGCATGATATCTCCAATGTTTTTAGCATCAAAGAAACGGATAGGTAGCCTCATCAATTTAGATAAAAAGTCCGAAATCAGGGTGATGCTTATCCGGGTATTCATGTGTAGGCTGATCCAACTTTGGATGAAGCCTACACCCAGTTGGATCAGTGACAACACCAACTGGGCTATCAGTATCAATGTTATGAAGTTCAGGTTATTATTACCAATTCCCTGGTCGATCATAGCCTGAGTGAGAAAGGGAAAAATAAGTGAGAAGACACTTCCCAGCAACATACCTACCAATAACTGGATCAGCTGTGACCGATAAGGGAATAGATACCTTACATAAAATGACAAGTTCTTTTTCTGCTGTTCTCTGTCATCTATTTGTTCATAGAAAGTAGGAGTTGGAGTTAGTAGCAAGGCAGTACCGGAATCCTTTCCAGAATCTTTTGTACTAATCCAGCATTTTTCAAACCCTTTCTTATCTATTTGATATTTCCCCCTACCCGGATCGGATATATTGAAAACATATTCTCTTTTTTTCTTTTTGATAGCATATAACACCACAAAGTGGTTCTGATTCCAATGAAGGATACAAGGGAGTGGAATGTCTTCCACTAACTGTTCCAAACTAATACGTACTCCTTTGGACCGAAAGCCAAGCTCTTCAGCAGCATCACTAATTCCCAACATGGAGACTCCTTGGCGAGTGATGAAACATTTCTCCCTCAAGTTTTGCAGGGAATAACTACGTCCATAGTATTTGGCAATCATTCGCAAACAAGTGGGACCGCAATCCTTTGAGTCTAATTGTTGAAAGTGAGGATACTTATTCATTAATATTAATGATGTATGTCTAAAGCCGGTTACAAAAGATTAACTGGCTTTTTAATATGACAAAGGTTAGCTCTTCCAATTACTTTTTCGTATATAGTCGGCGATGGGCAGAGATACTGATATATACAAGCATTGCAAGGAGAATACTCTCGGGTTCGTAGCCATGTATTACCTTCAATCATCTCGCGATATACCATAGCGTACAGACTTTCATTGATCGTACCTATAGAATCTTGAGTCGTATCAGAATATACACTGCCATCAGGAAATATTGTTAATGTGCCAAAGAAGTGCGTATTTAAAGCTTGGTGTGCAAAAATCTCTCGCTTTGAGAGAGAGATTGAATCAATATCTTCTTGAGTTGTATAAACGTAATTCTCAAAAAACAAAAGATTCTGACCTGTATAGACCGGAAGAATTGAGCTTCCCGGCAAATCATGTTTCTCAATTAATGCTTCTGCAATTTCACAATCATTCTCTGAAGTTACAATGAACTTGACAAATATATTTCCCCCCTTAGAAAACGGTAAAATAGTATTCTTCTCAAGACTCGAATAATCAGACACAAGTACAAAAAATGACATAACATCTTTCGCTACTTTTTCTGCCTCTTTCAAATTATTCAGGTAGTCTTTCTCTGTACAATAAACTGTTATCGGAATTTTGATCCCTTTCAAAAAAGAAAAAAGCGAACTACAATCAGGATATTCCCATAAACAACCTACTAACGATATTTCAGAAAGAAAATTAGGATAACCGGAACTTAATAAAAGAGCTTGTAAGCTCTCAATATCTATATGCTCATTGGGCTCTTTTATTGGATAAATCGTTTGATCAGAGAAATTTTTATTCCCATATTTGCTAGCGTTTACATGAATAATTAACTTATGCAGGTTAGTCATAATACAATCGTCCACTCTTTTCTCATGGCAGAACTTATAATAATTGAGTGTATTTTGTATCTTCAATTCAGGCATCATCGATGCTGTACATCGATGATTATCGTCAACAGGGGTGATTATCGCACTTTCCATACTCACTAAAGAATCCAGCCATTTCTTAACTACGACATCTTCTAATTGACTTTCACTCAAAACAGTCCTATAAAGATTGCCAATCTTGAGCAATTCACTTGTTATCTGGTCTATAACTTCAATATTACTAAAGCGCAAAGACTTCTGATTAAGAGTATTAAAAACACATCCTTCATCTCCCTTCACCCATAGAAAGGTATCCTTATGCAATGTTAACCAATAATTTTTCATCATAATTAGCTTCTTACTATTGTTTCTTTTAGAATCTTATTATATAGTTCTGGGTTTTCTTCCAAATGCTCCATACACTTAGCAAATGAGAGTTCTAACATTTCTTGTGTTGAGAAGTTTCTACATGTAGCATTATTATATGGTGTATCATCTGTTTGAAATATGCACACATTACAGTTGCTTCTCAAAGCGCACTTTTTACACTGCTCAATATATTTAAAAGTATACTCATTTTGCTTATTGGCCACCTGCTCCACATTCATTTCTACTTTTTCATCAGTAACGATTCCTAATTCAAACTCATGCCGTATCTTTTCACATGATAAAATACGTCCTTTTGCTGTTACAAACATCTTTTTCTGAAATGGGGAACAAGTTCCGGTAGGACAAATACGAACTTTATTTTTACTAAATAACAAATCTGAATAACTATTAAAGACATTATTACTATACAACCGGATATAATTCATAAGTGAATACGTTTTAGGTATATTTAAAAACAATTCATGTTCAAGTGTTTTGCAATTTCTTGATTGATTCAAATTTTCTGTTATTCCTTGAAAAATTTCACAAAACTCATCCCATCTTTCCGGATTTATATTCGTATAACTTAGCGGGACAAATTTAGTTTTCTTTCCAAATTGTTCTGCAAAAAACGAGTAAGAGGAATCGATACTATTTCGATCATGAATTACGGAATTAAAGGACACATTGGTGTCGAAAAACGCAGGATACTTAGTCTGCAATAATTTTACATTCTTAAAAACTGTATGAAATGAATTACTTCCGTTTTTCCATGTCCTGTAACTGTGGCCTTGCTCATCACCATCCAAACTTACCATTATTACAAAGTCTTTTTCGACAAGAAAGTCCATATATCTGTCTAGCAAAACTCCATTCGTAGTCATATTGTATTCAAATATTCGACTTATGGGAGGCAAGGCTTCAACATAACTTATAACCTCTTTAATAAAAGTAAAATTCATCAAAGGCTCACCGCCATAAAACGCAATAGACACCCGCTTATCCATATCCTTAGGCTGTGATTCTTTCCAGAACTCATACAGATAATCGATTATTAACTTAGCTTTTTGAAAAGGAAGATTAATATTTTCCCTTTTATCATATCCAGTGTATAAATCCGAGTAAGCGCAATACTTACAGTTTAGATTGCAGGCATCTGTGACCTCAAAAACCAACTGTCGTAAGTTTATCAGATTATATCTTATTTGATTTGGGGTAATTTTGGCAAAATCATTCATAATTATTTGAATTTACAAATTGCTATTACTTTATTATCATCAAATTTCAACTTCGAAGCCAACTCTTTCAAAGTTCCTTTTAACTCCCCAGCTTCGAGTTGTTCTAATAATTCCTCGGGAGACAGACCAAACGTGCATATATTTTTAGATGTAGTAGTTAAGCCATAAGAAGATAGAACAAGAGACTTCTGCGAAGAGATATTCGAATCATACAATTCCCATTCGCGAACTTCACCAGTCTCTCTATCGAGTACTCCGCGACGACACTCCCTCGAATTCCAATAAATGGGGTGTACCTCGAATATAAAAAATTTGTCGGAATACACCACGGCATCAATAGCTAACGGATAAGGTCCTTCGTAAACAGAAGGAGTTCGCGCAGCTATCGGAGTCATCTTGTCATTCGTATAACTATACAGTGTATCCAATCCGCCTTCGGCAATAAGAATATCACCTGCATTGTTCAGCACAGAATTAGGGTAAGAAGACTGTTTCTCTCCATCACGCCATAAATCCAGCTGAAGAGGTCGCTCTACTTTCAGATTGACAGGTGTCTGAGCACCGGTTTGTTTATCGATCAGAAAAAACGGATAGCGTGGCTTCTCAAAGTCCGGCAAGTGAGGCAACAACTCATGATAAGCGAATAAATATTTTTCATCATAGTTGATAAAGTATTTGCAATACTCACTGCGGGGGAACTTTAGGGGTAGCGTACGTTTGTATTCACCTTTTAATGAATAAACCTGAAGCTTTTGGATATCATGAATAAAATATTCTTCATTAGGGAAATCAACTTCTAGGTAGGCTATCCGCAGGCATTCTTCATTACCCTGCCCTAAATGTGTATTCGTCCATAGGTGCTTTCCCGAACGATCAAAAAAGAAGACTTTTCCATCATACATACCTTGAGCGACAATGTATTTATCTGAGATCTTCAAAGGCAGAACCATCTTCAGTAACGAATTCTCTGTCGTTTCCAAAGCAACATATTCCACATCGGCAATTTCATGAATATCCACTTCCTTTGAAGGGTAATCAGATGAAACATCAAAAACACATAGCCTCATATTTGATTCTTGAGGTTTGTTAGATGTGCAGGCAAACAGGCACATACTAAACACTAAGTAAATTACACTTTTTGTAACCATGTCTGAATGAAATAAAATGAATAAAACTACTGTATCCTAACTTATTAAAGCTCAAAAATTAGAAATCCTTAGTACCAAAAAATTTGTTATCTCCAGCAACTCTTCTTGATTCAAATATTTCCGGTATATTATCATCAACAGAATTAGTAGCCTCTGTAGGATATAATCCATTAACTTCAATACAGGCGCAAATGCTGTCTGTACAAACACTAACACACGCACACTTATAGCCTTCATATCCTCCACCAATAAGTAGGCTTTGTTCCTTCTCCGACATCTCAGCTTGGCTGAGATAATTCAGTTTTATCTTACTTAACTTTTTCATGATAAAATAATGTTTTATGTTTATTAATATGATATATAGGACACAATAGTTTTCATTTATTAATTCATGTTTTGCAAGTTCAACTTGCGAAACATGAATTATAAATCGGAGTAAGCGCAATACTTACAGTTTAGATTGCAAGCATCTGTAACCTCAAAAACCAGCTGGCGCAAGTTAATCAGATTATACCGCACCATATTGGGGGTCGTTTTGGCGAAATAATTCATGTTTATTTAAATTTGCAAATTGCTATTACTTCATTATCATCAAATTTCAACTTCGAAGCTAACTCTTTCAAAGATCCTTTTAACTCCCCTGCTTCGAGTTGTTCTAATAATTCCCCGGGAGACAGACCAAACATGCATATATTTTTAGATGTAGTAGTTAGGCCAAAAGAAGCCAGAACACGAGACTTCCGCGAAGAGTCATTCGAATCATACAATTTCCATTCGCGAACTTCACCAGTCTCTCTATCAAGTACTCCACGGCGACACTCCCTCGAATTCCAATAAATGGGGTGTACCTCGAATATAAAAAATTTGTCGGAATACACCACGGCATTAATAGCTAACGGATAAGGTCCTTCGTAAACAGAAGGGGTTCTCACGGCTATCGGAGTCATCTTATCATTCGCATAACTATACAGTGTATCTAATCCGCCTTCGGCAATAAGAATATCACCTGTATTGTTCAGCACAGAATTAGGGTAAGAAGACTGTTTCTCTCCATCACGCCATAAATCCAGCTGAAGAGGTCGCTCTACTTTCATATTGACAGGTGTTTGAGCGCCGGTTTGTTTATCGATCAGAAAAAACGGATAGCGTGGTTTCTCAAAGCCCGGCAAGTGAGGCAACAATTCATGATAAGCGAATAAATATTTGTCATCATAGTTGATAAAGTATTTGCAATACTCACTACGAGGGAACTTTAGGGGCAGTGTACGTTTGTATTCACCTTTTAATGAATAAACTTGAAGTTTTTGAATATCATAAATAAAATATTCTTCATTAGGGAAATCAACTTCAAGGTAGGCTATCCTCAGGCATTCTTCATTGCCCTGCCCTAAATGTGTATTTGTCCACAGATGCTTTCCCGAACGGTCAAAAAAGAAGACTTTTCCGTCATACATACCTTGAGCGACAATGTATTTATCTGAGATCTTCAAAGGCAAAACGATCTTCAGTAACGAATTTTCTGTTGTTTCCAAGGCAACATATTCTACATCAGCAATTTCATGAATATCCACTTCCTTTGAGGGGTAATCAGACGAAACATCAAAGATGCACAACTCTCTATTTGAGTTCTGAGATCTGTTAGATGTGCAGGCAAACAGGCACACACTAAACACTAAGTAAATTACACTTTTTGTAACCATGGCCGAATGAAATAAAATGAATAAAACTACTGTGTCCTAATTTATTAGAGTTCAAAAATTACCAATCCTTAATGCCCCGAAAATGGTTATCTTCAGTAACTCTTCTTGATTCAAATTTTTCTGGTATATTATCATCAACAATGTTAGTGGCTTCTGTAGGATATAAGCCATTAACTTCAATACAGGCGCAAATGCTGTTTTCACAAACACTAACACACGCACACTTGTAGCCTTCATATCCTCCGCCAATAAGCATGCTTTGTTCCTTCTCCGACATCTCAGCTTGGCTGAGATAATTCAGTTTTATTTTACTTAACTTTTTCATGATAAAAATGTTTTATGTTATTAATATGATAATATAGGATACAGTAGTTTTCATTTAATAATTCATGTTTTGCAAGTTCAACTTGCGAAACATGAATTTTATTTGAGATTGAGATATTTGGAATCTGAATGAATCCGAATGATATGTTTGTAATAAAAAGCAGCCAAATTTATTTACTTTTAAACCTGTATTCTGTACACCGTAATTTGTGAGCATTTTAGATAGACCAAATAAGCTGTATTTATGTGGATGTTCATTAAAGCACTTATTCGCATATTTGTTTGTATACTTCCCCCCTAACAGATCAATATATGCAACAAATATATTCTGACAATTCTTATTATCTGTAAATAATCTCATGATTCAGCTCATTTTTTATTTAAGAAAAAAGTTTCTATATCCTCTTTAGAGCTATTTCTCATTCTAATACTCTCATCAGATGATAGCCGTTCAAAAATCTTCAACCGGAATAAGCTGTTACTACCTCTTGGATGCCTAAGATGAAATAGAGGAGTATTTACCCTATAAATATTATAGTTTAATGCCTCAAAGCGAAAAAACCTGTCAAAATCCTCATTCCCCCAACCATAATGTTTTTCATTCTCCATACCAGCATCAATATATTTAATTCTGTTGACAATTACTGCGCCTCCCATCATCATCCGATGTTTATATAAATGATCATGTTTATTTACATTTCTATATAAAGTTCTAATATCTTTGGTTTTTAAATAATATTGCCGCATAATCTCAGATGTTTCCCAGAAAACTCCATTATAAGGGTAAGCAATGTCTGCATTATTCATACGTATGCTTTCTACAGCTTCTACGATAGCATTTTTATCTATAACAACATCTGTATCCCACAATGCAATTATGGGAGTTTCTAATATGGAAGTAAATTGATTAAAATATTTTGTTCGATAAAACACATTATCCTTATCTTCTATGAAAGTATATGTTACTTTAGGAGATAACAGTGATTTTAAAATTCCATTATTATACTCTGCTACCTCAACAAGACATATATTCGTATCAAAATATCTGCAAATTTGAGAAGTAACAACCAGCGTATTCTCTAAACGTTGAATAGAGTCTAATCTTACCGCAATAAGAAATGTTGTGTCCTTTAAATTAACCTTCATATATGTTCGCCTTTTTCAAAATCATTGATACTCCACAATAACCAAATAATCCAATATTACCTTCCAAATACTTAGTATCATTCAGCATATCCCAAATTAACGAGTTTTCCATTTTTTCTTTAGCTTTCTCTTGAAAATATTTAACATTTAACACCTGTTTTCTATCTTCTTCCAAGGACAACATGAGCAGGTAAATACCACCAATACCATCTTTAAGAAAAACGCTTTTGTTACGAAACTCACCAATTAATTTATTTACATCGATATGCGAAACCAGTAAGTTACAATGCTCTGCCAATCGTTCATCTTTAATAAAGAGATTTATTCTACTGATCCCCCACAGCAAATAAAGTCTTTGCGAATCAAGATATTCATACTTTGACAATATAAATGGAGTAATTTCCCTAAGAATATTAATAATCTTGTAATTATAGATATTAAGCTGATATATTTTACTCAGTACAAAAAGAAACAAGGGCAATTTTGTATCAAGACTAAACCTAACAGCATCCTCCATCAATATAGATCCCACCTTTGAATGAAGTTCATTAATTATATGTATAGTAAGCTCATTGAAGAAGAACTCTGACTCATTGGACAAAGCCGATAGCTTCCGTACGTATATGTAATATAACGTTTGGATAAGAACAGATGTATCTCCATTTATATGATTGAAACTTATTTGCTTGAATATTTCATCGTCAATATCCTTTAAAACGGCATTCTCACTCCCTTGAACATAGTTGTTTCTTATTAGGAAACTTATACCCAATGATATTCCTAATAATCCATTTTCGATATCGATAGAGGGTGTTTTAGAAGCTTGATTAAAAATCTGATCAAGTAATTTTTCTGCAATTTTATTATATTCCTTATTATTTTCTGTTCGCGCTAATTGAAAAAAATAAATACATAGCCCCATTTTACCATAGGAGAGGCCTATAGGAATATGTTCATTATTTAATGCAAACTTCAATCGAAGATTTAATTTGTCAATATTTTCTTTCATAATATGATCGATAATTAGTATAATATTTTGATTTTATGAAGTATAAAAGTCAACTTTAGCAAGAGTATAGGACTTATCCAATATAGCTCTTTCCCAAAGTGGATAAATCGGAGCATCCCCACCCAGAAAACCGCTCTTCAAAGTACCTAAAAAGTGCCTAAAACCGGCCTAAAAATCGGAGCATTCCCGTTCATTTCCGGATAAAACGAGCAAAAAAGGGCAAAAAAACGGAGCATTCCC
>JAVBVA010000089.1:0-14183 GCA_031554665.1 Bacteroides sp. | reverse complement strand
GAAAGGCTTTTTTGATTGCAGAAATTACTAATAAACATATAACGAATAAGAAAATGGACAATAGGTTATTTATTTTTGATACCACCCTTCGTGATGGTGAGCAGGTACCGGGATGCCAGTTGAATACAGTGGAGAAGATTCAGGTGGCCAAGGCACTGGAAGCATTGGGAGTGGATGTGATTGAAGCAGGATTTCCGGTGTCGAGCCCGGGTGACTTCAAGTCGGTAATCGAAATATCGAAAGCGGTGACTTGGCCGACCATTTGTGCGCTGACCCGTGCTGTGGAGAAAGATATTGAAGTGGCTGCCGAGGCGTTGAAATATGCCAAACGTAAACGAATTCATACAGGTATCGGTACATCTGATTCGCATATTAAATATAAATTTAATTCCAACCGGGAAGAAATCATCGAACGTGCGGTAGCAGCTGTGAAATATGCCCGTCGCTTTGTAGACGAAGTGGAATTCTATGCTGAAGATGCCGGCCGTACGGATAATGCTTATCTGGCACGTGTCATAGAGGCTGTAATTAAAGCAGGAGCTACCGTCGTCAATATCCCTGATACCACAGGTTACTGCTTACCCGAGGAGTACGGCGCCAAGATTAAATACCTCGTGGATCATGTGGACGGTATTGACAAGGCTATTATCTCTACCCATTGCCACAATGACTTGGGTATGGCAACTGCCAATACTATCAGCGGGGTGCTGAATGGTGCCCGTCAGGTGGAAGTGACTATCAATGGTATCGGCGAACGTGCCGGGAATACGGCATTGGAAGAGATCGCCATGATTCTGAAAAGCCATCACGATATCAACATCGAAACCAATATCAATACGCAGAAGATTTACCCGACCAGCCGCATGGTCTCGAGCCTGATGAACATGCCGGTACAGCCCAATAAGGCGATTGTGGGACGTAACGCTTTCGCTCACTCATCGGGTATCCATCAGGATGGTGTGTTGAAGAATATGGAAACATACGAGATTATTAATCCGCAGGATGTGGGTATCGACGATAGCTCTATCGTGTTGACTGCCCGTAGTGGACGTGCCGCATTGAAACACCGTTTTTCTATATTGGGTGTGGAGATGGAGCATGAGAAGCTTGACGAAGTATACGAAAAATTCCTTAAGTTGGCCGACAAAAAGAAGGACATCCAGGACGACGATATCCTCTTGCTTGCCGGAGCGGAAAGAAGCCGCAACCACCGTATCAAGATGGAGTATTTACAGGTGACCAGTGGAGTAGGGGTTCGTTCGGTAGCCAGTTTGGGATTGAGTATCTCCGGTGAGAAGTTCGAAGCAGCTGCCAGCGGAAACGGTCCGGTAGATGCAGCTATCAAAGCATTGAAGAAGATCATTGATCGCCAGATGACATTGAAGGAATTTACCATTCAAGCTATCAGCAAGGGAAGCGACGATGTGGGTAAGGTACACATGCAGGTGGAATATGACAACCAGGTGTACTATGGATTCGGTGCCAATACCGATATCATTGCCGCTTCGGTCGAAGCTTATATAGATTGTATCAATAAATTTGCGAAATAACCAGTTTACATGTATAATAAACCAAACAGATGAATACATTATTTGATAAGATTTGGGATGCACATGTGGTGACAACTGTCGAAGACGGTCCCACACAGCTTTATATCGACAGATTATTCTGTCACGAAGTAACCAGTCCGCAGGCGTTTGCCGGTATGCGTGCCAGAGGTATTAAGTGCCTGCGTCCGGAAAGGATCGTATGTATGCCCGACCATAATACGCCGACACACGATCAGGACAAACCGATTGAAGATCCGATATCTCGTACGCAGGTGGATACTCTTGCCAGGAATGCCGAGGAGTTCGGGCTGACACATTTCGGTATGATGCATCCGAAAAACGGTATTATCCATGTAGTAGGCCCGGAACGCGGATTGACCTTACCGGGAATGACCATTGTTTGTGGCGACTCGCATACTTCTACGCATGGTGCCATGGGTGCTATCGCTTTTGGTATCGGAACCAGTGAGGTGGAGATGGTGCTTGCTTCGCAATGCATCCTCCAATCCAGACCGCAAACCATGCGCATCACTGTAAATGGAAAATTGGGCAAAGGCGTGACTGCCAAAGATATGGCACTTTATATCATCGCCAAGGTGAGTACCAGCGGTGCAACAGGCTATTTTGTAGAGTATGCCGGCGAAGCAGTGCGCAACCTGAGTATGGAAGGACGTCTGACGCTGTGCAACCTTTCCATCGAGATGGGTGCCCGTGGGGGAATGATCGCTCCGGACGAAACGACTTTCGCTTATATCCAGGGACGAGAAAGCGCTCCCAAAGGGGAAGAATGGAACGAAGCATTGGCTTACTGGAAGACATTGAAGAGTGATGATGATGCAGTATTCGACAAAGAAATTACGTATGAAGCTGCCGACATCGAACCGATGATTACGTACGGAACCAATCCGGGTATGGGTATGGGCATCACGGAGAATGTTCCGGTAGTCGATGGCATGAATGAGGCTGCCAAGGTATCGTATGTCAAGTCACTCGAGTACATGGGATTTGATGCCGGCGAGTCATTGATAGGTAAGCCTGTCGACTATGTGTTTATCGGCTCATGCACCAACGGCCGTATCGAAGATTTCCGGGCATTCGCATCTATTGTAGCCGGAAAGAAGAAAGCCGACAACGTCATTGTGTGGATTGTTCCCGGCTCGTGGGAAGTAGACAAGCAGATCCGTGCTGAAGGACTTGACAAAGTATTCACCGAAGCAGGGTTCGCTATCCGTCAGCCGGGATGCTCGGCTTGTCTGGCCATGAACGACGACAAGGTTCCGGCCGATAAATATGCAGTTTCGACCAGTAACCGTAACTTCGAAGGACGCCAGGGGCCAGGTGCCCGTACCTTGTTGGCCAGTCCGCTGGTAGCTGCCGCTGCCGCCGTGACCGGTAAAATCACTGATCCCAGAGTATTTCTTTAAAAACCAGCAAACAGATGAAAGCAAAATTCAATATACTGACAAGTACCTGTGTTCCTCTCCCCTTGGAGAATGTAGACACCGACCAGATAGTTCCTGCCCGTTTCCTCAAAGCAACTACTAAAGAGGGCTTCGGCGAATACCTGTTCCGCGACTGGCGGTTCGATAAGCAAGGCAACAAGATTGATTCGTTCGTACTGAACGATCCCACTTATGGCGGCAAAGTGTTGGTGGCAGGAAAGAATTTCGGTTCGGGATCGAGCCGCGAGCATGCTGCCTGGGCTATTGCCGATTACGGTTTCCGGGTGGTGGTATCGAGTTTCTTTGCCGATATTCATAAGAACAATGAATTGAACAACTTCGTGTTGCCGGTAGTCGTAAGCGAAGCATTCCTGACCGAGCTCTTCGACTCTATCTATGCCGATCCGAAAACTGAAGTGGAAGTCGATCTGCCTGCACAGACCATCACCAACAAAGCGACAGGAAAGAGCGAAACATTCGAGATCAATACTTACAAGAAACACTGCCTGGAGCATGGTTTGGATGATATCGACTTCCTGCTATCGAATAAAGAAAAGATTGAAGTGTTCGAAAACTCAAGACAATGAATAATAATGCTCCAAGAATAGAGATCATGGACACGACACTCCGCGACGGTGAACAGACCAGCGGAGTATCGTTCGTACCCCATGAGAAGCTGATGATCGCCCGTCTGCTGCTCGAAGAACTGAAGGTAGACCGTGTAGAGGTAGCCTCTGCCCGGGTATCCGAGGGGGAGTTTGACGCAGTGAAGATGATCTGCGATTGGGCGGCCCGGCGTAACCTGTTGCACAAGGTAGAGGTGCTGGGCTTTGTAGACGGACACAATTCGCTCGACTGGATTCATTCCACCGGATGCCGGGTGATCAATCTGTTGTGTAAGGGCTCGTTGAAACATTGCACTTGTCAGTTGAAGAAAACACCGGAAGAACATATCGAGGATATTCTGGCTGTAGTAGACTACGCCAACGAACTCGATATCGAGGTCAATATCTATCTGGAAGACTGGAGCAACGGAATGAAAGACTCTCCCGAATATGTATTTCAGATGATGGACGGGTTGAAGAAGACGAACATCAAACGCTTCATGTTGCCCGATACACTCGGTATCTTGAACCCTTTGCAGGTCATCGAGTTCATGCGGAAGATGAAAAAGAAATACCCCGATACACATTTTGATTTCCATGCACACAATGACTACGACCTGGCGGTGAGTAATGTACTGGCTGCCGTCCTGGCAGGGGTAAGGGGCTTACACACCACCATCAATGGTTTGGGCGAACGTGCCGGCAATGCTCCGTTGGCCAGTGTGCAGGCTATCCTGAAAGATCATTTCAGTGCAGTAACCAATATTGACGAAAGCCGTCTAAATGACGTGAGCCGCGTAGTGGAGTCGTATTCCGGCATACTCATTCCTGCCAACAAACCGATTGTGGGCGAGAATGTGTTCACCCAGGTGGCAGGTGTACATGCCGATGGTGATAATAAGAGCAATCTGTATTACAACGATCTGCTTCCCGAACGTTTCGGACGGGTACGCGAATATGCGCTCGGCAAGACATCTGGTAAATCGAATATCCGCAAGAACCTCGAATCGCTCGGGCTTGAACTCGACGAGAAGTCGATGAAGAAGGTGACGGAGCGCATCATCGAACTGGGCGACAAGAAAGAACTGGTCACGCAGGAAGATTTGCCGTACATCATTTCGGATGTGTTGAAGCAGGAAGGCATCGGCAACAAAGTGAAGTTGAAGAGTTATTTTGTCACCTTAGCCAATGGCTTGAAACCAATGGCAACGTTGAGCATCGAAATAGACGGCAAACGTTACGAGGAGAGTTCATCAGGCGACGGTCAGTACGATGCTTTTGTACGTGCGTTGCGCAAGATCTACAAGGTGACGTTGGGACGTAAGTTCCCGATGCTGATTAACTATGCTGTGACTATTCCTCCCGGCGGACGTACGGATGCATTCGTACAAACGGTGATTACCTGGAGCTTCAATGACAAGGTGTTCCGCACCCGCGGACTGGATGCCGACCAGACGGAGGCAGCCATCAAAGCTACCATCAAAATGCTGAACATAATCGAATAATAATGAACGATTCACCACAGAGTCACACAGAGTTTCACAGAGTTTTTATATTCTCTAAAAAAGCCTCTGTGGAACTCTGTGTGACTCTGTGGTGAATCGTTCATAAAATACAAATTACATGAAATTGAATATTGCTGTCTTACCGGGCGACGGAATTGGTCCCGAGATCATCAGCGTGGCACTCGATGCCACCAAAGCTGTTTGCAAGAAATTTGGTCATGAATTGACTTACGAGTATGGTATCTGTGGAGCTACCGCCATCGATCAGGTGGGCAACCCCTATCCCGATGAAACACACGAACTCTGCATGAAGAGTGATGCCGTATTGTTTGGGGCTGTAGGCGATCCGAAGTTCGACAACAATCCGGCTGCCAAGGTACGCCCCGAGCAAGGATTGCTTGCCATGCGCAAGAAACTGGGTCTGTATGCCAACATACGTCCTGTAGCTACATTCGAGAGCTTGATACATAAATCACCCTTGCGTGCCGAGCTGGTGCGCGGGGCCGATTTTATGTGTATCCGCGAGTTGACCGGTGGTATGTACTTTGGTCGCCCGCAGGGCCGTAGCGAGGATGGAAACACCGCTTATGATACCTGCGTGTACTCTCGTGAAGAAGTGGAACGTATTGTAACGCTGGCTTACGAATATGCTATGAAGCGTCGCAAGAAGTTGACAGTAGTGGATAAAGCCAATGTACTTGCCACCTCTCGCTTGTGGCGTGAAGTGTCTAAGGAAATTGCACCCAAATATCCTGAAGTAGAAACCGAGTTCATGTTCGTAGACAATGCAGCCATGCGCATCATCCAGTGGCCTACTTCATTCGATGTGATGGTGACCGAGAATATGTTCGGAGATATCCTGACCGACGAAGCATCTGTAATCACAGGTTCTATGGGATTGCTCCCTTCGGCTTCCATCGGTACTTATACTTCGGTATTCGAACCGATACATGGCTCATGGCCGCAAGCTGCCGGGCAGGATATTGCCAATCCGCTGGCTACCATTCTGTCGGCTGCCATGATGTTCGATTATGCTTTCGGACTGAAGGCGGAAGCTGCCTTGATACGTGAAGCTGTAGATGCTTCGATGGCGCAGAATATCCGTACACAAGATATTCAGGTAGAAGGCGAACAACCGTACAAGTGTTCGGAAGTGGGGCAATGGATTGCTGATTACATCAGTAAGGCATAAGAGAAATCTTGCAATAGATATGAGTTCCGGTCTTGTCACTGACAAGACCGGAACTTTTTTAAACTGGTTTGTGTGCAGGTAAAATGTTGGTACTTCTGTTAACTTTCGGATATCTTATTTGTTATAAGGATAAATTATGACATTTTTATATTCATGAATCATTCTACCGACTACCGCTTTACCATCATTGTACCGGTGTACAATGAAGAAGAAAATATGGATGCACTCGCCAGGCGACTGGACGAGTATCTTCCCGAGGCCTTGTACAAGGCATGCGTCCTGTTTGTGAATGACGGATCGAAAGACCGTAGCAAGGAACGTATTCAGGAGATATGCCATGCACGGGCCGATTTCTTCTACATCGATCTGGCCCGTAATTCCGGACTGAGTGCGGCTATCAAGGCAGGCATCGACTATACGGAATCCAGGTATGTAGGCTATATGGATGCCGACCTTCAAACCACTCCGGAAGATTTCAACCTGCTGTTGGAACACATTACCGACTATGAACTGGTGATGGGAATTCGGGCCAATCGTAAGGATTCGTTCTTTAAGAAGCTTCAGTCAAAGATTGCCAATGGGTTCCGGCGGATGATGACGCACGATGGGGTAGAAGATACCGGTTGTCCGCTGAAGGTGCTGCATACCGATTATGCCAAGCGTGTTCCGTTCTTTACCGGCATGCACCGGTTTCTGCCTGCACTGATCCTATTGCAGGAAGGACGAGTGAAACAAGTGCCTGTGCGTCACTTCCCACGTACTGCCGGGGTATCCAAGTATCACTTGTGGAACAGATTGGTTTCACCTTTCCTCGATTGCTTTGCCTATCGGTGGATGAAGAAAAGGTACATCAACTATCAGGTTTCTGATACTAATTTAGTGAACTGACCATGAAAGAGAGTTTGTTTGTCTTCAGCGTAGGCTTTCTGGCACAGGTCCTGTTTTCGGCTCGTATTCTGGTGCAATGGCTGCTCTCCGAGAAAGCGAAGCGCGTAGAATCGCCTACGCTCTTCTGGGTATTGAGTATTGCCGGTTCCTATCTGCTATGCTGGTACGGGTGGCTGCGCGACGACTTCTCCATCATTCTCGGACAGTTCATCTCATATTATATTTATTTGTGGAACCTCAATGAGAAAGGCTGGTGGCAGAAGATACCTTTACTCTTTAAGGGAGTGCTTGTGTTGACTCCCGTCGTAGTGGGGGCGTTGATGCTGCATGATGTAGGGCACTTTGTCGATAACTTCCTGAAGAATGAACAGATACCGCTCTGGCTGTTGGTTTTCGGTACGACTGGGCAGGTGATCTTTACACTTCGGTTTGTATATCAATGGGTGTACTCATATCGTAGCAAGGAGTCGCTCCTGCCGGCAGGTTTCTGGATCATCAGTCTGGTGGGTTCGCTGATTATAGTCATTTATGGAATAATTCGTTTAGATCCGGTGCTGGTATTGGGGCAGTCGGTAGGCTTTGTGGCCTATTTCCGCAACCTGGTGATCGGGCATCGAAACCCTATGCAACAACCTAATTATGAAAACTAAGTATTATCTACTGATCTTTTTTGCATTGCTTCCTGTGTTAATCCTGCGCGATTATACCCCCGGCAATGAACTACGCTACCTGAGTATTGTCGACGAAGCGCTGGCCAACGGCCATTTCTTTACGTTTACCAACCAAGGCATACCTTATGCCGATAAACCGCCGCTTTACTTCTGGCTATTGATGTTCGCGAAGTGGCTGTGTGGAGGATATTATATGGGGTTTCTCTCCATGTTCTCCGTACTCCCTGCCTTGGGCATTGTAGCAGTGATGAACAAGTGGGTGAGTGCCGAAGCCAATCAGAATGAGCGTCTGTTAGGCGGTTTCATGTTGATGAGTAGTGGCCTTTTCCTGGGCGCCTCCATTGTGTTGCGTATGGATATGCTGATGACCTTCTTTATTGTACTTTCATTGTACACGTTCTATAAGATGTTGAAAGAACCGGATGCTAATAGCCGCCGGAATGCCTGGCTGTTTCCTGTCTACATCTTCCTGGCTGTGTTTGCCAAAGGACCGATAGGAATTATTGTTCCTTTACTATCTACCCTTGTGTTTCTGCTGTTGACAGGACGAATCCGAACCATCGGACGTTACTGGGGATGGAGAACCTGGGTGGTGTTGCTTGTGGGATTTACAGGTTGGTTCGGTGGTGTCTATCTGGAAGCTGGTCCCGACTACCTGCACAACCTGGTGTTTCATCAAACTATCGACCGCGCCGTGAACTCTTTCCACCACGAAGGACCCTTTTATTATTACCTGCTTTCGGTATGGTATTCGCTGGCTCCATGGTCATTATTGTTTGCCGGGCTGATCATTGCAGGATGGGTGTGTGGATACATCCGTTCGGACCTCGAACGCTTTTTCCTGACGGTGGTAATCACTACGTTTATCGTACTTTCGTGCGTCAGTTCCAAATTGGCTATCTATCTGTTGCCCGCCTATCCGTTCATCGCCTATCTGGCTGTACTGATGATAGCGCGTTTCCGGTGGAACCATTGGCTGGCCCTGGCGGTAGCCATCCCGACAACTGTCTGCTTGCTTGCCATCTTTGGGCTGATGCTGTTGCCGTCTTTCGACAACCGGCTTACCTACCTGCAACATCCGCTGATTTATGTGGCTGCCGGCCTGCTTACACTGGGTGGTGGTATATCACTCTTCTTCCTTTATTTCCGGAAGAGACTGTATAAAGCAATTGTAACATTGGCTATTTCGCTGTTTGTCACCATTTTTGTAGGCGGATGGGCGCTGCTGTATATCAACGATCAGCTGGGATATGCCGGATTATGCCGCAAGGCGATGGAGATATCCAAACTCAAAGAACTGACCGGTTATTCTACGCTTTATATCCCCAGATCGGAGAGTATGGATGTGTTTTTGCACGAAGATGTGCGGGTGGTAACAACAGAGGATGTATTGCACGGTAAGAGTGCCGGTACCGTCCTGATGATAGCTGCTCCAAAGGCGGAAAAAGATAAAGTATTGATGGATTTTCTTGAAAACAAAGCCAAGTTTAAAGCTGGCATATACTGGATTGTACCTTTATGAGAAAGAATAAAATGAAAGTATTGGTTAGTGGGGCTGCCGGATTTATCGGCTCCCATTTGGTAAAAGCCTTGGCAGAGAATCAATGCGAGGTGGTAGGATTGGACAATATCAATTCGTATTACGATGTGGAGTTGAAGTATGCCCGGTTGGCCGATGCGGGCATTTCCCGTCAGAATATAGAAGATGGGAAGCTGGTAGAAAGTAGTCTGTATCCTTCGTACCGGTTTGTCAAGCTTGATCTGACCGACCGCGAAGGGCTTGAGCGATTGTTTACTAAGGAGCGGTTCAGCGTTGTCGTTAATCTGGCGGCACAGGCAGGCGTGCGCTATTCGATCGAGAATCCGTATACGTATGTAGAGTCCAATGTAATGGGCTTTCTGAATATATTGGAGAATTGCCGCCATCACTCGGTGCAACATCTGGTTTATGCCAGTTCGAGCAGTGTGTATGGACTCGATGACCACGACCACTATGCGGAGTCCGACCAGGTAGACAGTCCGGTGAGTCTGTATGCAGCTACCAAGAAATCAGATGAGTTGATGGCGCACGTGTACAGTAAGTTATACGGAGTACCCACCACAGGTCTTCGTTTCTTTACGGTTTATGGTCCTTGGGGGCGTCCCGATATGGCACCCTATCTGTTTCTGGAATCTGTGTTGAATGGCAGGCCCATCAAAGTGTTTAACTACGGGCAGATGCAGCGGGATTTTACTTACATTGATGATGTGATCGAGGGAGTGCTGATGGTGATGAAGCATCCGTCGGAGGATGAGATTCCTTACCGGATCTACAATATCGGCCATTCCGAACCAGTGAACCTGATGGACTTTATTTCAGTCATCGAGCAGGTGAGCGGCCAGAAAGCTGTGAAGAAGTTTACAAAAATGCAACCCGGAGATGTGTTGCGTACCTGTGCCGACATTTCCCGGTTACAAAGCGATTTTGGTTATAAACCATCGACTTCCATCGAAGAGGGTATTCGTCGATTCTACGATTGGTATATAACTTACCACCAAGTGGCGCCGGATTTTTCTTTGGAAAAAGAGTGCGCTTCTAAAGTATCATAAAGAGGGCATAGCCTGCGATGCCTGTCATGGTAAGCAACCCGGTATAGATGATATATTGGGGGTGCTTAAGTTCTACTTTTTGTTTCTTGGTAATCTTACAGAACAAGAAATAGATCACGGTAGCTCCTAAAAGCCCGACAAGAGCCCCTACCAGCAGGTCGCCGGGATAGTGTAACCCCAGGTATGTACGCGAATATGCATTGAGAGTGGCCCAGAAGAGAATGAAGAGCGTCAGCCACCGGTGGCGGAACAGGTAAATGACAATAAACGCCAGCCCGAACGAGTTACTGGCATGGCAGGAGGGGAAACCGTATGCTCCTCCTCGCTTACCGTTGACAATGTGTATCAGTTCGGAAACCGGGTTGTTCAGGTTCGAAGGGCGAAGCCGGGCAACTACCGGGCGTATAATGCTGGCACACACTTGATCGGCAAAGACGATGGTGAGCCCTACAGCCAGCACACAACCGAGTGCTATCTTCCAGTTCGTACTTTTCAACAGTACGAAGAGCAACGCCGCATACATGGGTATCCAGATGAATTTTCCGGTAAAAGTAAACATGAAGTAATCGCCGAACGTATTGTGAAAACCGTTCAGGAAGAGCAACAATTGCTCGTCTGCCTGTGCAAGGGTTTGTAGTAGATCGCCTGCCATGGTGTTATCTGTTAGCTATATCATCGTATAATTTCTGCAAGAAAGCTTTTCCTTTCGGTAAGTTGGTTCCTTTGGCCGAACCTTCGTCGGTGACTACCTGGTTGGTCTCACAGTCGAATACCACTTCATTGTCTTCCGTCTTCATGCCGAATGCGTTCGGGAAAGTGAAGTAGGCGAAATGAGGCGAAGCCGGATTCAGCATGTTTTTGCTGAAGGTAAATTCGTTGTGCGGTATTCCTAACTGTGCGAGCAAAGTGGCGGCAATATCTATTTGAGAGCCGTAAACGGATATTTGTCGCGGTTCTTTGATAGCGCCTCCGGCAAAGATAAGCGGAATTTTGTATCGGTCGAACGACTCATTGTCCATAACCGGGTATGCTCCCTGATGATCGGGAACTATGACCAGAACGGTGCTTTTCCACTCGGGAAGTTCGCGGTATTGGCGTACGAAGTCGCCCAGGCAACTATCGGCGTATGCGAAAGCGTTTGCCCTGTTCTCGGGTAAGCGACGGAACGGTACCTCGAAGGGTTCGTGGCTGCTCGATGTTTGCAATATTTTGAGGAAAGGTTCCTTTTGCTTACTCTCTTTGAAGTCTTTCAGCATGCGGTTGAACACCAGATGATCGTGCGCTCCCCATTTGCTCAGCCGTTCGGATAGCGGGAAGTCCTTGTCGCATACAATATTATCGATTCCGGCCGAAACGAGGAACGAACGCATATTGGTGAAGTCGGCATCGCCCCCATAATAATATTCGGTGTTGTATCCAGCCTTTTTGAGATAGCTCGGAATAGCCGGGATATTCTGTGTCTTGCGCGGGAACTTCATGATACTGGTGGTAGGCTGGGCCGGGTAGCCACTCAGGATGGCCATCAACCCGCGATCGGTGCGGAAGCTGTTGGCATAGAAATGCGTGAAGAGCACCCCTTCCTTTCCCAGCTCGTCCATGTGGATGGCAACATTCGGCTCACCGCCCAGGGTGGTCATCAGGTGCGAAGAAAACCCTTCGAGGATGACCATGATGATGTTGGGCCGTGTGGTGGTAAAGAGTTGGGGTATGGAGTCCGTCACCGGTTTGTCGGTCAGGGTGGCAAACAGTTTGTTGGCCTCTTCGGGCGCCATGAAGCGATATTGCTTGCTGAAATCTGTCTGTCTCGACAACGATTCCATCAGGCTGAAGCAGGGGTTGATGGCGGCGTGGTTCAATCGTAGCTCCGGGCTGAAGTAGACTTTGCTGATATTCATTGTCGATACTGTGAATCCTCCCCGGATAGGAATGAAGAGCAGGCCGGTGAGAATCAGCAATGCAACCGATACGGTGATGCGCTTGTAGGGTATCTTGTAAGCCTGATTCCGGCGGAGCAGGACGAAGTAAAATGCGTAGTAGAGCAAGGCGGCATACAGAACCATGGCGATAAGTCCGCTTGCTACCGTCCAGCTGCTGACACTTGCCAGTGCATCCTTCGGCGAGGAGAAGAAGTAGAACAGGGGAGTGGAGTCGAGCCGGAAGCCCCAATATTCGTAGAGTCCGAGGTCACTGATGAAGATGCACGATAACAGAATAGAGACAATCAGAAAATAAATGCGTTGCAGATTGTACAGTACACGACTGTCGGTCCAGGTGGAAGCTATCAGGAAAAATCCGGGAAGTAGGGTGAGGTATCCGGCTAACGACAAGTCGACGGGTAAACCGTGAAACATGACTTTAAACCATTCGAGAGCGCTTTCAGAAGCATATAAGTTGTGGTAATAAGCCATGAAGATAGGCTTTTGAAGGAGAAAAACGACGACGAACAGTATATAGGTGGATAGAAAATTGACGATTCTTTTTTTCATATTCTTAAACTTAAAAAAGATTGTACGCCGGCAAAGGTACAATTCTTTTCCATATCTTTGCGCATCTGCCACCATAAAACATAAACACTAATTCATTAGATGAAGATAGTATGAAGAAAATAATTTGTTTAGCATCCTTTCTGTGTGGGGCGCTTTCGATTTCTGCACAGGAATATCAGGCCTTGTTCGACCGGTCGGTACGCCTGATCGAAGCCGACAGTCTGGCAAAAGCCGAAGTCGTTATCAAACAAGCATTGAAACTTGATCCGAAGAACTCGGCCAATACGCTCTTGTTCTCTAACTTAGGGCTGGTTCAGCGACGCCTGGAACGTTACGACGAGGCTATCGAATCATACTCTTTTGCGTTGAATGCCGCTCCCAAATCAGTCCCCCTTTTGCTCGAACGGGCCGGTCTCTACCTGCAGCAAGGTGAGAACAACCGGGCCCTGGTCGATTATAATTTGGCGCTCGATGTGAACCCGGAGTTGTCCGAAGCCCTGTTGATGCGGGCTTATATTCTGATGTCGAAGCAGGATTTCCCCGCTGCGCGTATCGATTACGAACGACTGTTGTCTCTTGCCCCGGAGAACTACAATGGACGGTTGGGACTGGCTACTCTCTCACTGCGAGAGGGGAAGCATCGGGAAGCGCTCGAAATAATGAATAAACTTCTGGTCGAATATCCCGGTGATGCTACTCTTTACATGGCGCGTGCCGGAGTGGAGCAGGAGATGGATCTTCTCGATTTGGCCCTGATCGATCTCGACAAAGCCATCTGGCTCGACGAAGCGGCGGGCGATGCTTACGTGATGCGGGGAGATATCTACTTGGGACAGAAGAAGAAAAGCTTGGCCAAGTTGGATTTCAATAAAGCCCTTTCGCTGGGTATTCCACCAGCCGATTTGCGCGAACGGCTGAAAGCGTGCAAGTAATCTCGTCAGTATCTTGTTTTGTACATTCAAAAAAGTGTTTCAACCGTGCTGAAACAAAGTGTTTCATCCTTCGAAACAGAGTGTTTCATTGCTTGAAACACAGTGTTTCACTACGAGAAACAGAATGTTACTGACTTATACTAAAAAAGGTTGTCAGTTTTGACGCTGGTTCCCTAAACAGTTTGTCAATGACTTGCCCTTCTTTCCTAAGTGTGTTGTCACTTGACTCCCCTGGTTCCTTCGTCGGTTGTCTTTTAGAAAATACTGGACAATCCATAGCAGTCTCTGCTTCTGGGTAAAAGTTGGTAGGGCTCGATGCCCTG
>JAVBVA010000100.1:0-5897 GCA_031554665.1 Bacteroides sp. | reverse complement strand
ACTACGGCTGGAACGATGCGACATGTGTGATCGATGTCCTGCAATCAGTTTGGTATCGCCGTTACTGGTTATTTTCAGAACATTCTTATATATTTTAGTCTTCAAGGCGCTCACCGCATCTTTTTTATCTTCATCTCCAAGACCCTCCAACCAAGGTTGGGCAGATGATTCTGTTGCTTGTGCATTCGTATTATACAATGAAGCAACCGCACCAATCAGTATATTTCGGATTAACTTTTTAGCTTTGTCTTTCATTTTTCTTTATTCCGGATAAAATTCAGCCAATAGTCATTCGGACTTATGGCTATCAATTCATTTAAATATTCTCTCGTGTTCGCATCCAAATGTCCGTTGTTTGCCGAAATATTTGAGATGAGCACATCTAACCCTTCATTAACCGCGCTTTCCAGTAATATGTGCAAGGTTTTTATTTTTCCGGCATTTGAAGCATTCTCTTCAATAACATCTTGGGGGAGGGAACTTATCAGGTTATTGGCAGACAGAAGTTCCTTTTCCTGAATCATTTCTGTACAACTCTTTACTGCCTTGTCAATATTAGCAGTTACATGTTTGTCAGCAATGTCGCTATAATGACTGTTTCTGAATGAACCGTCATAGCTGATTTTTGCATGATTGAATAATTGTAGTGCTGCTCCATATTGCCCGTCGGACACCTTTTGTTCGCCAAGTTGAATGGTATTCTCAAATTGCTCAATGGCATTCAACGAAGTTAAATAACTGGTACCAGCCGTGCCGGAACCTATTATAATGGCAGCAGGTATTCCTATTTTGGTGAATACTTGCACTAGTAGATTAGTAGATGTAATCGCATATTTTGAAAGGGCTTTCGATTTTTCGACCTCACACCAATTGTCATAAGTCATGCTCATATTATAATAAGTACACTTGATGTTTTCCTCGATCAGAGATAATTCATGGAGGCTTTGATTGTCATAATAGCCAGAACGTTTTATAAAATACTTCTTTGGAATAGTTATTGATGCCTCTAACAGATTGGAGTACTTGGTTTTTAACTCCGAAAGCAACTGTGCAACGACTTCGTTTTTTTGTTTCTTGAAAGCAGATAACTTCTTCTCCCGTTTCTGTTCACACCAACCGAATTCATTATTACCTGAATGTTGTTGTAGTACTACTATTTTGTACTCAATCGCATATAATGTATTTAATGCCTCTGTTGAATAATATGCGGGAGCATCCTGTGATATATCCTTGGGATGTATAGCCAACCTGTCAAGCAAATCTAAATACTGTTTTTTTAGATCAGCCAATTGTCCATCCAAATTTTCTAAGATATCAGTACTTCCTTTAGAATCTGGTGCTTTCATGCTTCTTTCTTCTGATTTTCTTCCTGTTGCAAAAGTACAATTCAGACTGGACACGACAAAAAAAATAGAGAAAAAAGATTTTTTTTCTCTCTTTTTTCAACATCATTTTCTAACTTTGTTTGTATCAATGCTTAGGTAGTTAATTAAAAGGACTTATCGCCTTTTTTAATTCTTTTATAACCTGTTCGGCTCCGCATAAATCATATATCCAGGAAAATCCTCATCCTGCATCAACAAAACGATAGTGGCACGTTCCGTTACCCAAATGGCTTCGGGATAAGCATCCGGATACTCCTTTTGCCCGGAAAACAGTTCGTTATAGAGCTGAAAAATATTTTGCTTCTTTGTACCGGCTGTATAGGTCGGGGTTGAATAGAGCTGGCAGAGATAGTTGTAAAGCGGATCGTAGCTTTCAATGTAGCCACGGTTGAGAAGCCTTACCAAGCCCCATGGGGTGGTGCCGTTAAGACCATACGTGGCTATCAGGGCAGGGGTGCCTTTAAGCACATCGACATGACTGCTCCATGCTTGTGATGTTTTCGTGATGTCGCTCCAGTTATAGAGCAGAAAATCCTTGTTGTTGGTAATGGTTATGTCGAGTTGGTCGCGGTAGAAGATTTTGTTGTCCTTCCATGCAGCCAGGCGAGTCTTGTATTCACCGGGGTACTTGAAGTAGTGTGTCCATCTTAAAGACGGTTGGCTGTCTGTCCGCTTCTGTTCATATACCCGGTAACTGCCGCCCAGGCCATCGACCGTCCAAACGATGGAATCGCATACGGGGACAGGAAGTTCGTCGATTCGGATAGCCTGCTGATCTTCATTGTTGAGATAAAAAGTGATCTCATCAAAGATGTTCCCTTTGGGTTGTTGCACAGCCAGGCGGGGCATTGGGTACTCGGTAACTGTCACCTTTATCGAGGCTGATTCGCCCGTTTCATGGTCGGTAATCACAATGTTGGTTTCGCCCGTCTGCTTGGCACTAATTTGCAGCTTGGCCTTTTGGTAGCCCGATTGCCAGATGTACGCTACCTCAATCAGTTCCGGGTTTTCAATCTCGAGCGTGCTGTTTTCGTGGGCGGTTAGGTCGATGGCAATGCTGCTTCCCTGCATCACTTCGCATGAGCTCTCGGAGAGTTCCAGGTGATACTTGTCGTCCTTGCTACAGTTTGTAAAGGTTATTGCACAAAGGAATGGTATCACTATTCTTGCAAATGTTCTTGTTTCCATTTTTCTTCTACGATTTAGTTGTTGTTTGGCTCCGTATAAATGGTATACTTGGGGAATTCCGTGCCTTCATACAGCAGCAACAAGGCAATATGGGAGTGCTCTGTTGTCCAGATGGCAACGGGATTAGCGGCGGGGTATTTCTTTTCCGGTGAGAACAGTTCGTTGTACAGCTGTCCCATCTCTGTGGTATTCTCGTACGCGGGTGCCGCATAGATCTTGCAGAAATAGTCGTAAAGTATTTGACGGCTTTGGACCGATTTGCTGCTGAATACTCTCGTTTCGGCATACGGCACGGCATTGGTAAGACCCTGCGTGAGTATCAGGTCCGGAGTGCTTTTAAGTACATCTGCATACCCCATCCAGTCACTTGATTCCGTCGTGATGTCGTTCCAGTTGTATAGCAGGAAGTCTTTGTTGTTGGCGATGGTGATGTCAAGTTGCTGGCGGGAAAAGACCTTGTTGTTCTTCCATGCCGACAAGTACGTTTTGTATTCGCCGGGATACTTGAAACAGTGTCCCCATTCCATGCTCAAACGTTGGCTCGACCAGCCTTCTCCTTGTTCGTGGTCAAACGTCCGGAAGCTTCCTTTCAACCCATCCGCCGTCCAAACAATGGAATCGCATACGGCGGCAAGCTCGCTGAAAGTGATGGATAATGTGTGTGTACCTTCATTGTAGAGATAGAAGTTTATCATATCGTAGATGTTTCCTTTCGATTGTTTTGCACCCAGGCGGGGCATCGGGTATTCGGTAACAGTTACTTTTATCGTGGCCGATTCGTCCGTTTCATGGTCGGTTATCACAATCGTGGTTTCGCCCACCTGTTTGGCTGTGATTTTCAGTTTGGCTTTCTGGTAGTCCGATTCCCAAATATACGTCCCCTCAATCAGTTCCGGATTTTCAATTTCGAGCGTGCTGTTTTCATGGGCGGTCAGGTCGATGGCGATGCTGCGCCCCTGCATCACCTCGCACGAGTTCGTGGAGAGTTCCAGGTGATATCCCGGTTGGTTGTCGTCCTCGCTACAGCCGGTAAATCCTATTGTACAAAGGAGCAGCAGCACTATTACTTTTCTTGTTCTCATCTTTCCTGTTTATTTAATAATTATCGCCAGGCCGGCAATAGGCACGATGTCCCGGACGGCTAACCTTTAGTAATTGGGGGTTACTTTTGTTTTAGTGGGTGTAAATATAATGAAATCGTAATGAAAAACCAACATTTCCAGGTCTTCATGGAGTTCAACCGACCGATTCATGACAAATCCTTTGATGGGGCGTGTTCACAATGACATCCCTATTTCTGTTCTACCCAAAAGGAACATAAAATCTTTTTAAAACTATTCTTAAAATGACACTCTCAATCACTACGTTTTGATTAAGATTTTGATAGTAATCAGTAAAATCTTCACTTAAGGTTATAATGTCATCATTCCTAACCATTTCATAAGTATAAGAGTTCTCTCCCTTAATTGACAACATCCCATCGGTATAGTCATATTTTGCAGCTTCTATGTTTGCACTCTTCATATCGTTGAAATAGACCTTCCCATCTTTCTCAAAATCAATCCTTGAATTATCAAAAACAGTGTTCATTTCTTCTAATAGATACCTTATTCTTGATGTTTCATTTGGTGAATTACTCCTAACCCTATATTCATATTTTTCAAGTATCCATCTGCCGATTATTTCCGGCTTTACATCCACATCAATAGTTCCTTTAAGTTGATCTTTGTCAAATAAGCTAATTTTAGTTTTACCTACTTTTTCTCCAAAGATATGAATTGTTCCATCCTTTATCTCCGCAGTCAAAACCAAAGGGTTTTCAATTTGGATATCATATTTACCTTTTCCACTCTTGATAATAACCTTCTCAGTTGTACCTATTGGCATATCCAAAGAGGTTTTATTTAAAGATAAATCGTCATTAGAATCACATGATGTATAAATGCTATCACGACAGGGATGCATAATAAATAGTAATGTATTGTTTTCATTTTATTGGTTTTATTATTTTTCTTACGTTTGGATATATTATTCATGCGTTTAAAATGAAGTTACTGTATCGGAAATGGGTACTATCTGCTTCCAGGTTCCATTGATATCAAACCGAGTGCCGCTTCCTTCGTTCTGGACGGTGAAGGTGTAATTGTACATGCGTTCACAATAGGTGACTTCTCCTTCCAGATGTACCGTGGAGTAGGGGGATATTAATATTTTACTGCCGTTGAAGATATTCCTAATATAAGGTGACGTTGTAATTCCCTTTTTATAAGTGCAATATTTGTTCCAACGGATTGCATTGTTGATAATCAGTTCCGGTACGCTGATTTCAACGCCTTCTTGCGCCCACCCAAATGCCTCGTAATCGTTGCTTTCAAAGATCGATGTCTCTATCACATCCTCAAAGATATAGTCGCAAGGTTCCCACGCTGCTTCCGATGTATTATTGCTCAACGACACTCTGAAACAGCCTTTATTGCTCGCGTATATTTTACGCCGTTCTTCAATCTCCTGAAATGTCGATTTGACAATTTTGTACCTGGTCCCTGCCCGTTGCACAATGGTGATGTCGTCGCAGTGGCTTCCGTCGCTAACACTTATTACTAGACGACGCTCGGCCGAGTTGTCAAAGTTCTCTTTCAGTGAGAGGGTGAATTTGTCGTATCCATTGCGAGTTAAAGCCAGCCATCCGTTCGAGGCTTTCATTGTTCCATCCGTTGCCAAGGCTAATGGATTCCCCTCTTTGTCTAAAACAACTTCATTAGAAGGTAATTGCCGGACGGATTGTATTTCCCACTTACTTGACAGAACCGGTATCTCAAAATCGCTTCCACAAGAGATGTCTAATGATTTGTAAGATGAGTCTATCAGTTCAATATCCTCACTTCGGTTGCATGAAGCCAATCCAGCCAAGCAAACCGCTAAGAGCACCACTGCCCAATTGTATCCTGTTTCATAAACCTCAATTATTAATAATGCTACAATTGCTATTAAGTGATTAATTATATCTATTAGACGTCGAATAGTGGAAAAAGCTGCAAAGAATCCTATTGCTATTCCATACTTTAGTCATATTCGATTCTATCAACCGTCCGCGTTCATAAATATAATGCTCGGGTTGTTATCTTTACTGTAATCTATAGTACTAATTTCCAATAGGGATAACAGAAATATCCCAAAAGCGTTCTTTAACCCAACTTTCCGGGTTAGCTCTCTGAAAAGTTAATGTATAGTTAAAAAGGCAGATAAAACCTCCTAAACCAGGGGTTTTGTCTGTTTTTCTCTTTCCTATCTACCTGATAATCAATTACAGCTATTCTCCAGAAA
>JAVBVA010000042.1:0-93674 GCA_031554665.1 Bacteroides sp. | reverse complement strand
GTTTTACAGAGTTGTGCTTTGTGCCCCAGCGGGGCAGCGTGTCCGTAGACGTGGGTGCAAGCCCACGGTGTTAGATGACCCAATATGCGCCACGTAGTGGTGCTGTTATGGGTTTTGAAGGATATGCGGCACCACTACGTGGCGCGTGGGTGGGGGATGTGCCGGTCCGTGGGCTGTCGCCCACGGCTACGGACACGCTGCCCCGCTGGGGCACAAAGCACAACTCTGTAAAATTATTGAGCGGATACCCTGATCCACAAAAAAACACGAGCGTAGCGATGTGGCGAATAAAGACCGGCCTCATTTTCGGAGCGTTAAGCGTAGCCTGTACGAAAAGCGTTAAAAAGCTTCGGCTGTTTGAGCAAAGCGTAGCGAGCGAGTTCCGAAGCTTTAGCTTTTCGTGCAGGCGGAGTAGCGGAGAAAATGCAGCCTTGAATTTTTCTCTTTGCTTCTTTCTCTTTTGTTTCAAGACAAAAGAGAAAGAAGAACCACAGCGCAGCAAAATAAGAAGCAGGGCGGAAGAGATTTTGAAAAGACAGAGATTTTGAAAAAGAATCTCGGCTCCCCGCCGAAAGGAAAAAGGCAAAAAGAAAAAAGTAAAATGAAGAAAAAGAAGATCTTAGGAGGAATCCTCCTAATCCTATTGACCTGGTATATCTTCTGTTTACCCAAACAGCTGTTCCACGTACACTACGCTACCGTCGTAGCCGACCGGAACGGCGAACTCCTCGGTGCCCGCATCGCCACCGACGGACAATGGCGTTTCCCTGCCCGGACCACCACTCCCGACAAAGTAAAAACCTGCTTACTCGAGTTCGAAGACGGACGCTTCCACTACCACTGGGGGGTAGACTTCCTCGCCATCGGCAGAGCCGCCGTACAAAACATCCGGAATGACCGGGTAGTAAGCGGCGGCAGCACCCTCACCATGCAAACCATCCGGCTGGCGCGCAACAAGCCCCGTACCTTCCGGGAGAAACTGATCGAGATGATCTGGGCTACCCGACTGGAGTTCCGCTATTCGAAAGAGAAGATCTTATCCCTGTACGTATCGCATGCACCGTTTGGCGGCAATGTGGTAGGACTCGATGCCGCCGCCTGGCGGTACTTCGGTCATCCTGCCGAAGACCTGTCGTGGGCCGAAGCCGCCATGCTCGCCGTACTGCCCAACTCACCCGCCATGATCCACTTGTCGAAGAGCAGGCAGGTGCTGATGAACAAACGGAACCGGTTGCTCGAACGACTGTACAAGAAAGGCGTTCTCAGTGAGTCGGACTACGAGCTGGCTATCGGTGAGCCTTTGCCGCTGGAGCCGATGGCGTTGCCCCAGACGGCGCCTCACTTGGTGGATTACTTCTACCAGAAACACCGGGAAGCGTACAGCGTTTCTACTGTCGACCGGGGCGTGCAGCTCCGCGTTGAAGAGCTGGTGGAACGCTGGAACCGGGAATTCATGCAGAGCGATATACGCAACATCGCCGTGTTGGTGATCGATGTACGCAGCAACCAGGTGATGGCTTACTGTGGCAATACGCACATCAACCGGGAACTGTCGGGCAACCAGGTCGATGTCATCCGGTCGCCACGCAGTACGGGCAGCATCCTGAAACCCTTCCTGTACTATGCCATGTTACAGGATGGAGAGTTGCTTCCTCATACCCTTTTGCCTGATATACCTATTAATATCAACGGATTCAGTCCGCAAAACTTCAGTCAGCAGTTCGAAGGAGCGGTACCTGCCTCTGAGGCCATCGCCCGTTCGTTGAACATACCCACCGTTACCATGTTGCAGCGGTATGGAGTACCCAAGTTTCATCAGTTCCTGAAACAGATAGGGCTGACTACGTTACGTAAGCCCTCCTCCCACTACGGGTTGTCGCTTATACTGGGTGGGGCCGAAGGTACGTTGTGGGACGTAACGACAGCCTATACCGACATGGCGCGTTGTATGGACGGATTAGGGAAGTCGGCCTGTACCCTGTTGCTCGCCGATTCGATACGAGATACGCAGAAAGCAGTGTTCCAGCCGGGAGCCGTCTGGCAGGTATTCGACGCGTTAAAAGAGGTGAACCGCCCGGAAGAGATCGACTGGCGGTCGATCCCGTCCATGCAGACCATCGCCTGGAAAACAGGAACAAGCTATGGATTCCGTGACGCCTGGGCGGTGGGAGTCACTTCGCGCTATGCCGTAGGCGTCTGGGTGGGCAATGCTACGGGTGAGGGTAAACCGGGGTTGGTCGGCGCCCGTACGGCCGGTCCTGTATTGTTCGACGTATTCAATCTGCTGCCAGCTTCGCGATGGTTCGAGCGTCCGCAGGGAGTGCTTGTCGAAGCCGAAGTTTGTCATCAGTCAGGTCATCTGAAAGGGCGTTTCTGTGAAGATGTTGATACCTTGCTCGTAGTACCGACGGGGCTACGAACTGATGCTTGCCCGTACCACCACCTCGTCAACTTATCGGCCGATGAGAAATACCGTATTTACGAAAACTGTATCAATACAGAACCCACCATACAGAAAAGCTGGTTCACCTTACCTCCGGTTTGGGAGTGGTATTACAAACAGCATCACCCCGAATACCGCCCGCTGCCTGCCTTCAAGCCGGGCTGTGGGGAAGGCTCGTTCCGGCCCATGCAATTTATCTACCCGCAGATGAATGCCCGTATCTTCCTGCCCAAGCAGTTGGATGGCAGTAAAGGACAAATCACCTTCGAGTTGGCCCATAGTCACCCAAAGGCTACCGTGTACTGGCACCTGGATGAAGAGTACCTCACGACGACAGAAGACTTCCATAAAATATCAGTACTCCCCTCCCCCGGTAAGCACTCGCTCACAGCAGTAGATAATGAGGGGAATTCAGTTTCTGTCTCCTTTGTCGTGGAATAACAGTTTCATCGTTAATGCTTATTTTTCTTGCAGCAACTTATATTTGCCGATAAGCGGCAATTCCTTTGCCTTGCCGTTCAAAGCGTTCACGATGCCAATAATGGCAAGTACGGTAAAGACGATGTACACAAGCCCGAGAATCATACCCAGCAGCGAGTAGACCCGCCACAGAGCACCATTGAACATGATAACCCGGAAAATCGCCATGAGTACATTATACACTACCGCCCAGCCTATCAGGGCTATCAGCAGGATAAGCCCCTGGTTGCAATGGAAACGGGCGAACTTCGAATCTTTCGCTCCGAACAAGGGGACGACTATCAATATTCCCAGATAGGCAAACAGACTTAACATCTTGTTCTGCTCTATATCTTTTGAATCGTACTCTGCCGAAGTGTCGGCGGTGTTGTTCAGTTGAGAAAACTTGTTTTCGGTATTGTCTGACATAATTTCCTGTTTTTTTAGATTTACTTATACTACCCGGCATGCCTCTATCCAAGGGATGCCGGGTCCTTTGCCACATGATTAGAACTTATAGCCGATGCCGGCCGAAGCGATAAACCTGTTCCATACGTCGCCGATCTTATATTTCAGTTCGACATTGAGGAATAACTTGTCGGTAAGCTTGAGGTCGGCTCCAGCCCCCAGGTTGAAACCAAATTCGCTGTCGGAACTACTGCCCCCGTACGTACCCCATTCTCCAAGGTCTGCCGTAGCGCTGTATTTGCTACCCAGGACTCCCACCCCGGCCAGTGGGTACAATACCAGCTTGTCGCTTATAGGGAAGAGATAATGTACGTTGACACCCAGATCCCACATGCTCACATAATCTTTTTTGAGGAAATAAGTGAACGAGGGTTCGAGCCGCAGTTTGTCGATCACGTTCCATTGGAATTTAGCACCTATCCCGAAATTGGAATAGCTGTCGCCTGTGCCGTAAGCAAGATTAATACCTGCTGCCATTTCGCCCTTCTGCTGGGCCATTACTGTGGTTGCTGTGATAGTAAAAAACGCCACACAGATCAGTTTGAGTAAGTTTGCTTTCATTTTCTTTTGTTTTTTGAGTTAGTATTATAATTGGTCCATATATACACAACCAGTTTGTAAGACTCGTCGTCAGCACCTTCTATCCCTTTGTCCGAATACATAAGTATTATCAGACAATCGTTCAATCGATAGGTTATAGCGGTTATATCGTCCTCTGTTTGTTCTTCCGTACCCACAGCATAGCCGGCGTCAGCTATTTTCGATTTCAGATTGCTATAATCCGTACTGTTCCTGTCTTTGTAATACAGCATTTTATAGACTCCTTCATCTATGCTTTCAACCGAAGCCACCATGTCTATGGGCGTATACATTGCCGGAATGGTGGCGGGTAGTGAAAGTGTTGCCCAATCGGTTACATTTACGGAAAAAGTCATCTTCATACTTACTATGACATCGAATATTCCGTTAACACTTGCAGTGATCCTCTCGTAAGTACCCGCATCGACATAGCTGCCATTGCCGGATACACGTATTTTCATGGCGCTGCCTGACTCTTCTACAATTTCTATTTGTATATTTTCACCCGAGAACAGGCTTCCATCACCGGCCTTCACAAGCAATGCGCCCTTATTATACGTTTTGACGGATGCCTCGTAACCGGTAAAACTCAGAGTAACATTGGAGTTGTATGCCAACACGTCCTTGTCTAATATTATTGTCGGCACGGCCTCCGGCACAGGTACGGTAACAGGATTCCTGCCTTCGGGGATTATGGTGATAAGGCCCTCTTCGTTATTGCTGCATATTTCAAGCCCGGTTACGTTCACATCGTTACCCGTAAGTTGTATGCTCTTGCTAATCTTATCACCGTCTATCGTTTCCACCCATATCTTTGCGCTGCCCGTACTATTAGGAGCATAGAATTTAAAGCTACCGTCGGCATTGGTCCACACAGGTGTTGTTTTATACTGTTTCCCGTTACTGACATATTCCATCCACACGTACGCAGCAACTAACTTCTCGCACGAATTTATTACCTTACCGGTAATATACGGCAAGCAAGGTAATTGCAAGTTTTCGGTAACTGTTGCTCCTCCCGGCTTCCCGGATACCGGTACAGTCATCTCCGGGACGTAGTTATTGTAATCTTTGCTAAGTACTGTTACGGTTACAGGCGTGTTGGCAGGCACATACACCTGGTAGTTGCCATTGGCATCGGTTTTATCATAAGTTTGGTCTACTGTAACCTTTACATTAGGCACAGGGTCGCCGTTACAATCGGTAACCTTCCCTTTAATGGTAACACGTTCGGCAGGCACATCGAGGTTATGCCACGAGAAATGCGTTACATGGCCCACATATACGTTGCCTTTTAATGTTGCAGTACCCTCTTCTATCCATAGTCCGCGTTCTTCGTCAAAGAACCACAAAGGAATGGTAGCGGGCGGATTATTTTCCATTCCGGCAGGTATAGGGTACGTTATTTCCGATTCACTGCCCGTCTTTAGTTGCAGAAGATTACCGTTATCGTCGGCAAGGCTTACTTCCACCATACCATACGATATCAGGGTAGCGGAAGTGTTATCGGTGCGCGCCGCCTGCATGTCGCCCCCCGGCATCATGGTAGTAAAGTTCTCGTTGTTAGGGTCGAGATAAAGCATATCGGCATTAACGTTGCCTGTATATACGCTCCCGTCGGCTCTGATAAGTGATGATGCCGGTATAGTCACTTTCATACCTTGTACCGCCAACGTTTTCGCAGTACCCGCACTGAAATTCGTGCTCACACTGATGTTGCTATTGCCCTTAGGATGCATGACCACTTCTATCGAGCTCTCGCTTTGCTTGATTTCCGAGCGGGTTACGGTGAAGTATCCGTCCTTGGTAAATTTAAGTACCGACCGGTTGTTAACTGTTCCAATTTTATCAAAGGAAAAAAGACCTGCTGAGTTTGTCATTGCACTTTCGGTGCCAGTGGTAACATTCACACCCGGGATAAAATTACCGGCGGCATCTTTTACAATGCCCGAGAATGCTGAATTTTGCATCACCACTTCAACGGGTGGCAGCTCCGGATTGGGGGTAGGATTGGGATCATCTTCTTCGCATGCAGCAAAAGAAAAAAGCACAATCAATAGAATTGATCGGATTTGAAATATTTTTGTTTTCATGAGAAATTGATTTATCAGTAATCATATTTTAACGAATTCCACCCGGCGATTCTTTGCCCGGCCTTCGTCAGTCGAATTATCGGCTATCGGACTGTTCTGTCCCTTGCCCGAGGCTGTGAGGCGGTCGGCTGAAATGCCCATCGAAACAAGCTTGTCCACAATGGCCTTGCTACGGGCTTCTGACAGAGTCTGGTTGGAGGTAGCATTGCCCGTGCTGTCGGTATGGCCTTCGACAGAGAATTTGAGCACCGGGTTCTCGTTCATCAGTTGCATGATACGGTTGAGTTCGCCCATACTTTCGGGCTTGATGGTTGACTTACCCACGTCGAAAGTGATGCCATAAGTGATAAACTTGCCGTCGCTCATCATCCGGTCATAGAGAGGAACAGCGCCTTTGGCGATGCGGATATTCTTGACAAAATAGAGTTTCTCGGCATCCGTGTAGGCACGCAACTGGAAATAAGCCGGTTTGTTCATATTGGGAACATTGAGCATCCGGGTCTCATCGAGATAAAATTTCATAGCCCGCTGATTGAACGAGAATGAAAGATGATGCCAGTCTTCGGTAGTCAGTAACAATTCCTGAGTCGTTCCGTTACGATTCTCGCTACCCACGCGCCAACGATAATCAGACTTAGATTTTACAGAGGTCCTGCTGGTGTGCCAATCGCGTGTCTGAGGAGTAAAACTTAAGAAAAAACATTCTTTGTCATTAGCATCGAAAAACAATATATGATACCATCCGTTACCCCAGTCGCCACCGTAAGAGTTATCCTTACGTACTTTGCTGTCACGAAAGAAAACATCGAACTCGATGGTAAACATATCGGGCAGGTAGTGTTTTTCTTTCATAAGCGGAACGAGCCTGCCTTTGTTCTGTAGTTCGAAGGCTTTTTCTCCGCCGATGCTTACGATCTCGGCACTCCCGGCCAACGCATCCCATTGCGAGGGGAATTCACCCATTTGTTCGCCCGCCTGGTTGTCCTCGAAGATAATCTCATCACCCGAAACAAAGTCGAATTTGTTCCAGGCCATTTGCTGAGATTGTCCCTGCTTCGTGTTGCCGTTTTGCACGGTTGCATCCGCTGTATCAGTCCGTTCGTTCTTCCCGGTCTGCTGATTGTTTTCCTTGCCTTTGACAACATCCTCACCCTTCTCAAAGGCTTTATCCACAGCCTTTTCGGTTCTCTTTTCAACTTGTTTTTCGGTAGTTCTCTTGGCTGCGTCCACAGCCTTTTTCCAAATCTGAGCCTTCACTTGTGTTACGCTTCCGATTGCGAAAAGCAGCAACATGACAGTTACGATTCGTTTCATACTATTTTCATTTAATGGTTGAGTAGCTCTACATTCGTTTACGACTTTGGAGTAGTATCCTCCTGCTGTTTTCCGGACGGTTTCCCCTTCGCAGCTTTTTCCAGTCCTTTCTGAACCTGTTCGAGGTTCTCAATAGCCGTTTCAATACGTTTAATATCTTCGGACGAAACAAAAAGCGCCTCGTCGTCCAGATTTACTTTTGCTTTTTTTTTCTTTTTACACATGATGTTCTGGTATTTAATGTATTACGGCGTTCTTTCTTCTATTGACAAAATTATAAAAGAAGACAAAACAAGTCAATCCCACAAAAGTGGGGTTTACCACCTCTGTCATGAAAAAACCCACTTTTGTGGGGTTTAAAAATTTGGATAAATGGAATGAATAGATTATTTTTGTTTATATATTTGATAATTTCCTGAAAAACAAGCTAATGCCATGAAAGAATACACAGGAAGAAATAAAGGGAAACAACTCATTGCTCTATGGATTGTCTTTCTATATGCATGTACCGGAAATCTGTTTGCTCAATCCCCCGAGCATCGCAACCGGCAGATTGATTCGCTCGAACAAGTACTGGCTACGCGTCCGCCTGCAGGTGCAGAATTAGTGCGTATTTATCGTGAACTAATGTATTTTTATGTGGAAACCAACACAAAAAAATCAATGAATTATGCTCGTAAATGCATTGAGACGGCCATTTCGCTCAACAAGCTGGATATCGAAGTAAATGGCTACAATGTATTAGGCAGAAACTTCTATAAGCTTTTGCAATATGACAGCGCACTGGTATATTATGAAAAGGCTTTGGAGCGATACGAACAAATGCGGGATTACCCGGAAACTTACAAGGAAAAGGTTATTGACATAGGAATTTCCACCACCTACGGGAATATAGGCAATCTGTATAACATGCAGGGAAAGAACCATCAGGCGTTGGAGTTTTATCAGAAAGTATTGCCGATATTTGAAAAATACGATGAAAAGGCACATCTTACCCTTGCCTACTTAAATATTGGGGAATTGTATCGTGGCTTGGACAATATCAGGCAAGCGGAAATCAATTTCAGTAAAATGGATTCGTTGGCACAAATAAACTCGGATTCATTGTTTATTGCTTATGCAAAATATAGTTTGGGGTCGCTATATACCTATACAAAAGCGCACGATAAAGCATTGCAAAACGCAGAAATAGCCTACACCTACTTTTCTGCACGCCCCGAAGAGGCTGAATGGGTTGCAATTCTATGTTGTCTTTTTGCAAACATTTATCTGAACGGGTATGGTGATGATAAAAAGGCGGAAGAGTATGCAAGGCAAGCAACACAGATATTTGGCGAACTGGGATTGCCCAACATGGCATTAAATAATTTCTCGCAGATTTATTTGAAACGCAAACAGTGGGACAAAGCCACACAAGCTGCCCTCACCGCTCTGGAGGCCGACGACAGCGACCCACACAACAATCTTGCACAGTATAAAGTATTGGCCATGGCCTATGCTCAATCAGGAGATGCCGGTAAGGCCAAAGAATACCTCGATAAGCTGATAGAGTTGCAATCATCGTGGTCGAACAAAAACTATCAATCCTCGCTTTCGGAAATGGAAGTACGCTATGAAACGGAAAAGAAAGAAATGCGTATCACAACTTTGGAGGAAGAACGGAAACTGATCATCTGGTTAGGGATTGCCTCCATTGCCGTGCTGTTACTTTTATTGACCTTGTTTGCTTTTCTCTGGCAGTGGTCTGTACATAAAAAACGGACAGCTGAAGAGCGAATAGAACAGGAAAAACGCATAGTCGCCACACAGGCCCTTCTGGATGGGGAAACGGCTGAACGTACCCGTCTTGCCCGCGACCTGCACGACGGATTGGGCAGTATGCTCACAGGCATCAAACTAAGTCTCGAAAACATGCGGAAAGAGGCAGCACCCAACAATCTCCGCACAAAAGATTTTAATACAAGCCTCAATATGCTGGGTGAGTCCATGAAGGAACTGCGCCGCATAGCCCACCACCTGATGCCCGAAACACTTCAAAAAGAGGGATTGAAGTCCGCCCTGACTGCATTCTGCCAAAGTCTTCCCGTTGTACAATTTGGCTATCTCGGCAGCGAGGAGCGGGTGGATGCAAAAATGGAGGTCATGATATACCGTATCATCCACGAATTGGTAAACAATGCCCTGAAACACTCAGGCGCGTCCCAGATATGGGTACAGGTAATGCGGGAAGCCGATTATATTGCCTTTACTGTCCGCGACAACGGATGCGGTTTCAATCCTTCCGCCGAAACCAAAGGAATGGGGTTGCGTAATATCCGCGATAGGGTTGCTTCGTATAATGGACGGCTGCTGATCGACTCCCGACCGGGTGAAGGAACAGAAATCAATATCAACTTTACTATCGAAACACATGGAGACCAATAATACACAACTGATAAATGTCGCCATCGTTGACGACCATAAATTCATTGTCGAAGGATTGGAAAATGGTATCAACGGCTCCGGCATTGCCTGCGTCATTGACCGGGCTTACGATATGGAAGGATGCCGCCGGATGCTGGAACATTGCCGACCGGATGTACTCCTCCTTGACATCTCCCTTCCCGACGGCAACAGCATAGACTATTGCCCTGAAATACGCAACAACTACCCGGACGTTCGTATCCTTATGCTCACCAGCTATGCAGATGCCACAGTTGTAAAACGTGCAATGTCGCAGGGAGCTATGGGGTATATCCTGAAAAATTCTCTGTCGGAGGAGATTATTGAAGGTATCCGTGTGGTAGCGTCCGGCGAACGTTTCCTTTGCGACGAAGCCGGAGCGTTGTTAAAGCAGGAACCCGATGAACTTATACCGCTTACGAAACGCGAGCGAGAGGTTCTGGTACTCATCGTCGAGGGATATACCTGTAAGAAAATCTCTGAGAAAATCTTTTTAAGCTACGATACCGTCCACGACTATTACAAATACCTCCGTCTTAAGTTGGGAGCAAATAATACCGCCTCTCTTGTCAGGAAAGCAATAGAACAGAAATTAGTGTAGCAGCCGGCGAGGGAATACATTCTTTTTATAAAAATATCAAAGAAACGAACAATATTTACCAGGCATTGTTCTTGCATTAAACGAACAGTATTTATAAACCTAAACAAATAAAAAGTTATGAAAAAGTTTTATGCACTAATAGCATTGGTATTCGCATTGACAGCATGTTCCACTCCGCAAGGAGCTACCTCAAGCGCCGACGCCAAATCGGCAAGAGATGAAGAAAGAGCTAAACAGAAAGCTGAAGAGCAAGAGTACGATGCAGCCACTTACCAGATTGCTGTAGACGCACTGAACGCTCACGAATTTGTTCTCGAAGCCGACCAGCTGATCTCCCGTCGCGGAAGAACCGCTTTTGTAAACACCACCACCAACTTTGTGATGATGAACAAAGATAAGGCTACCGTACAGATTGCAGCCAACGGCATGATAGCCGGGCCGAATGGTGTCGGCGGTATCACAGTAGACGGTAACGTATCGGATGTAAAGATGAAGACCAGCAAGAAAGGCAATGTGGACTTCTCTTTCAACGTACAAGGAATAGGCATTTCGGCTCAGGTGTTCATCACACTGACCAATGGAAGCAACGAAGCATCGGCTACCGTATATCCGAACTTCAACTCCAATACCATCACCTTGAACGGAAACATCGTAACCTTAGGCGAATCCAGCGTATTCAAAGGACGGACGCTATTCTAAACGTTTAAGAAGTTTTCGACCGGCCATACCGTTGCATGTACTGCAAAAAAGCGTACATTTGCAACGGTTTTCTTTTATCTGCCACATCATGAGAGAATTTATCATTGCAGACAATCAGGACATCAGCAAAGCCGGCATGCTCTTCCTGCTGGAAAAACAAAAGGAGGTATCGCTGTTGCTCGAAGCCGACAACAAGACGGAACTTATCAAAGAGCTCCGCCTGCATCCGCATGCGGTAGTGGTTCTGGATTATACCTTGTTCGACTTCAATGGGGTGGACGAGCTGCTGGTACTCCAGCAAAGATTTGCCGATACCGACTGGATCCTCTTCTCCGACGAGCTGAGCATAGACTTTCTCCGCCGGACATTATTCGGGAGCAGCGCGTTCAGTGTAGTGATGAAAGATGCTTCCAAGGAAGAGATCACTGCTGCCTTGCAATGTGCTTCCCGCAAAGAACGGTTCATCTGTAACTTCGTCAGCAACCTGCTGCTTTCCGGCAATCAGGCATCTTCGCACCCATTACAAGAAGATCACCTGCTCACTCCCACCGAACGGATCATCCTCAAAGAGATCGCTTCGGGAAAGACAACCAAAGAGATTGCTGCCGAAAAAATATTGAGTTTCCACACCATTAACAGTCACCGGAAGAACATCTTTCGCAAGTTGGGTGTAAATAATGTACACGAAGCAACCAAGTACGCCATGCGTGCCGGAATCATCGATTTGGCAGAATATTACATTTAATGTATAGCAGATTAGCGAAGTATTTCATACATTTGCATCATGCTAACTGACAAAAGTCCGATATGAAACTAAGAAATATAGCACTCGCTTCCTTGTTCTTTCTCGCTGCCCTGCCCAGTCTGATATCTTGTGGGGTGGATCGTTGGCCGGAATATGCCGCCTGGACCGTACGCGACAGGTGGATAGACAGCATCATGCGCATCAACTACCTATGGTACGACGAGATGGCATCCAGTAAAAGCCTGAATTACTTCACTGACCCGGCTACCTTCATCAAAGCAGCCGTTCCCTCAAAGGACAGAGGGTTCACCTACGCCGATACGATACTGCTTAGCGCAGATTTAAGTTACGGATTCGAATACGCCCTTTATCGTTCGGCAGAGAACGATACGGCTTATAATGCACTAATCACTTACATTCTACCGGAATCACCTGCCTCCGATGCGGGGTTGCAACGGGGTAACTGGATCATGCAAGTGAACGGTAACCTGATCAGTAAGAAGACCGAAGCGGCCTTGTTGAATGGCACAAGCGCCCTCGAACTGATGATAGGACACTACACAGAAAGAATCAATGAAAACGAAACCGTAACAGGGATCATAGTAGAAGACCGTACAGTACAAATGGCGGCAGCCCGCACAGTGGAAGACAATCCGGTGAACTATTACAACACCTACGACCGTGGCGGATATAAAGTGGGCTATGTGGTGTACAACCATTTCACTTCCGGCAGCAAGACCGATCCGGATAAGTACAACAATGAATTGCGTGCGATCTCCAACACACTAAAAAGTGCAGGAGTGAAAATTATGATCGTCGACCTACGCTATAACAAGGGAGGAGAGACGGAGTGCGCCCAACTATTGGGTACGATCCTGGCACCGGTCAGTAAGTTAGGGTCGACTATGGCTTATCTGGAATATAGCGACAAAAGAGAATCGGAGAATAAAGAATTATTGTTCGATACACAACTGCTGGGAAGCGGTTCCAATCTGGATCCATCCACAATCATTGTGCTCTCTACCAGTGTTACGGCAGGAGCTTCGGAGATGGTAATGAACTGCCTGAACGCACCTGTCAGCAGTGTTGCACTGATTGGCCAGAACACAGTAGGACAGAATGTAGCAACCAGGAAATACGTCAACCCTTCTCTGCTCTGGAATCTCAACCTGGTAGAATACATGATTTACAACAGCGATAAAAAGTCCGACTACACGGGTGGATTTATCCCTACCTACGCATTGGACGAAACACAAGACCTGCTTCATTTCCTTCCTTTCGGAGATGAAAACGAAACATTACTCAGTGCCGCCTTAGGAATGATCGACGGTACTTATCCACCTGCTGCCGAATAATTCGTCATTGTAATTACCCCTGTTCGGTCAAATCGGGATCAAAGGTTTCCGCTGGGACATTGAACTCAGCCTTACATTTCCTGCATTCGCAGGTAACCCTGATGTTCCCCATGGTAACAGCAAAGACTGCGGAAAGGAAAGCAAAAAACGCCTTTGTAAGTTTTCGCTTCCCCAATCCGATGTATATATCATCCGAGCCGCAAAAAGGACAATATTTCTTTCCTTGCGGCTCATTCTTTTCTATGATGACAAGAGCTTTTTCATAATCACATTCCATCACGAAAATCTGTACTCCTGCTCCCATAATATTGGCATATCCGGGCAAAAGAGAAGAAAAGTTCTCATTGTGCAATACCGACACGATCCCTTCGTTTTCGAGGGCGCCTTGTAAAATATGGGCCTGCATAGCGTCGATACAAGTAGTTAGTCTAACGGTTTTCATACCTTTATATCAAAGTTCTTTTACGATTATCTCCACAAATATATAAATCCGGGACCATATATCACAAGTTTTTACATATATTTGCAGCCGAAAACAGCAAAACGTTAGGATTAACCAAGTAAGTTAAAAACGTAAACAATCAAAAAATGAAGAAAAAAGTAATGCTGATGGCCGTCGCTCTATGCGGTCTATCAATGAGCGCGTCTGCGCAAATCAAAATCGGTGGAAAATCAATCAATGCAGGTAAAGTAGTACAAGCCGGTGTGGATGCTACCAAAGCCATCACCCTCTCGGATGCCGATGTGGCAGAAATCTGTCGCGAATACATGAAGTGGATGGACGAACACAACCCGCTTGCTTCGGAAGACAGTGAATATGGCAAACGATTAAAGAAACTAACCGGTCATATCAAGGAAGTGAATGGTATGAAGTTGAACTTCGGTGTGTACGAAGTAATCGACATCAACGCTTTTGCCAGTGGTGACGGTAGTGTACGTGTGTGTGCCGGACTGATGGATTATATGGACGATGATGAAGTATTGGCTGTCATCGGTCATGAGATCGGCCACGTAGTAAACACAGACGTAAAAGATGCGATGAAGAGCGCTTATCTTCGTTCGGCTGCCAAGAATGCTGCCGGTGCAGCCAGCTCGGCTGTTGCCAAGTTGACAGACTCAGAGATGGGTGCGTTGGCCGAATCGTTGGCCGGTGCGCAATTCTCACAGAAGCAGGAATATGCTGCCGATGCGTATGGTTTCAACTTCAGTGTACAGAACAATGGCGATCCGTACGGCATGTACAATTCGCTGAGCAAGTTGCTTAAACTGTCGGAAGAAGCACCCAAGTCTTCTAAATTCCGTCAGATGTTCTCTTCGCACCCGGACACGGAAAAACGTGCTGCCAAGGTGAAAGAAATGGCGGATAAATCAAAGAAGTAAATAATAAAAAAGAAAGCCGGTCGATTCGAAGTGAACGACCGGCTTTCTTTTTTGAATGATTAATCCGTAGTAAAGAGTGAACAATTTCGTACACGAATGTATTAATTATTTAGTAATACTGTTATGCACGTTTGTGTTATTTCAACATTTAACGTAATTTTGGCGCAGTAAACCATTCACAAACTATATGGAATTTATCATTATTATTCTTTTGCTGGTACTCAACGGTGTGTTCGCCATGTACGAAATTGCACTGGTATCGTCCAGCAAAGCCCGTCTCGAAACGCTTGCCGGTAAGGGAAGCAAATCTGCTCGTGAAGTATTGAGACAACTCGAAGAACCGGAAAAGTTCCTCTCCACTATTCAAATCGGTATCACACTTATCGGAATTGTATCGGGTGCCTTTGGTGGTGTAGCCATTGCCGACGATCTTGTTCCGCTTTTTGCTAAAATCCCTGCTTTGGCTCCGTATGCCAGAGACCTGGCCATGGTGCTTACCGTAGCCATTATCACCTATCTGTCACTGATCGTGGGCGAGCTAGTGCCGAAGTCCATCGCACTGAGCAACCCGGAGCGGTATGCTACCTTGCTCAGCCCGGCCATGAAGATGCTCACTACCCTCTCCTATCCTTTCGTGTGGCTGCTCAGTATCTCCACACAACTGCTGAACAAACTTATCGGACTCAAGAACGAGGAGCGCATCATGACGCAGGAGGAACTGAAGATGATCCTGCACCAGAGCTCGCAACAGGGAGTCATCGACAAGGACGAAACGGAAATGCTGCGTGATGTATTCCGCTTCTCGGATAAACGGGTGAACGAACTGATGACACATCGCAAGGACCTGATCGTGCTGCATGCCGACGATACCCAGGAGGCAGTACTGCATATCATCGAAGAAGAGAACTTCAGCAACTACCTGTTGGTAGACAATGATAAGGACGAGGTGCTGGGTGTGGTATCCGTCAAGGATATCCTGCTGCTGATAGGCAACAAGCAACCTTTCCAATTAGACATGATTTCCAAAGAAGCGATGTTTAGTCCCGAGAGTCTGTATGCACGCAGGGCTTTGGAACTGTTCAAACAGACGAAAAACAAGTTTGCCGTGGTGGTGAATGAGTACGGAGGCACGGAGGGTATTATCACCCTGCACGACCTGGCGGAGAGTGTATTCGGCGAGATCCTGGAAGAGAACGAAATAGAGGAAGAGGAGATCGTGACCCGCCAGGATGGGTCGATGCTTGTGGAAGCCTCGATGAACATCGGCGACTTTATGGACGAGATGGGGATTCTTTCGTATGAAGACATTGACTCGGAAGACTTCACCACACTGGGCGGTCTGGCTATGTTCCTCATCGGACGTATTCCTAAGACGGGCGATACCTTCTCCTATAAGTCTATTGACTTTGAGATCGTAGATATGGACGGCGGGCGTGTGGATAAGCTTCTCGTTACCAAACGACCGGAATAAGATGAGATAAAAACATATCGGCATTAACCGGCATTATCCGATGAATCAGATTCTGTCACCTATATATCGAACGTCAGCCTTATTATTTATGGCTTGCATCGTGCTGTGTCAGGATGTGAGTGCCGCAAGTAAAAAGGTATCATTCAAAGCAGAATACAGTTACCGCCGCTACACCTCCCACGACGGTCTTCATCACCTGATGCTCGACAATCTGTTTCAGGATAGTCGTGGCTTTATCTGGATGGGAACGTATAAAGGTTTCGCACGCTTCGACGGTTTCACATTCAAGCCCTTCCTGTCCGAGACTATGGAAAATATTCTCCGGATTGAGGATGCGGGCAACGGGGCGGTAAGGGCTTTCAGTGAAACATGCTGCTATGTCGTCGACCGTAACGATTCGCTACGAAGAGTGCTGCTTACCGATAGTCTGTCGCTCAACTCCTACAATTCCTCCCTTTTACCCCCAGGTTACTTAGCCTACAGGAGCCATTCGTCACGCAATAAATACCTGATGCAACTCCGGGGCGACTCACTGGCAGAAGTACTGCGACTTCCCGAGCTCAACCAGACCGGTAATAACCGCCTGTGGATGGATACCGTCCGGAACCGGCTCTACATCCCCACTAAGCACTATCTGGCGGTGTACGACATGAAGCATAAAACAACTGCACGGATAGAGAATGGCTCCATAGAATCTTTTCTGCCACACAGCCGTCTCGGCCTTTTGGCTATCGGTTCGGATGGAATATACCAGGTGGCAGGCAATAAGCTCGCGTTACTAACTCCGTACCGGTTTCCGATGCTGAACAAACAGATGTTGGAAAGCCCGGAAGGCGACCTTATCATCCGTGACTTCCTTTCGCTCTACCGTTACCGTAACGGTAAAGTAGATGTGCTACATCATGATCCCGATCTTCCTATGTGGCACATGCTGCTCGATCAGGAGGGAAATCTTTGGGTAGCCACGGGTAACGGCCTATACAATTTCTTCCGGTTCGATTTCAAGAACTACTATTTCGATGGACATTCCATCAAATCAATTGTCGAAGACGCTAAAGGTAATTACTGGCTGGCGGGACTGAACGAGGAGTTATTCCGTCTTTCGGGCGAGAAAGCAGAACGGATCAATTACCCGGTATTACCGGGACTTACCACTACGTCATTCAGTTATGGGTCGGCCTCCATAGACCGGAAGCTCTATTTCCCCCGTCGGAACGGGATACTTTTGCATGATGAGGAGAGTTTCCGTTGGGCAGATGTCCCCGTAGAATACAACTACAAACGCATCATTCCCTATCGGGAAGGTACAGCCATCTCAGCACTGGAAGCAGTACTGATTACCGGTAGCGACGGCCAGGTCATGCGCCGGTTGGAAACGAAAGAACTCGGGCAAGACAAGATATACGATGTAGCTGTGGATAGTCGCAAACGACTTATTGCCTGCGGTGAAAAAGGTTTGAGTATTATAGACAACCGGATAAAGCTTGCCGGTGGAGAAAATACAAAAACCAGCTACGTAATGGCAGCCGATGCCGAGGGGCGGATCTGGTCGGCCAGTGCCAACCGCCTGAACTTACTCACGAAGGAAGATTCGGTAGTGACCGTACACTGCTTCCGGAACAATATCATCGTCGGATTGCGTGATGTAGGCGAAGGCCAACTGTTGATAGCCATGCTCCGCGGGTTTTATCTGTTCGACCTGCATGCTTATTTTGATAAGGGAGTAATTCAGATGCTCTATTATGACCATAACAATGGGATGATAGGACTGGAACCTGTGATCAATGCCCTATATGTGGATAACGACGGGCGTGTATGGATGCCCACCACCGAGTGTGTGGTAAGCTTTGAACCGCTTAAACTGCTCCGTAAGCGGCAATCGCCGGGATTGGTGATACAGACTTGCGAGTTTTCCAAGGACAATGTCCAATGGCAGCATTTCCCCGAAAGCAAAGGTGCAACGGATCAACCCGTATTCCGGCATTCTTTCCGGAACTTCCGCTTTTCATTTATCGGGTTAAGCTATTCGGCGGGTGGCAACGTTCGCTATTCCTATCGCCTGAAAGGGTTTCAGGAAGAATGGAGTAGTCCGGAAACAGGACGTGAAGCAGTTTTCAACAATCTCCCTCCGGGGAAATATGTATTTGAGATTTATACCGATGCCGGCACAAGAGATACCCGCAGTTCGGTGCAGTCCATCCCTTTCACCATTCGTCCGGCTTTCTGGCAACAAGCATGGTTTATGCCGGCCATGCTCCTGTTGCTTGCCGCCTCCAGCGCAGGGATCGCCATTCGTTACCAGCGTCGTCGTACCCGTCTTCAGATGGAACAGCTCGAAACAGAAAAAGCGCTCAACGACCTGCGTATCCGCAGTATCCGGCTGAAAGCCATCCCGCATTTCAACTCCAACGTACTCTCTGCCATCGAATATTTCATTTTGACCAAGCCCAAAGACGAAGCCAACCGGTTACTGAACATCTATTCGCGCTTCACCGGTCTCACCTTACGGGAAGTCGACAAGGCTTCGCGTTCGCTGAGCGAAGAAATAGAATATGTCACCCTCTACCTGAAACTCGAAAAACTGCGTTTCGGGGAGAAATTCGACTACCGCATTGACGTAGACCCTCAGGTAGATAAGAATATCCAATTGCCTACAATGATACTGCATACGTATTGTGAAAATGCAGTCAAACATGGATTCTCTGATATTACCGCAGGAGGTATGCTGGTAATTGCTGCAAGTAGCAAGGGCGATTCTGCCGAAATCAGCATACAGGATAACGGTATCGGAAGGGAGGTTGCCGCCAGGCGTGGTACCCCAGGTACCAAACAGGGGCTTGATATACTCTCCCGCCAGATAGAGATATATAACAGTTTCAATGAAAAGAAAATCAGACAAACGGTTATAGATTTGTTTCACGAAGACGGTTCACCTGCCGGAACACGCTTCACCATCGAAGTACCTTATAAGTTCGTTTACGGATAGCGACTTACTTAGTGGCCGAAATACGGCGCATCAGTGTGCTCATGCCACTCTCGGAAAGCGTTATGTCGAAAGTATTCCCGGAGGGGAGTTGGAAATAACAGATATTTCCCTTCACGTCCAACTTATACACATAATCACAATTCACTAAGTATTTACGTCCTACCCGGCACATGCATTCCACACAGGCCAGCCGTCGCTCAATATCGGCCAGCCGCTCGAAAAGCTGCTCGACAGCGCCATTGGCCAGGTAAAGTTTGGAACAGTAGCTGTCGGCCTCGAAACAGACAATGTCCGCTTCGCGCAGATTCAGGTAGGAGTTGTAGGTCCGGAAGCGGTAGTTGCGGCCATTCGTGCCGTTCTCTGGTTGTGATGCCCGCTCTTTTTCCTCCATTTTCCGGATTACTTTGTTTACAGCCTGAGCCAGTTCGTCGAGACTAACAGGTTTGATGAGATAGTCGGCCGCTTCGAGTTTGATAGCCCGCAGCAGGTATTCCGATTCGCTGAAAGCAGTTGTGAAAATAATGTGGGGCATGGGGATCGACGAAATCTCCCGCAGATGCTCCACTAACCACAACGCATTTTTCCCCGGCAGTTCGATATCGAGGAAAAGCACATCCGGCCGGTGCTCCAGTATGCTTTCCATAGCCGCGTCACAGTCCTTGCACGAATCCAGGATTCGTACCGACGGATGATACACCCGTAGCTTTTCTTCCAGAGAAAGCCGGGAGTATTCTTCGTCTTCTACAATGATTCCCGTTATTGTTTTCATAGCTCGCATTCTTTACCCCGAAAGGGATTTAATTTTACGTTACCAAATATAGTTATTCTTTCGCTATATTGCAAATACGACCTTGCCGGAACCGCCTAAAACGCCCTTTTCACCCGGGCAAAAACAGTGTTTTCCAGCCTGTTCATGGCTGGATACACCCCATTCATGACAGTCCTGCCCCCATTGGTGAATAAGCCGGAAATACAGTATGTTTTTCTCTTTCATCTGGTTAAATTTGTAAACATCAATTTTAAACATCAAATATTATGAAAAAGAGTGTATTGATTTTACTGGCATTTTTCATGACTGCCGCCATTACGGCACAGACCCTTCCCGAAAACGTATTCGGTATTCGCGGAGGGCTTAATTTCTCCAACCTGAGTGTTGACGAAGACGAAATGGGTATCGAACCCGAAGGCATCACCAGTTTCCACCTTGGCGTATCCTGGCAACGCCTGATCATTCCCGATAAGCCTTTTTATCTGGAAACCGGGCTTTACCTCACCCAAAAGGGATGTAAGGCAAGCGGTAGTCTTGTATATGCAAAGTACTCGATTGACATCAAACCGTGGTACCTTCAAGTTCCCGTACTGGCCATGTATAGCTTTGAGCTACCGGGCGGATTTACTGTACAGCCTTATGCCGGCCCTTATTTGGGTTATGGGATCGGTGGAAAGGGCAAGTTCTCATCGGGCCAATATTCTTCTGAAGCCTATCTTTTCAAGAAAAGCAATATAAAAGATTCGGACGGAGATGAACAAGAGACTCCCCAACTCCTTAAAAGATTCGATATGGGAATTCGACTGGGGGTAGGCGCCACATACGGACGCTTCTACCTCGGCCTGGGATACGATTGGGGGTTGACCGACAATGTCAAGGAAGATGAATATGGGGTAGGTTTTGCACGTAATCGCAGCTTCACACTCTCAGTGGGGTATAATTTCAAAACCTTATAATATGTAATATGGTTATCTGTATGCTTCCCCTCTTTCTTCCTCTTAGCACCTGATTGCTTTCGGACATAAGAACAGAAGAAAATTTAATATCTTTTGCCCTTCTGTTCTTATGTCTAAGAAAAAGATATTTACTTTAAGTTTACACAGTACAAAGAGGAACGCCCGGTAATAAAGAGCGTATTTCCATCGGTACCACCGAAACGGATAGTGGAAGGACGTTCGGGCACTTCGATCATACCGATCTCCTTTCCTGACGGGTCGTAGATATAAACCTGACCATCGGCCACATATACATTACCTTTCTTATCCACTGCCGAACCGAATTCGCCACGTTCGGCGAAATAAGTCAAACCGGACAATGTACCGTTTGCAGCGACATTCATCTTTACCATGCGTTTGTCGTACTCATCGGACGTGTAGTAAGGCTTACCGGGGAAGGCTTCGAGCAAGGCAGAAGCACGCGCCAAATCATAACACTCCGGAATGATGGTTACGCCATCGGGAGCTACAAAACAATTCTCCGGTATGTAGACCGATACTTCATTGAAATCGTGATAATCTCTCCAGCGGTTCGACGGGTAGAGGGCTTTGTGTATCTTCGATATCTCACTCATGGGTTTGCGGGGAAGTAAACGGATGCTTTCCTCCGGTTTATCGGGGTTGATAGCATATACCCAACTGGCGAAACCGGAATTGCCCCAACCGCTGAACGAGGTTCCTCCGGCATCGGGCAGATTATCCACCCGCTCCTGCTGACCGTCGATGAGATAACCCGGTTGCGGATCGTAGCGGAATACCACCAGCAGGTTATCCTGTGTATCGCACGCCAATGATAACGGTTTCCACGGGAAGTCGGCTATCAACGAAAGGCTCTGGGTATCGACCGACCATTTGTATATCCTCCGCAGGCGATTCTCGCAGAAGTAAACATTCCCTTTGCTGTCCGATGTCATTCCTTCGGCAAACTCGAAACCGGTAGCCAGTTGCTCTACTTTGCCGGCTTCGGCCGTCAACGGTGTTTTACGGGTTTCCTTTCCGGTGATGTACAGTCGCTGGAACTCCCACGGGCGGACTTCCGTATCGGTATTGATGTCATAGATAGCCAGATCGGTGGTGTACTTGATCTGCGAGTAATTGTGTACATTCAGTAATTCGATATCCTTGCAATCCCAGGTGAGGACAGAGTACGGCGCCGGCGTATCCAACCGGATGGTACGGAACATATAGAGGTTGGCAAATACCATATTCCGGCAGTTCTGCAATTCGATGGGTTGGCAGGAAGCACTCTCACGGTCTTCCTCTTCCAGTTGGAAAGCATACACCTTCCAATTGGCTACATTGTTGAAACGGGCTTCGTTGCGTACGTGATGTTCGAGCGACATGGCGTAAATACGTCCCGGCGTAGAAGTGTTGTTTACATACAGTCCGCTGGTACTGTACGTACTGGCGGTCCACACATCCTTGAAGGTACCGCCGCCGTTGTTCGTCACCCAGAGGCTCCAATGCTGATTGTCCCAGGCACGGTCTTTGCCGGTAGTCATCACCGGTTCGGAGGGCGAGCTGATACGCGGTTTGCCATAACCGCCCCACGGTTTGTACGGGCCTTTGCTCAGGGTGCCATGTCCGCCGACAAACTTCACATCGTTGAGGTACGAAGTAGCGTCCGCCATCCATTTGCAACCCACGGCGCGGTAGTTGTACGCACCGGTATTGATGCCGATACCATTCAGGATATTGTTACCGCCTTCCGACGATTCGAGCAAAGCCACCGGAGCGCCGAAGCCACTGAACGCCGGGGTACTCTCATCCAACACAAACTGGGTGGCAAAGGGATGAAGACCGATCAGGCGGGTACCCGGTTTCATCCGCACCGTTTCGGTGAAGCGATACCAGCCTTGCGGCACATAGATGTTGGCATGCTTCCCGATTGCATCCTGAAAGACCTTTGTATCGTCCGTCGTGCCATCGCCTTTCGCTCCGAGTTCCTTGATATTCACCCAGGTTTCCATAGCCGGAAGGACAGGAATATCTCGCTTCAACACTGCCGGAAGCTGCTTCAAGGGAAGTATATCCGAAACGGTACGATAGTCCGGACGTGCCGATAGGTTATCCAGCTGCAAGCCATGATCGTATGACTTCACTAAATAAGTAGCATGCTGCACGGCAGTCTCTTTCCCGCTACGTCGCATCTTCACCAATACCGGAACCTTCTGACAGGCTATATTCCGTAGAGATATCTGGTTGAAGGCATTGTCCTCATTGCTCACCACGATGGCCGGACCGCTAACGTTCACAAACCGGCAGTTTTCCATAAAGAGTTTTTCGTGGTAGTTGGAATCCACATCAATCACCGTCGGCACATTCTGCGCTTGCAGGTTGACGATGGTCAATCCGGCTTCCTGCGTACGGATAGCTGCCTGCCGTTGTCCTTCGAAATAGCAATCCGTGAGCATCATCTGCCATCCAGGCGATGCCTTGGTGGTGTATATTCCATATTCGCCTCCATAGAAAGCCATGTTCTCCATCTCATTACCGATATCGTAAAGACCTGCTTTACCCTTTCCGGTATAAATACTCATGTGGTTCACAAAGCTATGTTGGGCAAAATGCGTTCGAAGCGCTACGGCGTACGGGTTTCCGTCCTCTATTTTCAGGTTGATATTGGACATGGCGCTGTAGAATGTTCCTGCATTGGCATCGCCCACCCGGTTCTCGTCGGTCACTACCCCGCCGGTAAACCAGAACAGGTACTTCGCCTTACCTTTGTCCAAAGCCGGTTCCTGCTGATAGCCCGGCGAGTTCTTCGCCAACACGAAGAGCGGACGTTTCTTGCCATACCCTATCAGGCGGATAGAAGCCGGGATGTAGATGGTGCGCGTCAGCTGGTACGTACCATCGGGAATAAATACAATACCGAAGTTCTGCTCCTGTTTCAGTTTGTTGATAGCTGCCTGAAGCGCTTCGGATACATCTGTCTTTCCATCGGCAGTAATGGGATAATTCTCCGGGGTGAAGTACACAGCTTCCGGGTCGTTGGGGCGTTGGGTGTAGATGGACGATTCGTCGACAGCAGCGGCTTTACCCGTTACCACCAGCAATAAAATAGCGATAATTAATTTCTTGGTTATCATGGATTGTTGATTAATAGATTCGTAAAATAAGGGGAATAAACCTTTGCCCGTAAAGCAAAGTTATGTTGGTCGTAGAGGGAGGTTGCTTCGCTCTACGACCAAGCCTGTTTTACTCTACGACCATCGATGTACGAGATGTACATCTGGAGCAGTACGAGATGTACATCTGGTACTGTATGAGATGTACATCTCGTACATTGACCCCCGTAGACCAAAACTACCTCCCTCGTAGAGTACCACAAGCTTGGTCGTAGAGGAACGCAACGTTGGTTAGTTAGTATAAGAATATCACACTTTGAGCCGCACCTTAACCTTCATCAGCAGACCTGCCAATTGTACGATAATTAGTGAGAATACCAGTGATTTAAGCAGTCCCGGTATGCCGGAGCCCAACGCCTCGGGATACCACCAGCCCATCATCCACTGCACATTGTACCACAGGTAAGGAATAATGTAGCAAGTGAGCGTCACCGTTCCGGCAGGCTTGATAAGGCCAAACCATTTCACTATCCCCTTCGTGTCCATCAGCCAGTATAGCAGGGCGAAGAGTGGAAAGAAGATAGCCATACAGATAAACAACCAGGAAGGTGTAGCCTGTATCTTCGAAATAATCCAATGGGGATACGAGAGGAAAAAGCCGATCAGCATAACTGCTCCCAATCCGCAGAGAGCCCCGATAAAACGCCCGGGCTTTTCCTTATCACCCCAATGCTGCATCAGGATAGCTACCAGGATACCCGACAATCCGAACGCATGCAGCGTCATATCACTCGGGATGAAGCTGATCCAGAAAACGCCTGCGTGGGTCAGCACGGACAATGCCACGAGCACCGCCCAAGCTATCAACGTACGCACTAAGCTCTTCCGGGTAAGGAGGTAGACCAATGCACAGACTAAGTAGGTCCAGCCGATCAGGCCGAGGATGCCCCACCATTTTATGCCGAACTCCTGTCCGTCGTGCCCTTTATATATAAGGTATAGCCATACCAACAGGGCGACTCCCGCCACACGCAGGCCGATGAAAAGATATTTCTTCCAGTCTGTGGCCTTCGGATAGAGATTCCATATCAGGAAGAAGCCGACCACCATCAGGATCACATACCATTGGTGTGAGAGTACGCAGGCATTTCCATCGATACTGTCGATATTTACGGTAAATAATCCCATCACTATCAAGGCAATGGTACGCTCTATAATGTGCCAAAGAACTTTCCAGATGGTATCGCCCTTCTCCATCCGCTTCTGGATGGCAAAAGGGATGGAAAGACCGACGGCAAATAGGAAAGCCGGAAAGATAGTATCCGAAAAACCGAGCATATTTTCGTCCCATCCTGCATGAAGCAGCCAATGGGGAATGTTGCGCAATCCGGGAATGTCGTTCACGAAAAGCATCCATACCATGGTAATGGCGCGAAACCCATCGATGGACATGATGCGTTGGGAAGTTTGGGGGGTATTCATGATTCAAAATTATAACGTTAATATTTTGTTTCACCACGGAGTCACACAGAGTTTCACAGAGTTTTTATTAATTTATTCACCTCAGAGAATTTAAAGTTCAAATACTATCCTATTTTTTTCTCTGTGAAACTCTGTGCGACTCTGTGGTAAATAAAGAAATTAAAAACTCTGTGAAACTCTGTGTGACTCTGTGGTGAATAATAATTAAACGGCAGTCTTCTTTACCCGCGAACCGATCTGTGCATAGTACAGCATGAACAGTTCGCCGAACAGGACTAGCGCCCATGTGCCGCGCCATCCGTGCAACGCATCGGCAAAGATGCCTTGCAGCAATGGCAAGATGGCTCCACCTACCACACCGATCATGAACACGCCCGACGCAACGGAAGTGTACTTGCCCAGCTTAGCAACAGACAGCGTGAAGATAGCTCCCCACATGATGGAGTGGAACAGGCCGACAGCTACCAACAGCCACGGATTGTTGGTCGTGATAGCCAATACCACGAACACCAGCGCCAGCACGGTAGTCACCGTCAGTTGTGTACGCGGGGAAACCTTGCTCAGGAATCCGGCTACCGAACGGCCTATCAGCATGCCACCCCAGTAGAGCGTAGCCATCAGGGCGGGAATCGAGAAGTTAATGCCAAACAAGGTCAGCGAATCCAATCCGAAGAAAGAGAAATGCCGGCCTGTACTTTCGAGTTCGATGGCATACAGGTTGATGTTATTGCCGATACATACTTCCACACCTACGTAGCAGAAGATGGCTATCACACCCAGTTTCAGGTGGCTGAACGACCAAACACTCTCTTCCAGTTGCTCGCCTGCTTCGGCTTTGGTACCTTCGATGTCGGGAAGAGAAATCTTAAAGAGTACCAGCACTACGATACCGAGAATCACCATCAGGGCGATGAACGGCGTCATGAGTTGCTCTACGTGTACCTCTTCCATCGCCAATCCGCCAAAGACAATACCCGTCACAAAGAATGGCGCTACGGTAGTACCGATGGAGTTCGATGCCCCGCCAATGCTTAACCGTTGGATGGCCTGGGTGCCTTTCACCGAACATGCCACTAAGTACGGATTGATCACTACCTGCATGATGGTAGCCGCCGAACCGACCACAAACGAACCGAGCAAGAAGATAAAGTAGCCCACCGGAACGGTAGCCGATGCAATGCTCAGATTGGATTCCGAGAACGATACCGTGTACCAGGAAGAAGAGAAAAACAATCCTAATCCGACGATCATGATGAAAAGCGAACGGATCAGGGTCTTCTTGTACCCTATCTGCGTCACCCAACGGGAGCCTATACCGCCAGTCAGCGGATAAGCTAAGAACCAGGAGAAGGTAATGAGCGTGACGAACGTATTCTTCAAGTCGCCCACCCCACTGAGGAATGCCGACTTCAAAGGAGCTTGAAACTGTCCGTTGGCTGTAGTCAGGAAGCCAACAACAAAGAACAGGAAGACCAATGTAATGAATGGTCCCACATAATTAATATCTTTCTTTTGTGTATTCATGATAAATGTGTTTTATTATTCACTTACTCAGTAAGCGGGCAGCGTCTGCATCAAGCAGGAACTCGCAATTGGGATGTAACTGTAATACGGAAGCCGGAATATCGGTCGTCACAGGCCCCTCGAGCATCTGTTTCACCATCTCGGCTTTGTGTGCACCTTTGGCAATGAGCACAATCTTGCGGGTATGCATGATATTCTTGATACCCAGCGTAAGTCCACCCAGTTCATGATCGGGACCTACCTGCGTCTCCCGGCGTACACGTTCTTCGAAGATAGGGTCCATCGGCGACACCCATGTTTCACTTTCGAAGGGTGTTCCCGGTTGGTTGATGCCGATGTGTCCGTTCATTCCCAGACCGAGCATCTGCAGGTCGGCGCCACCGCGCCGTCCCAGCTCTTCCTGAAAGAGGCGGCTCTCACGTTCGAAATCGTCGGAGATGGTGGGAGGCATGATGAAGTTCTCTTCTTTGACACCCAGCGGTCCGGCAATCTGTTCCTGAATCATGGTGTAGCAACATCCTTTGTACGAACGGGGCAGGTTGGTCAACTCGTCCACATTGAACACAGTGATGTTCGACACATCGAACGGATACTGGCGGTAAATGTCACTGACGATGGCGTGCATGTTGGCCGTAGTCTGCCCGGTAGAGAAACCGATGACAGCTTTGGGGTTGGACAACATCTCGCCGATAATTCTCCAGGCTGCAATCCGGTCGAATTCAGCCTCATCGCGGGCAATGGTAATGTTCATCTTCATATTACATATTGTGTTAAGTTAATAAATGATCTCTGTTTCAATTTTTACTTAATGAGCCCATCCTGGGTTTTGAGTCAATACACCTTTTGAGGCAGTGATCTCCCGCTGCTGAATGGGGAAGTAACGGTACTTCTCTGTCCAGCCTTTGGCGCCCAACAACTCCGTCCCTTTATCGAAACGCATGATGTCGAACCAGCGCTGCATCTCGTCGATAAACTCATAGCCCCGTTCTTCGAATAGCAGGTTCAGTATTTCCGTCTTACTCTTCGAAGCCAGCGCAATGCGGTGGTTCTGATCGAGGAAAGCGCGGTCGCGTATCTGGTCGAACCATCCTTGTGCTTCTGCGTTCACCGTTCCATTGATTCGCACATACAGTTCGGTAGCCAGCAGCAACACATCGGCATACCGGTAGAAGCGGAAGTTCACGGCATAGTTCTCCATCGGGTTTAATGCCGATGCGCTTTCCAAACGGCCGTGATACTTGTAATGCCCCAACCACTCGAAACCCTCCTGTTTATCGCTGATAATGAACCGGGAACCTGCCGGCAGTTCGCCCCGGGCTACCAAGGCTTCCACTTTGGCTATTTCTTCCCGGTAATCGATCACTGTCCCCTCCCGGCGCGTATCGCCCGGCTGGAACATATTATAGATGGTACCTGGCATGGTACACTGTCCCCAACCGCTGCCCAGTCCGCCCTGAGCGCCCGAACGCGGATCGGTGATATCACGTCCGCTCAGGGAACGGCACAGCACCGTGTTCCCTTCTCCCAGGTTATCGCCCGCAAACTGGATCTCGTAAATGGATTCGGGACCGAACTCACCGTTCTTCAACCAAATGGTACGGTAATCGGGCGTTAACGTGTAGCGTTGGGAAGTGATGATTTCTTTCATAGCCGTCCATGCTTCCGGATAACGGGACTCTGCCCGGTGGAAGAGTATCATCTTGGCTTTCAGTACCCGTGCTGCATCCTTGCTCACCCGGCCTTTCACCGTCTTGGATTTATCGGGCAGACCGGCAATCACCGTATCGTCAAGATCCTGCATCATAAACTCAAAAATCTCATCGCGCGTGCCTTTGGCAACATTGAATATACCGGAGGTAGAGAGACGATGCTTGATCAGCGGCGCTTGTTCGTAGCCCATGAAGATATAGGCATAGAACAGCGCCCGGTAGAAACGCGCTTCGGCCAATACAGACTTCACAAACACCGGATCCAGCGAACTTTCCTGAAGTTTCCCGATCAGGGTATTGGCGCTGGTTACTCCGTTGTACAGCCCATAGTCCCACTCGTTCCACCACGCCGGTGAAGTACTGGGATCGAACGTAAAGGTATCGTACTTCACTTTGTACACACCTTCGCCCAGTCCGCCTCCGGTCTCCGACTCGTCGGACATCAGTGAAGCGTAACTGAATACCTCCAGTAATTTCTCCTGTATATCGTTGATGACGGCGGCAACACCCATCATGACCTCACTCTCCGTTTTATAGAATTCTTTCTCCGACACCTGTGTTTTGGGACTGGTATCGAGAAAATCACCACAGGAGGACAAAAGCATCCCGCTTAGGGCGAGCAGTAAACTATATTTCTTCATCATCTTCCTTACTTTTATCGATTAGAATACAATGTTGGCCCCCACCGTAAAGGTACGCGCCTGTGGATATGTACCGCCATCGAATCCCCGACGGGTACCTACTTCGGGATCGTATCCGGTATAGCGGGTGAGGGTAAACAGGTTTTCGGCCTGCACATAGAAACGAAGCCTATGCATGGCTATCTTCCGGGTAAGCTGCACCGGCAACTGGTAGCCTACCTGCAGTAACTTCATGCGGAGGTACGAACCGTCTTCAATGAACAAGTCGGACACCCAGGTGGTATTGTGGTGAGGGTCGCCTTCGTCCAGACGCGGCAAACGGTTGGAAGTGCCCTCTCCATGCCAACGGTTCAGCCAACTCCTATCCCAGTTCGCATACGTGATGTTAGCGCGACGGTAGAACTTATAGATCTCGTTTCCGGCCACTCCCTGGAAGAATGTTTGCAGGTCGAAGTTCTTCCAATACATATTCATGGAGAAGCCATACGTCCAATCCGGGTTCGGATTACCGATCATCGTACGGTCGTCGCCCGAGATAGTACCATTGCCATCCAGATCGAGGTATTTTACATCGCCCGGTACGGCATTGGGTTGTATCTTTTCGCCTTTGCTGTTTACATACGCATCGATCTCGGCCTGGTTCTGGAAAATCCCGCCTGTGCGGTATCCCCAGAAGTAGCCATAAGGCTTGCCGGTTTCCATCACCGTAACCTCGCCGCCCAATCCGCCTCCCAGAATATCGAGTGCGGTACGGGCCGATCCCAGATTGGTTACCTTATTCTGTACATACGAAGCATTGGCAGCCACATCGAATCCTACCTTACCTACCCGGAAGCGGTACGACGCCTCGAACTCCCAACCTTTATTGGTCACGGTACCCACATTGGTAGGCATGGTGCGGTAACCACCGTATTCGGGCAGACTGACATCCATCAACATGTCCCTGGTCTTTTTATTGAAGTAGTCCACCGATAAGGTGATTGAGTTTTTCAGGAAACGAAAGTCAATGCCCAGGTCGGTCTGCCCGGAGGTTTCCCACTTCAGGTCATGATTCACATACCCCGACGGCTTGGCTCCGGTAATGACCTTGCCGTCGATTACCGCATTATACCCCATCGACATCATGCTGGTATAACCGAAAGCTCCGATGGACTCATTGCCATTCTGCCCCCAACTGGCACGCACTTTCAGGAAGTCGATCCAGGAAGGGCGATTGTTCAGGAAACGTTCCCGTGTCAGCACCCAGCCTGCTGAGATAGATGGGAACAGGGCATACTTATTATGATCGTAGAAGTTGGACGAACCGTCACACCGGACGACAGCCTCCAGCAGATACTTCTCATCGTAATGGTAGTTGACACGTCCGAATACGGAAGCCAACCGGTGATCGCCCCCTCCACCGTTCACACGTTCGTCGGTACGGTCGCCGGTAGCAATGTCGATATAGGCTTTCTTAGGATCGACTACCAACAGATCGTAGTCAGTTCCTGCCAGGTTCGAATAGGTTCTGGACGAGAGTGTGGTGCCTGCCAGCAATACAAAATCATGTTTGCTGAACGATTTGTGATAGGAGAGGATATTTTCCCACTGCCACATATAAGCTTCAGTCTTCTCGTCTTCCACCCGGGAGGTGTTATTCTTTGTGGTCGCATTCAGGTCGTAAGCCGGAACTACATTCCTGATGGAAGCAAATGCCCAGTCGACTGCCGCGGTAGTCCGGTATTTCAATCCCGGCAGCACAGACACATCCAGACTGAAATTGGCATTGAATATCTGTGAGGTGCGTCTTTGGTTGTTGTTCACCTGCAAGGAAGCAAACGGATTACAGATCTCGCGCAGCTCGATGATGTTATAAACTCTGCCCTTGATATTCTTCACGTAATTGGGATAGACCGATTCGTACGTAGCCAGTTTGGAGGCATCGTCCTGATAAATGCTTTCGGTAGGCGGAAGCATATTGATGGAAGCGATCGCCCCTCCTACTTCGCTGTTGTCGATGGTATTGCCCACTCTTTCAATACGCGAATAGCCGGTAATAGCTCCGAATACCACTTTGTTGAACCAGTTGCGGTGTTTCGCATCGACCCATATATTGCTGTAGTTCAGACGCCCGTTGAACCGTTCGTAATCGGCATACCCTTTGGCTAATACGCCGCGCTGTTTGATATAACCGAATGATGCGTAATGTGTACTGCGATCGCCACCGCCACTGAGTGATAGCTGGTGTGTCATGACGGGTGCATCCTGGTAGGTCAGTTCCCTTTGCCAGTCGGTATCTACGGTGGACGTTGTGGGGAAATAAGCAGGCTTGCCCATATTAGAAGCCATCTCGTTCATCATCATCTGATATTCCTGCGAATTCATCAGATCCATCTTCTTGGCGGGATTTTGCAGGCCGTAGGCAAATTCGTAGTTGACCGTCGTTTTTTGCATGGTTGTGCCCTTCTTGGTAGTAACCAGTACCACCCCGTTGGCGCCGCGTGCCCCGTAGATAGCAGCCGAAGCAGCATCTTTCAGCACTTCGACGGATTCGATATCCGATGGGTTCAGGTAGTTGATACCGTTGAACGAGGGCATACCGTCGACTATGTAAAGAGGATCGGAATCGTTTACGGTTCCTGTTCCGCGTATACGTACCCTGGAGTCCATGCCCGGCTGTCCTGACTGCGATGTAATCTGCACGCCCGACACTTTTCCTTTCAGCACATTCTGCACATTGGTAGGCATCCCTTTATCCAATTCACCGGACGACACTTTGCTGATAGCCCCCAGAACGAGACTCTTCATCAATACACCGTATCCTACGACGATCACTTCATCCAGTTGCCTGGCATCTTCGCGCAGGGTGACAGATACCTGCCATTTTCCTTTCAGTTCCACTTCCTGGGTGACGTATCCGATGTACGAAACCGCCAGAACGCCATTGACGGACGTAGCCAGACTGAAATTCCCATCGGAATCGGTTATAGTGCCTACGGACAACCCTTTGACCGATACATTGGCGCCCACAATCGGATCGCCATTGATATCCCTGACCCTGCCGGTCACTTTTCTTTCCTGCCGGGTGGAGGGCTGGGAATCTGCCTTGCGCATCAACATGATGTTGTTGCCCATCATGGCATAATAGATATCGGTATTTTCGAAGAGTTTATTCAGAACCTCGGCCACAGAAGTCTTCGTAACATGTAGAGTCACGATCTTGCCCAGGTCAACCTCGTTGACATTGAAGACAAATAAATAATCGGTCTGCTTTTCTATTTCATGAATGATCTTTCCCGTTGTCACCTGATTGGCGGAGATAGTGACCTTAGCCACCTGCGAACTGGCGTGATTCGCAAAAAGCCCTCCGATACAAATAAACAGGAACAAGATCGTAATTCTCATCATTCGGAATAATTGTTTTAATGCAGCAACACCTCCATGCGTTTGCCGGTGTAAGGATTAACCAATGGTAATGACATTGCTCTCGTTGTCTTTCGTGTATACGAATTTCATATTCAACTGCAAGACTTTCAGCACATGTTCGATACCGTCCCTGGTGCGGAATTTACCTGTAAAGCGATTGTTCAGGATGTCCGTATTGCTGACTTTTATCTTTACACCGTAATAGAGTTCGAGCTTCTCGAACATCTCTTTTACTGATTCGTCCCAAAAACTGATAACTCCCTCACGCCACTGGAAAGGGTCTGATTCGCCAATGGCCGTTTTCTTTAGTTCTCCATCTACCAGAACAACCTGTGTATTGGGTTCGAGTATCACCGAACCTCCCGTGACCGGCGAAAACACTTCCACCGATCCTTCGAGCAAGGAAGTTTCGAATGTAGCTTCTGCGGAATAAGACTTAACGTCGAACTCCGTTCCTAATACACGTATGTTGTATTTGTCTGTTTCCACGATAAAGGGCTTCGTGGCGTCTTTGGCCACTTGGAAATAACCTTCGCCGTCGAGTTTCACCTGGCGGGTTTCCGAAGTAAATCCGGCTGGGAAAGTAAAGGTGGTTTGTGCGTTGAGCCACACCCTGGTACCGTCGACCAGGAGAAGTTCCGCCCGTTGTCCGGCAGGTACATGGATGGTTTGCAAGGCATCGGGCAACCGAACCTGCTTGTTTTGGTTCCAGAAATAAGTTCCGGTGAGGACAATGGCCACAATGGCGGCTACCTTCAGCACTTCCCGTATCCATAGGCGGCGTACCGGTTTGACCGATTCTATGCTGTTTCTCTGCTCTCCAGCCTCTTCCGACTTTTCTATTTTCGTCGTCGAACGAGCAGTCTGCCCCGTCTCCTGCCACAGGCTGATGTCGTAGAGTTTACGGAGCGCCATGTATTCGCGCATGTGTTGAGCATCTGCATGCAGCCACCCGGTCACTTGCTGCTTCTCTGCTTCGGTGGCTTCGCCGGCTATATATTTTTGTAACAATTCTTGTTCCATATTCAATTGGTTGTACTATCGGATATTCTTTTTGCTCCTGCTATGTAATAAACGACGGAATTGAAGCAATCCCTAACAGACATACATATATTCTTACTGAAAATAAAAAAAGAAGTAAAATAAAGGGAGATAGTCTTTCAGCGTAATCCGTAATTCTTTCAATGCCTTCGAGATGTGGTATTCCACTCCTTTGGGAGAGATACCCAGTACTTCGGCTATCTCCCTGCCGGTAAGATTTTCGAAACGGCTCATTTCGAATGCACGACGTGTCTGTTCGGGGAGGATAGCCAATGTTTCGTGCAGGATGCGTGTTACTTCGTCAGAAAATATCTCGTCGGGATCGCAGGCTTCGAGGGTGGAGATACGGATGTCGAGTTCCTGCTTGTGCCAGTCTACAAGGTTTTCAAAAGCATTTCGTTTTACCTCTTCATGTTTCAGGTGATCGAGCGATTTATTTTTCAGGATGGTGAGCAATAAGGGTTGTATGTAATCGATTTCTTCCTGCTTCATTCGCTCCCAGAGTTTGATCAGCGAATCGGAAGCGATGTCTTCTGCTGCCAGGTCATCGTGTACGTACGACTTGGCAAAAAGGAAAGCTTTCCGATAATATAATGAATACACTTCATTGAAGGAGTGTATTGCCGCCTGTGTCTTCATGAGTAGAAATTGTTCAATTCGTTTTACTGTTTTGAGGTTTGCAAACATAGTCATAATCTTTGAGAAAGAGAGCATGATGGAAAGAAAAACGAAAGACATTAGGGATTTAACTTCCTCAGTCGTTTTATAAAAAGATGTCCTGAAAGATACACAATTAGTTAGCATAAAAGGTCTTTGGGGACTGATCCATCAGCAGTAATATATGAATACCATGAAGAAACTATTTTTTGTTACACTGGCCTTGCTCATCGGCGCTTCCGCATACGCCCAGTTCAAGGTCACGGCACACCAGGAAGGATGGGACCAGATTCCTCCTAAAGCTCAGAAACCAGGATTCTGGCTGCAACAAACCGTTCTTGCCCAGATGGACGAGGACTCTGCACTGGAAGAGGTGATGCTCTTCGGGCGCGATAACGGGCACTACCCTACTTTCGACTTGTTCAAGTGTTATTATGCCATTGTAGACCACTACACCAAAGAAGTGCACTATGTATCGGAGGTGTTCGTGACCGACAAATACTCGCTCACTGTGGAAGATCGTAACAACGACGGTATTTCCGAACTCTACATCAGTTATTTCAAGGACGGTAAGTTCGAGGTAGACAAACGGGGATACAATCTGAAAGTGACCCGCTGCTACGAACGCATTGAATGGAAACCGGACTCTCAAACAATCAAGTGACATGAAGAAGACAGTTATATACTCCCTATTGCTTCTCTGGGCATTGCTTTGTGTGACCCCCGTCGAAGCACAGACACCCAAAAAGGTGATAAAAACGATGATGATTGCCGGACAAGACGGCAGCCACTACTGGCAGGGAGCCTGTGAAACAATGAAACAGGTTTTGGAGAACAGCGGATTGTTTAAAGTAGACTTTGCCTTTACGCCCAACTTCGGAGGTGATATCAGTACCTTCCAACCGGACTTCAGTAAATACGATCTGATCGTTATCAACTATGGTGGTGCCACCTGGGCCGAATCTGTACGAAATGAGTTCGAGAAATATGTACACAACGGGGGAGGTGTAGTGGTAATCCACTCGTCCGTAGTTCCGATGGCTGACTGGAAAGGGTACAATGAGATCATCGGCATGGGTGCCTGGGATGGACGCAACGAAAAGGACGGGCCTTACCTATACTGGAAAGATGGGAAGTATATGTACGACTACACGCCGGGCTATGCCGGCCATCACGGGTTACAACACGAAACGGTGATAGAGCACCGCTCACCCGAACATCCCATCCTGAAAGGCTTACCAGTGAAGTGGAAACACTTTAAAGACGAGATATACACCCGTCTGCGCGGACCGGTGAAGAACATGGAAATTCTTGCTACTGCGCGTGAAGGCGGCAGAGATGAACCTCTATTGTGGACAGTTCGCCCGGGTAAGGGACGGGTATTTGTCGACTTGCTGGGGCACTGCGGCAACGATCCGAATATGATTTACTCTATGGAATGTACCGGATTTCAGGTGACTTTACTCCGCGGGGCTGAATGGGCAGCCACGGGTAATGTTACCCAAACGGCACCGAAAGATTTTCCGTTGGAAGATACTTGCACGCTTCGGCCGGAATTCAAGGCTCCGTTTCATGCATATTAATATTTTATGTAACTTTGTGGTGAACATACCAACTATTTATTTACTTAACACAATTACTTATGAATCATTATTATCGTTTTCTGAAACAGGCTTCCCTGGTCTGTCTCCTGGGACTGCTGTCCTTCTTCTCACTGGCCTGCTCGGCGCAACAGACGCCTAAAGAACCGGTTGTCCTGGCTTATGTCACTTCGTGGAGCAGCATTATGCCCGATCCTGCTGTGGTGACACACATCAACTATGCATTCGGACACGTCACCGACTCATTCAATGGTGTACGGGTAGACAATGGAGAACGTTTGCATTCGCTCGTTGCACTGAAAGCGAAAAAGCCTTCGTTGCAAGTTCTTCTCTCTGTTGGCGGATGGGGAAGCGGACGTTTCAGCGAGATGGCTGCTTCGGACGAGTTCCGTACTTCCTTTGCTAATGACTGCCAGCGGGTAGTGAAAGAGTTCAACCTCGATGGCATCGATATCGACTGGGAGTATCCCACCCAAAACTCAGCCAAGATATCTTCTTCGCCCGACGACACCAAAAACTTCACGTTACTGATGCGCGATATCCGTGCCGCCATCGGTAAAGATAAACTACTCACACTGGCTACGGTAGCCGATGGTAAGTACATCGACTTCGTAGGCATCGAGCCGTATGTAAACTTTGTGAATATTATGACCTATGATATCTCGTCTGCACCGTATCACCATGCTTCGCTGTACCGTTCGGAAATGACCAAAGGGGTATCGTGCAAGGATGCAGTGGAAGCGCACGTAGCAGGAGGATTCCCGATAGAGCGTCTGGTACTCGGCATTCCGTTCTACGGTCGTGGTATCAAAGAAATAGGATTTGCCAATTATAAGGATATTATCAAGAAGGAAGGTTATCAACGCAACTGGGACGATGTAGCCAAAGTACCCTACCTGACCGATTCTGCCGGAGTGATGGTATGTGGCTATGAAGATGCAGTATCTATTGCAGAGAAATGCAAGTTCCTGAAAGAAAAAGGAATGCTGGGCGCCATGTACTGGGAATATGCCGGTGATGACGATCAGAGCACATTGGCAAAAGCTGTTTATAATGGCGTGATGCAATAAAATCAGGATTAAAAAAAGAGTCATTAAGAATAGGTTTATACCAGACCTATTCTTAATGACTCTTTTTTTATCCAGACTTCTTAGTGGAATTGGGTATTAAACCCAACAAAGACTTGAAGTTGCGGTTGTCCCATTCCTTTGACTAACATGGAGTATTGTGGTTCCATGAATACATTGAACACGGCTTTCTTAGACTTGATAACTTTGCCGATACCCAGTCCGAGTGGTACATTATAATCGCCATTCTTTAGGTTGAACGTCATCAAACCGGTACTTCTCAGGTACGTACCTTTGCCCAGTTGGAACATGAAAAACAACTGGGGAGTAAGCATGCTTACATCAGGCTTGTCACTGTCGCCGGCAAAAGATTGTTGCCAAGTGATGAGCGATCCCATCTGTACCACCGGATTGCTATGGCAGAAAGCAATGGCCGACAAGCCGGCCTGCCACTTATCGGCACCCATGCCGTTAGTTCCTGTAGGGAACGTAAAGGCCGGACCAATACCAAAATCGGTTCCACCGTTTTTCTTGCTGAATTTATAAATCAGAAATGCATTTAAGTCTCCCAATCCTGTAGAAGGATCTTCACCGGGATACGACGTGTTTTCGAAAGGCATGGATACACGTATCAGCAACGGACCAATGGGCTGGGCATAACGCACCCATGTCTGGTTTACCTTTGCATCGGGCACCCCATACAACTCGGGCATATAGTAATTATGCAAATTGATCGTTTTGATGCTTGCCAACGGGTTGTTAGCTTGTTTCACTGTTTCTTCGTCTGAAGGAGTCTGTGCATACATACCTACTCCGAAAGCGGCCAGGAAGAGAGCAAGCAAGCCTCTCCTACGTAACATTAATCTTTTCATATTGCTAAAGTTTTTTAATTGGGTTTCTATCTTTTCTTGTTTCTTTTTGTGCATATAGAACAAGTATTTGTTGATTTGGTTCAAAGAAAACGAACAATCGGCCCTGACGGAACCTGTTTGTATATGTCATCTTTACCCTGAGAATAAAATTGACTCTTTTACAACAACTTTTATTTAAAATAGTTTGTTTTAATAGTAGAGTATTGTCATTGTTTTGGTAATGTTCGTATATGCATACAGAAAGCCCCATATTCTTTGCACTTTTTTCGAAATTGATTTATTTTTGTATAGAATAACAACAACTAAAATTATCCCCTGATGAAAAGCCTAATTACCCCTTGTTTATGGTTCGACCACCGGGCCGAGGAAGCTGCCCGGTTCTACACATCCATCTTTAAAGATGGAAAAATGGGAACCATTGTACGCAACACACCCAACAGTGCACTATCCGAGGGCAGTGTGCTGACTGTGTCTTTCAGTCTGGCCGGACAAGACTTTATTGCCCTGAACGGCGGACCAATTTTTCACTTCACCCCCGCTAACTCCTTCTATGTAGGATGCGAATCGGCTGAAGAGCTCGATGCGATCTGGGACAAGCTGGCTGACAGTGGATCACCATTGATGGAACGTGATAAGTATCCGTTCAGCGAACGTTTCGGATGGATAGAGGATAAATACGGGCTGTCGTGGCAATTGGGTGTGTGCGGCCTTCCGCAGTACATTACCCCGTTCCTGATGTTTGTCGGTAATCAGCATAAGAAAGCCGACGAAGCTATTCATTTTTATTGTTCTGTATTTGCTCCCTCTTCAACTATCCATGTGATAGAAACACAAGAGTCGAATGGATTCGGCGGGCTGGGAACGATGGTGGTTCATGCACAGTTCACGCTATTGGGACAGAAGTTCATGGCTATGGACAACGGATTTGAACACAGGTTCACCTTCTCGGAAGCGATGTCGTTCTACGTGCATTGCAAGACACAAGCTGAAATCGATCATTATTGGAAGATGCTGACAATAGGCGGTGAAACACAACCATGCGGCTGGGTGAGAGATCGCTATGGAGTGTCGTGGCAGATTGTTCCCGAACAGATGGAGAAGTGGATGTCGAACGAATACCCCGACAGGGCCAAACGGGTGACCGAAGCTATACGTCCGATGTGGAAACTGGAAATGGAGGTATTGCGAAAAGCTTATGAAGGCTTGTAAGTGCCCTTGGTGTCCCAGGCGTCAGGGCCTATGAAACCCCGTTTCCGGTAGAAAGCCACGGAAACAGGGTCTTCTTTATATAGCTAACATTCCCCATCCTGGCATTCCGAATAATCGATCAGCCAACTGATGCCGAACTTATCGATTACCATACCAAACAATGTTGCCCAGAATGTCTTCTCCAACGGCATCACCACATTTCCGCCTGCCGACAAAGCTTCGAATATACGGCGACCTTCGGCTTCGGATTCCACACCGACACAGATAGAGAAGTTATTGCCCTGGATGAGCTTCTGCCCGGTCATCTCCTCACAGACATCACAACCCATCAACAGAGTTTCCTTGCTAATAGGCAGACCTACGTGCATCACTTTGTCCTGATACCCGGCAGGTATGGGACCTTCGGTTTCGGGCATATCCTTATAGCGCCCGATGTAATTGAACTCTTTACCAAATACAGATTTGTAGAAGTTGAAAACTTCCTCGCAGTTGCCGTTGAACGACAAATACACATTGATTGTTGCCATAAGACTTTGTTTTTAAGGGTTTAAAAAAATTGAGTTATCAGGTTCATCACTGAGTATACAGTAATGATGCATATTCATCCGCCACTCGATGGAATGAAACAATGTTGTTCATTCTTTGTTCGCTACCGGTTTTAGGATATATTGTTAATAATAATCCGATTTTATAATCCCCGGAAGAAACAAGAAATGTAATGAGTTTGTTATACCAACGCCTGTTCCATTTACACTCTGACTGAAAGTAGTTGGCTGCCGGAACAGAAATGCAAATGTAATGATTTTACATATTAGTTATTTATGTTTTACCTCAAAATTTTAACAGTATGGCAAAGAGAGTAGCAGTATTAGTTGTGAACCCGGTCAACGGGTTCGGCCTGTTCCAATATCTGGAAGCATTTTATGAAAATGGCATCGAATTCAAAACGTTTGCTGTGTCCGATTCTACACATGTGGCAAGCAACTCGGGTATCCGCATGGGACTGGACGATGTGGTATCCAACCTGAAAGGTCGTGAAGAAGAGTATGATGCCGTGGTATTCGCCTGTGGCGATGCTGTTCCGAAAATCAACGACCACCTGGAAAAATCATATTATCAGGATATGTTTGCCATACTCAGACGGTTTGAGAAGAAAGGAAAGATGCTGATAGGACATTGCGCCGCTGCCTGGATGTTCGAGATGGCAGGTGTGGGAATCAATAAGAAAGTAGCCATTCATCCGTATGGCAAAGACCGTATAACGAAAGCCATTGCTACGGACGAAAAATCGGAAATAGATGGGAATCTCTATACGGCGCAGACGGAAAACACCATCTGGACAATGATGCCCGAGATACTAAAAGCGTTGATGTAAACATGTACATCTTAACATGCTCCCTTTTACAGCAAAGCAACTTTCCTTTACGAGTATCGGTAGCTTGCTCTACGAACATCGGCTCGATTCATTTAATTCATAGCGATCAGCTTGTCTGATAAAGGATTCTTTAATTCGGCCAATGGGTATTTACAATAAAAGAGTATTAATTTTCAGTTCTTCATCCCTAATTCTTAATTTTCTAATTACTTTTGAGGAAACTATCCTGTACCCACTCATGAGTAAACAAAAAATAGCCCTGGTTCTCTCCACTGGAGGAGCTCGCGGAATAGCCCACATCGGCGCCATCGAAGAGTTAGAACGGCACGGATTCGAAATATCGTCCATCGCCGGGTGTTCGATGGGGGCACTGATAGGTGCAGCCTACGCCACTGGTCAGTTACCTGCTTGCAAGCAGTTACTGCTGGAACTTGATAAGCGGAAGATGTTCGGTCTGGCCGATGTCACGCTAGCCCGTGATGGATTCCTGAAAGGCGAACGGGTGATGCGGACATTGAGCGGGTTCATCCCCGACATTGCCATCGAAGAGTTACCTATTCCATTTTCCGCTGTCGCCACGGATATTCAAACTGAACGTGAAGTGGTAATAAACAGCGGGCGGTTGTACGATGCCATTCGCGCTTCTATTTCTATACCGATGGTATTCCGCCCTTTCCGCCTGCAAGGCATGGCGCTAACAGATGGTGGAATGATCAACCCTCTCCCACTCGACCGGGTGGTTCGTACCGAGGGCGACATGCTGGTGGCTGTTATGGTAAGCATGCTTCCCATGACCGGGGATGAGAGCCAGCATCAACCTCCTCAAAAATTGAATCCGTTTCACCTACTCACCCAATCGTCTACCATCATGATACAAAAGATAGCCCGGCTATCGATAGAGCATTACCAACCGGATCTGCTGATCTCTGTTCCGTGCAGAAAGTACAGCATTTTCCAGTTTCACCAATCGGAAGGGATCATCGCGGAAGGTGTACGCATGAGCCGGAAAGCCATTGAAGCGTATCTGAATACATCTACTCCGAAGCATCGCATATAATCTCCATCATATGAAGACCATGAAAAACAAAACTCTCCTATTATTCCTTATCGGAATCTTTTTGACCAGTGCTTCTTCTGCACAATTTGCACATGGAACATCGCCCTCCTACGTATGGCCGGACGACGCATTGGTCAGTGCAAAACTAGACCGTTGGCAGGATCAGAAGTTCGGCATGATTGTCCACTGGGGGCTGTACGCTATACCGGGAATCGTAGAATCCTGGTCTATCTGCTCGGAAGACGAGGATTGGATTCCGCGTGATAGCACCCTCAACTATACCGAATACAAGAAATGGTATTGGGACTTGGCCAAGCAGTTCAATCCGGTAAAGTTCGACCCTTCTCAGTGGGCCGATGCAGGTAAAGCAGCCGGCATGAATTACTTGGTATTCACCACCAAGCATCACGACGGATATTGCTTGTACGATACACAGGAGACAGATTTCTCCGTTGCCAACGGGCCATTCGCCCAACATCCGAAAGCAGACATTGCCCGGTATGTATTCGAGGCTTTTCGGGAGAAAGGGTATATGATTGGCGCTTATTTCTCTAAACCGGACTGGCATTCGCAAGATTATTGGTGGGACAGGTATGCCACTCCCAACCGGAGCAATAATTATGATGTACGTAAGCACTCCTGGAAATGGGAGAAGTTTAAGGAGTTTACGTACAATCAGATCCGTGAGTTGATGACGGGCTATGGAGCGGTAGATATTTTGTGGCTGGATGGAGGTTGGGTATGTCCTGTACCCGAAGATAAGCAGACCCGCAACCGGTGGTCGCAGGATATCGACATGCCACGGATTGCTGCAATGGCACGGCAGCATCAACCCGGTTTGTTGATCGTCGATCGTACTGTACATGGGATTTATGAAAATTACCAGACTCCGGAACAGAGTATACCGCCTCAGCAGCTACCTTATCCGTGGGAGACGTGCATGACGTTGGGAGTAGACTGGGGATATGTGCCCGGTCAGCCTTTCAAATCTTCGCGAACAGTGATTCATAAGCTAATCGAAATCGTAGCCAAAGGAGGTAGTTTATTACTAGGCGTAGGCCCTTCGCCGGAAGGTTTGCTGCCGGATGTAGTGGTGGAGCGTTTGCAGGAAATCGGGCAATGGACGTCACGTAATGGCAAAGCGATCTATTCCACTCGCAGCACTCCTAATTATAATGACGGGAATACCTGGTTTACACAAAGCAAGGATGGCAGATCGCTTTATGCACTCGTCTGCCTGGCAGAAAGCCATCCACTGCCTGCCACAATAGAGTGGGAAGGGAACATGCCTCCCAAGGACAGTAAAATAATCTTGCTACAAACCGGAAAGCAAGTAGCATGGAAAAATGTAAATGGTAAAATTGTAGTGAACATTCCCAAAGGTTTACCGAAAGACCTTCCGGCTTTAGCCTTCAAATTCAGTAAACAATAGATTATAAAACAGAAAACAGGATACTTATGAAACATCTGATCTTATTACTTTGCACAGTAGCCTTTAGCAGCATTCATACTACTGCTCAAAACACAGAACTTTACATACTTGGTACGGTACATGAAGCATCCACTCACATCAATGCCGATTCCATTGTAGCCACCATGGAACGTATCCAACCGGATGTTATCTTGTGCGAACTTGAATCCATCTATTTCACCCCTGACGGTCAATTCAACCTTGATAAATATCCCGACCTACTAACCAACTCACAAGAAAACATGTCGGCCTACTGCTATCAACAAAAGACTCAGGCAATCCTGCAACCTTACGAGATAGAAGGCAGGAATGAATTCTACCGCTCCACCCGCTTCTTTGAAAAACAAAACAAAATGATACAAGACATCGCACAAGCTTATCAACTCAACAAGCTAAGTGCCGAAAGTCGTCAAGAATGGGAAAGAATGGAAAAAGCCTTACCACTACTGGATATCATCAATGGCAATAAATACTCACTTGCCATGATCAACACCCCACTCTACTGCGCCTACTCAGAAGCCAAAGAGTTGTTGATTTATCATACATTTGTCTCCATTGCAAAGCGCGATTTCCCACAGTGGATTGAGAGCGCCAAAATGATGCAAAACCAAGCTGATGCCCGAAATGATGCCATGGCGGCCAACATCCTGAAATGGTGTGAAACGTACCGTGGAAAAAAACTGATAGTGACATGTGGGCAACAACACAAAGCTGCTTTGACAAACCGGTTGAAAGCATTGCAGGCTACTCATGGCTTTATTATCCGAGAGGTATTCGAATAAATTCGAATATCTATTTTATCATTTCATCACCCCCTTCAGAGGTTTCATACAACCAAACACCCATTTCATCAAATGCCCATAAATAGATGATACAAGCAACAGGGAAAACTATATCTTTGCATCATAAAAGAATAGAAAATGTCAAAACATCTGGTATTAATAAACAGCAATGAGATTGTCCGGGTTTCGCCGGACAGGATTGTCTTCATATTGTCCGATGGTAATTATTCTACCATGACGCTTGTGGACAAGGATGAACATGTGTTCTCGTTCAACCTGGCCTCGTTTGAGAAGGTCATAGAGCAGCAACTTGGTACCGATGCGCAAACATTCATCCGGTTGGGCAAGAGCCTGATCATTAACGGCAAGTATATTTATTATGTCAATGTTGCCAAACAGCAAATTGTACTATCGGATAGCAGTTTTCCGAATAAGTTCACCCTGACGGCTTCGAAGGAAGCACTGAAGGCATTAAAAGTGGTATTGGAAGACAGTATTAAAAGCAGGAGGATTGGAATATGATGACGAAGAAAGACAAACAGGATAATGAAGTATATTTCCTTGGTTCGGATGCAACGCCAGACAATGGAAAACGCACAGGAACGAAAGCCAAATGGTTCATTTTTTTGGGTGGGGTGCTCCTGATGATTGCCGTCGGTATTTCCATCTACCTGCTCACGAAAAAGGAAGCTCCCGATTACTATTTCGAACCGGAGGGAACTACCGAACAGAGTGTATCAATCGTGATTAATGACAGTATCGGTAGCACTTTGGAAGAGAAAGCTTACATGGAAGTGCGGGAAGAAAACGTCAATGATGTTCCGTTGCGAATCAGTATTCCGTATCATGCAGCTCTGTCTCTGGAACTGGGAATGCCTGATAAAGCTGATTCGACCATCCTATACGCAGCTATGGCAGCAGATATACGTCAGGACAACAAGGCCATCGTAGGCGACTTCGTCCTCAATGGCGAACGTCTTTCCCGCGGGGTAGCCAAGAAAGGATTTGCCGCCATCGAGAGCAACAAAATAACCATCGGCATGGGCGACTCTACGCCTCTGCTGGAACAAGTAATCCAAAACGGAGGTTCGTTCTTCCGGCAATACGCGCTGGTGAACAATGGCGAGTTGGTCGAGAACAAGCCGAAAGGGAAATCTATCCGCAGGTCGCTGGCTGTTCTCAACGAGCAGATTGTTATGATAGAAAGCCGGAACCGGGAATCGTTCCATGATTTTTCGCAGGCATTGATTGATGCCGGGGTAACAGATGCCATCTACCTGGTAGGTGGAAGCGCTTACGGATGGTACCGGAACAAAGAGCATGTGCGACATGAGTTCGGCGAGGAGCAGACAGACTTGCCGGAAAATATTTCCTACATCGTCTGGAGATAAAATAATCCATTAACATATTGTTTGTAAACCTGTCAGACAGGGACGTATGTCCTTGTCAGGGGAATCATATGCCTACATTTTAAAGAAAATACTAATATGAAAAAGAGTCACTTCATTGTCGCTACTGCGATTTTAGCCTTCATCGTTCTGGGTTGTACGGAGAGTGAGAATATTCCTGTTCCGGAAGCAGATCCATCGACAAGTGTTGCCACCGACACAGTTTCAACAGTCGACACAGTGGTGGGTACGATGGTCGATACACTAACACATACACCGGTTGGAGCAAGGAAACATATCTACCTCACCATTGACGATGCTCCACTGAACGGTAGTGCATACCTCGACAGTATTGTACGCAGTATGCAGATAAAGACTTGCATATTCATGGTTGGTAACGGAATCGATGGTAGCCATCGGTTTCGGAAATATTACAACGACATGAAAGTCAATCCGTTTATCGAGATTTACAATCATAGTTATTCCCATGCTCGTAATAAATATACGCAATATTATACGCATCCCACAACGGTACTGGAAGATTTCGAAAAGAACCAGACTGATTTTCAGATTCAGCATAAGATAGCCCGTTTACCGGGACGGAACCTGTGGTTGATCGGGGAAAGAAAAAAGAACATGAAGCAATCTGGCAATACGTCTGCTGAGTTATTGGCAGAAAACGGGTATCAGGTGTATGGCTGGGACATCGAGTGGAATTACAATCCGAAAGACTATACCCCCAAACAGAGCATCGATGAGTTGGTGGAGGAAATTGAGAAGATGATGCAGGCCTCGCGAACCTTCACTTCCGATCATATTGTATTGCTGATGCATAGTCAGATGTTCGGGAAAGTCAGCGAACACAACGACTTGGGAGCGCTCATCAATAAGTTGAAAGAGCTTGATTATACCTTTGAGCATCTCAGTTCGTATCCGGTATAAACCATGTCCATGTAAGTATTATGGCAATAAGTAAAACTCTTCCTTTTTGTCTTTCTTGAACTTCCGGACAGTTTCGTCCACCGAGTGATCAATCAGTTCCCGAATCAAACTATCGGGAACATCACTTTCCAGACAAACCGCATTCCATAAGAGAGTGCTTTTAAATTGGGTAGATATTACTCCCCGGTATTGCTCCCGCAACTCCACCGAACGTTTTGGGTCGCATTTCAAACAAACTTTGAATACACCATCCTCGGGTTCCAAAGAAATGAAAGCAAACATTTTATCCATTACCTTGAATACGATTACCGTTTTATCCAGAAAAGGACACGATTCGCTGCTCGCCTTTACAGACAAGCAATAGTCTCTGAGTTCTTCAATATTCATAAATTCTACTTTTTCATAGCTTCTGCCCGCAGTTCCGGCGGCATCTTCTCAATGGCATATCGCAATGCTGTACGAGGCATCGCCGTTTTACGACTAACAACATAATCGAATACTTCTTTCTGATACGCTTCACTGGCAGCTTTCAACATCCAGCCATATCCTTTCTGCACCATGTGATCCTTATCCTCTAACAAAAGAGTGGCTATCTGGAAAATATCATTCAGGAACATGCCTTTACGGGCAGGGATGATTAACGTTACAGCCACCGCCCGACGCATCCAACGATTGTCCGACAATGCCCACTCTTTGAGACGGGAAATGTAATCAGGGTACTTCATAACGAATTCGCCGATGGTATGGTTGCACAGGGTATCACAAGCAGCCCAGTTGTCCACATAGTCTCGTACCCATCCTTCGAATATTTCGAAGTCGGCAGGCTCCTGTTGCTTGTGCATAGCATCCGTCCATTCGCACGCAATGACCGCTTCTTCCAGATAGCCCGACGACCATAGCTCTTCACATAAACTGAAGAACTGCTGCTTCGGCATCGCTTTAACGGTGGGGAGATACGATTTAGCCATGGGAGAAATGAGTTTCATACCTACTCCGTATACTTTTGCCTGTTCGTTCTCCTTGAAGAAATGGTTGGAGAGGCTAAGTGTTTTCTCGTCACTATTGTCTTGTAGTTCCTGCCGGATTTGGTTCAGTAATGTTTCCATATATGTGCGGGGTTAATCGTTATAAAACTTTCTCATACGCCCTGCGGTCGCCTTGTCGGTACACCACTTCACCACAGTAAACGAATCCTAATTTACTGAGTACCTTCTGCATGGACAGGTTGTCGTAGTTCGTGTCTACACGAAAACTGTACACTCCCCGCTCACGACTCAAATCTCCTACCTGTTGCATGAAAAGTGTGGCGATTCCCTGTTGAAGCATTTCATCAGCCACAGCCAGGCGATGTACTACCACATACGGTTGGTCGGTGAGCCACTTACCTTCAAGTTTATCGTATGCCGGTTCTCCATCGAAAATAACAGAAGCATAGGCTATCACGCCGGTATCATTGTACAGGACATAGCCGTACCCATGCTCGATATCCCGCTCGATAACCTGCGGATTCGGATAACCGTCCTGCCATTGATTGCTTCCTCGCAGACGCATACGTTCCTGGGCTTGTTGAATGATTTGCCAGATGCGGCCGGCATCTTCCAGGGTTGCCTTTCTGAGATTCAATGTTTCGTTTGTCATATATTTGATTGAATACTTATCATGTCATCAAATATAAAGCAAAATCAATTATTCTGCCGGAATAGAATATATTTTAACATAAAGTCAGTCGTATTTTAAATTACAAATTACTGCATAACTTCATGAAGAATCGTATCTTCGCATTCCCAAATATATCCTAAAATCCAAACAACATGTTAGAGATACCCGAATCAAGAATAGTGAGCCTGCAAGCAAACGAGACGCTGGCAGGTAAAAGAGTGCTGAGAGTGGAACCGCCATCGAGTCCGCATAAATTCGCCTGGTATAACGGTGACCCTATGGTATACGATGAACTGCTTGCCGGTAAAAAGGTTTTGTCAGTCAACGGACATGGAGCGCATGTCAATATCTGTTTGGAAGATGATACGCATCTTATCATTAGCGATGGCGCTATTCTGCGGTATTACCCTACGGAAGCCGAATGTCCGGCGAAATTCCAGTTAGCTGTTTTGTTTGACGATTACAGTTGCATTGCCGTGACTATTGCTATGTACGGCGGTATCTGGGTGTGCAAGGGAGAGTTTCAGAATCCTTATTTTCAGGGAAGCCTTCATAGTATTTCCCCGCTTGACGATGCTTTCGACGCTTCGGTTTTCGAGCGCATCTTCCAGAGCACGAAGAAAGACATGTCGGTCAAAGCCTTACTCGCTACTGAGCAACGTATCCCGGGATTAGGAAATGGGGTATTGCAGGATATTCTGTTCAATGCCGGTATTCATCCGAAGCGAAAGAAGCCAACATTAGCAGACAATGAGAAGGAACTGCTTTTCCATTGTCTGAAAACAACTCTGAAAGAGATGACAGAACAAGGGGGACGTGATACGGAGAAGGACTTTCACGGCATAACCGGACGGTATCGGACTATTCTTTCCAAGAACACGTTGCATCTCCCCTGCCCCCGATGCGAAGGGCGAATCATGAAAGAAGCTTATCTGGGCGGAAGTATATACTACTGCCCCTATTGTCAGAAAGTATAAAGAAGAAAATGAAAAGAATATATACACTCCTACTGGTAGCATTCTTTGCGCTAACAGGATTTTCCCAAACGGGCGGTAGTAAAATAAGCACAATCGGCAATAAGATAAAAGTCGCAGACGATGTCACTTTGATAAAACTGTCAGACAAAGCATATATGCATATATCGTACGCTGATGTACCTTCTTTTGGGAAAGTAGCAGGAAACGGTCTGCTACTGGTAGATGACGGGAAAGCTTTTCTGTTTGATACGCCTTGGGACAACGTTCAAACGGAAAAGCTGGTGACATGGGTAGCCGATTCGCTTCATGCCAAAGTTACTACTTTCGTACCCAATCATTGGCACGGGGATTGCATCGGCGGACTGGCCTATCTCCAGCAAAAAGGCGTAAAGTCGTATGCCAATCAAATAACAATTGATATTGCTAAAGAAAAAGGTTTACCCGTTCCGCAAACAGAATTCAAAGATTCTCTTACGTTAAAGTTGAATGATATTGAAGTCGATTGCTATTATCTGGGTGGCGGACATGCTACGGACAATATTGTGGTATGGGTACCTTCGATGAAGATATTGTTCCCCGGTTGCATGGTGAAGGATATGGTATCGACAACACTCGGTAATCTGTCGGATGCCGATATACCGGCATGGCCCGTTACCATCCGGAAAGTGATAGAAAAATTCCCATCGGTAGAAATTGTCATTCCGGGACATGGACGAAGCGGCGGCAAAGAACTTCTCATGCATACTCTCGAATTACTAACAAGCAATCGGCAATAAATTGCGTTGATTATGCGCATATTCATCCATCATTTCCCGGTTCTACGTTTTTCATTCCCAATACTTACGGAGTGGAGATTCACGAAAATGTCCTGCCTCTTCCGGGTGAGAAAGTGATTGCCAAGAATTTCCCGAACAGTTTCCGGGAAACGGACCTGCTTAATTACCTGACCTCGAATCACATCACTGATTTAGTGATTTGTGGCATGATGACGCACATGTGTGTAGATGCTACGACACGAGCAGCCAAAGACTTTGGTTCCACCTGCACGGTTGTTGGTGATGCTTGTGCCACACGTGATTTGGAGATTCAAGGAAAAACGGTAGCTGCTGGTGAAGTACAAAAGTCGTTTCTGGCAGCATTGAATTACTTTTACTCCACGGTAGTAGATACGCAGGAGTACCTGACCGGGGAATAAACGACCATATCACTTTCAACAAAGCAAACGAAGCAAATGGAATCAATCAAAAAATTAACCGATACGCTTCAAAGCCTACATGCCGACTTTGAAGTCTTACAACATGAAAAGCCTATTCTGACAAGAAAGGATGCACTCGCCTATTTCAGTTTAGAAGAAATGGTTCCAACATTAATTGTCCGAAGCGAGAAAACATTCTATGCTTTGATGATTTCGGGAGACAGGAAGAAGGTTGATTTGGATTCCATTGGTCGGTTGCTCAACGGTAGTAAGTTGGAAATAGCCAGTAAAGAAGAAGTCGTCGAACAGCTTTCCATTTCTGCGGGACAGGTTCCATTAGTTGGGCATCGACTTCCCTGTATAATAGACAATCGCTTGTTCCACCACAAGTATGTATATGGCGGAACAGGCGACTTGCATTTCACACTGAAAATATCGCCTCACGACTTGGAAAAGGCGAACAATGTTATTTTAAAATTTGATGAATAAATCTTTTCCGGTAAGAGAAGATTGCATCAGTATTCTAACAACTTACTCATCATATAATTGGTAAGGCACAACTGATTTGCCTTACGTTTTTGTTCTTTATCCACAATAAAGCCTTGCTTCTCAAAAAACGGACGGGCAGTGATACTGACTTCAGAAGTCAGCCGATTGATTCCTTTCTCACGGGCATATTGCTCAATGGTTTGATAGAGTAACAATGCTACTCCCTGACGTTGGAAATCTTTGTGTACAAACATCACATGTATATACCCGTTGTCGTTGATGGACGCAAAACCTACGATTATGTTTTGATCATTCACAGCAACCATATACCGATGTTCAGTCAATTGCGCATACAAATGGTTTATATCGTCTCCGCAAGAAGCCCAATCCTCTACTTCTTCGAGCGAGTAGTCCTTCCGGTTCACCGTCAACACCGTATCTTGATAAAGCTTCTGTATTTCAGGAATATCGGCAACGGTCGCATCACGCACGACTAACATCATTTCAGCTTCTTTTTAAATTCTACAACTTTCAACACATCGGGCAACTGCTCTATCGACTTAATACGGAATAGCATCGGCAATAACTTCCCAACCGGTTTCTGGTGCATAAAATCTTCTTTAACGGCTTCAGCAATATCCAACGCATCAATAGCTTCCAGATGTTTCTCCGTAAAGTAGAAGCTCAGCTGAAAATACCCTTCCCACACCGAAAGCCAGCAAATGGTTTTCTTCTTGTTGCACACCTTGCACAGCCATGACTTACCATCGTTGTAGTATCTCCACTCGTACGTCAAGCCGAAAGCATCGCCGGTAACACTGTTTATAAAAGACTCATAAGAGGGATAAACATCTCCTAAAACCTCTTTCAGCACGTCCGCCAAAGGAACAATTTCCTGTACACGAAGCAACATATTTTCCATCATTCGTCTATTAATAGTTAATTAAAACCCAAAGATAAGAATAAATAAAAAAACTTAGCAAGATAGGAAAAGGAAATCATACCGTCCTACCCTATCTGATCCCAAACGTACAGCACCCGAGAAGCTGAAAACCGAGATTTATCTGCCCATTCAGTAAAGATTCATTTGCAAAAGACAACTGCTTTTCCTATATTTGCGATGAACATATAATTTTTCAACTATGGGTAAAGGAGATCTCAAATCCAGAAGAGGGAAAATCCACAACGGTTCATATGGTGTACGCAGACCTCAAAAGATTCAGAAAACTGCGGAACCGAAACCTGAATCCCTCTCAGCAAAAAAGTAACCAGTTTCCACGCGCCGGATAATTACCGGGCGATTACCGGAAGGTTACTACATCCTCGTGAACACCACTTTCTTCATGGCTGTCTGTAGACGGTTGGCGGAGAAAGTGGTGTTTTTTATATGCCGTAACAAAATTTAGTAACACGCTAAATATCAAAATCTTAAAAAACAATCATAAAAAAAATCCAACATTAACTTGTTTATTTAATTTTCATATTTAACTTTGCAATTAAATAAATGAATTAAACAGCAAAACAAGTGATATGAAAGCAGAAGACAAGAACATGGAACACCTAATTCTCGAGGCAGCCGAGGAGTTGTTTCTGGAACAAGGATTTGCAAAGACCACAACAGGGCAGATAGCCAAACTGGCCGGTTGCAATCAAGCGTTGGTACATTATTATTATCGTACCAAGGACAACTTGTTTGAGAAGGTATTCGAAGAGAAGGTACGTATGATTGTAAACAACATCCTGACTGTGAACACCAGCGGATTGCCTCTTGAAGAAAAAATAGCACAAATGGTCGGTTTGCATTTCGACTTCCTGATGCAAAACCCCAAACTCGCACCCTTTGTATTCACGGAAATTATTTCCAACCCCGAACGGCTCCAATCCATGGCTGCAAAACTGCAAGTATACCCTCATGCTATCTATGCCCAACTGGATGCCGAACTGAAAAAAGAGATCGAGCTGGGCAACATCCACCCTATTGAAACGATTGACCTGATCATCACAGCCGCATCGCTCAACGTGCCTCCATTCGTGGCATTTCCCCTGTTGCAGAAAGCATTTAACCTGTCCGAAGAAACCGTTCAGGAAACATTGCAACGACGAAAGAGTGAAGTGATCAATACAGTCATCGCCCGGTTAAGAAAGTAATCACCCGCCTGCAATCCATTGAATCAGTCACCGCGATTCGATTCAACCATTGTAGGCTTTTTTTCGTCCGTCTATTAATTGAGCAATTAAATAATAAAGTTAATACATACAATCATGAGAAAAAGACTCTTTATTTACAGTATTCTGTCCTTGGGCTGGCTGATGATCTTTGCCCAAGTAACGATCGAAAGCTGTTACCAGAAAGCTCAGACCAACTATCCGCTCATCAAACAGTACGGTTTGATTGAGAAGACGAAGGAGTACAACCTGTCCAATGCCAACAAAGGGTATCTGCCGCAGGTTACCTTCTCGGGCAAAGCTACCTATCAGTCGGATGTAACGGAGTTGCCTATTGATTTCTCGCAGTTGGGCATACAAGGCGTGAGTATTTCTCCGTTGAGCAAAGACCAGTACAGTGCCACCATAGATGTCAACCAAACTGTTTGGGACGGCGGGGCAATTAAATCACAGAAAGAAGGTGTGCGCACTTCCGCCGAAGTAGAGAAAAGGAGCAATGAAGTAACCATCTACTCCATCAACGAACGGGTGAACCAGCTCTTTTTCGGTATTCTTCTGACCGATGCACAAATCGAGCAGAACCAATTGTTACAAGCCGATCTCCAAAGGAGTTGCGACCAAATAAATTCATACATACAAAACGGAATAGCCAACCAATCGGACTTGGACGCCATCCGGGTGGAACTAATAAAAGCCCAACAAAATAAGGTAAGGTTCGTCAATACGAAAAAGGCATACACGGACATGCTGTCGCAACTCATCGGCGAACCGCTCAGTGCAAACACCCAGTTCGTAAAACCCGAAGCCATACGTCCCGGCGCACAGACCATCAACCGTCCGGAGTTGGATTTATACGCCGCACAAATCAATAACTTCGAAGCAAAGAACCGGGAAATAACTTCCGGTCTGATGCCCAGGTTGGGACTTTTTGCTACAGGCGGATATGGTAAACCGGGTTTGAATATGTTGGAGAATGATTTCTCGGCCTACTACATTGCAGGCGCCAAACTGACCTGGAACATCGGAAGTTTTTATACGTTGAAAAACAACCGGAAGAAAATACAAAACAGCATCAATTCGGTGATGACACAGCGCGAAACTTTCCTGTTCAACACCCAGCTTGATGTCACACAGAAAGACAATACCATCAACAGTTACTTCGACCAACTGAAGTACGACGATGAGATTATCGCACTAAGGAATTCCATCAAGCGGGCATCCGAAGCCAAGATTGCCAACGGAACCCTATCGGGAACTGACCTGTCAAGAGATATCAACGCCGAGCAGATGGCTATACAAGACAAGATTCTGCACGAAATGGAACTGTTGCATGCCATTTACGATTTGAAGTTTGCCACCAATAATTAATCATCAGAAACAATCAAAAAACATACAAATATGAAAACAAATATTCTTCTCACCATCGGCGTAGCATTGACCCTGACGGCATGCGGCAACAAAAACAACCAGTACGATGCATCGGGTATCTTTGAAGCGACCGAAGTCATTGTCTCGGCACAAGGCAACGGCGAGTTAATGGAATTCAACGTTATGGAAGGTCAGGATGTAGAAGCCAAAGCACAAGTAGGCTACATCGACACCACACAGTTGTACCTCAAAAAGATGCAGTTGCTCGCCAACATGAAATCAGTGGAAAGCCGCCAGTACAATGTTGCTAAGCAGATTGCTTCGGTACAACAGCAGATTGCCACGCAGAAAACAGAACTGAAACGATACGAAAATCTGGTCAAATCGAATGCCGCCAACCAAAAGCAGTTGGACGACATCAATTCTCAGATAGCAGTGCTTGAAAAGCAATTGGCAGCACAAAAGGAAACGTTGGAGAATAACAACCGAAGTGTTTCAGGTGAAAGCTCCGGTTTGGTGATGCAGGTAGCTCAGATTGAGGATCAGATACAGAAATGCATGATCTCCAGTCCTATCACCGGAGTGGTTTTAAGCAAGTATGCCGAACAGGGCGAATTGGCTACACAAGGCCGGAGCTTGTTCAAGGTGGCCGATATTGCCAACATGAATCTACGGGTATACATCACTGCCGACCAGCTTACTTCCCTTAAAATCGGACAGTCTTTGAAGGTATATGCCGATCAGGGTAAATCGGATCGGAAAGAGTACCCGGGTACTGTAATCTGGATTTCGGATAAAGCCGAGTTTACTCCCAAGACCATTCAGACAAGAGACGAACGGGCCAATCTGGTGTATGCCGTGAAAGTAGCTGTAAAGAATGATGGTTATATCAAGAAAGGAATGTACGGAGAAATCAAGATCAATTGACAATACACAATTGACAATTGCCATTTATAAAAAATATTCCTATGAATTCTCTTTCAGTAAACAATCTAAATAAGTCCTACGGTAACATACAGGCGTTGAGGAACCTGAGTTTCGACGTCAACCAAGGAGAGATATATGGCATTATCGGTCCGGATGGAGCCGGTAAGACTACCCTCTTCCGCATCCTCACCACCCTGTTGCTTGCCGACAGCGGAACAGCCATCGTTGACGGATTCGACGTAGTAAAAGACTACAAGAAAATCCGCAACATCATCGGCTATATGCCCGGAAAGTTCTCGCTCTATCAAGACCTGTCGGTAGAAGAAAACCTGAATTTCTTCGCCACCCTCTTCAACACCACCATCGAAGAGAACTATTACCTGATAGAAGACATCTACAAGCAGATAGAGCCTTTTAAGAAACGAAAGGCAGGTAAGCTATCCGGTGGTATGAAGCAAAAACTGGCTCTGAGTTGCGCATTGATACACAAGCCCAGTGTGCTTTTCCTCGACGAACCCACCACAGGCGTTGACCCCGTATCGCGCAAAGAGTTCTGGGAAATGCTAAAAAAACTGAAAGCACAGGGAATCACCATTCTTGCTTCCACCCCGTATATGGACGAAGCAACGCTTTGCGACCGCATTGCCCTGATGCAGAACGGTGAATTTATGCAAGTGGACACGCCTCAGAATATCATTGCCTCTTATCCCGAGACACTTTGGTCGGTACGCAGCAATCAGATGCACAAGTTGTTGAAAGATTTGCGTGAGTTTCCCTCTACCCGGTCATCGTTCTCTTTCGGCGAGACGTACCATGTAACGATGCACGAAGGTGTTACTCCGGAAAATCTACGGGTATTCCTGACCAACAACAATCATTCGGAGATTGAGATCCATACCATACAGCCGACTGTAGAAGACTGTTTCATGTTATCATCAAAAAAAACAGAGAAATGAAAAAAGAAGTCATATACACGGAGAATCTTACCAAGAAATTTGGCAACTTCACCGCTGTCGACCACATCTCCTTTGCTGTTTCGGCAGGCGAGATATTTGGCTTCCTCGGCGCCAACGGAGCCGGAAAGACTACCGCCATGCGTATGTTGTGTGGCCTGAGCCATCCCACATCGGGTAAAGGCACTGTTGCAGGATTCGATATCTTCCGCCAATCGGAGGATGTCAAAAAAAACATCGGCTACATGAGCCAGAAGTTTTCCTTGTACGAGGACCTGAAGGTATGGGAGAACCTGCGGCTTTTCGGTGGTATCTACGGTATGAAAAGCAAGGAGATTGCCACCAAGACCGATGAGCTTCTGCAAGAACTGAATTTCCAATCGGAACGGAATACGCTGGTGAAAGACCTCCCGTTGGGATGGAAACAGAAACTATCGTTCTCGGTATCGATCTTCCACAATCCACAGATTGTATTCTTAGACGAACCAACGGGCGGCGTCGATCCCATCACCCGCCGGCAGTTCTGGGAGCTGATTTACAATGCTGCCGACAGGGGTATCACAGTTTTCGTCACCACCCACTATATGGACGAAGCCGAGTATTGCGACCGCCTGTCCATCATGGTTGATGGCCGTATCGAAGCGTTGGACTCGCCCAAGAACCTGCGTCAACAGTTCCGGGCGCAGACCATGGACGACGTGTTCCAACAACTGGCTAGAAAAGCAACCCGAAAAGCAGATTAAGAAATTATGAAACAATTCCTGACATTCGTAAGAAAAGAGTTTTATCACATCTTTCGTGATAAACGCACCATGCTGATTCTGCTGGGTATGCCCATCGCGCAGATATTGCTGTTCGGGTTTGCCATTACCACCGAAGTGAAGAACACAAAGGTGGCTGTCTTCGACCCGTCCCGTGATGCATCGACCCAACTGATCAAGGAACGCTTTCAGGCAAGCGAATACTTCACCATTGCCGAGGAGCTGAGTAGTCCGGAGCAGATCAATGATGTGTTCAAGTATGGCAAAATCAACCTTGTGATGGTTTTCAGCGAGAACTTTGCCGACAACCTGCTACACTCGGGCGAAGCCGCCGTACAACTCATCGCCGACGGAACAGACCCCAACCAGGCGTCGATGCTCACCGGATATGCTTCGGGGATACTGGGTTCTTACCAGCAGGAACTAAGCGCCCGACACAAAGCGCCGTTCCGCATTGTTCCGGAAGTAAAGATGCTATACAATCCGCAAGCAAAAAGCGCTTATAACTTTGTACCTGGCGTGATGGGCCTCATCCTGATGCTGATATGCGCCATGATGACCTCCATTGCCATTGTACGCGAAAAGGAGATGGGTACGATGGAGGTGCTGCTTTCATCGCCGTTGAAACCCATCTACATCATTCTGGCAAAGGCGGTGCCCTACTTCACGCTTTCGATTTGCAATCTCATCACCATCCTACTCCTATCAGTGTACGTGCTTGGGGTACCTATTGCCGGAAGTTTGTTCTGGCTGGTATTCATATCGTTCTTATTCATATTTGTGGCTTTATCGCTGGGGCTGCTCATTTCGACGCTGGTCAACACGCAGATGGCAGCCATGCTTGCTTCGGGTATGGGGCTGATGATACCCATCATGCTATTGTCGGGCATTATTTTCCCTATCGAAAGCATGCCGTCGATATTACAGTGGGTTTCTACCATCGTACCTGCCCGCTGGTATATTGCAGCCATGAAGAAGATCATGATTCAAGGAGTGGAGATACAGTACGTTGCCCGGGAGTTGTGCGTGCTCGCTGTAATGGCGGTCGTTCTCCTTACATTCAGTCTGAAGAAGTTTAAAACCCGATTAAATTAAGCAGCTATGTTGAAATTTTTAATAGAAAAGGAGTTCAAACAAATTGTCCGGAATTCATTTCTTCCGAAAATGATTCTCGGGATGCCAATCATGATGCTGCTGGTTATGCCGTGGGCTGCCAATCAGGAAGTAAAAAACATCAAACTGAGCGTTGTGGACAATGATCATAGTACTTATTCGGAGCGATTGGTGCAGAAGGTGGCTTCGTCCGGTTATTTCCAACTGACGGATGTTTCGGCTACGAACGGTGAGGCCATGGAGAGCATTGAGTCTGGTCAGGCGGATATTATACTGGAGATTCAGGATGAATTCGAGCGGAATCTTGTAAACGAGGGAACGGGGCGTGTGATGATTGCTGCCAATTCGGTCAACGGAACAAAAGGTACACTGGGTTCGTCTTACCTCTCGGCGATACTGACCGATTATTCGGGAGAGTTGCGGGAAGAGTACGGCACGCAAATAACCGGCATCTCCGCCGAAGTTCCGTCTTTCACAGTCATGCCTCAGTATAGGTTCAATCCTCATCTCAACTATCAGGTCTTTATGGTTCCGGCCCTGATGGTGATGTTACTGACGATGCTGTGCGGTTTCCTTCCGGCATTGAATATTGTCGGCGAGAAGGAAGCGGGAACCATCGAACAGATGAATGTCACACCGGTGAGTAAGCTGATGTTTGTATTGGCTAAGCTCATCCCTTACTGGATTATCGGATTTATTGTGCTGAGTATTTGTATGTGTCTGGCTGTGTTGGTGTATGGACTCTATCCGGTAGGTAGTTTGCTGACTATCTGGCTGTTTGCTTCCATTTATATTTTAGTGGTTTCGGGCATGGGGCTGGTGATATCCAATTATTCGGATACCATGCAGCAGGCTATGTTTGTGATGTTCTTCTTCATTATGATTCTGCTTTTGATGAGCGGGCTGTTTACTCCGGTAACAAGTATGCCGCAGTGGGCGCAGAATATAACCATTGTCAATCCGTTGAAATATTTCATACAGGTGATGAGGCTTGTGTATCTCAAAGGTAGTGCTTTTGGCGAGCTCACTGTGCAGTTCTTTGCGTTGTGTACTTTTGCATTGGTGTTGAATGCTTGGGCTATATACAGTTACAGGAAGAGCAGTTAGTTCTTTCAGAGCATCTTACAGATATATGATTATCTGCAAATATTATATCATACAATTACAAAACATTTTCCAACGGAAATTTGTTTCAGAGTAAAACAAAGCATATATTTGTTGCTTAATTCCCGGTCGAAGCATTTTCGACCGGCATCATTCAAATTAAATCATGTAATCCGACGCAAGAATGAAGAAGATATTTGTAGCCTTGGCAGTGTTGGCATCCTTTGCAGCCTGCTCACAAGGAAAAGTTGATAAGACGAATATTAACACCAAAAATGAAGATAAGATGACAACCATTCATTTAACCAAAGCCGACTTTCTAAGCAAAGTGGCCAATTACGAAACCACTCCCAACGAGTGGAAATACTTAGGCGATAAGCCCGCGTTGATAGACTTCTACGCCGATTGGTGCGGTCCCTGTAAAGCCATCGCCCCTATCCTTGAAGAACTGGCAGCCGAGTACGGAGACAGCATCTACATTTACAAAATCAATACAGACAAAGAGCAGGAATTGGCTTCTCTGTTTGGCATCCGCTCTATTCCTTCGTTGCTGTTCATTCCGCAGAACGGTCAGCCACAAATGACGCAAGGCGCCATGCCCAAAGCTCAGTTGCGGGAGGCTATTGATCAGGTTTTGCTCAATAAGTAAAACGTGTGCATATATGGAAAAAGAACTGTGTAGAATCCGCAAGATACAGCGGGCAGTGAATCTATTCGAAATACATTTTGAAAAGTTGCACGGCGTATGTTTCAACGAAGGCATGGCGCTTTGCACACTCTCCAAAACCGACCGGCTCTCATCGGGAGAATTGAGTGAATCGTTAGGACTCACACTCTCCAACACGTCGAAGGTCATTCGTTCCATTGAAGACAAAGGACTGATAGAACGTGGGTTGGGGCAAGAGGACAAACGCCAGATGTATTTTGCGTTAACAGATAAAGGACGAGAACTTCTGACAAAGATCAATTGCGAAGTTATGGAGATTCCAGATATTTTGAAAGACCTCATGGATTAAAGATATTGTCAGGCTAAATATCCGGAAAATCTGATATAAATACACATTTAGTTTGTTGCCACAAAAAGTTAGTTTAAGCGCACCCATCAGATAGTTATCGCAATGAGGAATGAAGAGGGTTTGAGTTATGGCTCATTCCCTCTTTCCGTTTTATCCGCAATTTTCCCAAAGAGAGACTTACAATTTTCACATTTTTAGTTATGTTTGTAATCGAAAACGAATCGAATGAATAGTTTCCCTATCTGAAGCATGGTACTTTCCCGGTATTCGTCCGTCTAATTAATATAACAGTAAAAAATACAATCACATGAAGAAACTTTTATTGCTTGCAATTCCTTTGTTCATTGCATCATGTACAACACCCAAAGCAGAGACCGAGAAGTGGTCACAAAAAATGGTAGAATCTCACGGTCTGGGCGATTTCTACTGCAATCGTCATCATCAGGACGAACTGGGCAAAACCGGTTGGGATTACGTATCGGGCCTTGTAGCCAACTCCGTACTGAAAGCCTGGACCATGTACCCGGAGAAAACAACATACTACGATGCCGTAAAAGCATTTGCCGACCTCAGCACCAGCGAAGACGGTTCGCAGATACTCAACTCGAAAGGCGAGACTGCCTTGCGTCCCAGTAACATCGACGACCTTCCTGCCGGACGTATCTACTTCACGCTTTATCAGGAAGAGATGAAAAAGGGTAATACCAAGGATGCCGAGCGTTATAAAAACGCTGCTACAGTGATACGCAACAAGCTGAAATATGATCATTCGCGCATTGCCGAAGGGTTGCCTGGTGCAGGCGGTTTCTTCCACAAAGCAGTTTACCCCAATCAAATGTGGTTGGACGGGTTATATATGGGCTCTACCATCTACGCCGAATGGCAACACTATTTCGGTGAAGCCGGTAGTGCAGACAACACAGAAAGCTGGGCGGACATTGCTTTGCAGTTCAAGACCATTCACCAATATACGTACAATGCTGAGAAACAGCTCAACTATCATGGATGGTCGGCTACTCCTGCCGATTCTAATTCTTTCTGGGCCAACCCAAGTGAACCGTATACCGGATGCAGCAAAGAATTCTGGGGGCGCGGTATGGGATGGTACTTCGCCGCTCTGACCGATGTATTGGAGTATATGCCGAAAAATCACGCTGACTACAAGGCTGTACTCAACATCTACATTCAGGTAGCTGCCGGACTAAAACGTTGGCAAGACCCACAGTCGGGCGTATGGTACCAGTTGCTTCAATATGATGCGACAACCACTGGTGACAGCAAAGGTGACACAGCTTCAAACGGTGAAACGTACAACGTGGGCACTGCTCCGAACTACTTAGAATCATCGTGCTCGTCTATTTTCACATACGCTTATCTGAAAGGTATCCGTCTGGGTTTCCTGGATAAAACCACTTATCAGCCCGTAGCCGAGAAAGCTTATCAGGGGTTACTCAAAACGTTCATCCGCGAAAAGGAAGACAAAACGGATATCATACAGATTTGTGCTTCCGCCGGGCTGGGACCTGATAAAGACTTGTCACGTACCGGAACAGTGAATTATTATCTGTGCGGTAAGGATGTAACTGTGGTGGAAAACGAAGGGAAAGCCATTGGTACATTCATCATGGCTTCGGTAGAATACGAAGATTATCTGCGTAGCAAATAATATATATCATGCCTGAATTCCGGGAATCAAGCTTCATCGAAAAACAGACGATGTGGGGATTCGAGCCTGCTGAATCTGCCATCATGACTAAAGACTTCTTCCTCCGGGAAAAAGCCAAAAAAATATTGATTCCCGGAATCGGATATGGCAGGAATGCTAAAATCTTCCTCGAAAGCGGGATGAACATAAGATTGATATCCTTTTCCCAAAAAACGACTAATCCCTACTACCCATATTTACCGATATATTGGCACATCCTCTTTCATTTCTCTACCTATCGGGAAAGAAAGTAACCGTTTTCGGAACAGTGGAAACAAAAGACTTACCAGAATCATCTCCTGAAAAAACGGGTAACCCTTACCATCAGGAATACCCATGTAAGGATTCCAATCACCCAGATAAAGTCGATATATTCCATAAAGAACTGGCTGAAGTAAGCTCCAAGCAAAACACCGATAGCCAACAGGCAAACCTTGAAAATGGCAAAGTCCACAGCCGTAAACGTGTGGGCAGCATCCAGCAATCTTCGAATGAAAGTACTCATAACGATAGGTAAATTAAGGTGAACAATCTCTCTATAAGAAAACAAATAATATACGATTTTAGTTTAGAAGCCAATTACCGGTTCACCTATATTTACGTCAAAAAATAGCATAAAACGGGTTGCGCCTATAATTTTGTTTGCGTATTTTTGCCTTTCAATAAATAAGTAAAGTATGGAAACAATAGCTCTCAGACAAATCAAGGAAATGGTAGAACTGGTAAATACCTCTTGCCAGGGGAATAAACAAGTCACTCACATAGCCTACATAGATACCGATTTAGGTACAATGATAGCTTGTGCAACGCCAAAAGGAATCTGTATGTTGGAGTTTCCGGATTATCCATTGCTTGAATTGGAGTTGAAGCAATTGGTTACATCGCTGAATGCTCCGATTATCGAGGGAGAGAGCATTTATTTCGGCCAACTTCGGGAGCAGTTGAAACAATATTTCAACAAAGAACTTCGCGAGTTCGATATTCCGTTGGATCTGGTGGGAACAGAGTTCCAGAAAGAGGTATGGATGGCATTGTTACAAATTCCATACGGCAGCACATCGACTTACGCCAAACAGTCTGAGTTACTGGGCAAGCCTCTGGCTGTCCGCGCTGTAGCTAATGCCAACGGAAAGAATAAAATTTCCATCATCCTGCCCTGTCACCGGGTGATTGGCACAGACGGTTCCCTCACCGGATACGGTGGCGGACTTTGGAGAAAGAAGAAACTACTGGAACTGGAACAGGGCATTCAAACATTGCTGTAGCCCTATCGATATATGTCGAATGTTTTTTCTCCTATTAACCATTTACTATCATAATCCAAAACAAAAGTAATTATCTGGCAGTTGTTTTCACTCCAAAAGCACAATAAGTCAGATACAGTACGCAAGCCAAGGTGACATATACCCCACCGATAATACCCATTTTTCCAATAGCCAAACCGATAACAGGTGTAACAACTCCCCCACCAGCAATAGCTGTAATCATCAGCCCGGAAATCTGATTGGCTTTCCCGGGCTTTGCCTGCAATGCCATGGAATAAATAATAGAGAATACCGAAGAAGCAAAAAAGCCGACAGCTCCCATACAAACAAGGCTAACTATTGCCTCCTTCACAAAAGCCAGTATGAGCAACGAAACCACACAGGCAAGGATGTTTATTCTGAAATATTTCATCTCAGCTATTCTTGTCAATAGGAATGCTCCAAGCAATGCACCGACAGTACGACTCAGGAAGTAAACCTGCGGAGCTATTTTCACTTGCTCTCTTGTCCAGTCATATTGTTCGGCCATCCACTTGGAACTGATGAAATTGATGGACACATCGACTCCAACCACAAAGAATATTCCCAAGAACAACAATAGAATGGTATTGTCTTTCAGCAAGGCAAAAGTATCGCCCATAGAGAGGTGTTGAGTGCCCAATTCCTCGCGTTGAATGGGGGTAGCCAACAACCAGATCGCAGACAGTATGGTGATAAAGCCCAGTATCGGAAAACAATAATACCATTTATCCTCTCCAAAGTGGGCTACAGCCAGTAGTACAATCTCCGGACCTACAAGAGAGGAGATGGCTTTAACAACCTGTCCGGTTGTCAAGCTGCTGGTCAGTAAGCGTTGGTTGGTAACTACATTGCTAAGCAAGGGGTTCAGTGAGACTTGCAGACAGGCATTACCGATTCCCAAAAACGCATAAGCTACCATACAAGTTATGCTATCATAAATTAGCAATGGAAGAAGCATTCCTATGATTGTGATTCCCATGCTGAGCAATACAGTGTTCTTACGCCCCCATGTATTCATCTTGTTCCCAATGGGGATTCCCAGAAACAGGAACCAGATGAATACCATAGAGGGAACAAATCCGGTCATCTCAGGTGACCAGTTAAACGTACGTTGTACATAGTCGGACGAGATGCCGACAATATCACAGAAACCCATCACAAAAAATCCGAAAAGAACGGGAAGGGTTGCAACTATTGATTTTTGCGTTTTCATTTATTCAATTAGTATTTATTGTTTTGTCATTCCATCGCTCATAGAAGGAGGTCTCCACCCACTCCCCCAGTTTTCATTGGGTTGTCCGCCCATTTTCAGTTCCAATTGTCCCCCTTTCTGAATATCCTTCAAAGATAGAAAACATTTTCGCAACGACGCTCCATTCAGTGCCGCATCTTGTACAAAAAAGGAAGAGGGAGAGTTACCGGTAGCGATAATAGAGAACTTTTTTCCCTGATAATAGGCACGATTCAGATTAATTGTCACCTTATCGAACAACGGGCTTCCGATTTGCATAGTGGGTTGTTTGTTTGTGCCTCCCTGTACGTCGAATAATCCCATAGCAGCAAGCACATACCATGCTCCAAGTTGCCCCTGATCCTCATCCTGCCCATAACCATAGCCGTGAGTCGGTGTGATTCCATAAAACTTGTTACAGATATCACGGGTATATTTCTGCGTCAACCACGGCTTTCCTGAATAATTAAATAGCCAGGCGTTGTGTAAACAAGGCTGATTGCCATGATTGTACAACTGTTCGATTCCTGAGAAGCTATCGAATTCATCCTGTTTCCCTCCATAAAGAGTGGTACTGACCGTCTGAAACGTTTTTTCCAAACGCTGGTTAAACTCGTCTATTCCGATCAATGATATTAAACCGGAAATATCATGCGGAACGTACCAAGTGTATTGCGCTGCATTCCCTTCCTGAAACCCCAGCCAAGCTTTCATCGGGTCAAAGTCTTTCACAAACTCTCCCGACTTCTCCCGCGGACGGATATAACCGGTTTCTTTATCGAACAGTAACTTATAACCATCGGCGTACTTCTTCAACAATTCTGCTTCCTTTGTTTTCCCCAAAGATTCGGCCAACTGGGAAGCAGCGTATGCTCCAAAACAATACTCCAACGTGTGCGAAGCTCCAAAATTAACCATCCAGCCATTAGAGAGTACATAATTATGCAAAGGAACATAGCCCCTTTGTACAAATTCACCGTTATCATACCGGCCTGCCCCATTGGGACGTCCTTCGTACCCTCTTTCATTCTGATAAACCACGCTCCATAAATAATCCGTATCATCGCTTATAATCCCCGCATGATAAGCGGCTGCAGCCACCAATCCCTGAAAGTTGGTTTGCACACCGTTCGTATACACTCCTGCTGCTTCCCCATCGTGTAGCCAGCCGCCTGTATCGCGCGAAAAGTCGAGCACCGACCGCACATAACTTTCCATCACTTCCGGATATGCCAATGTCCACAACTGCGTCAGGTTCCAGAAACCACCCCATATTCCATCCGTATTGTGATGGTTGTACAGTGGTTTCCCCTCGGCGTCGCACGCTATCCGGGCTATTTTTTTCGTGTTCGTCACGTATGATCCGTCCACGTCGTTGGAAATTCCACGTCCTAAAAGCGCATGATAGAGTGCTGTATAAAATTTCGTTTTATCAGCATCTGTTCCACCCTCCACTTCTATCCTGGACAGATAATCGTTCCACATTCTGCGAGCATCTGCTCGTACTTCATCAAACTTCCGGCCATAAGTTTCCTTCTCCAGATTCATTCTTGCCTGATCGACAGAAGTGTAAGAAAGCCCTACCTGCATCTCCACCACTTCTCCTTCCCGGGTGGAAAACTCCACATACATCCCCGTTCCCACGCCCGATATTTCAAGACTATCGGCCCATGAAATATGATCACGGAACGTTCCGAACGAAGTTACTTTTTCGGGCAGCCGGGCATAGAAATAACTTTTCACTGTGTTTCCTTCATCACAAAAGGTAGCATATACAGGATAACATTCCAGAAAACCTTTCACGACATGGGCGGATGGGTCGTAACAGATATAGGTATCCACAACCTTAGCACTCTCCCCCTGCGGATGTCCGATATCTATCAAAATACGTGCTGTATCCGCCTGCGGATAGGTATACCGATGATAGCCCACCCGCTGGGTAGCAGTAAGCTCTACTTTTACCTGGTAGTCGGACAAGGTAACTGCATACGAACCGGGAGTTGCCCGCTCCGTCGCTTTATCAAAGCGGGAACGATAACCCGTATCCGGATCATCCAATGTCCCCGGTACTGTATGCAATGTTCCCACAGCAGGCATCGCCACAATTCCTCCAATCTGAAATTCATGAAGATGGGCAAACCCTTCTATCGAGCGATGCCGGTCGTCGTACCCATTGGGTAACCAGGAACCGATACTACCATACGCATTGGTCGTAGGTGCCAACTTAACCATACCAAACGGCAGGGCTGCCGGCGTATAAAAGAACCAGCGACAATGCGTAGCCCCCAATTGGGTATCGACCCAATCGGCAGGTGATTTCTCTATATAACAGGTACATGACGACGCTATACTGCACACAGTAAACAGAAAAACGAATCCTTTTCTCACAATTCTATCCTCCTATTATGGTCAAACAATACTGGTTCGTTTAGTAAATTCAATGATTTCCGGTATATAGCCGAAAGCCAGTGAAGTCACCGTATCAGCACAACCATAATAAATGGCTATCCGCCCTGTACCGGGATCGTGCAACGCCGCGCAAGGAAAACATACATTGGGTACATCGCCTACACACTCGTACACTTTTTGCGGAGAAAGCAAATAGGGCCCTGAACGATACTTGACTTTCCAAGGCTGTTCCAAATCGAGTAAGGCCGATCCGAAGCTATATACAAACCCATTGCAAGATGCTAATACACCATGATAAATTAACAACCACCCCTCCGAGGTTTCGATAGGAACAGGCCCCGCACCTATTTTCGTACACTGCCAGGCACTATCTTCAAAGGAGGCAGGTGACATCACATGACGATGCTTACCCCAAAATTCCAGTTCAGGCGATTCGCTGTAGAAGATATCGCCAAAAGGGGTATGCCCGTTATCGCTCGGGCGACTCAACATAGCAAAGCGGCCGTTGATCTTTCGGGGAAACAATACTCCATTTCGATTGAAGGGAATGAAAGCATTCTCCAATTGATGAAAAGAGACAAAATCAAACGTATATGCCACTCCGATGGTAGGTCCATGATACCCGTTGCACCAAGTCACATAATACCGATCTTCGATGAAGCAAACACGAGGATCATAGCCATATACCCACGTACCAATTTCCTGCTCCTCACACTGAAACGTCAACGGTTCTTCATTGATGTCCCAATGAACAGCATCCTCACTGAACCCCACATGCAAACGCATGCGACGATTGGTATCATCGCAACGAAACACCCCGGCATATCCGTCCTTGAACAGAACGACTGCACTATTGAAAATACTATTAGACGTAGCCAACGAATCGCGTTGGATAATTGGATTGGCGCAATAACGCCAAACAACCTCTTTACATCCCTCCGGGCGGTTCTCCCAAGGCATGCCAGGCAGAGGTTCCCCTGTTATTTTTACATCCTTCATCGTTCTCATTAGTTGTCTTTATACGTAAATGGAATAAACCACGTGATTAGAAAAGCCGGAACAGTAGCGATCAGAACATACAAAAAGAAATCCTTGTATCCCAGCCAATCACTCAGATAGCCACTCATCATTCCCGGAATCATCACACCCAGGTTCATGATGCCTGTTGCAAAGGCATAATGCGCCATCTGGTGTTTGCCCGGAGCTATCTGTTGCATCATAAACAGAGTCAAGCCCACAAAACCGAATCCATAACCAAAGTACTCGAAAACAATCGCCGACCCGATCAGCAGAACATCGGCAGGTTGATAAATAGCCAACAATGGATATACAATGAACGGCAAATTAAAGATGCAACAAAGTGTAAACAAGGTTTTATACAGTCCGCGACGCGCTATATAATAGCCAGCAAGAAAGGATCCCAACACAAAAGCAGCCGCTCCAAACGTTCCGTAATACAGTCCGATCTGTTGTTCCGTCAACCCCAATCCTCCCTGTTCCAGGGGAGCCTTCAGAAAAAGAGGAACGATTTTCATCACATATCCTTCCGCAAAACGGTATAGAATAATAAAAAGGATGTACCATCCAATGTATTTCTTCTGAAAGAAGTTCTGTATTACCCTCCAGAGCTCATGCATGGAATTACTGAAGTCGGGTGCTTGCCCGTTCGCCCGTCCGCCGGGAGGTAACATGCGTACGTGATACATTCCCAGCAGTAGCATAACCACTCCGCAACTTCCCATGATAATCATCCAGGCATTCACTTGGGCCACCTCGCTTATCAGGAAGCCAGCCAGATAAACCAAACCACCGGTGGCTACGATCTTTGCCAGATTATAAAAAGCCCCTTGCCAACCGATGTATCTGGCTTGGTCCTCCTTGCTCAGTTCAGTCATATATACGCCGTCTGCCGCAATATCATGCGTAGCTCCACTAAAGGCGATGACAGCCAATAGCGCAATGGAATAACAGAAAAAATCGGGCAGATGCAAAGAGAACGCTACCAATCCGAACATCACACCCGATGTTATTTGTGTCAAGATAACGAAGTACTTCTTGGTTTTAAACATCTCCAGAAAAGGGCTCCACAACGGCTTGATGGTCCACGGAAGCATCACTATCGAAGTCCAGAAAGCAATTCGGGCATCCGAAATACCTAATCCCTTAAACATCAATACAGTTACCATATTGAGTACCACAAACGGAAGCCCCATAGCGAAATACACTGTCGGTATCCACGATACAGGATTTCTTTCGGCACCTTTCGCCGGCTTATCAGCCTCTTCATGATTCGCTATCATACTCTTTTATCCAATTGATTCAGTGCAAAAGCGTACGCTCCCAAATAAACTGCGTTGTTTGTCCCCAACCGGCTGATAGCGATAGCCGTTTTCTTTGACCGCGTGTAATCAGCATATCTGGTGGTTCCACGAACAGGGATCAATTCTACATCCGGTTTCAATAATTCACCTAATTGAACTTCATCACCAACATCAAAGACCTTCATCTGTAACCGATCGAACCGATTGCCTGAAAATGTCGTAAACCGTTCATTCAACTTCTCCATAACCGCGGGCAGTATGTGAGCGGAAGCACCCGCAAGCCCTCCACCAACTACAACCAGTCCATCGATCAGCGTCAGCGCAGAGGCGATGACGTCCCCTAAAGCATGTCCTAACCGTTGGAAACTTTCCATGGCGGCTTCCTGATCCCCCTCCCTTAATCCATCGGCGATATCGCAGATGTCTTTGGGTGTTAAAGTGGCATCCGCCTGTCCCGATACTTCCGAATAGACCCGTTTCACCGCCCGGATACTCACACTCTCCTCAGCAATCATACCCGGATGATACAGGTTTCTGAAATTCCACAAATCGCCTCCGCATCCGTTGTCGCCGGTCAGCAGCGTGCGATTGATCACCACCCCTGCTCCAAGTCCAGTCCCTAGTGTAATACCGATGAGATTTCCAAATCTTTTCGTAGAACCAGCCTCTTTCAGCCTGCGATTCATTTCAGGCAATAGCCCTGCCAATGCTTCACCGTACGCAAAAAGGTTGCCGTCGTTATTTATATATACCGGAATTCCAAATCGTTGTTCCAAATATCCACCCAGTGCTACTCCTCCCCTGAATGCGGGGAAATTAGGCAGATCGCCGATAACGCCGTGTTCATAATCGGCAGGACCGGGAAATGCAAAACTGATGGCTACAGGTTCCTGCGAGAGGTGCTGTTTCACCTGTTCGAATCCAGTAACCAAGGACTGGAAACATTGTTCCAGATCATGAGGCTGCGCGGGTAGGAAAACGGGAGTTACGATCTCCCGATTTCCTTGAATGGCGGAAAACACGAAATTAGTTCCTCCCGCGTCTAATGTCAGTACAATTCTTTTGTCGTCTTTATACATACCACTATATCTTTAGAATCTCACATATGCTTTAATGGTAGCCCATGTTTTACCCATAGCATCCCCCACAGGAGAAATGGTGTATTCCTTCACACAGGCCGGAATAATAAACGTCTCGGCATAATGCACCACAAAGGGTTCGAAAGCACCGATCGGGCTTTCCACAACCACTTCCTCTCCTTCAATCAGATTCAATACATTCACCCCGTCGTTCGTTTGATGTGTTACCGGTTTTCGAAACCAATGCCGGCGTGTTTCTATAAACTCACTCTCATGTAAGCCTGTTTTTTCTTCTATCCAGCCATCCCCGGATGCCACCGTGCGTACATGATTCTTCAGAAACTTATCGACAAATGCTGTATCACGCTCCCAGTCAATCACCTTTCCTCCGCGTTCCACATTGATCGGGCGAGGTTTTCCATCAAGTCCCAATCGTTGCCAATCCCACAACTTGAACGTAAACAGGTTGGGAGTCGAACTGATCTCCAGAACCACCCCATTCGTTCCCGAACAATGCACAGTTCCTCCGGGAATCAGAAAATGATCATGTTTCCTTGCCGGAATCTTATTTACGTACTTTTCCGCATCAAAGACAAAGTTACTCTTTTGAGCCTTCCGCAAATCGTCCATCATCGCGTTTTTATCGATTCCTTGTTTCAACCCCAGGTAAACTACTGCATCGTCTTCGGCATCCACCATATAATAACTCTCGTCCTGCGTATAGTACATTCCGAATTGCTCGCGTATAAATTGTGTGGTAGGATGTACCTGCAAACTTAAGTTCCCTCCTCCCATCGTATCCAGAAAGTCAAAACGAATGGGAAAATCTTTCCCGAAATGAGCCTCCACCGGTTCGCCCAACAGCTCACGCGATTTTAGTAAAACCAAATCGACAGCAGGCACTTCAAACAAGGTTCCGTTGACATTTAGATACAGACTGTTTTCCTCGGGGACACAATCAAAACACCAACCAAAATTGTCGCTATCCCTGTCCAGGTCGCAGACCTCTTTCATCCATTGACCGCCCCAGGGAGCCGGATCAAAGAAAGGAACCACTCTAAACGGCGAACGCACCGTACGCTCCATGCCTTCCAGAAACGTCGCTTTATCAATCATCCGGGGGAGCTCACTCCGATGGGTATCCAGCCAATAATCTACCCGGTAAAAGATTTCTTCTTTGTATTTATCGCAGATCTTCCAGTCGTTAAAATAACCCCGTTTGTACTGCAAGGACACCGCTTCTTCCCGGTTGTCCACACCCAGCGCTTTTACCTTGTGCGCCCGGAAACGCTGTTGAATCTCCCAACGTGCCATATCCGCATACACAACCGTCGCTTCCATCTCCTGCGCCACCCAGGCAGCTCCCGTACCAATTATAATGACAGTACCCTGTGCCTGTGCTATCCGCCGGCGGGCTATTTCTACTTTTTCTTCTTCGAAATAATCTTTTAATTCCGAGTTTGTAATATAACCAAACAGGATATCGTCGGTCATAAACCGATCGGTTATCCGACGGATTTCTTCTTCCGGTTTCAATAAATCACGCGTTTCAATGAACCATTCCGCATCTAATTTCCGGAATTCATCCATAACTTCATCTTCCAGCACTCCCGTATAGAAGTCTACGGCAAGAATATTGTTCCCACGCAACACTGATAAGATATCACTCCATCCCAGCCAGATTTTTCCGTCGACCTTTGTCGATGGAAATTTATCATAATTTGATTGTCTCATTATTTCTTATTTTCTTTCGCCCAATCCTGAAACATTGCTATCGCTTTGCACAACACTCCTGCCGAACCTTTAAAATGTCCGGATCCACTCGGAACCCCGCCTTGTCCGTACCATTCAAAGAAGCCTTGATTCTTGATAACCCGGTCTATCATCGGAGCAATCTCCTGATAGGCTTCCTCCACATATCCGTTGGTAATCAATTGCTGAATCATACGCCCGCCAAACCAGGTCCAATCCCCTCCGTTCTGATACACATAAGGTGCAGCCATGCTTCCATGGAAGAAACCTTCCGGATAGGGAGGATACAGCGTCAGACCAATACTGGACATGCCTGACAATCGTACATTCTCCACCATCTGAGCATTGACAATGCCTATCTCCTCTTTGCTCAACAAACCTGCTTCGATAGCTAACGCTGTTGCTCCATGATAATGTACCTTATTTTCATCGAAGTCTCCCAAATCAGGAATCTGATCGATATATACATGCGGAATTATTTTATGTTGCTCTGCGTCCCACAAGTGTTTACGGGTATTCCGGGCTATCTGTTCCCGAAGCTCTTTCCATTGGGTCCGGTCGGCCTCATCGCTCATCCCGGTCATATAATCCAACGCAATAACGAACATGGCATTGTCATACGCATCGATCGTAAAAATAGTATTCTCATTGATGTCAACCATCTCATCGTCGTTAGCCTGTACATCGCCCCAATCGGCAGTCAGCGCCCCTATCAGTAGTCCGTATTCCTGATTGTATTTCTCACGCATCAGATAATCGATCATCTCTTTCATCCGGGCATATACACTTTTCCCGGCTACCTGTTCCTGCAAGATAGATGTATCACCCGTCTTACGGATGTATTTACCGATCAGTTGAATCAAAGAGGTCTCTTGATCGGTTTCCACAGTATTCTTAAATCCCACATGCGCAGGGGCGGCATCCGAATAGTACCGATTCGGGTCGTCCCAATCGAATTCCCCTTTTAATACATACCCGTCAATCATTTCTCCGTTAGGTTGTTGTAAACCGAAGAAGACCAGTATGGCACCTCGCAAATCATCTTTATTCACAACTTCACAGGCCGTTTCAATGAACGTATTCATATCCCGCGCCCAGACCTGGGAATATCCACTCCCGGCATTCAGTCCCTTACCCAATACGGCACGTCCCATACTATCTACCACTTGAAACGAATGGTTATTCTCAATTTGAGTCACCAATGCCTGCTTCGAGTCGGTTGCACACGAGAAGCAGGATACAGCCACTAAAGCGGCAGCGATATGTTTTACTGTAAATTTCATAATGCTATTAGTTTTTATTTGATATTCAATGATGTTGTTAGTCGTATATCGTTGGAAGCAGCCCCCAGCATAATGGTAAAATCGCCAGGTTCTACTGTTTTATTCATTTTACGATCGAACAGGCTAAAATCGTCTTCGCATAACATCAGCGAGACACTCTGACACTCCCCTTTTTTAAGAAACACGTGTTTAAAAGCCTTCAACTGTTTTTGAGGCTGAACCACAGAAGCGTATTCATCTCTCAGATAGAGTTGTACCACTTCGGTTCCGTCATACTCACCCACATTGCGTAATTCGAAAGAGAGGCTATACTCCCTATCGCCCACTTTCTCTACTTGCAGGTTCTCATAACTAAAAGGTGAAAAGCCTTTTCCATAGCCAAAACTAAAGAGTGGTTCGGCCTCCATTTCCACATAATCATGACTCTTGGGATTCTTCTTATTGTAATATACAGGCAATTGTCCGACATGTTTCGGTATGGAAACCGGTAACCTGCCACTCGGGTTGTATTGCCCAAACAATACGTCCGCTATCGCATTACCTCCTTCCTGCCCGGGATACCAGGCGGTCAATAAAGCATCCGCATGTTCCTTCGCCCAATTCATATCCAGTGGACGCCCTTGTATATAAATCACAATCATAGGAGTTCCCGTCGCTTTCACCGCTTGTAACAGTTCCATTTGCTTACCCAGTAGATGCAAGGATACCCGATCGAATCCTTCACCACTTTCCATATCGCTTACAGTATTTGTTGAAGCAATCGCAGCGCCTGTTTCCTTGTAGTTCGTTTTAAAATCACGTGCGCTTGATCCACCGACCACTACTACCGCTACATCTGCCGAACGGGCCGCCTCCACAGCTTCGTCAATATGAACGTCCGATATATTTCTGATTGCGCATCCCTTCGTATATGCTACCTGCTTTCTATCTACTTTAGCCCGAATGCCTTCGAGTACAGTGATCACATTCCCATCGTCCTGAGGAGCCGTATAATCGCCCAGCATATTATAGGTATTGTCTGCATTGGGTCCTATGACAGCGATCTTGCACTTCTTGTCCAATGGCAGCAATTGATTTCTATTCTCTAATAAAACCACCGATTGTTGAGCCATCTTCCGCGCTAACGATCTGTGTTCGGCCGTTCTCACTTCTTTCCGGGCTTTCGCCGGATCTACATAAGGGCGATCAAACAAGCCCATTTGAAATTTCAACCGCAGTATATTAGACACAGCCGAATCCAACAATGCTTCCGCGATTCTTCCTTCTTTCACTGTAGCCACAAGTGTAGCAAACGCCTCTCCGCCCAAGTCCACATTCAAACCGGCATTGAAAGCACTTTCGGCAGCTTCGGCCAGCGTTTCCGAGATGCGGTGAGCCTCTTTGATCCCTTCTATGCTATATAAATCGGAAATTGTAAAACCTATAAAACCCCATTGTTGGCGAAGTATATCCTTTAGCAGCATGTCGTTCATGGTGCAAGGTATACCATCCATTGAATTGTAAGCAGTCATTACCGACAGAGCGCCTGCATCGACTGCCGCTTTAAAAGGCACCAGATAGTTTTCGTGCAAATCACGCATACCTGCCACCGAAGGGTTTCCATTCTGTCCCCCTTCCGGCACCCCGTAAGCTACAAAATGCTTCAATGTAGATATCACGCTATACGGTTTGGAAAGCATTCCGGATCCCATTCCTTTTACCATGGCAGCTCCCATCCTGGCGCTCAACACGGGGTCTTCGCCATACGTTTCTTCTACTCTCGACCAACGGGGATCACGTACCAAATCGAGCACCGGACCATATCCGATGTGCGCTCCTTGCAGACGGATCTCTTTGGCAATAACACGTCCCATTTCTTCGACCAACTCCGGGTTGAAGGTAGCTGCCTGTCCGATACTGGTAGGGAAGACCGTTGTTCCAATCGCCATGTGCCCATGAGGAGCCTCTTCGGCCAGAAATACCGGAATACCCAAACGGGTATTTTCAATGGCATAACGTTGTAAAGCATTGGCAGCCGTAGCAGCCTGTTCCGGAGTTAGTCCATTCTCGATTGTCTTCTTCGTCCATGGGTCTGCCCGGAAGGTAGCCCAGAACATACCTGTATACCGTTGGTCGACTTGTTTCTTATATTCTTCCGAACAACTGACCTGGTTTCCTTTTTTTGCATACATTCCCCAGCCCAACGGACAAAGTAATTGTCCAACCTTCTCTTCAATTGTCATCCGGCCAAGAAGATCATTGGTGCGTTCATCTGAACTCAGGGTAGCGTTTTTATACTGCGGTTCCTGAGAATGCAATGTCAAGGAAAGAGTCAAGAGCAATGATAAAACGATGCAAATCCTCATAGTAATATCTGTATTATATCCTCTGTTTAGTTATTTCAAATAAAGAATCAAGTGACTACGGACATGGATACACCTTTGTGTAGCCACTCGATTCTCATAAAAAACAACCTACTTTTACCTCTCTAATATTCTATAACCTCTTTCGTTTTCAGCTATTAAAATGGACATTTTACATTTTCAATCCAGGTAAAGTTGCCATGTGCTATTGCGTCAAAGCCATTACCTGTTTCGTCCCGGACCGTTTTACCATCTTCTTGTACAGCATTGAAACGCCAATAACCTAATAGTCCCTTCGAACCAGGATCCACATAGCAGGCATTGTCCTGAATCTCATTCATCGTCAAAGCTCTTGTCCAGAAGCGGGCTTCACTAATAGCACCATCCAGATAACGTCCTCCACATGACTGCCCAAACCAGAATCCATCAAAGTAATCGATATTGAAATTAATCGTACCGGGACCAGCACCAAACTTCACATCTAAGTTGCCATCTACATAAATGGCTACGGATGAGCCATCATACACACATACTACCTGATGCCACCGACCTGGGGTGTAGCGAGTTTCACCGGTAGTGAAATACCTGCTGCCTCCAATCACCGCCGGTGCCAATTGCAACTGATTCTTGTCAATACTGATATCACCAAAACGGAACAGGAAGTTTTCTTCAATCCCCATCAGAGAAGAAATGCCCGGATTAGCATTTGCACCGGGAAATGAATTCGCACGTACTCTGATTTCCATTGTCACTTGTCCCAAAGCCGATACACGAGGATCTGTCTGGAACAAGGGAACATTAAATCCGCAACGTCCATGCAAGTCGACTGCTCTGGAGATGATGGTACGGTTAATCACCACATATAAAACGCGGGAAGCTTCTAATACAGGCATATTGCCATCGGTACCTGTGATAACTAAAGGCACACAATAATTTGTACCTTCCACGAAATTATCCAAAGACTTGACAGAAAACTTTACCGCATCAGAAACATAATTCCCAGCTTTTATCCATGTTTCCTGGGAAGCCAATTCATAACTTTGGGCAGGCGGAAGTTCATACTTCTTACCTGTCTGAGCATTGTAACTATCCAACAGAGCTTTGTCTCCAATAGCTAAAGTTACCTTGGTGTCCTTTTCGACTTTGTTAGTTGAAGTAATAGTAACTCCCATATCACGAGGTTCTTCAATCGTAAAAGTCACTCTCGGAGAATTTTCTGTTCCTGTAAACAAAATTACATCCTTTGACTTAGCAAATTCCTGACAAGCTGTAAAGAGAGTTATACTCAAGCCTAAAACTGCATATAATATTTTACTTTTCATGATTTACTAACGGTTTTAATCTTTAATATAGATATTCAGTTCACTTATATTGACAGTTCTATTATTCGCCCGTACAATCGTTTTTATATAGCGGGCCTTAACCGGCACATAGAAGAAGGCGCTAGCTATCTGTGCGTTATTGTTAAAATGCCCTTGATACGTCCAGGTTACATTATCCGAACTGGTATAGATATCCGAGCTGGTAATAGAATAAGTATTCCGACTAAAATAATGATATATACCGGATATATTAGTATATTCTTTTTGCATATCCACCGTAAAGCCCGTATTGTCATCGTAGGAGCTGACTGTATAGCGAAGTGTAGTTGACGTAACACCATCAAATAGATTACTCATCGGATTTGCGAATGTAGAGTTCACAGTAGATACTGTCCAGCTTTTCCTGTCGGCAGTTAACAATTTACCTTTGGCTGCCTCGTCAGGATTTGAATCCCAAATATTATCTTGGTCTTCAACAATGCGTACAATTGCATAAAAAATGCTCCTATTAGAACTAATAACCGCATTGCCAACCACTTCATCTATTTTTACAGGCATCAAATATTCCTTTTCCGACAAACCGGCTACTGAATTAACAGGAATTCCTATTTCAACAACACCTTCGGATTTTGTGGCATTCGATGGAATCTTCAAATTACTATTTTTCATTTCTATCGCTTCCATAGGAATTGCTTGATAAGAAGTCTTATGTTTTGCATTATACTCTTTGACCAACGAATTATCGATCGAAACAGAAACGCTAATATCTCCATTCGCGCAAAGGGTAGAAGACACCGGTATTTTTAGAACACCTGTTAAGGTGACTAACGGCGTCTTATGAATGGCCAGTTGAACCAAATCAGAACCATTTACGGTATTATCTAATGGTTGTATATACACCCGGTTTACCTTATCCCCCGGAAAGTCGTACGTATCTTCATCTCTGCATGACATAAGTATAAAGCAGCATATAGGTAGTAAACCAATAATTAATCTTATATTCTTTTTCATAATTGTGCTCTTTAATAATAAGTTTACTAATTAACAGCAGGATTCTGGATCTGAATTCCTCTTCTAAAATAGTTGTAAGGCGGATTGCTATTATAATCACGATGTGCATAAAAAGCGCCGAATCCAGCTTTCCTGCCTTGAGAAGGGTTCCAGCGTGCCATACCTTCCAAAGAGTATAACTGTCCACCCCATGCACTCGTTGTATTACCATCGACTTCAGTAAAAGCTGTACCACCTGTAGTATAATAATCGCCCATGTTCTCCGTTACAATATATTTGCCTGGGGGTAAACCATTACCATTATGCCATACTTCATTGAAACGATTTTGCAAATCAGTATTCCCGGAGCTTTTATAGGCCTGCGATACAAAATAGCTGACATATTCATAAGCTTCCATTCCAATCGGCCATCCGTCTACTATCAATAATTTAGAGGGATCTTTCCCTTTAGGACCAATGTATCCTCCTAAGTATTTAACCAGATTCACAAAATTATTACCATGCATCCAGTCGCCATCAATCTCGTAGTCCAAGTCCATTCCATCCAAATCATTATCGCGCACGATCCTCAGTAAAGAATCGCCATACACCTTGATTCGTTCCTCCTCGGGACGGCTCATCACCCACTCCAAACTATTTACGCCCGGGAAAGTCACATAAGTAAGTTTAACACCTTTAACTCGTTGAATAAATCTCATTTCTTCATACGTTTTGGGGTTGTAGAACGTATTGGGCTTACCTTCTATGTCCGAAGGAACTCCTCCCCACAGGCTACAGATATCCAAACTATCCGGTAAGCCTAGAAAATGTAATCCATAACTATGTGACGATGAATAATCGGAAAACCACATAAAGGATAATTGATGATCGGAAGCTTTATAGGTTCTCAAATTCTCATAATACTGATCACTGTAAGTATATGGTTTCTGAATCTCTATATTTTCAACATCCGTACAAGACACTATGGCTCCCGCCAACAGGGTGGCAGAAAAAAGACTGGCTATTTTAAATTTGAATTTCATCATAAGATTTATAATGTTTTAATTCTGACCTACTATTAGTTTTTCTTATCCCACCACAAAGGTGTGCCTCCATGGTCTTCCCCACCTAACAACGTAACTGCTTGATTTACATTCTCAGCATTGTTTCTGTATTCGGAAGCAGGGAATGGAATGCGGCGGACTTGTTTATTGGTGGTGATAGTTCCACCACTATTGTTAACAGCCACTGGAAATACTTTTGGATAAGCTGTTCTGCGAAATTCGGACCAGGCCTCTTGTCCATCGGGATAGAGTGCTATCCATTTCTGAGTAATGATACGTTCCAACTTCACCTCTTTATCTACAGCCTCTTCCCATTTTATGGTTATCTGTCCCAATGAACCCGAATTGGTAACACTGTAACCAGGATTAGCCGGATCTGTATAAGTAGCAGGCTTGCTCGTACTATTAGCCAGATAAGCATCCACGTTGGAAACACCTAAATAACTGAATGAAGTACGTACACCGGATTCATACAATTCCTGTGCTGTTCCTCCCATGTTCCAGCCACGGACAGCACCTTCGGCACGCAGGAAGTAAGCTTCGGACGGATTCATCCAGACAACATAGTCTCCACCCGCAGCCGTCAGATCGGAGAAATCTCCTGAGGTAGCATACTTCTCCCGATTAATTGAAATACCGGTTCGGATACCTGTGTATTTGCCTGTTGCCGCCATACGGAAATAAGAACTGATGCGGGGATCGTTGTAACCATTCAGATAAGAATCCATTGTGGCACCCATGCGGGCATCATTAAACTCTCCCGTAGCAATGACGTAGAGCGGATGCCTGTAACTAAAATTATCGGAGTGTTGCAAACGTGCCACATCGGTTGTTCCCGTCATGACACCAATGGGATGCGCAACGGCCTCAGTAGCCATTTGTTCTGCTTTGGCTAGATTGGCATACACTATACGCATAGCCAGACGCAGTTTCAAGGTATTAGCAAAGCGAATCCAGCTTTCCGTATTTCCTCCATAAATAAAATCATATTTTTCCAGCACTTTGGCCGTGGCGTCTTTCTGGTACATGTCATACAGCACTGTTATCGCGCTTTCCAACTCTTTAAAAAATGAATCATATATTACATCTTGACTGTCATACGGAATGGAGAATTCACCAACACCAAACCGGGTGTAAGGAAGGGGGCCATACATATCCGTAATTCTCGACATGGCAAGTACTTTCACAATAGTAGCCAATGCCGCAACCTGAGGACGATTTTGTTCGGTGGATTTAGCGGTGATCTTATTCCAGGGAGACATTATATATAAATACATGTGTTCGAACGCCATATTTCTCCAGTCGACAAACATGTTGTAAGTCAAAAAATTAGAATTTCCGTACCAAATATTACATGCACCTGTATAGCCGGCAAAAGAAGCGCCTGTCAGGTTATCAATTACCTGGTAAGAATCAGCACCGATTCCTCCACCATCCGAAGTCAGGTTCTCCAGAACGAATACGTTTCGCTGCATCTGGACAAAGAAAGATCCAACAGAAAGATCATCCCTGTTCATCATCTCTTCAGTCGCCTGATTCGGATTGGTATTCCACTCGTCATACCTGTCTGTACATCCTGTGACCGTCAGCAAAGAAAAGCCGACACACAGTAGGAGTAGTTTCTTATATATGTATTTTTTGCTCATCATTATATTATACATTTAGGGTTAGAATCTCAAATTCACTGTAAAACCAACATTCCGCAAACTGGGCTGCATAAAGTAATCGATGCCTTGGAAATAGGTTCCGGTACTGGCGGTCGATTCTGGGTCGAACGGTGCACTGTTGTATAGCATAAGCAAGTTGCGTCCAACGACAGAAACATAAGCACCTTTCACCCATTTGACCCACTTAGTAACCGGTAAGTCATACCCCAACGATACTTCAGCCAAACGGATATTCGTTGCATCATAAACATACATCGAACAAATTCCGGAGTTTCCTCCACCAACCACCTGATAGTAGTCTTTTGCTGAAATACGTTCACCATTCACCAAAGCACCTCCTTTATCACGCGCTTCGGCAGAAGTCTTTGAAACGCCAAAATAGTCAAGCTTGGCCTGCGTAGATGAGACTCCGATTCCCCCGAAGCGGCCATTGACCATGAAGCCAACATTTAAGCCTTTCCATTGGAAATTGTTCCGCCAGCCAATCGTATAATTAGGATTAGAATTGCCTGCATACACAAAGTTATCAGGATCCGCTGTTACTTTCTGCGAAATGAGGTCTACAATGATATATCCATGCTCATCCGTTTTTAATGTATTTACATAAATATCACCCATGGAACCACCTTCTTTCAATTTCATGCGGTATCCATCCGTTCCGCCCATATCCATTTCGGTCATTGCACTTACCGGACGGCCCGAAGGAGTAGTGGTGGCAGGCAGCAACTCTTTAATCTTGTTTTTGTTGATGGTGTAAGTCACATTACTGATCCAGTTAACCTGCCCCAAGTCCTGATTCAGGCCAAGAGTCATTTCTATACCTTTGTTGTCAATACGACCTGCATTGGCGTAATAAGAGCTGGAACCTCCACCGGACACGGATATCTCAGGATTGAACAACTGCTCATATGTGGAAGACTTATAAAGTGTCAGGTCCAGCGTAATCTTATTACCAAAGAATTTAGAATTCAAACCTATCTCGTACGCCTTTGTACGCTCTGGCCTCAAGTCATCATCCACCTCATAAGATTGTGTTTCCGGAAAACCGCTTCCTTGAAAACGATACGTACTAATAGGAATAAAGCGCTGAGGAGCATTACCTACCTCGCTGTAAGAGAAACGAGCTTTCAGGAATGAAAGGGCATTGGACTTAATTGGGAACAAATCAGTCATTATAGCCGATACGCCCACTGACGGATAGAAGAATCCCTTATTTTTATGTTTTGTTCCTCCCAATGCACTGGGCCAGTCATTACGAGCAGTCAGATCCAGATATACCATACTCTTATACCCAACCTGTGCAGTGGCAAACAAGGCCTGTGTATGGTCGTGGTAATTGTCCTGAGCCAGGCGGAGTCCGGTTTTATTCAGGTTGACATAACTGAACAGGTTAGCCGTACTTTGCAACGGCCCTCCCAAACTTGAATAATCATATTGTACGTCGCGAATGCTGGCACCTAAAGTAGCCCTCAGAGAGAAGTCGCCCACATACTTGTCTATATTCAACATTCCATCCGCGTATATTTGGGAGGTATTTACCTCATCCTTATAATAAGCACCCATATCAGATCCGGCAAAAAGTGTCAATGTCGAAGCATAATATTTCTTGGTTCTTACTTCTTTATTCCCATCATACTTCAGGCGTGCCGATACATTCATCCATTTATTGATGTCGAACTTAAGACTGATACCAGCCAGGTAACGATCCTTGTTGTTATTAAACATGTCGCGTTCCGTAATCCAGTAAGGATTCTGCATCATCATACCCTGATCACCATAAGGCCAATACTGAGTTTTAAAGTTACGGGAGGCATTGTAGCGTTCAAAGCTTTGATATTTCTCGATATCGTCTCCACGAGGGAAGAGATAAATCGGAACCAATGGATTAAAATACTGCCCCTGCGACAACATGTTTTGTTCATTCACACGTGTATACATAAAATTCAGATCCATGTGCAGGCGACTGTTCAACATATTGCTGGAATTGCGAACGGTGAAGTTGTAACGACCAAGATCATTATTGTGCACAATGCCTCTTGCATTAACCGTCGCAGCAGAAAAGTAGGTCTGATTGGTTTCCGAGCCTGTAGAAAGACTGATTGAATTGTTTACGTTATACCCCGTTTGAAAGAAGTCGGCCGGATTATAATGAGTCGGTGTAGTCATCTTTTGTCCCCAGCTGGCATATTCGCCCGTTTCTGAGCCGTACGTATTCTGAAACTCAGGCAATACGAAAGGAGAACTGAACGTGGTGCTGTTGGATACATTGACAGAAAGTTTTCCCACCTCTCCTTTTTTAGTAGTGATCATGATCACTCCATTGGCTGCGTCACTTCCATACAAAGCAGCCGCGGCAGCACCAGTCAATGCTGATATACTCTCAATATCATCCGGATTCAAGGAAGCAATACCATCACCAGATTGCCCCATACCGGTATATAAATCGCCTGGCTGAGTAGAAGAGAGGTTCGGTAATGGAATACCGTCCACCACATACAGCGCATTGTTATTATTGGAAATAGATTTTGTTCCGCGCATGACCACTCTGGCACCGCCACCCACACCGGAAGAACTGGTATTAATAGACACACCAGCAATCTTTCCTGACAACGCGTTCATGAAGTTGGCATCCTTCACTTTCACAATTTCAGAACTTTTGATCTCCTGCACATTGTAAGTTAACGCCTTTGTTTCTTTCTTGATCCCCAAAGCAGTAACTACTACTTCTCCAAGTTCTGTCAAATATTCCTTCAAAGTTATATTCAAATGCTGATTATCTTGCACCTTTATTTCCAGTGAAGTATACCCGGTATATGAGATTACCAGTACCTCCCCTTTCTTAGCCTTTAAGGAAAAACTCCCATTCAGATCAGTAATTACCCCTGTTATTGAACCTTTAACCAAAACATTTACACCAATCAACGGTTCTCCATTAGAGTCTTTTACTGTACCGCGAACAAGCTCACTTTGTTGAGCCTTCTCATAAGCAACATTCTTATCCGGTTGTCCCAAAGCTACCATGGGTAAGCAAGGAGCAACCAGCAACAAAAACGCAACTCTGCCTATCTTCCATCCCGAAGACAAGCTTCCACCCAAATAATACTTGTTTTTCAACGTTGTTAACCGATTTTTTTTCATAACTTTGCAGTTAATCTAAGGATTTTAATTTATTATTAAGCTAATTTCTGCCATTGCAACAAAACTGCAGAAATTGTTTTTAGATTCGTAAAGAGAGAAGACATCTTGTTTTCTCTCTTTTGTTTTTCAGGGCGATTTTATTCCATAAGCATGATGTGTTTTTATAGTTTATAATATGTATGAACATTTGATAGATTGTGCAAATATATAAGTTTTTTTTTCAATTCCAACGATTTCCTTGCTTTTTTTTAAATAAAACACTATTTTTGCCACAGAACTACAAATCAAGCAAATATGAGAATAGATCCAAAAAGCAGCAAACCTCTTCATCTTCAAGCAGAAGAAATCCTTAGAAGGCTCATAGAAGAGACAGAATACAAAAATGGGAAGTTACTTCCCAGCGAAACAGAAATGTCTGAACAATTAAACATTTCAAGAAACACATTACGCCAAGCCATCAATAAACTTGTTATGGAAGGGCTACTCATAAGAAAAAAAGGTGTAGGTACAAAGGTTGCTAAAAAAGGTATCGTAGGCGGCATCAAGAACTGGTTAAGTTTTTCGCAAGAAATGAAAATGTTGGGCATTGAGGTTCGTAACTTCGAACTTCACATTAGCCGTAAGAAACTATCGGAAGAAATAGCTGTTTTTTTCAACGCTGCCCCCTATTCAGATACCGAGCGATGTATTGTTCTGGAAAGAGTCAGAGGAAACAAGGAATATCCTTTTGTTTATTTTATCTCTTACTTCAATCCAACTATTCCAATGACGGGAGATGAAGATTTCACCCGTCCGCTTTACGAATTACTGGAGACACAGTACCACATTACTGTCAAAACGAGCAAAGAAGAAATTTCAGCTCGGTTAGCCGGAGAATTTATAGCAGAGAAATTGGAAATCAATGCGAATGATCCTATATTAATAAGAAAACGCTTTGTTTATGACATAAATAATATGCCAATCGAGTATAATATAGGTTATTACAGGGCAGAAAGCTTTACATATACTATTGAAGCAGAAAGATAGGATTCATACATTGAAATAACTATTAAGACAAGCTTGAAAGGACCGTTTGGATAAAGATAAATAATAATCATCCAAACGGTTCTTCTACTTTTTTTCTTTCCACATCTGCCATTCTTCCATAAAAGAGCATCCGGATACATTCTTGTAGTAAGGTGATAATTTCACCTTTATCTAAGTCAATGATAAAGAATGTTCTACAGAATTTGAGTAAATCCGATTAGTAAACACTATTTTTGCAGCATAAACATACAATATCTATAATATGAAAAAACAAATCTTACTCTTATCTATCTTCTTTTTCTGCACACTCCGTGCTGCCAATGAGCTTCCCCACTGGAACCAAATACCTCAGGCTACTTCTGCAAAAACCGACTGGTTAGTCACCCCCTTTACCGAAAAAGCAGGCATCTACCAGACAGCCGACGGAAAAGACATCATCTTGTACAACGGATTAGTCAGACGTGTCTTCCGCATCACCCCCGATGTAGCCTGCACCGACTACACCAATCTATCCAACGGTCAACAGATACTAAGAGCTGTCAAACCCGAAGCCCGCATCACACTGAACGGGAAAGAGTACAACATCGGCGGTCTGTACGGACAAACAGAAAACGCTTATCTACAAACAAACCAGATAGATCTTCTGAGAAAAGGAGAAACGGGATTCTACTATATTTCCCATCGGGTGGATACTATCCGGCCTTTCATAGATTGCCGGTTTACTTACTGGACAAGTAATACCCGTCAGGCTACGGGAAAAACAATCACTTTCCGGTATCAGTCCAACGCATTCAAGGGGGTATCTGTTGATGTATCTTATGCCATCTACGACGGTATCCCCGTTATCTGCAAATGGCTGTCGGTAGAAAACAGAAGTTCCGCTCCTCTGAAAATAGGACGGGTAGTAAACGAAATCCTCGCCGTTGTCGAAGAACAAAGCGCTGTAGTAGGCAGCCCCGACAAGATGGCAAAACCTGCTTCCATCTCTGTGGAAACCAACTATGCGTACAACAATGCCATGCGCTACGATCTGAGCGACCAGACTACGCACTGGAAGATCGACAGCACCTACACCTCGCAGGTGAATTATGATTTCAACACTCCCTGCCTGCTGGAAATCTACCCGGAACAGGGACCTAATATCTCATTGTCTTCCAGCGAAACATTCCATTCGGTACGCTCTTACGAGCTCCTGCAAGATAGTTACGACCGGGAACGACGCGGGCTCGCTGTTCGCCGGATGTACCAAACCATTGCACCGTGGACTACCGGCAACCCCATCTTCATGCACTTGGTAAGCAAGAACGATGAGCAGGTATATACGGCCATCGACCAATGTGCGGTTACCGGATACGAAGCCGTGATTCTGAGTTTCGGCAGTCACCTTACGATGGAGGACGGCACACCCGCCAATCATGTCAAGTGGAAAAAGATAGCCGACTACGCACACAAGAAAGGAATAAAGATAGGTGGTTATACCCTCTTCAGTTCCCGGAAGATAGCGCCCGAGACGGATGTTATCGACCCGGCAACCGGCAAAACCGGCGGGGCTTTCTTTGGCAATGCTCCTTGCTTCGGCAGTCAATGGGGATTGAATTACCGGGACAATATCATTGCTTTCTTCAAGAATACCGGATTCGATATACTTGAGATGGACGGCCCTTATCCCGGCGATGTATGTGCATCGACCTCGCATCCCGGACACAACGGCCTGGAAGATTCCCAATGGAAACAGATGGAGATACAGAAAAGCATCTTCCACTGGATGGCTGCTCATGGGGTGTATGTCAATGCACCCGACTGGTATTTTCTGGATGGGACAAACAAAATCGGTCTGGGATACCGGGAAGTTAACTTTGCTCTTTCGCGTGATCAGCAAAAGATACTGAATCGCCAGAATATCTACGATGGTACTTGGGAAAAGACTTCTTCCATGGGTTGGGGATTTGTTCCGCTCACTGCCTATCATGGCGGCGGACCGGATGCGGTATTAGAACCCTTGAATGAACATTTGCAGGACTACAAACAGTTAATGGTACAATATTACGGAGCCGGTATACAAGCCTGCTACCGGGGCCCGAGGCTCTACGACACGGAAGAAACCCGGACAATGGTAGCCGATGTAATCCAGTGGTACAAGAAATACCGTTCGATATTGAATGCTGATATCATCCACCTGAGACGTGCCGACGGAAGGGATTGGGACGGGATTCTGCATGTATCGCCTCAAGGAAAAGAAAGAGGCTTCTTACTGGTGTACAATCCACTGAAAGAGCGTATTACACGTACCATCAAATTACCTGTTTATTATACCGGACTGGAACAGCAGGCAACTATCAGCGAGCAGGATGCAAAACCGGTTTCGTATAAAATCAACCGCGACTACTCGGTAGATATTACGTTCGACATAGAACCGGAATCTTACAACTGGTGCGTTATTTATCCTTAATCAGCTCAGTATACAAAGAAAGAAGTCCGGCGTTTGTTTCAGCAACCGTCGGATTTTTGTTTGAACAAAAATCAATGCCTGTAACAAATGTGACAGATTACCTCTTCCCCACCCGCTACCTTTGTCACAAAAATAATCCCAACCCCATAGAACCGGGATGAGAAAACAGTATTTATCCTAAAAAAAGAACGATTATGTTTTGTTATCAATGTCAAGAAGCAGCCGGCGGAAAAGGCTGCACCGTCAAAGGAGTTTGTGGAAAGAGTTCGGATGTGGCGGCTCTTCAGGACCTGCTGTTGTTCTTGCTCAAAGGAATCTCGAACCATACAGTCAGAATGCGTGAACAAGGTATCGAAGTACCGAAGGAAGTCGATCATTTCGTGATGACTTCACTGTTCATGACCATTACCAATGCTAATTTCGACAAAGAACGGTTTGTCGCTCAAATTCGGAAAGCCATTGCCGTGCGCGACTCGCTCGCTTCAACACCGGCCGTATGTCCTGCCTGCGACTGCCTGACATGGGGAGCCAACTCTGCTAACGGAACATCCGGCGCCGAAGTTTCTGTAGCCGAGATGGAAGAAAAAGCTACTCGCATCGGGGTTCTTCGTACAGAGAACGAGGATATCCGCTCGTTGCGCGAACTGCTGACGTACGGAGTAAAAGGTATGGCAGCCTATGCTGAGCATGCCGTCAACCTTGGTTACGACGACACCGGCATCCATGCTTTCATGCAGGAAGCGCTCGTTGCCACTACCCAGGATCTGAGCGCCGACGAACTGGTAGGTCTCGTGCTGAAATGCGGAGAGTTCGGCGTAAAGACCATGGCGCTTCTCGACAAGGCTAACACGGAGACATACGGCAACCCGGAAATAACCAAGGTAAGCATCGGCGTGCGCAAGAATCCCAGCATTCTCATCTCCGGTCACGACCTGCGCGATATGCAGGACTTACTGGAACAAACCGAAGGCACCGGCGTAGATGTCTATACCCACAGCGAGATGTTACCCGCCCATTACTATCCGGCATTCAAGAAGTACAGTCACTTTGCAGGCAACTACGGCAGTTCGTGGTGGCGTCAGAATGAAGATTTCGAGTCGTTCAACGGCGTAATCCTGTTTACCACCAACTGCATTGTTCCCCCGCGTGCCAGTTCTACATATGCCGACAAGGTGTACACCACCGGAGCAGCAGGTTTCACAGGCTTCAAGCACATTGCCGATCGTGAACCGGGCAAAGCGAAAGACTTCTCTGCACTGATCGAACATGCCAAGCATTGTCCGGCTCCTACGGAGATAGAGACAGGCGAAATCGTCGGCGGGTTTGCTCATGCACAGGTACTGGCTTTAGCCGATAAGGTAGTCGATGCAGTTAAGTCGGGCGCTATCCGTAAGTTCTTCGTCATGGCCGGTTGCGACGGTCGCATGAAGAGCCGTGACTACTACACCACCTTTGCCAACCAACTGCCTCAGGACACAGTGATACTCACCGCCGGTTGTGCCAAGTACCGCTACAACAAACTGCCGTTGGGCGATATAGGCGGTATTCCTCGCGTACTCGATGCCGGACAATGCAACGACAGTTACTCCCTGGCGCTGATTGCCCTGAAGCTCAAAGAAGTATTCGGACTGAGTGATATCAACGACTTGCCCATCGCTTACAACATCGCCTGGTATGAGCAGAAGGCTGTTATCGTCCTGCTGGCGCTTCTGTCGCTCGGGGTGAAGAATATCCACCTTGGCCCCACCCTTCCGGCATTCCTCTCGCCGAACGTAGCCAAAGTGCTGGTAGAGAATTTCGGTATCGGCGGCATCGCTGCGGATGTAGAAGATGATATAAAAATGTTCATGGCACAATAATTAGGTAATTAGTTGAGGGAACGTCCGGCTTTCGATGCAAAAGAAGTCGGACGTTTCTTTTACTGATTATGCCATATTCTCTCTAAAAATACATTACTTTGCAACACGATTTATGATCGATACTTTATGAACGCACGCGAAAAGGAAACAGTCTCCCGCATGATCCGTCTCTACTGTCGTTCTCAGCATGGGCAGCAAGAGACACTTTGCTCCGGTTGTATGCAATTGGAGGTGTACGCCTATGAACGGTTGGAACGTTGCCGGTTTGGAGAGAAGAAACCCATCTGCCAGAAGTGCCCTGTTCATTGCTACCGACCGGAATTGCGCCGGAAGATACAGGAAGTCATGCGGTTTGCCGGACCGCGCATGTTGTGGCATCATCCGGCGGATGCATTGTGGCATGTATGGAAGATTACCTGTTCGAAATTCAGCCGTTAACATTCTGCCAATAAACAAAACCGCTCCCTCACACGTTACCCCTACACACTTAATAACCAGTTAATTATGAGGAAAGCATTATTTAGTTTATGGGTCATCGCTTTGTCTGTTGGTTTCTTTTCCTGTAGCGATGACGACGAAGCTCCTATTCTGGGAGCATACGTAGAAGTGACTGTCAAGAATCTGGCAGGAGTCCCTCAAGAGGGCATGGATGTGTATATGTTCATCAATGTAGAGCCTGATGAGAACACCGACATTTCTACCGCATCGAAAAAGGCAACGACCAATGCCGAAGGGTTAGCCGGGTTCAAACTCAACCTGACGGAGCTGAACATCACCGAATCCCAAACTCCGCTGTACTTCGCTGTATATTATAAAGTAGGCGATGTACTCACGTTCAAAGCCGGTGATGCTTCGGTAACAGTGAAGCGTAACGACGACGATAAGAAAGTTACCATCACCATTCCTCTTTGATCCTACGGAATCAGTTTTTATCAGTAAAAAGACCTGGAGCAAGGTAGATGGTTGTCTCCAGCGTGTATCGGTAGGCAGGCTTTTCTTTCCAGGCGTGGGCGTAACAGTAGCCTGCGATTTCTACATCGACTTCGTATACGAGGTATGGGTAGCTGGCTGATAGTGTGGCTATGCGTTTCTGCATCTCTTCTTCCCGTACGGGTGATGTATCGAAGGTGATTACACTGTGGGCAACGTAGTAGTTGTATATGTCTGCAATCGCTTTGGCGTCTTGCAGGGTTACTTTTCTGATCATACGCGTTATTTCAGTTCGAAAATATCTTTCAGCTCCTTATTATTCAGGTTGCCAATCCAGTTCTCCCCGGTAGACACAGTCATTTCGGCCAACGCCTTTTTGCTTTGTATCATCTCATTGATGCGCTCCTCGAAACTGGCTTTCGTTATAAACCGATGCACCATCACATTCTTTTCTTGTCCGATGCGGTAGGCGCGGTCGGTGGCTTGCGCTTCTACGGCGGGGTTCCACCACAGGTCGTAATGGATTACGTGACTGGCTGCCGTGAGGTTCAATCCCGTTCCGGCAGCTTTGAGCGAAAGGATGAATATCCTGTCGGCCGGGTTGGTTTGGAAAGCATCGACCATTTCTTTTCGTTGCTTGATGCTGCATCCGCCGTGATAGAACAACGGTGCTTCGCCGAAACGTTCGGTGATGAAGTGTTTCAGCAGTTCGCCCATTTCGGTGAATTGGGTAAACAGAAGCACCTTCTCGTTGTTCTCTACAATCGTTTCCAGGCGGTCGAACAGCAAGTCCATTTTCCCTGAGAGGGAGGCGTCCAGCACCTTGTTCTTCAGGAACTGCGTAGGGTGATTGCAGATTTGCTTCAAGGCCAGGATCATCTGCAGCACCAGTCCCCGGCGGGTAAAGAGCGATTTATGGTCGGTGCCTTCAATACCTTCGATCTCCTGCATGGCCTTCTGCAACGTCTTTTCATACAGGGCCGTTTGCTCCTTGGTCAGCGTGCAGTAGGCATCCAGTTCTATCTTTTCGGGCAGGTCGCTGATGATGGTTTTGTCCGATTTCAGGCGCCGCATCAGGAAAGGGGCAGTTACCTGTTTCAGTTTCGTGGCGGCCACCAGGTCGTTCTGCATTTGTATCGGGAGGGCGAAGGTGTCTTTGAACTCCTTCAGGTTCCCCAGGAATCCGCGGTTGCAGAAGTCCATGATGCTCCACAACTCGCTCAGCCGATTTTCCACCGGCGTGCCGCTCATGGCGATGAAGGTGTTGGCGGGGATACTTTTCACGGCTTTGCTTTGGGCCGTGTCGTAGTTCTTGATGTTCTGGGCCTCGTCGATGACCAGTGCCTGCCATTTCATTTTCTTGAGCGTATCGGCGTCCGAACGGGCTATGCCGTAGGTGGTGAGCAGGATGTCAAACGCTTCGTCTTTCCCGATGCTCCGGGCGGGGCCGTGGTAGATCTTGCACGTCAGCGAAGGGGCGAAGCGTTCTATTTCGGCCTGCCAGTTGGTCATCAGTCCGGTGGGCGCCACGACCAACGCTGTTTCTTTGTCCAGCATGCCTTCTTCTTTGTATTTCAGGAGGGTGGCGATGACCTGCAGGGTTTTTCCGAGTCCCATATCGTCGGCAATGACGCTGCCGAAACCGATTTGCGTATTGCGGTACATCCATGAGAAGCCGCGATGCTGATACGGGCGCAGGGTGGCGTTCAGGGCTTGGGGCAAGGCTATTTCCGACTGTTCGGTGAGCTGGCGGATGAGTTGCCGTACGTCGTCGGTCAACGAGATCTTTGCCCCGTGATACTCGCCGCTCAGCACCGAACGCAGTACTTCGAAGGGGGATAGGGTTTTGGTGGAGGTGAAATGCTTGTAGAGTTTCTGCAGGTCGTCGGGGCTGACGTACATATAGCCGGTTTTGTATTTCAGCAGACCTTCGGAGTCGCGCAGCATGCGACGGAATTCGTCCTCGCTCATGAGTTCGTCGCCCACGGCTACCTGCCAGTCGAAGTCGAGCAGTTTATCCAAACGCAGGAAGCTATGGCTCTCTTTCGCTTTCTGTTTCACGCGGATACTGGCGCGTGGACGCAGGAGGTTCTGCAACGATTTGGGAAGTAGGATGTCGATATCCAACAACTGGATGATAGGTACCAGCTGCATCAGGAAGGGGGTAAACTCCCGCAGAGTAAGGATAATATCTCCTTTGCCTTTATTGTTTATGTGCTCGTCCAGCCGGGGCACAAACACAGAGAGGCGGGCGACCGATTGCAGGATTTCGAAACGGGAGGCTTCGTATTTCTTCAGCCGGAACACTTCTTCGAGCAGGATGGGTTTCGACAAAGGTTTATCGTTCTCCTTCAGATGGATGTTCAGCCCGAAGGTGTCGTTGTCCGATTCTTCCACCACTATAGCCGGTTTGAATCGTCCTTGGGTGAAATAGTATCGTTGCAACCACTTCTCCACCCCTCCGGGTAGCGCCCGCTCGCCGGGTTGATGGAAAGGGAAATCGGCCTCATTGAAGAAGATGTCGACAAACAAATCGCTGGTTGTCGGTCCGGTGAGCCGTGCCATCAGTGCCGTTAGGAACACCGAGAGCAAGTGTATGGCTGTATCTTTGTCCACTTCCGTATCTTCTTTTCCGGAGAAGTAGAGCAGGTTGCGGGGAAGTGCGCTTTGCAGTTTTTCGACCACCTCCCTGACTTCTTTACTCAGCAGCGCGGGAAGCCAGCGAACGGCGAAACGTTCTTCTTTATGGGAAGTCAGCACGCGGACGATTTGCGGGACAACGGCACCGTTGGCAAGCAGGTTGCAAGCCGTCAGTAAGGCATAGCGCAGGGCGGTGACTTCGGGTTGGAAGTTCGCGGCCTGTTCCACCGGAAGGGCCGAAAGGAGCCGGATCACCTCCTGTGTTTTCACGTTCTGCCCGCCGACAGGGAACGTTGCGTCATTTCGCGCATCTATCCACACTGACAGCCGACTGCGGGAATTCAGGGAAGGTTTTATTGCCTTGGAAACAGGCAGGTATTCGTCGATATCTACTTTTCCTGCCATCACGCGTTGCATGTTTCGCACTGCCCTTCGTAGCATCACGGCATATTTCTCCCGGAAATCTCCTGAGTCCTGATAGAAGACGGGCATTTCTTCCAACAGTTGAATAAGCGATTCGTGAATGGGCGAAAGCGCGGCAAAAGGGAGCGACCGGTATAGATTGTCCGCTATCAGGCCGAGTATCTCCTTCTTTTGGGATGCTTTGGCTGGCTTCTGCTCGACCGTCAGGAGTTCTTCTATAAAGGGAATGCGGCGTTCCGTTTGTTGTTCGATGTTGATTCCGGTTTGCTTCAGGCGTTGCACCAGATCCACGCCGTGCAGGGAGAAGACAAGAAACGGGTTGTTATCTATTTCGGCACTGATCTTGTAGATGACGGCTGCCAGGTGCTTGCAAGGCACCGCCCAGTCGGGACAGGAGCAGTTCATGTCGAAGTCGCTCCACTGGCGGGGGAATACTTTCAGGCCTTGCCGGGCGGCGATTTGCAGCACTTCGGGATCGAGTTCGCGGTTCAGCAGTTTGGAGATGATGACGGGTTTCGAGCTGAGTGCTTCTACCAACCGTTTTATTTCTGCTTCGGAGAAGGCCGGGACTGTGATGGTGACGTTGTACGGGCGCGGAGTCGAACCTTGCACTTTGGCTGTGATTTTATTCGCTTTGATGTCGATGCTTTTCACGGCGCCTTTGTTGGCGTACGAACTGCCGCGCGGCAGGCGGTTGCTGTAATCTATGTTGGATAGCGAATGGAGCCATTGTTCGCCCCACCATGTTTTTCCGAAGCTTTTTGCCATATTCAGTTTGATCGTTATGGGATTGATTGGGCAAAGATAACCTCCACTAACCTGCCTTTACCTTAAGCCCGGTTGAACAACCCTGTTTTCTCTCGGTCAGCAAGATTTTGACGGTCAGCAAGTTCTTTGCTCCTAATTATTAGTACCTTTGAAAAAACGGAAAAAGCAG
>JAVBVA010000022.1:0-77049 GCA_031554665.1 Bacteroides sp. | reverse complement strand
ACCTGCCGGATTTACTTTGGATGTTTCCGGATAGTTATTGGGCTTTGTCTTGTTTTGCAGACTAACCCACATCCTTTAGCCTTATATCCGGTTTCTGTACGTCAGGCCAGATGTTTGCCGCAACCTTCCTTCAGATTCCATCTCACGGTGGACACCCTTGGTCTTGGCTAAACACTTCCCACTATCAGGGTGTGTTAGGGACTTGCACCCATTAGAATATACCCATGCTGGGCGAACAATAAAATCCCCGCCAACTTCTCGGTAAGTGGCGGGGATTGAAGTTATATAGAGTCCAACGTGCTATTTGATACTTGTCAACACGCTGTAAGATTGCACCTGGTCATTGTCGTTGTATTCTTCTGTGCGAACGATTCCTACATTAGGGGCATACCATTCATAACCGTATCCCTCGATAGTAGACTTCGGTGTCCATATTTTCATTCTATATTTCACTTTGGTAGCGTGGAATACTCCGGCAGGAGTGGTTACATCTTCGTTCGTTACGAATTCACGATCAGTCACCGAGATTTCGGCTTTATTGTCCTTATTCTTTTTATCGTAGATGCGAACAGTACCGTCACTGTATTGGGCTGCAGAAGCCGGATCGTCGATATCAGAGAATGTGTCCGGATAACTCATCAGGTCGCCCATCACATAGATTTCGGCATTCTTCATGGTTAGTGCATCAGGGAATGTCAGGATATGATTCATGCTCATGGTGAAATTTCCATCATTGCAGCGTGCTACCATCTGACCGGAATTGAGGACTTTACCGTTAGGCTTGCTATACGAGAAGTGTGCGTCGACTTCCATTCCCGAGGGGTAGTCGTACACGTTGTCAACACGATAAATTAAGGTACTCGATATCGTACCATCGGCTTTGTAGCCGGTTCGTGTCAATACTTTGCCTACTTCGTTGGCAAAGTAAAAGTTACATTCTTGGGCCATAGCCGTTTCTGCTCCGAGAGCCAGCATACCCATCACAAATAGATTCTTAATTTTCATAATCACAAGTTTGGTTTATAGTTGGTTTATTGTTAATCCACAATTCAAAATTGTACTATATCAACGGAATTGGATGTGAAAGGTTTACGTTTGTGGTAAATATTTTGGTTAAAAGAACAAAACAGCCTGTGCATCTTAATGAAAAGATACACAGGCTGTTGTTGGTAAAGCTATTCGATGTGCTGCCGCTTAATAAGCGAAAAGAGGATATTTCTCCATTGTTTTATTAACACGGGCACGTACTTGAGCGATCACTTCTTCGTTGTCTACATTTGAGAGTACGGTTTCGATCATCTCGGCTATTTCGAGCATCAAGTCTTCCTTAGCTCCACGAGTGGTGATAGCAGGCGTACCCAGACGGATACCGGAAGTTTGGAAGGCCGAACGGCTGTCAAACGGAACCATATTTTTGTTTACAGTGATATCGGCAGAGACGAGTGCTTTCTCGGCCACTTTACCGGTCAATTCCGGATATTTGGCACGAAGATCTACCAGCATGGAGTGGTTGTCTGTACCGCCCGATACGATTGTGAAGCCACGGTCGACCAATGCCTGTGCCAGTACGGCTGCATTCTTTTGCACCTGTTTCTGATATTCTTTGTACTCGGGTTGCAAACATTCGCCGAATGAAACTGCTTTGGCAGCAATGACATGTTCCAGCGGACCGCCCTGTATGCCGGGGAATACAGCCGAGTCGAGCAATTGCGACATCATCTTTACTTCGCCTTTCGGAGTCGTTTTACCCCAGGGGTTAGGGAAGTCCTTACCCATCAGGATCACACCTCCGCGTGGTCCGCGCAGGGTTTTGTGGGTAGTCGAAGTTACGATATGTGCATATTTCACCGGGTTGTCGAGCAGTCCGGCAGCAATGAGTCCGGCCGGGTGAGCCATGTCGATCATCAACAGGGCGCCTACCTTGTCGGCTATTTCGCGCATGCGTTTGTAATCCCATTCGCGTGAGTAGGCCGAACCGCCACCCACAATCAGTTTGGGTTGTTCGCGCATGGCTACTTCTTCCATCTGGTCGTAGTCTACACGTCCGGTTTCCTGACCTACGTTGTATTCGCAAGGTTTATAGATGATACCCGAAGTGTTGACAAGTGAACCGTGTGAAAGGTGTCCGCCGTGTGCCAGGTTCAAACCCATGAATTTGTCGCCTGGGTTCAGGCAGGCAAGGAATACGGCAGCGTTGGCCTGTGCGCCCGAGTGTGGTTGTACGTTGGCCCATTCAGCGCCGAAGATTTCTTTCAGGCGGTCGATGGCGATTTGTTCGCTTTGGTCTACCACCTCGCAACCTCCGTAGTAACGCTTTCCGGGATACCCTTCGGCATATTTGTTGGTCAGGCAGGAGCCCATGGCTTGCATAACCTGTTCACTCACAAAGTTTTCGGATGCGATCAGTTCGATTCCTTTCAACTGACGTTGATGCTCTTTTTCGATGATGTCGAAAATTAAATCGTCTCTTTTCATTGTATATTAATAGGATAAGTGATTATTCTGAATGCGAGATTCATTATTAAGCGCACAAAATTATAGAAAAAGAATGATAAACCGATGAAAAACATCGGAATTATCTATTAAAAGATTACACCGAACGAGAAACTCAGTGTGTAGTCGCGTCGTTTGAAGTCAATGTTACTCCGCAGTACTTCTTCCTTTTCGTTGAGACTCTCGTAGGTGGCCGACCGCGAAATATTGAACAACCCCAGGTCGTACCGGAAGTCGAAGAAGATACGGGAGATGTTGACGCTCACTCCAAGCACGGCACTGGCATTGAACGGAGTCAACCGCTCGTGCATACCTTCCTGGTCGAAGTTGACGAAAGTGATCCGGTTTTGCTTGTTCCACAGGTATCGTAGCTTGGGGCCTCCGAAGATGGACATTCCATAAGGTCCGTCTTTAATCACATTGTAGCCATATAGCAAGGGGAAATCTATGCTGTGTATCGTAGAGCGTACCGAGGCATAATTGGGCTCGATGTCGGGATGCTGTGATCCCAACTTGTCGAACTCTATCTCGCAACGGTTGATGTTGTACGATACTTCGGGTTGCAGGAAATGGCGTTTCATGTTGATACGCATGAAGAATGATCCGAAATAGCCCAGTTCATAATTGTTCTGAACATCGTCGATGGTGACATCCTTGATTCTGAAGTCCGACACGAGGAACATACTGGAGTTGAACCCCGCCTTGATACCGAAGTTGAGGGTCTTCGTATTGGGGTGTTCCACTTTCCGGCGTGTATCCTGTGCGTAGGCGCTGCATGCTACCCACAGGAGTATGACTGTCAGGGCTAAGAATGTCCTTTTTCTCATGTTTATTTCTTTTTTTCGACCGACCAACCGAACTTGCCTATTTTGGCTCCCAGCTCGTAGTAGGCTCCATGTACATACACCAGCGGATTACTTTCGGCCAGTTCCAGTTTGCCGGTTGCCGTGTCTAAGTGCCGGTCGTCGGCGCGGATATTCACCACGTCGGCCACAAACATATCGTGCGATCCTAATGATACAATCTCTTTCACCCGGCATTCAATGCAGAGCGGCGACTCTTCGATAAGTGGCGCCGATACTACGGTACACGGGCCCGGTGTGAGCTTCATCTCATCAAACTTATGATGATCTTTTCCGGAGCGTACCCCGCACCAGTCGGTAGGGAATGCCATATCCTTGGTTGTGAGATTGATCACAAACTCCATATTCTTTTTGATAATGGCATGTGAGTGCCGTTCCGGGCGTACGGAGATGTAACACATAGGCGGGTTGGTGCAAATTGTTCCCGTCCAGGCGATGGTCAGGATGTTGTATTCGCTTTCTTCACTTCCGCAACTTACCAATACGGCGGGTAGCGGGTATATCAGTGTTCCCGGTTTCCAGTCTTTCTTCATGCAGGCCGATCAATAAATGAGTTCGATGTTCTGGTCGATGTATTGTTCCTTTTCGCAGTAATGGCATTTCAGTACACAAAGTTCTTTGTCGAGTACATGAAACAGGGTGGGCATCGGTTCGTTGTTGGTGATGCACTTCGGATTGGCGCATTTCAGTATGCTTTTCAGTTCATCGGGCATGTGCACTTCTTTCTTATCCACCACCTCGTAATCGCAGATGATGTTGAGTTTGATGTGCGGCGCCACGATGGAGAGACGGTTGATCTCCTCATCACAGAAGTACTTGTCGGCAATCTTGATGATACCTTTCTTGCCCAGCTTCTCACTTTTGAGGTTGAACCCGATGGTGATCTTGTTGCCCATTTGTTCCAGTCCCAAGAGCGACACCACGGTGAAGAGCTTATCGGACGGAATATGATCAATGACAGTTCCGTTGCGCAGGGCTGCCACGTGGAGGTGTTTATCTTCTTTCATTGTCTTGCATGATTTCGTCTAACGTAATACCCAGAACGTCGCACAGAATAGCTTCACGGGCGTATATCCCGTTTTGTGCTTGCTGGAAATAATAAGCTTGCGGACAGTCGTCCACATCGTAAGCTATTTCGTTCACACGGGGCAGCGGGTGCAGGATGCGTAGGTTGGGGCGTGTATTTTCCAACATCCGTGCTCGCAGGATATACACATTCTTTACCCGTTCGTACTCCATCAGGTCGGTGAACCGTTCGCGCTGCACGCGTGTCATATAGAGTATATCGGCTTCGGTCAGCGTCTCTTCGTTGAAGTCGGTATGTTCTACGTAACTAATTCCATACTGCCGGCAGTAGAGCTTATATTCTTCGGGCATTTTCAGCTCGTCGGGGGCAATGAAATGGAATGTGGGGTTGAAGTGGCGCATAGCCATCAGCAGGGAGTGTACGGTACGTCCGTATTTCAGGTCGCCTACCATATAGATGTTGAGATTCTCAAGGGTACCTTGCGTTTTGTAGATGGAGTAGAGGTCGAGCATCGTCTGCGAAGGATGTTGATTGGCCCCGTCGCCTGCATTCACAATGGGTACGGACGATACTTCGCTGGCATACCGGGCGGCTCCTTCAAGATAGTGACGCATCACGATAACGTCGGCATAACTGCTCACCATCAGGATGGTGTCTTTCAGAGTTTCTCCTTTCGACGAACTGGTCACTTTCGGGTCGGTAAACCCGATAACACGCGCTCCCAGGCGGTTGGCGGCAGTTTCAAAGCTCAGACGGGTACGGGTGGAAGGTTCGAAGAAGAGGGTAGCGATGATTTTATCCTCCAGCAGCCGTCGATTGGGCTTCATTTCAAATTGTTTGGCCATCTCGATCATTTCGAGTATTTTTTCTTTCGAGTAATCGGCGATGGTGACTAAACTTTTGTTGTCCATATAGTTATATGATATTTTAAGAAGGTCTTGATTTACGGTGTGTAAAGATAGTGAATATTTGCATTACAGGCAAAGAATAGCGGTTATTTTGAGTATAAAACAGAAACTTTTTAGTGCAGGAAAGTGGTTGGAAATATGCAAAAAACGTGCGGAAAAGTATGCGAAAAAATATGTAAAAGTAAGTAAAATGCGTGTTAAATAAATGTTAATGAAGTCCGTAATTCGCTGATAATCAGCAAAAGTTGTGTACGTAATAAAGATAAATATAAATATAAAAATGCAGATTAAGATAAATATGAATATACAGTATAAATGCCCGTCCGTTCCGGACGTCGCTTCCCCCGAAGGGGGTTCGCTCTAAGAGATAAAAAGAATCCCCCCTCTGGGGGCAACATCATCATCAACAACAAAGAAGGCGCTTCGTCGTTTGTTACTGTTGGTGATGGCGCTTCGCTTGCTTTTTCCAGAGACCGCTGACGCGGAAAGGACCGCCCGAGGCGGAAGCCGATTTACGTGCAACGAACAGCCGGGTATTTGCCCGCTTCTACAAAGGTATTTGCCCCGGGGCAAACAGATAGCCTTTGCGTATCTAAAGAATTACATTAAACACTTGACAAAACACTTGCCTGTTTCGATTAAAAAGTGTATATTTGTACTCTAATCGAACAAATAAACATACCATGAAATTCAAAATCGCACTTCTTTGCTTGCTCTTCTGTTGCAAATTTTCGTCAGCTCAATCCGTTTATAACCCTACCGAAGCGAACAAGGCCGCCCGTGAGTGGTTCGATGATGCCCGTTTCGGCTTATTTGTCCATTTCGGCCCGTATGCCGTGCTGGGTAGTGGCGAATGGGTCATGAATACCCGTCCTATCGACCGGACAAACTACCTGCGTTTACAGCAATTCTTCAATCCACAGGACTTTGACGCGGCCAAGTGGGTGTCGATGGCCAAGAATGCCGGTATGAAATACATCACATTCACCAGTCGTCATCACGATGGGTTTAGCAATTGGGATACCAAACAGTCCGATTGGAAGATCACTCGCACCCATTACCAGAAAGACCTGCTGAAAGAACTATCGGCCGAATGCCAAAAACAAGGCATTAAACTGTTTCTGTATTATTCCCTGCTCGACTGGATGCGCGACGACTATCAATGGCGCACCGGACGTACCGGTCAGCACAGCGGACGCACAGCCCCCAGTGACTGGAACTCGTACATCAATTTCATGAAAGCTCAGCTCACCGAACTGCTCACCGGGTACGGCCCCATCGGTGGTATCTGGTTCGACGGACATTGGGATCAGACGGCCGACGAGAACCGTACCGATCATAAAGCTGCCGTCAACTGGCATTATGACGAGATATACAAACTTATTCACACGCTACAGCCCTCGTGCTTAGTTGGCAACAATCACCACCTGTCTCCCTTCGAAGGTGAAGATTTCCAAATCTTCGAGCGCGATCTTCCCGGTGAAAACAAGGAAGGATACAGTGGTCAGGCCGTGTCGGACAAACTTCCTCTCGAAACCTGTGCCACAATGAATAACTCATGGGGCTATCAAATCACTGATAATAAATATAAGTCGGTCAACGAACTGATCAGCTTCCTGGTACGTGCGGCAGGATACGGCGGCAATCTGTTGCTCAACGTAGGTCCGATGCCGAATGGTGCCATACAGCCCGAGTTCGTCGATCGCCTGGCCAAAGTAGGAGAGTGGACCACCCGATATGGTGAAACGATTTACGGGACCGAAGCCGGATTCGTCCGTCCGCAACTGTGGGGAGCCATCACACAGAAAGGTAACAAGTGCTACATCCACATTTTGCAGAAGCCTGACGGCGAATGTCTGTCGCTCGTCTTCCCTAAAAAAGTAAAATCAGTCAAGTGGTTTGACAGCCCTCAGAAAGTAACCTGGGACTACAGCGCCAAGACCCGTACCACTACCTTTGTGATCGATCGTGCGCTGAACGAACACGACACTGTATTGGAAGTTACAATGGAGAATTAGGTTTTTTTCGGCGGGGCTGATCTCTCCTTTTCCCTTTTTGCATTTATCCTTTCGGTTGGGAGCCTGAGTGTTTTTTCAAAATCTTTTCCCCCGCCCCTTCTCTTAACCTTTAAGAGAAGGGGAGTTCCCCTCCTTGCTAAGGAGGGGTGCCCGTAGGGCGGGGAGGTAGGCACACACAGTATGTCCAAGTCCTTGGGGTATCTACCTCCTCCCACCCCGGGGAGATGGTAAATGAGTCAAAGTCCAATCGTTCTTTGAAGAAGTTACAGATTAGAAGTTGCTGGTTGAGAACCAATGGTCAGGGAAGCTAAAGCCCGAAAGGGCTTTAACGTGAATAACCCCGGGTAAAACCCGGGGTAGAAGAATACCCTCTCTGTACCAACCCCGAGAGGGGTTGAATCCACTACGGGGTTCATATTTGGGTGGTCAGCTACCACCCCGGGTTTTACCCGGGGTTATTCAAATTTCACCCCTGTCGGGGTAATTGCTTACGATTCGTAACTTCAAAATTAGATCATGGGACTTTTGACACATTCAAACATTGCTGTACTAAAATAGTATAAACCAATTATTGGTTAGTAATGCGAATCAGCAGTTGACTTTATGTGTAAGTCCTTGGCCCGCTGGGTTATAAATTCAACTGCTGATTCGCATTAGTACTTAGCAGCACTTCTTTATTGTTTCTACAAAGGCGCGAGTCGACCTCACTGAAAAGCCACGAGCGAAGCGATGTGGCGAATCAAGACCGGCCTCATTTTCGCAGCGTTAAGCGTAGCCTGTACGAAAAACGAGTAAAGGAGCGATTGTCTGAGCGGAGTGCAACGTAGCGAGTTGGAGCTCCGATCGTTTTTCGTACAGGCGGAGTAGCGTAGAAAATGCAGCCTTGATTTTTCTTCTTTGTTTCTTTCTTCTTTGCATCAAGGCAAAGAAGAAAGAAAAGACAACGCCAGTCCCAATGGCAAAAGAAAGTAAAAACCCAAAGCAAAAGGCTTGGAATTTTGCCTATTTCCGAAATAAAAGTATCTTTGCAAGTCTAAATTTACAGAAGAAACATCATGATCAAGAAAGTAGTTTTAAGTCTATGGATATTTCTCGTGGTATTGGTACTGTTATGCGTCTTGCTTTTCACTGCTATTTCGAAAGGCTGGATTGGCTACATGCCCCCCATTGAGGATCTTGAGAACCCCAATTATAAATTCGCTTCCGAAATCATTTCCGACGACGGGAAAGTGCTCGGAACATTCGCCTTGCAAAAAGAGAACCGCGTATATGTAGGCTATGACGCATTGCCTGCCAATCTGATCAATGCCCTGATAGCCACCGAAGACATACGTTTCACCGAGCATTCGGGGGTAGACTTCAAAGCCTTGATGCGTGCCGTTATCAAACGCGGTGTATTCTTACAAAAGAATGCCGGAGGAGGAAGTACCCTGTCGCAACAACTTGCCAAGCAGTTGTACACCGACGAGGTGGCCGAAAACTTCATGCAGCGTGTATTCCAGAAACCTATCGAATGGGTGATAGCCGTAAAGTTGGAACACTATTACACCAAGGAAGAGATCCTCACGATGTATCTCAATAAGTTCGACTTCCTGCACAACGGTATCGGTATCAAAACCGCAGCCAATGTATACTTTGGTTGCGAACCGATAGAGTTGAAAACAGAACAGGCCGCCATGCTGGTGGGTATGTGTAAGAACCCCTCACAATTTAACCCCCGCAGATTCCCCGAACGAGCCAAAGGCCGTCGCAACGTAGTGCTAAGCCAGATGGAAAAGGCCGGGTACATTACCCGTGCCGAATGCGACTCCCTTCAGGCTTTGCCGTTGGAGCTGAACTTCCATAAGGTAGACCACAAAGAAGGAATCGCCACCTATTTTCGCGAATACCTCCGTTTACAGATGATAGCCGGAAAACCCGTTCGAGGCAACTATGAGGATTGGCAGAAGCAGAAGTTCTACGAAGATTCCATCTCTTGGGAAACCAATCCGCTATACGGCTGGTGCGAAAAGAACCGCAAGAAAGACGGTTCCAAGTACAACATCTATGTCGACGGACTGAAAATATACACTACCATCGACTCGCGCATGCAGCAGTATGCCGAGGAAGCAGTGATAGAACACCTGAAAGGAACCCTCCAACCGGCTTTCTTCAAAGAAAAGAAAGGCCGGAAGAAAGCTCCGTACAGCAATTCCGTTTCGGATGCCGATGTGGAAAAGATCCTGAACAGAGCTATGAAGCAGAGCGAGCGCTACCGCACGATGAAAGCTGCCGGACTGAGCGAAGCTGCCATCCAGAAAGCATTTAACACCCCGCAGGAAATGTCCGTGTTCAGCTGGGAAGGCGAGAAAGATACGATTCTCACCCCGATGGACTCCATTCGTTACTATAAATACTTTCTTCGCTCCGGGTTCATGTCGATGGATCCACGGAACGGTTATGTAAAAGCATACGTGGGAGGTCCCAACTACAACTATTTCCAGTATGACATGGCCATGGTGGGACGCCGTCAGGTAGGATCGACCATCAAACCATACCTCTATTCATTGGCGATGGAAGACGGATTCTCACCTTGCGATCAGGTACGTAATGTAGAACAGACATTGATCGACGAGAACGGTCGGCCATGGTCGCCGCGTAACAGCAGCCGCGCCCGTTACGGCGAGATGGTAACGCTGAAATGGGGACTTGCCTACTCTAACAACTGGATATCGGCCTACCTGATGGGCAAACTCAATCCGTACAATCTGGTGCGTCTCATCCACAGCTTTGGAGTACGCAACCGCGACATACAACCCACCGTGTCACTCTGCCTGGGACCTTGCGAGATCTCGGTTGGCGAGATGGTGAGCGCTTACACAGCCTTTGCCAATAAAGGTATCCGGGTAGCTCCCGTATTTGTTTCGCGCATCGAAGACAGTGACGGCAATGTGCTGGCCACCTTTGCACCGCAGATGGACGAGGTGATCAGCCAAACAACTACCTATAAGATGCTCGTGATGCTTCGTGCCGTAATTAATGAAGGTACGGGTGGGCGCGTGCGTCGTTATGGCATTACGGCCGATATGGGTGGTAAGACAGGTACAACGAACTCCAACTCCGACGGATGGTTCATGGGCTTCACTCCCTCGCTCGTTTCCGGTTGCTGGGTGGGTGGCGAAGAACGCGATATCCACTTCGATACCATGCTTCACGGTCAGGGTGCTTCGATGGCATTACCTATCTGGGCATTCTACATGAAGAAAGTGTATGACGATCCGACATTGGGTTACAGCCAGACCGAAACATTCTCACTGCCCAGCGGATTTAATCCATGCAGCGACGACTCGGGCGCCTCTTTCTCGGACGAAATACAAGAACCGGGGCTGGACGACTTGTTCGAGTAATCCTGTTTTTGGTATACACATACCTTACTTTAATACCCTAAAACAAAAAGAATATGAAATTCATAGGAATCATTCCTGCCCGGTATGCATCCACCCGTTTCCCTGCCAAGCCTTTGGCTATACTGGGTGGAAAAACCATGATACAGCGTGTGTACGAACAAGTAGCCGGTGTGCTCGACGAAGCTTACGTGGCCACCGACGACGAACGCATCGAAGCTGCCGTAAAGGCTTTTGGCGGGAAGGTGGTGATGACCTCCGTGAACCATCAGAGCGGTACCGATCGTTGTTACGAAGCTTGTACCAAGGTGGGAGGCGATTACGATGTGGTAGTCAACATCCAGGGCGACGAACCGTTTATCCAGCCCTCGCAACTGGAAGCTGTCAAGGCTTGTTTCGACGATCACTCGACACAGATCGCTACATTGGTCAAGCCTTTTACTGCAGCCGATACCCTGGAAGCATTGGAGAATCCCAACTCGCCCAAGGTGGTGGTGAATCACAATATGAATGCTCTCTACTTCAGCCGTTCGGTGGTTCCTTACCTGCGTAATGCCGATAAAGCCGACTGGCTAAAAAGGCATGTCTATTACAAACATATCGGACTCTATGCCTACCGTATCGAAGTGTTGAAGGAGATTACCTCGCTTCCGCAGTCGTCGCTCGAACTGGCCGAGTCGCTCGAACAACTTCGCTGGCTCGAAAACGGATATACTATTAAAGTGGGAGTCACTCAGGTGGAGACCATCGGGATAGATACGCCACACGACCTGGAACGCGCCGAAGAGTATTTACGACAAACCACCGTTCGTTGATGGAGCCTACCGAAACAATCGACCGGCGAATAGCTCCTGTAGTGCACGACCTGGAGCACTTTAACCTTCGTCCGCCTGTGCGCACTACACTACCCAATGGTATTCCGCTGACAGTGATCAACGTCGGCGAACAAGAGGTGGTACGCATCGATATCCTCTTTGGTGGTGGACGTTGGCAACAGACCTACCGACTGCAAGCACTTTTTACCAACCGGTTGTTGCGTGAGGGAACCCGCCGGTATACTGCCGCCGAGATATCCGAGAAACTCGATTACTATGGGGCATGGCTCGAGCTGTCGAGCTCGGCCGACTATGGTTATATTACACTCTATTCGTTGAATAAGTATGTGCCCCAAACACTCGAAGTGGTCGAGTCGTTAGTGAAAGAACCGGTGTTTCCCGAAAAAGAACTTGCCACGGTTATTGACTCCAATCTGCAACAATACTTAGTGAATGCTACCAAAGTAGACTTCCTGGCTCACCGCAGTCTGTTGGAGTCGCTTTATGGCGACGGGCATCCCTGTGGACACAGCGTAGTGGCCGGTGATTATAACCGGATCAACCCTGACACGCTTCGCGCTTTTTACGAAGAGCACTATCATTCGGGCAATTGTTGCATTTTCCTATCGGGCTGCGTCACCGATGACATTATCCATCAGGTAGAAGCATCTTTGGGTATTACGCCTTTCGGGCGGAATGCCTCCCGTACCCTGACCCCTGAATATCCTTTTGCGGCAGTACCCGGCAAACATATCTTCACCGAACGCGCTGATGCCATGCAAAGCTCCGTCAAACTGGGAGCTACCACCATTACCCGCCAACATCCCGACTACCTGAAACTTCGTGTATTGATGTCGCTGTTCGGTGGTTATTTCGGCAGCCGGCTCATGTCGAACATCCGCGAAGAAAAGGGATACACTTACGGAATCTCTGCCGGAATCTTATTTTATCCCGGAAGCGGGGCGCTTGTCATCAGTACCGAGGCCGACAACGAATATGTAGAACCCATTATCACGGAAGTGTACCATGAGATAGACCGGCTGCACAACGAACTGGTTACGGCACAGGAACTTACCACGGTACGCAATTACATGCTGGGAGAGATGTGCCGCAACTACGAGTCGGCTTTTTCACTTTCGGATGCCTGGATGTTTATTCATACCAATGGCCTGGCTGATGATTATTTCCTCCGTTCTTTGCAAGCAGTAAGGAGCGTTACCGCTGAAGAAATCAGGGAGTTAGCCGTCCGTTATTTATGTAAAGAGACATTAAAAGAGGTCATTGCAGGTAAAAAGATGTGCTAAAAAGCCTTACAACTGTATGCGCTTTAAAGGAGAAATTGTATCTTTGTCCAGCAAGCTATTTTTAAACAATAACACGTAATTGGCATTCGGATGAAATATATCTATACTATACTACTGATCATTTGCTTTTCGCAGGAAAGCGTATTCGCTCAAAATAACTTCTTCGGGAAGGTTAAGGACACTTTCTCTTCCGAAATAAAAATTGGAAATTATACTTTCAAGGACGGTTCCCTCTACACAGGTGAAATGAAAAGCCGGAAACCCCATGGAAAAGGGAAAACGGTATTCAAGAACGGCGACGTGTACGAGGGAGAGTATGTGAAAGGCAAGCGCGAAGGTTATGGCGTTTACTCTTTTCCGGATGGCGAAAAGTACGAAGGTCAGTGGTTTCAAGACCAGCAGCACGGAAAAGGAATCTATTATTTTCTGAATAACAACCGGTACGATGGTATGTGGTTTCAAGATTACCAGCACGGACAAGGTACTATGTACTATCACAATGGAGATATGTATGTGGGCAATTGGGAAAATGACAAACGCGAAGGCTTAGGGACATACACCTGGAAGAACGGCGCCAAGTATACAGGCAATTGGAAAAATGACAAGAAAGATGGTCAGGGAAGTATGAACTGGGACGACGGAAGCAAGTATGACGGTAGTTGGAAAGATGGCGTACGCGATGGTAAAGGCACCTTTGAATATACCAATGGCGATAAGTATGTAGGCGATTGGAAAGAGGATGTACAACAAGGAAAGGGCATTTACTTCTTTAGTTCGGGCGAACGATACGAAGGAACCTATCAGTTGGGCGAACGTACCGGGACCGGTATCTATTATTATACCAATGACGATAAGTATGTAGGCGCTTTCAAGGATGGTTCTAAAGAAGGACGCGGAGTCTTTACCTGGGCCAACGGCGCTGTGTACGACGGGGCTTGGAAAGATGATAAGCGCAACGGGCAGGGAACCTATAAATGGAACAACGGTGATGTGTACGAAGGCGAATGGAAAAATAATCAACCCAACGGACAGGGCACATTGACATTGACCAACGGGACCAAATACAAAGGTGGCTTTGTGAACGGATTGGAAGATGGAAAGGGTGTACAGGAGAACAAAGAGGGAGTCCGTTTCGATGGGTTCTTCAAACAAGGAAAAAAGAATGGTCCGTTTATTGAAACCGACAAGAATGGCAAGGTGATTCGCAAGGGGACCTATAAAATGGGTGCACTGGAATAATAGCCCATACAAGATATAAAAAAGAAGGATGGTAGACCACTTGGTTCTGCCATCCTTCTTTTTTATAGGAGGTGTATGTATTAGACGATGTATTGCGAACTGATGGATTGGTTATTCAGCACGCGGCGGATTGTTTCGGCAAACAGATCGGCAATACTCAGCTGTTTCACCTTTACACATTTCTTACAGTAAGGAATACTGTCGGTGAATACCATTTCTGTCAGTGCTGAATCCTGAACGCGGAGCGAAGCCGGATCAGACATGACACAGTGACTCGCAATGGCACGTACAGAAGAGGCACCTGCATCGAGCATTATATTGGCTGCTTTGGTAATGGTACCTGCCGTGTCGACAATATCATCGAGAAGTACTACGTTCATGCCTTTTACTTCACCGATAATCTGCATGGTGGCTACTTCATTGGCTTTCTCACGCGATTTGTTGCATAGCACCAACGGCACACCCAGGTATTTCGAATAGGTGCTGGCTCTTTTCGATCCGCCAACGTCGGGAGCAGCAATCACCAGATTGTCCAGATTCAGCGATTCAATATAAGGAAGGAATACAGCCGAAGCATAGAGGTGATCTACCGGAATATCGAAAAAACCTTGGATCTGGTCGGCGTGCAAGTCCATCGTAATCAGGCGGTCAATACCGGCTACCGAAAGCAAGTCGGCCACCAACTTGGCACCGATAGAGACACGCGGTTTGTCCTTTCTATCCTGACGTGCCCATCCGAAATAAGGGATAACGGCGATAATAGTCTTGGCTGATGCTCTTTTGGCTGCATCGACCATCAGGAGAAGTTCCATCAAATTGTCGGAGTTAGGAAAAGTCGACTGAACCAGGAATACATGCGAACCACGGATGGATTCTTCGTAGGAAACAGCAAACTCACCGTCGGCAAAGTGAGTAATGTTCATGTTTCCCAGCGGACAATTAAGACTGGTGCAGATTTTCTCTGCCAGGTATCTCGAGTTGGTACCCGAAAAAACCATAAAAGGTGCTTTTTCGCTCATTATTTTTATAGTTGTTAGCTATGTATTAAATTTGGCGCAAAGGTAGAAATTATCCCTGCATAATGAAAGACTTATCGTATAAAAAATCTTTTTCAGTTCAAGTTACCGGAAATATTTGTAGATTTGCTTTCGAAACCGAAAAATGGTAAAAATGACTTCGCGCTTACCTTTATATATAGTATTTATTGTGCTGTCGACGGCCTTTTTCTCTTGTGAGGGAACGCTGTCTACTAAAGAAGCGCACCTCATCGATTCATTGAATCATCAATCGTACAGACTTCGCTATACCAGTATCGATTCCTCACTCCATACCGCATACAAAGCGTACGAGAGGGTGGGGATACTTTATAAGCAAGGAAAGGCAGAAGCCTGTAACAACCTGGGCTTTGCGTCGTTTATGAAGATGGACTTCGATGCAGCTGAAGGGTGGTATCAGGAAGTGCATAAGCTGACAAAGAACGAAACCGAACTACTTATCGCTGATATCGGACTGATGAAGATATACCAGCGTACGACGATGAACAAAGAGTTTTATGACTATCGGAATAGTGCCGTCAGGAGGATGAAACGCATCCGGGAGGAGGGAAACGTGATTTCGAGCCGGCATGAGGCATCGCGCATGGAATATGCTTTTTCGGAGTTTGCCATTGTATCGGCTATCTACTATTATTACCTGCAACAACGTCCGGAAGCGTTGGAAGCGATTAACCAGATAAAACCCGAGTCGCTGACATCCGATTCCAGCCAATGGCTTTATTATACGTACATCAGGGGAGCTACCGGATTGTACGGAAACGAGCCCGTCGAACGTCGTAAGTTGCGGGAGTTCGACGATTTGTATACCACCTGGCAACAGGCTTCGGAGCACAACCTTCCTTATTTCGAAGCCAACGGATTGCAAGGGCTTGCCAACCTGATGGCGCTGCCCGAAAATTTTAATTTCTTCAACCGCAGGCGTTCGCATGCTTTGACACAGTTGGATGTTCCGGTCGATTCGTTGTTACCCTTTCGCTTGGGGCAGATGGCATTAGCCAAATTTAAGGAATATGGCGACTTGTACCAGATAGCCGGAACGTATGTATCCATCGGACGCTATCTGAATGCACACAGCCGCTATCAGGAAGCATTGGATACGCTTTCGGTAGCACTGGACTGCGTCAACCGTCACCACTTCTTGTATTATCATCACTCGAATGATACGATCGATAAATTGCAACCTTCGCCCGAAAGTGATACCATTCATACTGAAATGGTGTGGCTCAACAGCGAGAAGGTGAAAACCGTACCCGAATGGATTTCCCGCGTGCGCGACCAGTTGAGTGTGGCGTATGCCGGATTGGGAATGAAGTGGGCGTCGAACTACAACCGGAATGTTTATCTGGATATTCTGGACGATACCCGCCAGGATAAAGAATTGGAGAGCCGTTATCAGGCGCTGGATGCCGAGTCGAGGCAGCTCAATGTGGTGCTTGTATTTGTTGTACTTGGGTTTGTGCTGGTGATGGTGCTTTTCGGGGTATTCAACAAGCACAGCAAGAAGCGCAATCGCAGGTACATGGAGCAACTGCAACAAACATTGGAGTTGTGTCACACCATTACATCGTCCATCCCCATGGACGGTCCGCTTATACAAAAAGGTGTAGACAAACTATTCGGACCGGGTAGAGTGATCCTCTTCCTGCCCGAAGACGGGAAACCGAACTTGGAAGCAGCACAACGGTTGAGCAAGGAAGAGCAAGCCTGGGTGCGGATACTGATGCCTTACATCGATTGGGCTACCGACAACGAGCAGACCATCGAATCGCTGAGCGATGAACGCAGCCGTCTCGAGAAACAACGATATGTGTACGAACAGCATATTGCCGCCAACAAGCGCCAGAACCTGATCAAGAAATCGTGTCTCGCCATCGTTACCGGAATCACTCCTTATATTGACCGCATACTCAATGAGGTACACAAGCTGATGGTTAAAGGGTATATTCATCATGCCGAAATCAAAACGGAGAAGTATCGCTACATCGATGAACTGGTGACTACTATCAACGAATACAACGATATTCTTGCACTGTGGATCAAAATGAAGCAGGGCACATTGAACCTGAATGTCGAAACCTTCGCCCTGAACGAACTGTTTCACCTCCTTGCCAAAGGACGTCGTGCTTTCGAGATGAAACAACAAAAGCTTGAAATAACTCCTGCCGATGTATCCGTGAAAGCAGATAAAGCACTAACCCTGTTCATGATCAATACCTTGGCAGAGAATGCCCGCAAGTACACGCCCGAAGGTGGAACGGTGAAGATCTATGCCCGATCGACGACCGACTATGTAGAGATATCGGTGGAAGATAATGGCCCCGGACTTTTGCCCGAAGATGTGGAACGTATTGTTGGCGAAAAGATCTACGACTCAAGCATTATCGGCATGAAGAATGTTCCGGATACCGAAGCCTTGAAACAAAGTAAGGGTAGCGGGTTCGGATTGATGAACTGTAAGGGAATCATTGAGAAATACCGGAAGACGAACGAACTGTTCCGGGTATGTATGTTCAACGTCGAAAGTGAACCCGGACAGGGAAGCCGGTTCTATTTTCGTTTGCCGTTGGGAGTACGGAAAACAATAGGCTTACTGTTACTCTTCTTCCTCCCTTGGACATTTTCATCCTGCGAACCTGCAGGAGGAAATCTGTCGCAAGGAACAGCTCTCAGTACCGATTCTATCTTACCTGTGCCCGATTCTGCTTATGAACGTTTACTACGCGAGGCTTCCGATTTTGCTGATGAGGCTTATTTTGCCAATATTGACGAAGACTACGGACTTGCCTTGCAGCATATTGATTCGGCCATTGTAAAGCTGAATGAACATTACCGGACATACGCCCGTCAGCCCCGGCGAATGATGGAGCTGGTAGGCGTAGGGGTGCCTGCCGAAGTAGGTTGGTGGAACGATATGTTTGATTCTGATTTTCATGTGATTCTCGATATACGCAATGAAGCCGCGGTAGCTTTCTTAGCCTTGAAACGGCTCGATGCCTATAATTATAATAATGAAGCTTATACGGCACTGTATAAATTGCAAGGCGAAGACCAGTCGCTCGAGGCTTATTGTCGGCAACTGGAACGATCGACAACCAACAAAACTGTGGGACTTATTCTGTGTGTGTTGCTATTGGTGGCTTCGCTTGTTGGCTATTATCTATTGTATATACGTAAACGCTTAGTCAACCGGATGAATCTGGAACAGGTACTCGAAATCAACAAAAAGATGTTTTCGGCTTCCTTGTTCCGTACGCAAGAACAAGCCGAAGCATTGCAACTGGAAGATGATACCCTGAAGGGGATTCCTCAACGCATTGTCGAGGAATCGTTCGATGCAGTGAACGACTTGTTGACGATCAGCAGTCTGGCTATTGCCGTGTACAATGAATCGGCACGGCGGCTGGAATTCGCGTCCAATCCCGTGCGTGAGGTTGTGCCCGACATCGTACAACGATGTTTTGAAGAACAGACTTACTTGGTTGAGGGAACCTTGCACGTACTTCCATTGGTGGTCGATGCCGGAGAAGAGCATCAATGTGTAGGGGTTCTCTGCTTGGAACGGCGTGAAGGAACGCAACACGAGACCGACCATTTGCTGATGGAACTTGTGGCGCGATACATGGGTATTGCCGTGTTCAATGCAGTGGTGAAACTTGCCATGAAATATCGGGATATCGAATCGGCACAGGAAGAGACACATCGTGCTTCGTGGGAAGACAGTATGCTGCATGTACAGAACATGGTGCTCGACAATTGTCTTTCGACCATCAAGCATGAAACGATTTACTACCCCAGCAAAATCAAGCAGATTATTGGTAAACTGAATACACAGTCGCTTTCCGAAACCGAAGAACGGGAATGCATCGAAACCATCAGCGAGTTGATCGAATATTATAAAGGTATCTTTACCATACTTAGCTCATGTGCGTCGCGTCAGTTGGAAGAGGTGACCTTCCGTCGGACTGTGATTCCGGTAAGCGATCTATCGGGTATGGCTCAGAAATATTTCCGGAAAGCCGCGAAAGGGAGGACGGAGAAACTGGTTCTTGAGGTAAAGCCAGAGCTTGACGATTCGGAAATGCGGGTTATCGGTGACGTGAACCAACTGGCTTTCCTGTTCGAAAACTTGATTGACGAGGCACTGGCTGTCCGCCAGGGGGGCGTTTTAAAACTCGAAGCCTGTCCCGACGGAGAGTATGTACGTTTCCTCTTCACCGATACGCGCAGGGAGAAAACAGTGGAAGAACTGAACCTATTGTTTTATCCCAACCTGGCGCGAATGACAGAGGGAGAACGCGACCGCCTGCGGGGAACAGAGTATCTGGTGTGCAAACAGATCATCCGTGACCACGATGAATTTGCCGGTCGACGCGGATGCCGTATCAATGCCGAACCAGCCGCCGAAGGTGGTTTCACGGTGTACTTCACCATCCCCCGGCGATGAGAAAGAGAATGATAACAAACAATACGATATACAATGGAAGATAAAAAGTTTAAAGTAATCATCGTTGAAGATGTAAAACTTGAGTTGAAGGGTACCGAAGAGATTTTCCGGCACGAGATTCTCAATGCCGAAGTGATTGGTACAGCCATGACTGAGAATGAATTCTGGAAACTGATGGAGGTACAAGTTCCCGATCTGGTATTGCTCGACCTTGGTCTGGGAGGCTCGACCACCATCGGTGTGGATATATGCCGCAATATCTTTAAACGTTACAAAGGGGTGCACGTGCTCATCTTCACCGGCGAAATACTGAACGAAAAACTTTGGGTCGATGTGCTTGATGCCGGAGCCGACGGTATCATTCTGAAAACAGGCGAGCTACTGACAAAGACTGATGTACAGGCAGTGATGGACGGCAAGAAGCTTGTGTTCAACTATCCCATTCTGGAAAAGATCGTCGACCGCTTCAAACGGTCGGTGAGCAATGACGCCAAACGTCAGGAAGCTATTATCAGCTATGACATCGATGAATACGATGAACGTTTCCTGCGCCACCTGGCATTAGGCTACACCAAGGACATGATTGCTTCGCTGAAGGGAATGCCTTTTGGCGTGAAATCATTGGAAAAACGTCAGAACGACTTGATCAGCCGTTTATTTCCGAATGGCGAACGGGTAGGAGTGAACGCTACCCGCCTGGTGGTACGTGCACTCGAACTACGCATTATCGACCTCGACAACCTGGAACCCGATGAAGAGTAGATGGCGGATGCCACACCCGGCCACGATGTTCTTACTGCTTACGCTGGTAGTCATCTTCCTTTCGTGGATATTCGATATCTACGGAATGAGCGTGCAACTGCCACAGACGGGAGAGGAGATACGTGTGCAGAGCTTGCTTAGCCCCGAAGGCATCCGCTGGATGCTACGCAACGGGGTGAAGAACTTTACCGGGTTTGCTCCGTTAGGAATGGTGATTATTGCAATGTTCGGCATCGGGGTGGCACAACACTCCGGGTTTATCGATGCATGTGTCCGTAAGGGGGTAGGTAGCCGGCAGGAGAAGACCAAGATCATCATCTGGGTAATTGTTCTCGGACTCCTCTCCAATGTGGTAGGTGATGCCGGGTATATCATACTGTTGCCCATTGCTGCGACGCTGTTCCACTCGGTAGGGTTGCATCCGGTAGCCGGAATCATTACGGCTTATGCATCTGTTTCGTGTGGGTACAGTGCCAATGTGCTTATGAGTACGGTCGACCCGTTGCTTGCCCGGGTAACGCAGGAAGTAGCAATGAATGAGGGCCTTTACCAAGGTAATACCGACCCGATGAGCAATTATTACTTCATGGCTTTCTCTACCCTTTACCTGACGCTCATTGTTTATTGGATCACTCGCCGGAAACTGCTTCCTACTTTAGGAGAGTATGCAGGCGCCACCGTTTTCGAAGGCTACAAACAGCTTTCGCGCAAAGAACGACGGGCATTGATTACGGCTATCGGGGTAGGAGCGTTGTATACAGCCATTATCCTGTGGCTTACTTTCTCGTCATATGGTATCCTGCGTAGTGTGAGCGGTGGGTTGATGCATTCGCCGTTGATTGCCGGTATCCTGTTTCTGATATCCTTAGGAGCCGGATTGATGGGTATGGCATACGGTTTTAGTTCCGGACGCTACCGTACGGACAGTGATGTCATCGAAGGATTGGCGCAGCCTATGCGGTTACTGGGTGTTTACTTTGTGATAGCCTTCTTCGCCGCTCAGATGTTTGCCTGTTTCGACTATTCGCACTTGGACAAGTGTCTGGCTATCATGGGAGCTAACTTATTATCCTCCGTAGAACTGAGCGGCTTGCCTACGCTGATCCTGTTTATCCTTTTCACGGCTTGTATCAATCTGCTTATCGTATCGGCTACTTCCAAATGGTCGTTCATGGCCTTTATCTTTATCCCGATGTTTGCCCGTATGGGTATCTCGCCCGATGTGACGCAGTGCGCTTTCCGCATAGGCGATAGTGCAACGAATGCCATCACCCCGTTCATGTTTTACATGCCGCTGGTGCTGACGTACATGCAGCAATACGATGTCAAGGCTACCTACGGTTCATTGCTTAAATATACCTGGCGATACTCCTTGTATATTCTGGTAGGTTGGACTGCACTGTTAGTGGTGTGGTATCTGGCAGGATGGCCGTTGGGATTGTAACGATACGGCTCAGGGTGCAGTAGCCGATTGGTATATCAGTTTTGTAGTAGCAGAGTCACTGAACAATGGTTCGCCTAAGGAGGTAATCCGGTTGCCGGTTGCTACCACGTAGCGCAGATTATCGCATCCCAAAAAGGCTCCATACTCGATGGCGGTGACACTGGCCGGTAGCTCGATTGTTCCGCACAGGCGCCCGCAGCCGCTGAATGCCCGTTGTCCGATCACTTTCAGACCATGGGGTAACTTGATAGCAAGCATGTATTTCTTTTGGGTGAATGTAAATTCGGGAATGGCAGTTGCGTTCGTCTTTGAGAGATCTGCACTTACCAAATTAGGCATATAGTCGCGTATCAATTTAAAATCGCCTGCATCCAGCTTTCCTTCTACCGTGAGAAAGTTAATATCTTTGGGTTGCAATCCTGCTTTGACAATTTCTGTTTCCAATGATCCCATCGCACCCACCTGAATAACTGCCGTTTGAGGTTCGCCTTCAATGAAAGCGAATGTTTCCCACCGTTTGCCCAACTTGTAAGCATCCGTACATCCGGTAGGTACAAAGATGGCTGTAATACTATCTCCCAATGCTTCCGGATGCAGGGAAGGAGGTGTTTTCTTTTTAAGCTGGCACACCTTAAGATGGGTGCATCCCTTAAAGGCGGCTTCTTCTATTGTTTTGATTTTCTCGGAGAGAATCACTTTGGTCAGGGACAATTTACCGTGAACTTGCCCGTTTGCTACCCGGCAGAAAGCATAAGCCGGAATGAAATTGGCTAAATAGATATAGAATTTCTCCGGGTAAGTTCCCTCTTTACCGCTGTACATGCTAATGTTGACGTTTGAGATATCGAGCACCTCCAGGCTTTTGAATTCGTCACGCAGGTGCTTGAAGTCAACCGCATTAATCTTACCGGTAAGTGTAAGATGTGTGATGCTGTTGGCTTCTTCTTCGGTAAGCTGGGAGATCAGCGTCCCGGGTTTGTCTACAAACAACGTTTTTTTTACCTGCGCAGCAGTTCCACACACATGAAACAGGAGTATACAAGTTGCAATAAATAATCGTAGCATCATTTGTGAGAATTAATTATAGAATGGACAAATATATAGAAAAGTGAAAAGAGATGGGTTGGTTTTAAATATTTTATGCTATTTTTGCCCGAACGTAACACTTTTATACACTATGAATTTATACAATGATTCCGGGAGTTCGCCACGTAAAGGGATTCCTGCCGTAGCAAGTATTTGTATTTATATCGGGTTATTTCTCGTTTTTACATCTATTGCAGGCGCAATGATTATGATGCTGGGAGGCGGGCCCTCTGTCGGACAGCGAATGGCTCTACAGGCGGGCACTTTGCTTGCGGCGTTCGTTTCGGCATGCTTTATGCTGCGACTATTAGATCATCGTCCGATATCCGATTTGGGGCTTAGCCTGAAAGGACGTTGGGCGGATATTCTTTGGGGAATGCTGGTAGCTTTGGCCATCTATGCGATAGGATTCCTGACTACCTGGGGAGTAGGTATGCTGGAAATAGTCGACTTCCGGTGGAATGCTTCCAATCTGGGTGTAAGCTTCCTGTTCTTTGTGTTGGTAGCATTGGCCGAAGAGATCATGGTGCGTGGCTATGTGTTGGGCCGGTTGCTTCGCACGCGCCTGAACAAGTTTGTATCGTTGGGTATCTCTTCCTTACTGTTTTCATTGATGCATCTGCTCAATCCGAATGTAGCTTTTCTACCTTTATTTAATATCTTCCTGGCCGGTATTCTGCTGGGAGCTTCTTACCTGTACACGCGCAATTTGTGGTTTCCGATATCCCTTCACCTGTTTTGGAACTGGATACAAGGGCCGGTGCTGGGGTACAGCGTGAGCGGGCAACAAATAGCCGATCCACTGCTGATAACCCGTATGCCGGTGCAGAATATCGTCAATGGCGGAAGCTTTGGCTTCGAAGGTTCGATAATCTGCACGGCATTGATGGTGGTGTTTACCGGACTGATCTTATTGTTCTACTCCCACCATCGATAACTGAATCCGCTTTCGTTGCGAGTCAATGCTCAGCACCTTCACCATCACATGCTGATGGATAGATACTACTTCGGTAGGATCGGTGATGTAGCGGTCGGCCAATTGGGAGAGGTGTACAAGCCCGTTCTCCTTGATGCCGATATCGACAAAAGCCCCAAAGTTGGTGATGTTGCCTACAATTCCCGGAAGTATCATTCCTTCGCGCAGGTCGGCAATGGTGCGTACGCTCTTGTCGAACTCAAAGACCTTCACTGTTTTTCGCGGATCCCGTCCGGGTTTGTCCAGCTCTTGCATGATATCATTCAGTGTGGGCAGTCCGGTGGTATCAGTGATGTATTGCTTCAGGTCGATTTTATTACGCAACTCCTTGCTGGCTATCAGTTCGCCGATGGTGCAGTTCAGGTTCTTCGCCATCTGCTCTACGATGTGGTAACTTTCGGGGTGTACAGCCGTATTGTCCAGTGGATTGGCTGCTTGCGGGATGCGCAGGAAGCCGGCGCATTGTTCGAATGCCTTGCTTCCCATACGGGGAACCTTCATCAGTTGTTTGCGCGAGCTGAATGCCCCGTTCTCTGCCCGGTAATTGATGATGTTCTGCGCCAACTGAGGACCTAAACCTGAGACATACGTCAGCAGATAACTGCTTGCCGTGTTGAGGTTTACACCTACCGAGTTGACGCAATTCTCCACCGTTTGGTCGAGCGATTTCTTTAGTTGCGACTGGTCTACATCATGCTGATATTGCCCTACACCGATGGACTTAGCTTCGATCTTTACCAATTCGGCCAGGGGATCCATCAACCGGCGGGCAATGGATACTGCCCCACGAACCGTTACGTCGTAATTGGGGAACTCGTCGCGCGCTATTTTGGAGGCCGAGTAGATGGATGCTCCTTGCTCGCTCACGACGAATACCTGCAAAGCACGGTCATACTGCTGGTTTACCACAAATTGTTCGGTTTCCCGGCTGGCTGTTCCGTTACCTATGGCGATGGCTTCGATCTGGTAAGCTTCGATCATCTTGCGCAGTTTGGAAGCAGCTTCTCCTTTTTTATCGACAGGAGGGTGAGGGTAGATGTTCTCGTTGTGTAGCAGGTTGCCTTGCGCGTCCAAGCAAACTACCTTACAGCCTGTACGGAATCCCGGGTCGATGCCCAACACTCTTTTTTGCCCCAAAGGCGGTGCCAGCAACAGTTGCCGCAGGTTTTCGGCGAATACACGGATGGCTTCTTCGTCGGCCTTTTCCTTGGACAGGGAGGCGAATTCGGATTCGATGGAGGGCTTCAACAGGCGTTTGTACGAATCTTCGACTGCTTCGGCCACCTGGCGTCCGCATTCGTTATTCGAGCGTACGAAGTTTCGTTCTATCTGGGCTATGCATTCATCATTGTCTTCCGGGCTGATCGAAATTCGTAGCAACCCTTCTGATTCGGCCCGGCGAATAGCCAGGAGCCGGTGCGATGAGCAGCGTCTCAACGGTTCCGAGAAGTCGAAATAGTCCCGGTATTTGATCGCTTCTTCTTCTTTTCCCTTGATCACTTTGGCCGTGATCACCGCTTGCCTTCTGAATGTGTTGCGAAGCATATTGCGTGTCCGTTCGTCTTCGCTCACTTGTTCGGCAATGATATCGCGGGCGCCTTTCAGGGCATCATCCACATCTTTCACTTCTCCTTTGACGAATGCAGCTGCCCGGCTTGGCAGGTTGTTTTCGCGTTGCAACATCAACAGGGTGGCAAGTGGCTCCAATCCTTTCTGACGGGCGGCTTCGGCACGGGTTTTCCGTTTGGGCTTGTACGGCAGGTAGATGTCTTCGAGCTCGGTGGCATCCCAGGTAGCATCGATGCGTTTTCGCAATTCAGGAGTCATTTTTCCTTGCTCTTCGATGGTGTTTAAGATTGTTTCTTTGCGTTTGGAAACTTCGCAAAGCTTTTCGTACCGTTCTTTGATTTGCTCTATTTTGACTTCGTCGAGCCCGCCGGTCAACTCCTTCCGATAGCGGCTGATGAATGGGATGGTGGCTCCTTCCTGTAAGAGTGACAAGGTATTCTTGACTTGTTTCTCCGGAATATTCAGAGCGGCAGAGATAAATTTATAAAAGAAATCCATGATTATACTTGTTGGTAGATTTAAAACGGTGCAATATTCGCCAAAAAATCCGGAGTTTGCAAGTTATTTGAAACGAATATAGTTGGCACAGGTGGAATTTTATGTGGCTTTTGTCAAGCAGTTTCAATGCTTATGACAAAGTGTTTCATCGCTCGTAATACACTGTTTCATGCTTTGGAACACTTTGTTTCATGGCTTGAAATACACTGTTTCATTACTTGAAACACACTGTTTCCCGGTGTGAAACACTACTCTTTGAGTAAAAATAGCAAAAAGAAAGAAGTGCTCTGATTAATTCTATTTCTTATTTCCCGTTAGTTCTAACCTTTTTATTATATTTGCGCTTTGGTTATATACTCCATTATATCTCAATTGAAAAATATTATGACAACTACCTGTAGATTCTTTTTACTCTTCTGTTTGCTGTTGCAAAGCTTGGTCTGGCCGGCAATGGTGAATGCACAGGATAAAGAGAATAAAGGTTCTATATTAATAATTAGCTCTTACAATCCGGCTGCTCATCAAACATCGATGTTTATTTCCGACTTTACGGACGAATACCAGACACTCGGTGGACGGACCAATGTGCAGATTGAAAACATGAATTGCAAGAGTTTTACCGAAGCATCCCGCTGGAAGAGTGATATGCATAATATCCTATCCAAATATCAGGGTACAAAGACTCCCAAGATGATTGTACTGCTGGGGCAGGAGGCATGGGCGGCCTATATCTCCCAGGATTCCGTTATCGTACAGTCGCCTGCCATTTGTAGCCTTGCCAGCCGTAATGCTGTAATTCTTCCCAGTGATACTACCCAGTTGAAGACATGGATGCCTGAATCGGTCGATCTCTTTGCCGATAGCCTGGGGAAACAGAAAGTGCGTTCCGGTTTTGTCTACGAGTACGATATACCTTCCAACCTCCGGATGATCAAGTATTTCTATCCCGATACCAAGCATATTGCTTTCCTCACCGATAACACCTACGGGGGTGTTTCCATGCAAGCCCTGATGCGTAAGGAGATAAAAAAGTTCCCGGAACTGGATTTGATTCTACTCGACGGCCGCACGCATACCGTATATACCATTACCGAGGAGTTCAACAAACTGCCCGAAAAGACGGTGATTCTGTTGGGAACATGGCGTGTGGATATGAACGAAGGTTATTTCATGCGGAGCGCCACCTACTCCATGATGGAAGCAGCCCCGAATTTACCGGCTTTCAGCCTGTCGACTATCGGATTGGGGTATTGGGCCGTTGGCGGAGTAATGCCGGCCTATCGTGACTTGGGACGCGACATGGCTCGAAAAGCTTATTCTATGGAGCAGGCACCCGACGAAAACAATGATATTACTGTTATCGGCAGCGAAACATTATTGGACAGCAAACGCGCCAAGGCGGTAGGGCTTCATATCAACAATCTGCCTTTTAGCGTCAAGATTGTTAACGAAGATCCTACTTTCTACGAACAGTACACCTATCAGATTTGGACTGCTATTGCTATTGTGGGAGCATTGGTACTCGGACTGGTCATCTCATTGTTCTTCTATTTCCGTACCCGGCGCTTGAGTAACGAATTGCTGCGCTCGGAACAAGACCTGCGCGAAGCTAAAGACAAAGCCGAAGAAGCCAGCCGGTTGAAAACGGCATTCCTTGCCAATATGAGCCACGAAATACGTACCCCGCTGAATGCCATTGTGGGCTTTAGTGATGTGTTGGTATCGTTTGGCGAAAGCGAAGACGAAGAACGCCAGGCATATGCCGAGATCATCAAGCTGAACTCCGACTTACTCCTTCGCCTTATCAATGACATTCTGGATATATCACGCCTGGAGTCCGGACGTGTTGTCTTGGCTTACCAACCGTGTGATGTGGTTCAGTTGTGCAGGCAAGCCGTCACCTCGATCGAGTTTTCGCGCAAGAGTACCAATCGGTTAGTCTTTCTTTCCGATTACGATACATGTACGTTCAATACCGATTCGCAACGTTTCCAGCAAGTGGCAACCAACCTGCTTACCAATGCGGTGAAGTTTACCGATAACGGAACGATAACCCTGAAGTTCGATATTCATCCGGATAAGAAACGTGCCGTGATTTCGGTAACCGATACCGGCTGCGGCATTCCGCCCGAAAATCAAAGCCGGGTGTTCGAGCGATTCGAAAAACTGGACGAGTATGCGCAAGGTACAGGATTAGGTTTACCCATTTGCAAACTGACTGTAGAGAAATGGGGCGGAGAGATATGGATTGACAGTGACTACAAGGACGGAGCCCGCTTTGTATTTACACACCCGCTAAACTTATAAAGAATAATAGTAAAACAAAAGATAGAATGAAACGACTATTCTTATTATCAATAATCTTCTTGTCGCTTGCTGGGTCGATACCGGCTCAGGAACGGGAGGTAAAGCTTAAACTGATCGAAACCAGCGACCTGCATGGAAACTATTTCCCCTTCAACTTTATTACTCAAAAGGAATGGGGAGGAAGTATGGCCAGGGTATATTCGCTCGTACGGCAGCAGCGGGAAGTCTATCACGATAATTTGATTCTGCTGGACAACGGTGATATTCTGCAAGGACAACCTACAGCCTATTATTACAACTACATAGACACCGTATCGACTCATCTTTGCGCCGAAATAATGAACTATATGAAGTACGACGTAGGTAATATGGGAAACCACGATGTAGAAACGGGACACCAGGTATTCGATCGTTGGATATCGCAATGTGAGTTCCCCGTATTGGGCGCCAATATCATAGAAACCTCTTCCGGGGAGCCTTTTCTGAAACCTTACCAGGTGCTGAAGCGTGACGGAGTAACGATCGTCGTGCTGGGAATGATCACTCCGGCTATTCCCATGTGGCTGTCCGAGAACCTGTGGCAAGGGCTTTACTTCGCCGATATGGAGGAAGCTGCCAGGAAGTGGATGAAGATCATCCGCGAAAAAGAAAAGCCCGATCTGGTGATCGGCTTGTTTCATGCCGGGAAAGATCTGGTGCTGATGGATGGGAAATATCGCGAAAATGCTTCGGCAACAATAGCCAAAAACATACCGGGATTCGACATTGTTATGATGGGGCACGACCATCTGCGCGAATGTTCCAAGATAGTAAATATAGCCGGAGATTCGGTGTTATTGGTCAACCCCGCCAATGCTGGAAGGGTAGTGGCCGACGTTGACGTTACACTGAAACTGGTGGACGGAAAAGTACAACACAAACAGATCAGCGGCAAACTCACGGATATAGATCGTACGGCAGTCGACGAGGAATTCATGAATCATTTCTCACCACAATACGAAGCTGTTCAGAACTTTGTTTCGACGAAGATCGGTACTTTTACCGAAGACGTTACTACGCGCCCGGCCTATTTCGGACCTTCGGCTTTCATCGATTTTATCCATTCGCTCCAACTCGATATATCGGGAGCGGAAATCTCTTTCGCAGCCCCGTTGTCGTTCGATGCAGTGATCCACAAAGGCGATGTCACCATCAGCGATATGTTTTCGCTCTATCAATACGAGAACATGCTGTATGTGATGAAGCTGACAGGAAAGGAGATAAAGGGCGCTTTGGAAGAATCGTATTACATGTGGACCAATCAGATGAAATCTCCGCAAGATCATTTGCTGTGGCTTAAGAAGACGAAACGTAACGGAGCAGTGGAACGAATGACATTCGAGAACTATAGTTTCAACTTCGATTCGGCTTCGGGCATTATCTATACAGTCGATGTAACGAAGCCCAAAGGAAAGAAGGTGAACATCATCTGCCTGTCCAACGGGCAACCGTTCGACTTGAACGCAACTTATAGGGTAGCCCTGAATTCGTATCGTGGAAATGGGGGCGGGGAGTTGCTGACCAAAGGAGCAGGCATTCGGCAAAGCAAGCTGAAGGACCGTATCGTTTTCTCTTCGGACAAGGATCTGCGCTATTACCTGATAAACTACATCCAGAAAAAAGAAAAGCTCAGTCCGCGTGCGTTGAACCAATGGAGTTTCATTCCCGAAGAATGGACGGTTCCGGCGGCCAAACGTGATTATAAATACTTATTCGGAGAATAGTGTCATGGCAGAGAGTCTTACATTAATAGCGGGCGACAAGGAAGAACAATACCGTTCTTTGTTACCACAAATCGAGGCATTGGTTACCGGTGAACCCGATTTAATAGCCAATCTGGCCAATACGGCCGCTGCACTGAAAGAGGCTTTCGGCTTCTTCTGGGTAGGCTTTTACTTGGTGAAACAAGACGAACTGGTTCTGGGCCCTTTTCAGGGACCGATTGCCTGTACCCGCATCCGTAGAGGAAAAGGAGTGTGCGGAACAGCTTGGGAGCAGGCTACTACGCTGGTCGTTCCCGATGTGGATGCTTTTCCCGGGCACATCGCTTGCAGTTCATTGTCCCGCTCGGAAATAGTGATCCCGTTGATAAAAGACGGAACAGTATGGGGAGTGCTCGATATCGACAGCGAATTTCTGGCTACCTTTGACGATACGGATAAGAAATACCTGGAGTTGTTGGCTACCTATTTGTAGGTATTTTGCACCTCAACGATTGCTGTCGTTCCGAATTAATAAAAATAATAATTACCTTTGTACCGGAATTTTAAAAAGGTACATAGATAGTGGCAAAAACAAAGAAGACAATCTTCTCCCTCGGGTTACTTACATTGTTTGTAATGTTCCAGGTAAGCATCACGATGTTTACCCATGTGCATTATATCAATGGAGTGATGATTGCCCACTCGCATCCTTTTCATGGCAAGCACTCGCACGAATCTTCTTCGGTGCTTGTCATAGACCGTCTGTCCGCATTCCAATCTCTTGAAATAAGTACTTCCTTTTGTTTCGTCCCCAACTGCCCCGTGCTGTGCGTATTGGATGGAAGCTATGAAGTACTTGTGCCTACCGGTGACCAGTGCTCGGTGACCACCCTTCGTGCCCCGCCTGCAACGATTCGGGGCTAATCCCACTTTCCTGTTTTGTGTTGAAATTCAAGTTTCGCAAGTGAACGGTCGTCCGCTTTCTCTTGCGCTATTGGTGGTGTGCATATTGCGCAGGCCATACTTATCTAATTAATCTATATTATCAATTGTATGAAACATTGTATCATTCTCTTTCTGCTTGCCTTCTGCGGCATGCATCTCCTGGCTGTTAATCCGATTAAAGAAGGAAATATGATTTCCGGACACGTTATTGTAAAAGGAACCGAAGAAAACATTCCTTATGCCACCATTCAGATTGTAGGCCGCGACGGCGGAACGGTGTCGAATGAAGAAGGCCAGTTCGAATTCCGCAAGCTTCCTGCCGGTCGATATACCTTGCGCGTATCGGCCATTGGCTATAAAACACAGGAAAAGACAGTGGAGGTAAGCAAAGACTTTACCGCTGTGGTTCACTTTCAAATGGTGGAAGAGGCTTTTATGACAGACGAAGTCGTGGTTTCGGCCAACCGGAACGAAGTGAGTCGCCGGGAAGCTCCCGTGGTGGTGAATGTGATGAGCGCCAAACTGTTCGAAGCGGTGAACTCCACCGACCTGGCCAAATCGCTCAGCTACCAGTCGGGATTGCGGGTGGAGAACAATTGCCAGAACTGTGGCTTTCCTCAGGTTCGCATCAACGGCCTGGAAGGTCCTTACTCGCAAATCCTTATCAACAGTCGCCCCATCATCAGCGCCTTGTCGGGTGTGTACGGGCTGGAACAAATTCCCGTGAACATGATCGAACGTGTGGAAGTAGTGCGTGGCGGCGGATCGGCCCTCTTCGGTGCTAATGCGGTGGGAGGTACGATCAATATTATCACCAAAGATCCCATCAGTAACTCGTTTCAGGTGGCAGGCATGTTTTCGAATGCAAACGGCAAAACATGGGAACAGTACATGGGTGGTAATGTATCGCTCGTGGCTAAAGACAATTCGTACGGCATTGCCATGTACGAGTCGTACCGCAACCGCAATCCGTACGACGCCGATGACGATGGCTTTTCAGAGTTGGGCAAACTGAATATGAATACCTTTGGTTTCCGCTCTTATTATCGCCCTACTAATTTCAGCCGCATCAGCCTGGAGTATCACACAACGAGCGAACTGCGCCGGGGGGGCAACAAGTTCGACTTGCAACCACACGAAGCGGATATCACCGAACAAACCAAGCACGTCATCAACAGTGGAGGCATCAGCTATGACCTGTACTGGAAAGAATACAAACACAAAATGTCGGTCTACGGATCGGTTCAGCACGTCGACCGTAACAGCTATTACGGAGCGCGGCAAGACCTGAATGCCTATGGTAAGACGAACGACCTTACCTGGGTGGCAGGCGGAATGTATGTGGGCAATATGGACAATTGTCTCTTTGCCCCAGCAACCTTTACCGGAGGTATCGAGTATCAGGACAACTCCATGCACGACATTATGACCGGCTATCACCGCGACCTGAAACAGGAAATACGTATTGCAGGAGCTTTCGTACAAAACGAGTGGCGCATGAGTAAACTCACCCTGCTGGCCGGCGCCCGGGTGGATAAACATAACTTGATAGAAGATGTTATCTTCAGTCCGCGTGTGAATTTGCTCTACAAACCTTGGGAAAACTTACAGGCACGCCTGACATACTCTACCGGTTTCCGGGCTCCACAAGCGTATGACGAAGACTTGCATGTTACAGCAGTAGGAGGCGAAGGAGTACAAATCAAGTTGGCCGACGGGTTACGAGAGGAACGTTCCAACAGTTATAGCGGTTCGTTGGATTGGACTTTCCCTGTAGGACACTGGCAGGCGAATATACTTGTCGAAGGTTTTTATACGGATCTTCGCGATGTGTTTGTGCTCGAAGATATAGACCATGATGCCAATGGAGACATGATCAAAGAACGTCGCAACGGTAGCGGAGCTCGTGTATACGGTGCTAACCTCGATGCCAGGATTGCCCACGGACGCGATGCACAACTGCAGGTAGGATTCACTGCCCAACGTAGTACATATAAGCAATACGAAGCATGGACGAAAATAGATGGTGTGGAACTTACCACCAAGCGCATGACCCGTACGCCCGATTATTATGGATATTTTACTTTCACATCGGCACCGGCGAAGAACTTCGACTTCTCACTTTCGGGTACCTATACCGGCGAGATGATTGTTCCGCACTTTGCCGGTTACATAAAGAAGGACCGGATGGAAAATACACCCGACTTCTTCGATCTGAATGTAAAATTGAATTATACTTTTGTGCTGAAAGATCATCTCAAATTTCAACTTAACGGTGGGGTACAAAACATATTTAACAGTTTTCAGAAAGATCTGGACAAAGGAGAGTTTCGTGATGCCGGATACTTCTATGGTCCCACACAACCCCGTACCTATTTTATTGGCTTTAAAATAATGAACTAAGAGAATCCGGGACTTATAAAAGTTTTCTGCAGGGGTGACTTCACGGAGGTTGCCCCTGTTCTTTTTATATGACAACCCAACAACTGTTTTGTTCTTTATCTCGGAATTACTGGCAAAAAAGGCTGTTATATTGCTAAATTTTACATATATTTGCGAAAACAGAAACAATGGAAACTGCTGCAATAATAAAAAAAAGTATATCTGATTTTAAAGATCTGCATAGATGGGAGTTTATGGATAATGATTTTGCCGTATGCAATCATATTTCCGATATTGTATTCTCTACTCATCCCAGCCGCACGAATGCCACGATCGTGGGGCTTTGCCTGAAGGGCACATGCGTGTTGTCAGTTAATCTGAAGGAACATCATATAAGCCCTGACACCTTGTTGGTTCTTGCCCCCGATCAGATTATTGAGATCTGCGAGGTCTCTCCTGATTTTACGAGCAGTTTTTTCGTCCTGTCGTCTTCCTTTGCCGACGATGTATTGCCCCGGAAGACCGATCTACTATCTTTTCTTTTTTATGCTAAAGAATACCCCTGTATCAAGTTGAATAAAGATGATATCACCAATATTCTGGAGTACAATGCATTTTTGTACAGGAAGACACAAATGAAGAATCATCTTTTCAGGCGCGAAGTTACCCGTGGAATCATCCTTTCCATGTTTTTCGAAATATACAATATTTATCAGAGGCAGATGCCCAGGGAAGGGAAACCCATTACGCGGCGGGAAGAGCTTTTCGGTAAATTTCTCCGCGAAGTATCAAGTTCCTACAAAAAGGAACGAACGGTTGCTTTCTACGCCGACCGCCTGTGTCTTACGCCCAAGCATCTCTCCGTAGTAGTAAAAGAAGTGAGTGGGAAGACGGCAAGCGAGTGGATCGATCGTTTCGTCGTTCTCGAATCCAAAGCCCTGTTGCGTTCGTCCGAGATGAGTATTCAGGAGATTTCGGAGTCATTGCACTTTGCCAATCAGTCGTTCTTCGGCAAATACTTCAAGCATCATGTCGGGATGTCTCCTAAGGATTACCGCAAGAAATAATAATTCATCTCCTTTTCCCGTTTATAGTATTCCCGAACGGACCCGGCTCAATGTTTCGGGAGTCATCAGCAGGTACGAAGCAATGTGCGATAAGGGTGCCCGTTTGATAATCTCCGGATGTATTTCCATCAACCTGTTATAGCGTTCGTGTGCCGTTTCAAAACGCCATGAGTCGGCTTTCACCTGCGATGTGATCAGCGAGTATTCCAGTATCCGTCGGTAGAAAGTGTTTATTTCTTCCGATTCTTTGAGCAACTCCTGAAACCTGTCGAAAGGGAAATGGTATACGACCGATGATTCCAAAGCTTCGATCATCAGGCGTGTGGGTTCCTGCCGGAGCAAACTTTCGATGCACATCAACACACATCCTTCATAAGAGAAATGCTCCGTTACATCCTTCTTGTTCTTGAAATAAAACTGTCTCAGCATGCCTTGTCCAACGAAGATGATGCTTCGGCATACTTCGCCTTCTCTGAGTAGAGTTTCACCTTTGCCTATATCCTGTCGTTCCAATTCTTCCTCTATCAGTTTTCTTCCTTTCGGAGACATTTCCGGATACCTTGAATTCACGACAGCATTGATCGTTTCTTTAAGCAGTTCCATAATGTTATTATAATAAAAAAAGCCCCGTACTTTTCAGGTAAGAGGCTGATTTTTAGGTTTCTTTTGTAGTGGATACGGGAATCGAACCCGTATTACGTGCGTGAGAGGCACGCGTCCTAACCGTTAGACGAATCCACCGAATGAGTTTTAGGAAATAGACAAGAAAAGCACCTGATTCAGGTGCTTTTCTTGTGTTGTGCGGAAGCGGGGGGATTCGAACCCCCGGTACAGTTACCCGTACGTCAGTTTAGCAAACTGGTGGTTTCAGCCACTCACCCACACTTCCTTAAACCTGCATTCTCTCTTAAATGCGGTGCAAATATAGGCCGAACTTTTGGACTACGCAAATCTTTTTGCAACATTTTTTTAATCTTTTCGATGCTATACAGCTAAGCTGCTAAGTTTCAATAATAAACGATTATACATAAAAGTGTATTTGTTGATAGGCTTTGTTGGCCTGCGAAGCCGGCAAGCGGAGCATTTCGCAGGCAGAGCTGGCCAGAGCCGCCTATCTGTTTATGGAACAGGAGGGGGTTGATTCCGGAGAAATTCACCGTACTGTAAATTCTGCTTACCTTCGGGTGGGGAAATCGGGAGAACAAAGAGAGCTGCGGTCTTGCCACGATCTTGCCAAATTGCCATATGGCAATTCAACCGACGACACAGCGGACGATGAAGAGTCTGAAAAACTCGATGGAGAGCGGCTTCGCGAGCGTACACCGACCCTTCCGGAAGCGGTTTTTGAGCTCATTCCCGAGTTCTTGTCCGCAGTAGTAAAATACTTCGATGATCCCCGGGAGAGGGATGTTATTTTGTTGTCATCTATTACCATTCTGAGCGGATGTATGCACACCACTTACGGGTACTACGTGCGCTACTGCCTGATGACGTACCGCATCTGCATGGTGTTCACTACTCTTGAGAAGGGCATGATGCGTATGCCGGTGAAAGAATTAGCATGTTCGGACCAGCACTTCGAGGCAGCCTTAGCCATCACTACCACTTGTCTGGAACATGCGCGTTTGCTCAACACCGGGATCAAGAAGACTGATAAGGATACGCCTGAACTGGAAAATCCGAATAAGATGGCGTGTATCCTGGAGAAGCTTCCACAGGAATTCACCACTTCACAATTCAATGAGTCAGCGTTGGATTTGAACATCCCCAAAAGGACTTCCGATCGCATGTTGAGAAATGCTTCCGGTAAGTGTATCAATAAGTTGTCCAAAGGTGTGTACGAAAAAAACACTAGTGGCAAGATGGCAAGATGTGGCAAGATGGCAAGATCACGGACGTGATCGCATGAACAAACTGCGGTTGTTCTTCGCTTCTTTCCGGGTCGTTCTTCGCTACATGAACGGTTTATCTTCGCTTCATAAACGCTTTTTCTTCGCTGCGTGAACGGTTTCTCTTCGCTACATGAACCATTTATGCAGCGAAGAGCGACCGTTTATCTTCGCTGCACCAATCACTTCTCTTCACTTCACCAACCATTTATCATCGCTGTTACGGTTCGCCCAGCACACCAACGATGAGCCGCACCTGTGCCGGGGTATATCGTTTGGAGTGTGTGGTAAGTCCGCTTTTGACGAGCCGTCGGCGCAGGTCGGGGTGGAAGTCTATCTCTTACATTCTGTTCGCTGCGCGACTACTGAGCAGTCTTCTTTGCTGTTTTATCAGCTTTCTCACTACGCTTGGTAAGTTCATGGTCGAGCAAATGATCCACAGAGAACTGTCCGGGGCCTGCAATATACAGAAGGATAAATACTACCAGATAGACGAATGCCAGTTCTTTCACAGCAAACGCATCGTTGGCATGGATCACAAAGAAGGCTACCCCCATGGTGAATATCATCGGTATCATCGATAAGCGGTATAAGAAACCGATGATGAAAGCCATGGAACAGGCCAGTTCGCCAAAAATGGCAAGTATGAGCGATAGCGTACTGCCCACACCGAGTGGGTCGGGAAACATGGTCGACATCTCCTGGAAATTGCTCCATTTGGCAATGCCATGATTCATCAGCAACAGGCCGAACAGCAAGCGAAGGGCCAGTAGTAAAAACGAGGTACCTGTGGTTTTCGGTGTACCGGGGAATAAAAATTTGTAAATCATAATAGCTTGGGGTTTATTATCGTTAATAATTCTGTTGAGTGTCTTCGGACGGAAATTCTGCTTTCACCGGCTTGATAATGAGTCGCAGGGACGGGTCGTAGGTGAGGTAACTCCACATCCAGTCGAAGAAGATGAAGAGTTTGTTTTTCACACCGACAATACTCATCAGGTGAATGAAGAGCCATACGGCCCAGGCAAGGAATCCGCCAAAGCGTACCTTTTTCAATTCTACAATGGCATGATTGCGTCCGACGGTAGCCATGGAGCCTTTATTGCGATATATGAATGGTTTAAGCACATGGTTGCTCTCCATACGCAGCAGGTTTTGGGCCAGGAGCTCAGCTTGCTGAATGGCGGGCTGTACTACTTGCGGGTGTCCTTTGGGATATGCGTCGGTAATCATGGCGGCTGTATCGCCGATAGCAAAGATATGATTGTATCCTGCGACGCGGTTGAACGTGTCGACATTGAGCCGGCGACCGGGTCCGTAAGCTGCATCGGGCAAACCGGGCAGACCGTTGGGCTTCACACCTGCTACCCAGAACACATTGGCCGATGGGAGTTGCGTGCCGTCGCTTAGTGTCAGCACTTCGTCCTTATAGCTGCTTACCATGCTGTTTACGCGTATCTCTACACCGCGTTTTTCGAGGTATGCCCGCACTTCTTCGGACGATTTCTCGGAGAAGGCTGTCAATACCCGGGGAGCGGCATCGATGAGTACGATACGCATCCGTTCGATGTTCAAATCGGGATAGTCTTGCGGAAGGATAAGCTTCCGCATGTCGGCCAATGCTCCCGCGAGTTCGATGCCTGTAGCACCTGCACCAACGATCAGGAAGGTCATCAGTTTCTGTCGCTCTTCGGGATCGTGGGTGTTCTGCGCCCGTTCAATACTTTCGAGCATTTTATTGCGGTTGTGCAATGCTTCGGCAGTGGTTTTGAGCGCCATGGTTTGTTCGGCCAATGTATTGTTTCCAAAGTAATTGGTACTGCATCCGGTTGCAATAACCAGATAGTCGTAGTCGAGGGTGCCGATGGATGTTTCGAGCTGCTTGTTTTCGGTAAGGACTCGTTGCACATCGCACACACGGAAATGGAAGAACTTACGCCGTTTGAATATCTGCCGGAAGGGAAATGAGATAGCACTTGGTTCGATTCCGGCGGTGGCTACCTGATAAAGAAGCGGTTGAAACAGATGGTAATTCTTTTTGTCGAGCAGTACGATCTGGAACTTGTCACTTTTTAGCTTACGGGCCAGTTTCAAGCCGGCAAATCCTCCGCCAACGATGACAACACGTTTCTTTTTTCCTTTGTCGGGAATATCTTCTATATAATTAATCATATCACTTGTGTTTTTGTTTCTTTTAAAGAATAACACAAATGAGAAGGGAATGTTTTAACAATAGGACATTAATCGGCCAGTTTCTTCAGTTTCTTGAAGTGTTGAATGATGCCGCGGTAGTTGCGTGCGGAGTATGCATCGAATTTGTTCCAGATATCGCCCAGAACGACGGCGCCTCCGAAGCCGAAATCTTTTATTTCAAGAAGATTGTCTTCATTGATGCCTCCCAGCGCCATCACCTTTTGGTCGATGATACGTTCGCGTTGTGCTTGCCGGAGTTCTTCGGGGGTATAAGTGGAGTAGTGGTTCACCTTGGAAATACTGTCGTAGATGGGGCTCAGAAACACGTAGTCGTAAAAATGTTTTTTACGTTTCACCTCTTCGGTAGAGTGGCACGAGCAACTCAGGTGGCCGTCATAATCGTGTGGCTCTTTCTGGTTACGGGCATTGAGATGTATGCCCATCAGGTCGAACTCTTCTTTGAGATAAAAGTGTTCGTGAGTAACTATTCTCCGGTGGTATTTGGAGGGAATTAAAGTTAACAAACGTTCGCAATACATGGCGGAAGTTTCTGGTTTCCGCAAGTGTAACGTGTCAAGCCCCTCTTCGAAAAGAGCGGTGATTATTTTGTCTTCTTCAATAAAAAAAGTAGGAGTAGTAATTACTATCAGCTTCATATTGGTGTGTCGATACCGTTAATTAAAACAAAAGTACTAATTAACTGACAGAGATGCCAAACTTTATAGTGAAAAGATGTTAGTGTGCCTGTTATTGGGCGTACCCTTCGAATTCTTTGGTGATAGGAAGGGAGAATACAAAACGGGCCCCCATTTTGTATTGTTTGTCTACCCAGATATCGCCTCCCATGTGGTGGGTGAGGAGTTTGCAGATGGCCAGCCCCAGTCCGGTGCCCGGAATAAAGTCGTTCAACTTCTCAAAACGATTGAATATCGTCTCTTGCTTGTCAGCCGGAATGCCGAATCCTGTATCGGTTATAGCGAAGAGCACGCACTTGTCTATTTCGTCTATTTCAATGTTGAACATCACTTTCCCGCCGGCAGGAGTAAATTTCAGTGCATTGCTTAGCAGGCTCATAATGATTTGTTGCAGACGCTTTGGCTCGGTATACAACATGTATTCGGGTACGGATGACTGGAATGTCAGCTCCACATCTACCGTTTTGTTCCGGTTGGCCAGCATAGTGATATTGTGGCAGTGCCCTACAATGTCGCACCATTCGTACGAAAACTGCATCTTACCCGATTCCAGTTTCGAAATATCGAGCACGTCGTTAATGAGCTGAAGCAGCAGAGATGTATTCGATTGGATAATATTGGCATATTCGCTTTGTTCCTTTGTGCATTCAATGCTGCCCAGTAATAATTCGGAAAATCCCACTATGGCATTCAGCGGTGTACGTATTTCATGACTCATGTTCGATACGAAAGCGGTCTGTATCCGGCTGGCGGCCTCGGCGCGCTCTTTGGCTTTGCGCAGTTCTCTTTCCGAACTCTCCAACTTGCTCTTGTCTGCCTTGAGTTGCCTGGTAGCTTCCAGTAAAATGTTTTTCAGCGACTGGGCTTTATAGAAGTAGAACAACGCGACGATGAGTCCGAGTAGCAAAGCCAGAAAAACAGCACCTAATACACGCATCTCAAACTTGTATTCTTCCATAAAGGTAGGTTTCATATTGATAACCTGGGCACCATCCGGAAGCATCTTGTCGCCGAATCCGTGTTCGAGAAGCTTGTTCGAATCGAACCTGTATTCGCAGGGCAAAGATTGTAAGCTGTTCGGGATGTCCATTCTCTGATCTAATAGACGGAATGTTTTCTCTGCCATTTTTTCTCCCACCTTTTCATAGATAGGAACATATCCTCCGATGGCCCAGTAACCGATGCCGGTGGAGGTCAGGCTGAATACCGGCAGGCCGGGACGAGCATTGGAGAATGCATATACGGAGTTGTTCATATATACCGTTCCTACACTGTCGATTCGCCAGATACCCAGGAGCATAACCGTATTAGGCGGGAGGTTTTTCAGAATATGACAAGCCGACTCGAGTGTTTCTTTTCGTCCGTCGATGTAGATGGTGGTAATATCCTGATGTTTCTGCATTTGCGAGTGTACATGTACCCATTGAATCATTCCGTTGTAGGTATTATCGGACATGAATACCAAGTATTTCATGTCGGGGTAAAAGTCCTTGATCAATTCGATGTCTTTGTCGATATCGTACTCGTATGCATAACACGCTTTTACATTGAACCGCTGCATCTTGTCCAGCAAGTCGATGCCTGTGGGGTTATAGGTTGTTATATCAATTTGTTCTTTGGGAAGTTCCACGCCATGACGGGATGCCATAGCACACATGGTAGGAATGTTCTTGTATTTTTCTCCTTCAAGATTGAGAAAGCCGCTCCATGCTTCGCCGCCTAACAGTACAAGCATACTTATCTTGGGATGTTTATCTATGATTCGTGCTATCTGATCGGGCCAACGGTAAGCCTGATTCATACTGTACGCATTCATATGTTCTACTACGATGGGGTATCTTCCTCCCAGATGTTGGTAGGTATTGAGGAAGTCGTTTATATTGTCGTACGTATATTTGGCATCGGGATTGTAAGAAGATATAATGAGTATTTCCTCTCTTGTATCTTCAGAATTCTGTGAATAGCAAGGTATTCCAAGAAGTAAGGCGACAAGGAGGCATACAAGGGTGTAACAATTTATTTTATATCCAGGTATGTATTTCATGACGATTGTTGCTTGTAATAATCACAAAAGTAGTGCTTTGGATTGAAATTGCAACAATTTGCCATGAAAAAGATGAAAAAAGCCGTTGCTGTAAGGCAACGGCTGACGTAAAATATTCAATCGGGATTATTCATATCTTTTGTCGACAACATTCCAGTCGATAATACTCCAGAGGGCGTTTACGTGATCGGCACGCCGGTTCTGGTAATCTAAGTAGTAGGAGTGTTCCCATACGTCGAATCCAAGTATCGGTTTTAACCCTGCACGTACGGGATTGCTACCGTTGATTTCCTTGGTAATGTGCAGTTTGCCGGCTTTATCGGCCGACAGCCATGCCCATCCTGAGCCAAAGAGTCCTACCGAAGCTGCATTGAATTCTTTCTTGAAGTTTTCAAAGCTGCCAAAGTCGCGAACAATGGCTTCGGCCAGTTTGCCCGATGGTTCGCCTTTAGCAGGTTTCGGAGCGAACTGTAAGAAGTAGAGCGTGTGGTTCAATACTTGTCCGGCATTATTGAAAATAGCGCCGTCGGGTGCGGAAGCTACAATGGCTTCTAATGATTTACCTTCAAATTCCGTTCCCGGAACAAGGTTATTGAGGTTGTTTACGTATGTCTGCAAATGTTTACCATAGTGAAAATCTATAGTTTGCTGACTGATTACAGGTTCCAATGCATTGTTTGCATATGGAAGTTTGGGCATTTCATAAGTCATGATCATAAATATTAAAGACATTAATAAAGTATTCATAAGTAGTTAATTTATTTTATTGCTGTTTATCAGTATAACAGGATTAAGCAAACAAATGTTCGTAGGTGTCCATACTTTCTTTTATCTTTGCGGCGAATTGACTTGGAAGTATAATGACTGATTATTTGAAAGAATTGAATGAGAGGCAGCGTTCTGCGGTGCTCTACAATGAAGGCCCGTCGTTGGTGATAGCCGGGGCCGGATCGGGGAAGACCCGGGTACTTACTTACAAAATAGCCTATTTGCTGGAAAACGGATACCAACCGTGGAATGTTCTGGCATTGACTTTTACCAATAAGGCTGCACGCGAAATGAAGGAGCGTATTGCCCGCCAGGTAGGGCAGGAGCGCGCCCGTTATTTATGGATGGGAACATTTCACTCGGTATTTTCACGCATTCTCCGGGCCGAATCCAAGTACATCGGCTTTACTTCGCAATTCACTATTTACGATGCTTCCGACAGTAAGAGTCTCATCCGTTCCATCATCAAAGAGATGAATCTGGACGAGAAGACGTACAAGCCCGGCACTGTTCAGTCGCGTATCTCCAATGCCAAGAATCATTTGGTTTCGCCTGCCGGATATGCTTCCAATAAAGAAGCATACGAAGGCGATCAGGCTGCCAAGACACCTGCCATCCGCGATATTTATGCCCGCTACCAGGAACGTTGCAAGCAGGCAGGTGCCATGGATTTTGACGACTTGCTGGTCTATACGTATATACTTTTCCGCGACAACCCTGACGTGTTGGCACGCTACCGGGAACAGTTCCGGTATATTCTGGTCGACGAGTATCAGGACACCAATTACGCCCAGCATAGTATTGTGTTGCAGTTGGCCCAGGAACACCAGCATGTATGTGTGGTGGGCGACGATGCCCAGAGCATTTATTCTTTCCGGGGAGCAGATATTGATAATATTCTTTATTTCGCGAAGATTTATCCAAATGCCAAAGTGTTCAAGCTGGAACAGAACTACCGTTCTACACAGAACATTGTCCATGCTGCCAATAGCCTGATTGCCAAAAACGAGCATCAGATACGTAAAGAAGTCTTCTCGGAGAAAGAACATGGAGAGGTGATCGGCCTCTTTCAGGCATACAGTGATGTGGAAGAAGGGGTAATTATAGCCAATAAGATCAACGAGCTACGCAGGTTGAAAGGGTACAAGTATGATGATTTTGCCATCTTATACCGGACGAATGCGCAAAGCCGTATTTTTGAGGAGTCATTCCGCAAGCGTGGAATACCTTATAAGATATATGGTGGATTGTCGTTTTATCAGCGGAAGGAGATCAAGGACATCATTTCCTATTTTCGTATGGTGGTAAACCCGAACGATGAGGAAGCATTCAAGCGGATTATCAATTACCCGGCACGCGGTATCGGCGATACTACGGTAAGCAAGATCATTGCAGCTGCCACTACGCATGGTGTGAGTTTGTGGCAGGCCATGTGTCAACCTTTGCAATACAATATCGACATAAATAAGGGTACGCATGCGAAACTACAAAGTTTCAGGGAACTGATCGAAGGGTTCATTATCCGCTCCGCCGAACGGAATGCGTACGAGGTAGGGCGGGAGATTATTGCCCAGACCGGTATGATGACTGAGCTGTATCTGGATACGACGCCCGAAGGGATGAGCCGCAAGGAGAATATCGATGAGTTGATGAATGGCATGAACGATTTCTGCCAGTCACGCCTGGAAGAAGGGATCACCGATGTAAGGTTGACCGATTTCCTTTCGGAGGTCTCCTTGCTCACCGACCTCGACTCGGACAACAAGGAGGATGGCGAGAAAGTAACCCTGATGACTGTACATGCTTCCAAGGGCTTGGAATTCGACAATGTATTTGTGGTGGGATTGGAAGAGTATCTGTTTCCAAGTAGTATGTCCAATTACTCGGCCAAAGGGTTGGAAGAAGAACGCCGTTTGTTTTATGTGGCTATTACCCGGGCCGGAGAGCATTGCTACCTGTCGTATGCGCGCAACCGGTCGAAGTATGGTAAGATGGAGCAGTGTGTTCCCAGCCGTTTCCTGAATGACATCGATACCCGGTTCCTTGATCTTGGCTTCGAAAGTAAGGTCGCAAAAACAGTCGATGAGGGAGCTCAGCGTTTTCGACGTGAAACGCCTTTCGTGGAAAGCGCCCCGATTCCTTCCTTCGAACCGCCCCGCAAGTTGAAGCCGGTCAGTCAGGTTTCTCCAAAACCGGCCGTGCCTGCTGCTTCCCCAACCAAAGGAGCTGCACCGGGCAATCTCTGCGAAGGACAGTTGATAGAACACGAGCGTTTCGGAGTGGGCGAAGTGGTGAAGCTAGAAGGGGCAGGCGATAATGCCAAGGCCACTATCCGGTTCAAGCATGCAGGCGACAAGCAATTACTGTTGCGCTTTGCCCGATTCAAGATATTGGAGTAGCGGTATCAGGGCTTGATAAACTTCAGGGTATCGATCAGGGTCAGTGTCGAAAACTCCATCGGCTCCTTCAGCCAACTGTAGTAAATGCCAATACCTGTAGAGTCTTTATCCACCTTGCCAAACCGTTTAAGATCGTTCATCAGATTGTCTGTGAAGACTTTGCCATTGGTGGTCATCTGTGGATACACTTTAGCGGCGAAGTCAACAAACATGCCTTCGTACACATTGTTTAGTTCCGGATCGATGACATAATAACCCAGGTTAATGGAATCGCCGAATTCCGTTTGGTACTGATAAATCTGAAACAAGGCATATCCCTTGAATTGTGGTCTGAACTTTTTCTTCAGCTCTTGTTCCCGTTGAAGCAGCTCCTTGATTTCATGCTGCATCGACAGGAGTGTTTCTGTTGTGATAATATCTCGCATGGTCGAGAAAGTTTCTCTTCTTCCCTTGGCATATTCCCAGGTTTTGTATGTATCTACTATCTTATCCCGGTTACTCTGGTAGGCTTCTGTAGAATAGACATCCGTATAAAGGCTGTCCAGAGCACTGTATTCCAAATGGGATATTTCTTTATTGATGGGATGTATACGCTCATTGTAATCTTTTACCTTTTCAATACAAATTTGTTGGATTTCGTTTCCTTGCTGGCAGGAAAAGAATAGAGCAATAGCGGCAAATAGCCCGATTATTTTTTTCATAAATGTAAATTGTGTAGAATAACGCCGCAAAAGTATTAAATATAAATTGATAAAGAATAGTATTGAGATCTATATTTGAAACTTCCACAGGAGATATATTTACTTTGTTAATAAAGAATTGGTAGCGATATAACATAAATTAACCAATTTGAATACAATACCACTGAACAAAGCCCTGTGAGGGATGTTATATTTATGTGTTTTTCATAGTATTAGATATAAGATTAATTAAAGAGATCGTATTTGCTTGCGATAAGTAAATACATCAGAAACAGAAGCGTCTGTTTTTTGATAAATGTGTTTAAAGAGGGTATAGCCAAAAGCTATCCCTCTTTTTTTGTCTCAAATCTTAGCATGTTAAAAATAAAATGAGTACGTTTGCTAAATAATAAAAACAGATAGAGCAATAATGAACACATCTCTTATCTTACAATTCCTGAAAGAACTGAGTGCCAACAACAACCGCGAATGGTTCAATGAGCACCGCGATATGTACGAAAACGCGCGCGTTGAGTTCGACAATCTCTTGACAGCCATCATCACCCGTATCTCCCTTTTCGATGAATCGATCAGAGGCGTACAGGCATCCGACTGTACGTATCGCATCTACCGCGATACCCGTTTCTCATCCGATAAAACACCGTATAAGAATCATTTCGGCGGATACATCAATGCCAAAGGCAAGAAATCCGACCATTGCGGATACTATATCCATATACAAGAAGGAAACTGTATGCTGGCCGGGGGTAGCTATTGCCTGCCGGCTCCCATACTGAAAGCCATACGCGAAGCTATATATACTAATGTGGACGAGTATATTTCCATCGTTGAAGATCCCGTTTTCAAGAAATACTTCCCCATGATCGGCGAGAATCATCTCAAAACCGCTCCCAAAGGATTCCCTAAAGATTTCGAACACATCGACTATCTGAAGTGCAAGGACTTTACCTGTTACTACATGGTACCCGACGATTTCTTCCAGGCGCCCGACATGCTCGATCAGGCCGAAGGAGCTTTCAGGCAGATGAAACGCTTTGCCGACTTCCTGAATTACACCATCGATGATTTTGAATAAACAAATAAACAAACATAATATTATTAACTAAAAACATTTACAATTATGGTAATTGACACTTTAGAAAACCTGGACAAATATGCTTCCTTGAATCCGCTGTTTGCGCAAGCAATCGAGTTTCTGAAATCGAACGACCTTCAGGCCATGGAAATCGGAAAAACAGAATTACAGGGTAAAGACCTGGTTGTAAACATACAGCAGACGGCTCCTAAAGCCAAAGAACAGGCCAAACTGGAAACACACAACTTGTTTATTGATATCCAGATCCCTCTTTCGGGCACGGAAATCATGGGATATACACCCACCAAGGACTGCCTGCCTGCCGATGCAGTTTATAATCCGGAGAAAGATATCACTTTCTACGAAGGAGCAGCCGAGAGTTACATCGCTTTACATCCGGGTATGTTTGCCATCTTCTTCCCGCAAGATGGTCATGCACCGGGTATTACCCCTGTTGGTGTGAAGAAAGTGGTCGTGAAAATCAAAGCATAAAACATCCTTGTTATGGAAAAAACTCTTAATCTTATCGCAAATGATCCATGGCTGGAACCGTTTTCCGGAGCAATTACCGGACGATACCAACACACTATGGAGAAGAAGGCGGAACTGACTAATAAAGGAAAGAAAACATTGTCTGACTTTGCATCGGGGTATCTATATTTCGGGCTGCATCGTACCGACAAGGGGTGGACGTTCCGCGAATGGGCGCCTAATGCTACTCAGATCTTTCTGGTAGGTACGTTCAATAACTGGGAAGAAAACAAGAAATACAGCCTGAAAAAGCTGAAGGATGGCAACTGGGAGATCAACCTTCCGGCCGATGCCATGAAGCATGGCGACCTGTACAAGTTAGTTGTGTACTGGGAAGGCGGACGGGGCGAACGTATTCCCGCCTGGGCTACCCGTGTGGTACAGGATGAACAAACAAAGATCTTTAGCGCGCAGGTATGGAGTCCCGAAAAAATATTCAAGTTCAGTAAGAAGGCTTTCAAGCCCACTACCAATCCGCTGTTGATTTACGAATGCCACATCGGCATGGGCCAACAGGAAGAGAAGGTCGGAACGTATGCGGAGTTCCGCGAAAAGGTGCTTCCACGTATAGCTAAGGCCGGTTATAACTGCATCCAGATCATGGCCATCCAGGAGCATCCGTATTATGGTAGCTTCGGGTATCATGTGTCGAGTTTCTTTGCCGCTTCGTCGCGCTTCGGAACACCCGAGGAACTGAAGGAACTGATCGATACGGCTCATGGACTGGGCATTGCTGTGATTATGGACATCGTACACTCGCATGCCGTAAAGAATGAAGTAGAGGGTCTGGGCAATTTTGCCGGAGATCCCTGCCAGTATTTCTACGAAGGTAGCCGGCGCGAACATCCGGCATGGGACTCGCTCTGCTTTGATTACGGTAAGAATGAAGTGATTCACTTCTTGCTGTCCAATTGTAAATACTGGCTGGAAGAGTATAAGTTCGACGGATTCCGCTTCGATGGGGTGACTTCGATGTTGTATTACAGCCACGGATTGGGCGAGGCGTTCATGAACTATGGCGACTACTACAATGGTCATCAGGACGATAATGCCATCTGTTACCTCACGTTGGCCAATGACCTGATCCATCAGGTGAACCCGCAGGCTATCACCATTGCCGAGGAGGTATCGGGCATGCCCGGACTGGCTGCCAAGGTGGAAGACGGCGGTTACGGTTTCGATTACCGCATGGCCATGAATATACCCGATTACTGGATCAAGACCATCAAGGAGAAGATAGACGATGACTGGAAGCCGTCGAGCATGTTCTGGGAGGTGACCAACCGTCGCGCCGACGAGAAAACCATCTCGTATGCCGAGAGTCACGACCAGGCGTTGGTGGGCGACAAGACCATCATCTTCCGCCTGATCGATGCCGATATGTACTGGCACATGCAGAAGGGCGATGAGAACTACACCGTTCACCGGGGTATTGCTTTGCACAAGATGATCCGTCTGCTGACGGCTACTACCATCAATGGCGGCTACCTGAACTTCATGGGTAATGAGTTCGGCCATCCGGAATGGATCGACTTCCCGCGCGAAGGTAACGGCTGGTCGTGCAAGTATGCCCGCCGGCAGTGGGATTTGCTCGATCGGGAGAACCTGACGTATCACTACTTGGGCGATTTCGACCGCGAAATGTTGCAGGTTATCAAGGGAGTGAAAGATTTTCAGGCTATTCCGGTACAGGAAATCTGGCACAACGACGGCGACCAGGTATTGGCTTATATGCGTAAGGACCTGGTGTTTGTGTTCAACTTCAGCCCAATGAAGTCGTACACCGATTACGGATTCCTGGTACCGAAAGGTGCGTACGAAGTGATACTGAATACCGACAATAAAGCTTTCGGCGGCAATAGCCTGACAGACGACTCGGTGGTGCATTTCACCATCCCCGATCCGTTGTATGTGAAGGAAAAGAAAGAGTGGATGAAGCTTTATATCCCTGCCCGTACGGCAGTGGTGCTTCGGAAGAAGAAATAAAGTTTAAGTTCACCACAGAGTCACACAGAGTCTCACAGAGTTTTTTTCTTTGAAGTGAGTTCTCTTTAGAGCAAGAACTCTAAAATAGAACTCTGTGAGACTCTGTGTGACTCTGTGGTGAACAAACTATTATAAAATGATTTTCAATATCTTTCCGCTGTATGCACCTACCGATGTCTCGGTGGCTTTGTAAGGAAGCAGACCGATCTCTTCCGTTTTTCCGCTTATCAGGTCGGTAGCCGGGTAGGTTTCCATTTGCGGTATCTGCAGGTAATCGAAGGCATGCGACGGCACATTGACGGCAACATCTGCCGGCTGGCTATCGAAGTTCACTACAATAAAGAGCAGCTCATTGCGATACTTGCGCAGGAAGGTGTACTGCTTGTGCTCGTTGAAACGCCAGCCTTGCTGGTTGGCATACATCAAGTCGAAGAACAAACCTTCGGAAATAGTCTTTTCTTCCTTGCACAGTGTCAGCACCTTACGGTATATAGCTTGCAGGTGTACCTGCTCTTCGTTCAGCATTTTACCGTCGAACTTACCTCCGTTGCGCCACCGGCGGATGGTATCCACACTCCAGTAATCGAAGATGGTGGTGCGTCCGTCGCGTCCACTGAAACCTTCGCTGTCCATGCCTCTTTCACCGAACTCCTGCCCGAAGTAAATCATCATCGGATTGGTGTTCAGGCAGGCCGAAACGATCAGTGCGGGAATGCCTTTTCGCGGATTACCGGCAAAGAAGTCGGAGGCAATTCGTTGTTCGTCGTGGTTCTCCAGGAAGTTGAGCATGCGCTTCTCAATGCCGTTCAAGGTTTGCCAACTGCGGGTGATGGCGTTGGCCGAGTCGTATCCGCAGGCTACATTGCGCAGGGTGTCATACAATCCCACTTTGTCGTACAGATAGTCGAACCGGCCACGGAACAGGTAGTTACGGTATTCGGCCGGGTTGTACACTTCGGCAATGAACAGGATGTCGGGGAATTGCTCCTTTACCTGCGGGATGACCCATTCCCAAAACTCTACAGGAACCATTTCGGCCATGTCGCAGCGGAAACCATCTATCTTCTTCGAAGCCCAGAAGAGCAGAATGTCGAGCATCTTCAACCAGGTGTCGGGAGTGGGAGAGAAGTTGCACGTGCCGCCATTCTGATAGTCCACGCCGTAGTTCAGCTTCACCGTTTCGTACCAGTCGTTCACTTGCGGATAGGCATCGAAGCGATTGTTTCCGGTAGCTTTGGCGGGGAATTCCCGGTAAGGTTCGGAAGCGTTGCCCCGCATGTCGAACTGTCCGTACAGCTCTGACTGCGGGATATAATAGAAATTATTGTACGGACTGAATGAATAGGACGTATCGTCGTTGACTCCGAGTTCTACCGTTCCGTCGGGTTGTACATCCGAGTGGTACTGGCGGGCCACATGGTTGGGCACGAAGTCGATAATCACCTTCAGTCCTGCTTTGTGCGTGCGTGTCACCAGCTGTTCGAACTCCTTCATACGTTCGGGTATGTCGGTAGCTATGTCGGGATCGATATCATAATAATCCTTGATGGCGTATGGCGATCCTGCTTTGCCTTTTACGATAGCAGGATGGTCGGGGCGTATGTTATACCGCCGGTAATCTGTTTGAGTAGCATGCTCAATGATGCCTGTGTACCATATATGCGTGCTGCCTAATTTCTTGATCTCGTTCAATGCTTTGGCAGTAAAGTCGGCCATCTTTCCACATCCGTTGGTAGTGATGTCGCCATTGTATATACACCGGTTGTTGTCATTTCCGAACAAACGGGTAAACACTTGATAAATAACTATTTTGTCTTTCTTTTCCATATCGTTACTTTAAATATACAACCCGTTCTTCTTGACTGCTTTGCAGGGCTGCTTCGATGATTTTAATGCCGTCCAACACTTCGCGCGCACCCGTTTCCAATGGTTTCTGCTGACGAAGATGCTCATATATATTCTGATAGAATCCGGCGTAATTGCCGGGGGTGCCGGGGTATCGGCGACTTACTTCGCCTTCCTCGCCGTCGGTATGCAGGATGCCCCATTCTTCTTCGGTCTCTTTTCCCCAATCGGGCGATACAGGCATTTCGCCTGCCAATAGGGCAGCTTCCTGTTTGTCCCATCCGTGTTTTACAAACGATCCGAGGGTACCATGCAGCACAAAACGAGGTTCGGGTTCGCACATCAGGTAGCTCGACTTGATGGTTACCTTTACTCGCGGTGCTTTCGCCGGACGCAGCAGATGGATAAGGAAATAATCGTCTACCGTGCCTCCGGTACGCAGGATATCGACATCGGCAAATACAGCCTCGGGCATGCCGAACAACTGTAAGGCCTGATCAATGAGATGTGAGCCGAGGTTGTACGTCAATCCGCCACCATATTCGCCGGATTCTTTCCACGTATCGGGTTTGATAAAGTTGCGGTAACGCGCGAAGGTGGATTCGAACTCCACGAGACGTCCCAGCAGACCTTTTCCGAGTATGTCTTGTACGGTAAGGAAGTCGGCATCCCACCGGCGGTTCTGGTACACGCTGAGCATCAGTCTCCGGCTCTCGGCCAGAGCGATCAGCTCTTCTCCCTGTGCAGTGGTTGTCGTGAAAGGCTTCTCTACAATGACGTGTTTGCCGGCTTCCAGTGCTTTGCGTGTGTACTCGTAATGGGTGCTGTCGGGTGTATTCACTACGATGAGTTCTATCTCCGGGTCGTCCAGCAACGCTTCGAAACTGCGTACGATGGTGGCTTCCGGATAAGTGGCTTTCGATAGCTCCTTACTGCGTTCCACAATCTTGGTCAGTTCAAAGTGCGGGCTTGTTTTCAGGAAAGGCCCGTGAAATACTTGCCCCGACATGCCAAAGGCGGCCAGTCCTGTTTTTATTATTTCCATATTTTTGCTTTTTCTTCTATGAGTAGCGCCAGTATTTCGTGCGCGGTTTTATATCCTTGTTCGAAGATCTCTTCAGCTTTCTCTAATTCGGTGTTGCTATACCCATGCAGGTTATAGGGCTCGATGAGCAGGTCGCATTGTTCGCGGTCGTGCATGGTGTTGGCACGAAACATGAAGTGGTACGAGCGGGTAGCGATGTTGACGATGTTCATCTTGTACTCTTCGGCCATTAGCGGACTGACGTTAACGGCTATTACTTTCTCGCATATGTCGCGGATGATCGAAACGGGAAGGTTCTTCAGCAGGCCACCGTCAACATAGTGCGTACCGTTGATGTTGACGGGAGCGAAGAGTACCGGCATGCAGCATGAAGCTGTGACGCGTTCGGCGATGCTTCCTTTGCGAAACTGTACGGACCGTCCGTGGTCAAGGTCGGTAGCAACGATGATGAGGGGTATTTTCAGGTCTTCGAGCTTCTGCGCTTTCAGGTGCGATCGCAGGAATTCGGTGAATTCGCTGAGTTCGAAGAGTCCTACTTTGGGAATAACCAGCTTGGTGAGGTCTTGAAACTTGTGTCCGGCAAAGAATTCGACTACTTTGTAAGGTTCGTTTCCATCGGCATAGAGTGCGCCTGCCAACGCACCTGCACTGACCCCGGCAATGATATCAGGTTTGATGTCATGCTCCAGCAATGCCTGAATGGCTCCTAAGTGGGCGAATCCTTTGATAAACCCACCGCTTAAGGCATAGCCAATGTTATAGGCTTTCAGATTTCTTTCCATTTTCTATTCGCTTGTTTTCTTAGCACGGCACGAATTTAATGAAAATAATATGATTATTCACCACAGAGTCACACAGAGTTGCACAGAGTTGTTATTTTTTAATTCAACTAAAATCCAAAACTGTCGATTTTCACTTCTTCTTTCTTCTCTTCGACAAACGGTTTGGCTTGTTTTTGTACAGGATTCCCTACAATATATACTGCCCGGTAAGGCCGTACGGGACAGATGTATTCGCAACCGCCGCAACCTACACAGATGTCTGTATTTACTTTTGGAATAGTCAGCCCATCGCGGTAGGGAACCATTGAGATGGCTTGTGTAGGGCAGTGTTCCGAGCAGGCGCCGCAATTGGTTCCGTCGGTATGGACCACACAATTCTCCTCAATGAACACCACATGTCCCATCTGCATCAGATGTTTCTCCTCCTTCGTTAGTGACTGGATGGCGCCGTTGGGGCAAACCTTGCCACAAATGGTACAGTCGAAGTTACAGAACCCCTTTTCGAATGATACGGTGGGTTGCATGATGCCGTCGAGACCGTATTCCATGAAGGCAGGTTTCAGCACGTGCGACGGACATTTGCTTACGCACAGGTGGCACGAGGTACACTTTGCCTGGAAGTGTTTATGACTCACGGAGCCCGGAGGGGCAATGGGGTGTTCGCGCTTGTAAGCTTTTTGTCCACCCAGCATGGCAACCGACTCTTGTACCTGAGCTACCAACTTGGGAGCTACGGCAGCCGTTACCAAGCCTGTAGTCAGGAAGCGGCGGCGCGACTCACCTGCGGGTGTCTCACAGGACGCAGGCGCACACTGTTTCTTGAAAGAAGGTGTGTAGGTGAGTGCACCTTTCTTGCACACTGACAGGCAGTTGTAACAATCTACACACCGACTGTAGTCAATGCGTTGTTCTTTGCTATCGATGCAGGAAGCCTTGCACTTGGTGGCGCACAGGCCGCAATGATTACAATTAGCAGCATCGATGCGTACTTTGAAAAGCGAGAAGCGGCTTAGCGCGCCAAGGATCGTACCTACGGGGCAGATGGTGTTGCACCAGGTGCGGCCGTGGCGGTAGGCCAGATAGCCGATCAGCAGCAGGGTGACGAGTGCAATGCCGAACGAAGCCCAGTCGAGTACCGAAGCATCGACCCGGTAGAATGTATAGTTGTCGAACTGCGAAAAGACGGACTCCAGAGCGTTGTTGCCCATCATGTAGATGGGTTTCAGTACATTGGTCACCATACGACCGAAGGCGCTGTACGGGTCGAGCAGTCCCACTACAACGGTGATCTTGCAGAGCAGTGCCACCGCTGCAACACCTGTTACCACCCAGCGGAGGATGGTTTTCGGTCTACTGTAGTTGTATTTCTTCTTTTTCTTGCCCAAGCGTTTAGTAAGCCGGGCTACCACATCCTGATAAATTCCCATGGGGCAGATCACAGAACAATAGATGCGTCCGAAGAGCAACGTCAGCACTATCAGGAATACCAGCATACCCAGGCTAAGGGATATGAGTGCCGGAACGAATTGCAGATGTGCCAGCACATGGAAATGGTTGGACAGGATTTCGGCAAAATCCAGGAAATAGAAAGTGATCAGTGCAAGGAGCACCGCAGCGAGCGTAAGACGTATTTTCTTCAACATGTATCTATTCCTCTTTCCCTTTTACATCTTAATTCGTTTCACGTTGAGCTTGTCTATCTCCATGGTACCGATTTTCAGCGATTCACCCTTTGCAAGATGTCCCACATTGTCGAGCGGCATCTCGCGCACCTGGTTAAAGAACTTGGCGGCGGCCGTGTCTACAGCTACGATATCCGGAGAGAGGAATAATCCTTTCGCCAGCACCACATCGGCTTCCGAACGTCCTTGCGGGCCATTGGTCTTCACGATCCGGTAGGCATCGACCACGTTCAGCACGGGTTTCTTCTGCATGGTACACACATCGGCAATGCTTTGTTGAAGGTCGTTCCGGTGGAATATACCCCGGTCCCAGACGATGCCCATGTAGTTCTTCATCGAGATCGACAGGTTGGCGCCTCCGTGGTGTTTCAGCACCGGCACGTTGATCCATACATCGCTGTCGAGGATGGCTTCGTGTATCTTGGTCGATTTCAGACTTTTCCCGCTCGGAAGGGAGACAGGACGGTAGTATGATTCCAGGTGAGCAGGCATTACCTTGGCACCGGCCGCCTTGGCAGCCGCTTCTATACCGCTGTTTTTGTAGCACTTCTGCCAGTCGTCGCACGTATGGTCGAAAACGATTACTTCCTTGGCGCCGGCCGCAAAACATTGTTTGATGATCTCGGCTATGAGTTTAGGGTTCGTATTACCGGCCATTTCGGGCACCTTGTCCCAACCGATGTTGGGTTTGACAACTACCTTGGCGCCTTTCTTCACGAACTTTCCCATGCCACCCAGTTCGGCAATGGCTTTACGGAACATCGCTTCTGGTTCGCCACCCATTACTGCCACCAGATCGGGCTTACCACCTGCCTGTGTGGCTTGTGTCAATATATCCATCGCTTCCGATCGCTGTACGGTAAGCACGGCACCGGCTACGGCTCTTGTTTTTAAGAAGTCTCTTCTATCCATTGTATCGGGTAAATTAAGAATTAAAAAGTAAGAATCAGATCCGGGAGATGGCTTTCAGTACGGCAAATCCGCCCAGCCATTGCAGAAGCATGCCCGGAATGCCGATGCGGAAGTCTTGCACGGCTACAAAGAAGCTTCCTGTATATACCCACTCGCAGGCTGTTCCTACAATTTGATAGGTGAGTACGACGGCCAATAGTGTCCAGAGGGATATCTTGCCGGTGTAGTGTGCAGCCAGTGCAGCGGCACCTGCCAACAACGACGATTTCACGAGAATGATGGGAAGCAGATGGGCGGGAGGCATACCAAACAACAGGTGGTTGACGATGGGCGAGAGGAGAGCGGTGAGCAATCCCACACGGAAGCCGTATTTATAGGATGCAATCAGCGTGAAGAAGTAAATGGGCAACAGCGTAAGTCCTCCGTTGGGTACCAGGTGGCACAGTTGCGGAAGGGCAATGTTTCCTGCGACAAAAAGCAGGGCAAACAGATAGGTTCTTACGTTGCTGTAGTTCAGCGAATAAAGTTTGGCGGTAGTTTCCATTTGGGGTATTTTCTTTAAGTGGATAATGATGTATTTAATATTTGACTCTTTTACAGGGATAAGGTTTAATTTAAACCTTAATTAATTCATAAACGGTGGTACCCAGCCCGATTTTCTCGGCATGTTTCAGCCCGGTAACCCAATCGGTATCAGGGTGGGTGAGCTTAAACTTGTCGCATCCGCACAGGTCGTTGTACTGATGGGTTTCGTCGAGCCGATTACCGTTGTGCAGGATCGGGGCTTGTGTTACGAGGTCGGCACAGGCTTGATCCAACGCCACAGGATCGTATGAGGCCAGGATACCGAGGTCGGGTACCAGTGGTGCGTCGTTGTGCCCCCAGCAATCACAGTCGGGCGATACGTTCATCACGAAACTGATGTGGAAGTGCGGTTTGTCTTTCACCACGGCCAGAGAGTATTCTGATATTTTGCAGCAGAGCCGTTCCGAAGTATCCCAGTCGGCCAATACTGCGGCATCGTACTGGCAAAGCGCCACGCACTGTCCGCACCCTACACAGCGGTCGTAATCGATCACTGCTTTGTGTGTTTTGTCCAAGTGGATGGCGTCGTGCGCGCAATGCTTTACGCAGATGTTGCACCCCACACAGTTGTCCCGGTCTACTTTAGGTTGCGAAGCGCCATGCAGTTCCATCTTGCCGGCCACACTGGCGCATCCCATACCGAGGTTCTTCAACGCTCCGCCGAAACCGGTTTGCTCGTGGCCTTTGAAGTGGTTCATGCTGATCACTACATCAGCATCGGCTATGGCTGAACCGATCTTGGGCAGGTGGCAGTATTCGCCGTCGATGGCTATCTCGCGGTATTCGGTACCTTTCAGTCCGTCGCCGATGATCACCTGACATCGGGCTGATAGGGGGTTGAAGCCGTTCTCCATGGCGCTTTCCAAGTGGTCGACGGCATTGGCACGACGGCCGGAGTAGAGTGTGTTGCAGTCGGTCAGGAACGGTTTGGCTCCTTGCTTGCGCAGGATGTCGGCCAGACGGGCTGCGTAGTTCGGGCGGATGTATGCCAGGTTGCCCGGCTCGCCGAAATGGAGCTTTATGGCTACGAAGCGTTCCTTGACAGGGAGTTGTTCGATGCCTGCTTTGCGTACTAAGCGTTCCATCTTGTCGAGCAGATTGGATGACGGCGTTGTCCGCAGGTTGGTGAAAAATACTTTTGCTGTGTTCATTCGCTTTTCTTTTTTTGTGGAATGACAAATATAGTGGTTTTTTGGCTGGCGCTGTCATATTCTTTCTCTTTTGTCTGGCTGCGCGGGGATCATCTTTTCTTTTGTCTTGAAACAAAAGAAAAGAAGCAAAAGAAAAATTCAAGGCTGCATTTTCTCCACTACTCCGCCTGCACGAAAAGCTAAAGCTTCGGAACTCGCTCGCTACGCTTTGCTCAAACAGCCGAAGCTTTTTAACGCTTTTCGCACAGGCTACGCTTAACGCTCCGAAAATGAGGCCGGTCTTTTTTTTCGCCACATCGCTTCGCTCGTGGCTTTTCATCCTCACAGGCAGTCCCGGTGCCGAAAGGACATCAATTGTACGGCGATAGATAGCCCCTGCCGAAAGGAAAAAGATCACTGGTTGCAGACTCTCCTTTTTGCGGTTGCAAACCGAGTGTTTCCCGGTTGCAAACTGTCTGGTTGCCGGTAGCAAACCAACTGTTTGCCGGTTGCAATCACTCCATTTGGCGGTTGCAATCACCCGGTCTCCCGGTAGCAAACACTCCATTTGCCGGTTGCAAATACCCCGGCTCGTTTAGGGGGGCCAAGCGCTTGTGCGCACGGCGCTCGCATGCACGCGTTTTTGGTGTTGTTGTTTATAATATTATCTGAGCTAATATTATTATCATCAACAACAGAAGCGCGCGTACGTACGTGAGGGCGCATGGGAGCGAACCTGTTCTTTTTGCTGGTTTTCAAGCACTTAGAGGGTGCTTCAGAAGGTTCAACTATCGGTTCAACTGTGGGTTCAACTGCATGTTCAACTATCGGTTCAACTGTAGGTTCAAGTGCGCGTTCAACTGTGTTGTCAACCCGAGTGGGGACTGTTGATATGTGCGCATGTATCTGCTCCGGAGCGTAGATCCGGTCGTTCTTCACCACGAAAAGTTGGTAAAGGGTAGCTACGCGTTTCAGCAGGTGTGGACGGGTGCCTATGCGAAGGGCTAATGAACCGAGGTTGGAAAGTGGTATGCTGTAGTTGTCCGATCGAATGATGAGCTGCAGTAATGCCCAGTAGATGCCGTAACCCCGCATGCCTTCGGCATCGATCATCCGGAGGATTGTGGGGTCGGACAAGGCTTTGGACGCATGAGCGAGTAAGATTCTGTTTTCCATATTTCTTTATTTTCGATGATTTGTTATACTTACAAAGGCAAATGTAAGCAGATGTTTTTTATTAAGTGCGGTCGCAGTAGACCGCATTTGGTAAAAAAGTGAGTGATATATTCGCATCCTTATTCAAATTAGAGTTTTTTTATGATAGAAAAGAATCGGCAGGAAACTCCGAAAAGCCCTGCCGATTAACTATAAAATATTTCGCAAACCAATTGTTAATTGTCCATTGTCAACTGTCGATTAGCACTGCTTTTCCACCCGAAATACATAATGTAAAGGAAGGCAAGCAACGGTAGGATGAACCCAAACGCCATGTTTTGCTCGCCTATCAGGCCCATGAGCACAGGGAAAACAGCGCCGCCACCTACGCCCATGACAATATACGAAGAGGCTTTCTTCGTATGTTCGCCCAGTCCGCGTACGCCCAGTGCAAAGATGGTGGGAAACATCATCGACATGAAGAAGAAGGAGGTGTAAAGGGCATATAGGGATACTTGGCCCAGCGACAGCATGACAAGGATCATGCAAATCACAGACAATCCTCCGAAAAGAGCCAATAGACGGTCGGGGCTGATGCGGCTCATGATGAAGCTACTGCTCAGACGCCCTACCAGAAACAGACCCATGCCCCCGAAACCCAACAACCGGGATGCTTCCAGGTTGGTGATGCTTGGGTCCAGTTCCGTCACGTAATTGATGAAAAAGCTGAAAATACCCGTTTGGGCGCCACAATATAAAAACTGTGCCAGGACGGCCATACGCAGGTTCTTGTACTTCCAGGCCGATTTCTTTGTTCCTACCGACAGAGTTTCTCCTTCGTCTTTGGCGTAAATGACCTCGGGAAGTTTCGTGAAAACCAGGCAGATGGCAACTATTAGAACCACAGCGCCAACCAGCATATAGGGTTTGGCAAGCGCCAGGTGATCCGAAGAGTCTGCTCCGAATATCAGCATTCCGCCCACCAGGGGGCCTACGATCCAACCCACACCATTGAATGCTGCCGCGATATTGATGCGCTGGGCAGCCGATTCTTCCGGGCCCAGACTCGTAGCATACGGGTGAGCACCGGTTTCGATGATGCACAATCCGCAGGCAATGACAAACAAGGCGCCCAGGAAAGGCAAGGGAGAGTGAATAAATGCGGCAGGGATAAAGGCGAAGGCACCTACTGCAAAGAGTATCAGTCCGAAGACAATCCCTTTCTTATACCCGACACGCTTCATGATCCATCCGGCGGGAAGCGCCATCAGGAAATAGGCAATATAGGTGGAGAATTGAATAAATCCTGATTCAGCTTTCGACATTTCGAATATGCCCTGAAATTGTTTGTTCAACACATCCAGCAGGCCGTGGGCGCATCCCCAGAGCAGATATAGACTGGAAATCAGGATAAAGGGTATCAGGAACGATTTTCCCGATGCACTACGTATGATGGATTTCAGCATGGCCGTCCGGTTAATCCCAGTGGAAACATTCTTCCATCTCGGCCCACCACTCGCCTTCTTGCCGTGTTTCTAACGGCTCCTGGCAAGGTATACACACATCCCACCAGCGTTGGGTTTCGGGGTCTGCAGCCATCTTGGCCATATCTGCCTGGTAGTTATCGCCGATGTATTCGAAGTAGCTGAACAGGAATCCGTCTTTATAGTAGATGCTGTAATTCCGGATATTGCACTCGGTAATCATTTTCAGCACGCCCGGCCATACGGCGGCATGCAGTTGTTTGTATTCTTCCAGCTTTTCTGGGCGTACTTTGATAACACTTCCGTAACGTTTCATGGTATTTTGTTTTTAGTTGGTTATTGTTTACTTGAACAATGCCTCCACATTGGCGGGAGCAATGTCCGAAAGGATGGCTTCGTGGCTGGGCGAAAGTATCAGCCCGGTGGGGAATATCGATTTCAGCTCCTGCACCTTGGCGCGTACCTCTTCGGGCTTCCCGTTGACCAGCAGATGCTGTGCATCGACTCCGCCGCAGAAAGACACCTCCGTGCCGAAACTGTCTTTGAGCCCCTGAGGTTGCATTTTGGCTGCCAGCGCCTGAATGGGGTGGATCACGTCTACTCCCAGTTCGATCAGGTCGGGGATGACGTCGTAGATCGATCCGCAGGAATGATGAATCACTTTCAGGCCGTAGCTCTTGGCCTGGTCTATCAGTTGGCGGGTACCGGGAAAGACAAACTCTCTGAGCAGTTCCGGGTCGATCATCAGCCCGTTTTGGCTTCCGAAGTCGTTACCAATCAACACGGCATGGATCCGCTCTTTGGTAGCTTCATAAAATATTTCATTGGCTTTGAGGTAGAACGCCGTGATGCGGTCGATCACCGCCCTGAACATTTCGGGCTCGAGCATCATCTTGATCAAGGCCGTTTCCATGCCGAAGGCAGCACAGGCATCCTGAAAGTGGGCAGCCCATACCACACCCATCACGGCATAGCCTTCGGGAGCTTCGTCTACGGCCTGACGGCAAAGTTCCGGGTCGATGTATTGTTGCGGATCGGGCCAGTCGAACTTATCCACATCGGCCGGATCGGAAAAGTCTTCGAAGAAGCCGGGAGCCGTCAAGGTGCGTTCGTCCGGGGCGCCGCCCTTCTGCTTGGCAAAATCGAACGCTGCATAGATGGCATTGCTGGTGGGAGAGTGGTAAGGCACTTCTACCGGGTAGATATCATCGTCTAATTGGGCTTTCAGCTCTTTCAGATCGGTTACACCGAAGTATTCCAAGAGTGCCGGAATAGCGTGTTTATCGGGAATGCCCAGCCAAGAGGCAGGGCGGTCGACGGGTCGCCGTTCCACGGTTGCCAGAAATCGTTCCAAATGATTCATGTTGTGCGTATTTTTATAGTAGATACTAATATTAACTATATATAGACGGACGAAGTTATTATATATACTCTATAAACAAAACAAAAATAGGAGAAAACTCTTTTTGTTTTCTCCTATTTTTACTTTATGAATCGAAAAGATTAATCGAAAAGGTTCTTGAATTTCTTAAATATCTTCTCCTTGATTGATGTGCTGGGCTTGAAGTTATCAGACGTTTCCAGCTTTTCCAGCGTTGCTTTCTCATCTTTGGTCAATGTCTCGGGCACGTATACACTGATGTTTACTAGGATATCGCCTGTTCCGTATCCGTTTACCTGAGGCAATCCTTTGCCACGCAGGCGAAGGACTTTGCCGGGCTGTGTACCCGATTCAATCTTCACCTTCACCTTATTGTCGATGGTCGGTATCTCAACAGTTCCTCCCAAGGCGGCAGTAGGAATGCCGAGCAGCAGATTGTATATCAGGTCGTTCTCGTCGCGTATCAGTTCGGGATGCGGTTCTTCCTCGACCAGGATAAGCAAGTCGCCGGGTACTCCGTTGTGCTTTCCTGCGTTTCCTTTGCCCCCCATGGAGAGTTGCATGCCTTCGGCCACTCCTTTCGGGATGTTCACGCTGACTACTTCTTCGCCATATGTGATACCGTCGCCACCACACACCTTACATTTGTCTTTGATGATTTTTCCTTCGCCATTACAGGTAGGGCAGGTAGTACGCGTTTGCATGGTACCCAGAATGGTTTGTTGGTTACGGATTACGCTGCCGCTGCCTTTACAGGTGGGGCAAGTTTCCGAACCTCCGTCGCCTTCGGCGCCTGTGCCATGACAGTGCGTACAAGGTACGTATTTCTTTAGTTTGAATTTCTTTTCTACGCCGGTAGAGATTTCTTTGAGTGTCAGCTTCACCTTCACGCGCAGATCCGAACCCCGGAAACGCCTTTGTTGCTGTCCGCCACCGCCTCCGAAACCGCTGAAACCACCGCTAAAACCACTGAATCCGCCACGTCCGCCGAAGATGTCGCCAAACATGGAGAAGATGTCGTCCATCGACATGCCTTCGCCTCCGAACCCACCTCCGAATGGTCCGCCATTTCCGGCCGCACCGCTCATTCCGGCATGTCCGAACTGATCATAGCGAGCTTTCTTGTCCGGATTGCTCAGCACATCGTACGCTTCGGCAGCCTCCTTGAACTTCTCCTCGGCTTCTTTGTTGCCGGGGTTCTTATCAGGATGGAATTCGATGGCTTTCTTTCGGTAAGCTTTCTTAATTTCGTCTGCCGATGCGTCTTTGGTTACGCCCAGCACTTCGTAGTAATCTCTTTTCTCCATATATTATTCTCCCACTACGACCTTGGCATGGCGCAGCACTTTATCGTTCAATGTATATCCGTTCTGTACACAATCCAGAATTTTGCCCTTCAACGCTTCGGCTGGGGCAGGGATCACTGCAATTGCTTCATGAAAGTCCGTATCCAGCGGCTTTTCCTTTGTTTCAATCATCTTTACTCCATTCTGAGCCAAGGTGGAAAGGAACTTCGAATAGATGAGCTCGATTCCTTCTTTGATGGCCGACACATCCGTAGCTGTTTCCATGGTTTTGATGGCACGCTCAAAATCGTCCAACACCGGAAGGATACTGGTATAACTCTTTTCGCCACCATTCAGAATCAACTCCGTCTTTTCTTTGATGGTGCGTTTGCGGTAATTATCGAATTCTGCATACAAGCGAAGGTACTTATCTCTTTGTTCTTCTACTTGCGCATTGGCTTCTTCCAACTGTTTCTCCAATTCTTCTTCCCGGGTCGGTGTAGCATTTTCCGTAGAATCGTTAGATGCTGTTTCCTGGAAGATTTCTTCTCTCAAATCCTCTTCTTTGGATTTCTTTTCTTTCGAACTCATAACTTATACTTGTTTTATGGCTGTTTTACAATAGGTTCGGACGAATGACATCCGATATCAACTTATCCTTCGCTTAACAAAAAGTTTGCCAGCGTGGAAGTAGTGACAAAAAACAGCGCAAAGGTAATACATTTCTGCCAGATTGACACATTATATATAGTTTGTTATTCGTCGAAAATGTCTACCTTTGCACCCGATTATAAAAATATAGTATTTAAAATGATTACAGTTTCAAACGTTTCGGTACAGTTTGGTAAAAGAGTCTTGTTCAATGACGTAAACATGAAGTTTACCAGTGGCAATTGTTATGGTATTATCGGCGCCAACGGTGCGGGGAAATCTACTTTCCTTCGTACCATTTACGGCGACCTCGACCCAACTACGGGTACCATTGCATTAGGACCGGGCGAACGCCTGTCGGTGTTGAGTCAGGACCACTTTAAGTGGGATGCCTTTACGGTGTTGGATACCGTGATGATGGGACACTCCGTGTTGTGGGATATCATGAAGCAACGCGAAGTTCTTTATGCCAAAGAAGATTTTACCGATGAAGACGGACTGCTCGTTTCCGAATTGGAAGAGAAGTTTGCCGAACTCGACGGGTGGAATGCGGAGAGCGATGCTGCTGCTTTGTTGAGCGGCTTGGGAGTGAAGGAAGACAAACACTATACGCTGATGGGCGATTTGAGTGGTAAAGAGAAGGTACGCGTCATGTTGGCACAAGCTCTTTACGGCAATCCGGACAACTTGTTACTGGACGAACCCACCAATGACCTCGACATGGAAACCGTTATGTGGCTGGAAGAATACCTGTCCAACTTTGAACATACGGTATTGGTGGTGAGTCACGACCGTCACTTCCTCGACTCGGTTTGCACCCATACCGTCGATATCGATTTCGGTAAGATCAATATGTTTGCCGGTAACTACAGCTTCTGGTATGAATCAAGCCAGTTGGCACTTCGTCAGCAACAAAATCAGAAAGCAAAAGCGGAAGAGAAAAAGAAAGAGTTGGAAGAGTTTATCCGCCGTTTCAGCGCCAATGTCTCTAAAAGCAAGCAGACTACAAGCCGCAAGAAGATGTTGGAGAAACTTAATGTGGAAGATATCAAACCATCATCACGCAAGTATCCGGGTATTATCTTTACTCCCGAACGTGAGCCAGGCAATCAGATACTGGAAGTATCCGGCCTGAGCAAAACAACGGAGGATGGGGTAGTACTCTTCAATGATGTGAATTTCAATGTAGAGAAAGGCGATAAGGTGGTGTTCCTGTCACGTGATCCGCGTGCGATGACTGCTTTCTTCGAGATCATCAACGACCAGGCAAAAGCAGATGCCGGCACATTCAGCTGGGGAGTAACGATTACGACCGCTTACTTGCCACTGGATAATACGGACTTTTTCAATACGGATCTGAACCTGGTAGACTGGTTGGGTCAGTTTGGCGAAGGCAATGAAGTATATATGAAAAGCTTCCTCGGACGTATGTTGTTCTCCGGCGAAGAGGTGTTGAAGAAGGCCAGCGTGCTTTCGGGAGGTGAAAAGATGCGTTGTATGATTGCCCGTATGCAATTGCGCAATGCCAACTGTCTGATTCTCGATACCCCGACCAATCACCTCGATCTGGAGTCTATCCAGGCATTCAACAATAATCTGAAATCATACAAAGGCAATATCTTGTTCTCTTCGCATGACCACGAATTCATCCAGACCGTTGCCAACCGTGTGATTGAGCTTACCCCGAACGGAATTATCGATAAGATGATGGAGTACGATGATTATATCAGCTCCGATCATATCAAGGAATTGCGTGCCCGTATGTATAGCAATTGATCCATAACAAACAATGCCCCGGCGAAATCACTTCGGCGGGGCATTGCTGCATTTATCACTTAAATGTGGCTACGTAATAAAATTATGACTAATTAATTCAATTCTGATACTGCAAAGATACTGAGTTTCAGAAGTAGCCACAATCGCATATTTATGGTATTTTAGAAGAAAATACTAACAACAAATGGTTACTTTTTCTCTTCTTTGGGTACTTTGACCCATTCTTTCTTCTCGAAATCATATTTTTTGATGACCCGGGCCGGGCTTCCGGCGCAAACCGAATAGGGAGGAATGGAACGACTTACCACGCTTCCGGCGGCTACTACACAATGTTTACCTACGGTTACACCCGGCAGAATTACTGCATTGGCGCCTACCCATACATCATCTTCGATAACCACTTCCTGGGTACCCACACCTTGTTCATCAATCCGTTTATCTACATCGAGAAAGTTGTGATTCAATCCGGTAACCGTAATACCTTGCGCCAGATTTACATGGCTTCCTATCCGCGCCGGGCCTATAATGGTATTTCCCAGTCCGATACGGGTGTAATCGCCAATAAATAAATCGCCTACCGCATTGTTCAGGCAACAGAAATCTTCTACAACAGAGTATTTGCCTAACGAGAACTTGCGGAAAGGAGGTAAGTCCTGACGTACGCTGCGGTATATCACCGAACCTTTACCGCGTTTCAGGTAGGTGAAGCTGAATAGCCGTATCCACCAGTTGGGACGCGTCTTTACGGGATGCATGATGAAACCATACACCAGCTTCTTCAAGAGCGGATGTTGTTTGATTCTCTCTTTCAGGGAAGTGTTATTTTCCATCTTTGTGCTTTTTTGATTTCTTTTTCTTTTCTACCAGATAATCGGGAATAGCCAGACACATGGTGAATAGCAGGAAGAAGATCATTCCCCACCATTTAACAGAATCATCCAAGGATATAATTGTGAAGAACACAGCCAGGATGCAACTGAGCAGTAATAAGATGCCCCATGAGGGGATGAGGCGCTGGAACAATACGCTGGCATAGTTCCATTTTCCGGAGAACAGGGTTGGTAAGAAACGGGCTATTGCTTTGCCTCTCGATAACACATAACGAGGTTTTCTCGCTTTGGAGCTATATACTGTTACATATTCCAAGTATTCTACAAAAATGTCTTGCTTGAGTGCGCGTATCTTCAGATTGGTTTTAGCACTCTTCAGGTTTTTCTTTAACCAAACCAAATCGAATACCATGTCCACACCATCAAGTGAAGCCGCGAATCCCACGCCTGTATGTCCTTGCTTGAAAAATGAATTCCTTATCTCTTCGTTAAGCGCTACCAGTTTCTTGCTGATTGACGAACGGGGTTCTATCCGATGATGCAATTGAAAGATTTTTACTCCGACGTCAAATGCATTATTGATTTCATCAAGAAAGTTAGGTGATACCTGATCGGTTTCACTCAAAATTACTACAGCATCAAATTCCTCCTCGTTCAGGGATAATACAATATCTGCCCAATTGGAGGTGATGGGAATGAATTTGCGCAATTCCACCAGATAATCCATCATTAGTGCCGGAGTTCCTTCGGGTACCAGAACTGCATACCGATGGTAATTAATGGTTTTCGGATATTTCTTAGAACGTCTGAATTGAGCTGCTACTGCGAATATGAACAAGTATATGCTCGAAATACTAATGTATAAGAACAGGGTTTCATCTGCAAAATAAAGGAAAGCATCCATATGGCATATACTTTATACGTTTTCCTTTTGAATGAATGCAGTAAGGGTACGGAAAATGATCTTCACATCGAGCCAGAACGAGAATGTTTTGGCATACTTGATATCCAGCAGTTTGCGTTCATCGGCCGACATACGTCCGGAGTCGCCTCGTTTTTCTACCTGCCATAAACCTGTTAGTCCTGCCGGCGCCATAAATCGGTCGATATAGTCGTCGCTCGTTAACAATTCGGCTTCGTAGAGTGGGAGAGGGCGGTTGCCTACAATAGACATGTCTCCTTTGAGGATATTGATAAGTTGCGGCAACTCATCGATACTGTATTTCCGGATAAAGCGTCCAACCTTGGTAATACGCGGGTCGTTCTCCAGTTTCACAAAAGCATTTTTCTGCTCGATAGTCCTCTGGTTGAGATACTCATTCTCAGAAATGACAAAATCATCGGATATGAGTACGATTTCATCGGCATTATCGTCGCTGACTGCCCCTGCATTGGATAATAAGACTTCTTCGTCTTCGTAATATTGATTGAGGCTGTTGAATTCCTTCAATCGTTTATCCGCATTGGTGTACATAGACCGGAATTTCAGGAAATCGAATATTTTGTAATTGCTTCCTACTCGTTTCGACTTGTAAATGATGGGGCCACGACTTTCCATACGGATAGCCAATGCAGTAAGTAATAATAAAGGGGACAAGCCAAGAATGGCACAGCCGGAAAAGACGATATCGAAACATCGTTTCCACAAAGGCAGCTTGAATGTTTGCAGGCTGGCTCCTTTTTCGCGGATATCTTTTATTCGTTGTTGATTCCTTCTGTCCAGAAAGGTAATCATTCCTTCAATTGATTCTGGAGTTGCGTCGTATGATACTGTGTTGTTGATGCCGGCCTTCAGATATTCAAGGCTATCTTCTCTGCTCAGACTTTCGGTGATTAACACCATATACATTCCTGCATACTTTTTTTTCAGATACTTAATGTCCTGAATGTCCTTTGCGATATCAGTTTGCTCAAAGAAAACAACGGTAGCATACTTGTCTTTTATTTTTTCCAGGACATTAGCCGCTTTTACGCACGATGAGGTAACGTAGAAAGCGCCTCTTGTCATCATAGAAAGATGCGTGATGGTTTCTTCGTGCTTACCTATATAAATAAGGTATTGCATATTGTCAACCTATGATTTTCTTAATGCGTACTTTAAGCTCTAACGGATTGAAAGGCTTCAGAATATAATCTTCTGCGCCTTCTTCCAATAAACGGATACGTTCAGTGGTACTTTCTTCGCTTGATAGCATTACTATAGGGATGGTTTTGAAAAGTTCATTTCTCTTCATGTAAAGCAAGAATTCATCTCCCATCATTTCGGGCATGCGTATATCTGAGATAATCAGATCAGGCAAATTGCCTTCGTGCAACCACTCAATCGCCTTTATGGGATTCTCAAAATACGTAAATTCATAATCTTTACTTAGATAAATTGACACAACTTTCCCGATAGATGCCTTGTCATCAATAAGCAATATCTTTTTCATACTCTAATAGGACTTTATATTCTGTGATAACACAGTTTGTTTTATTATGCTGTTCCTTTATATCTGGCAAATATATATAATTTTTTAAATACTTTTCTACCTTCTGATAAAAAAAGCTCAAGCATATTAAAAAAACACTGTTTTTTATTCAAATCATGGGGGTATCCAATAAAAATAGGCAATAACTCATACCGATTTGGTAATTTCACCTGCCAGGCACGAATTCATCTTCCGTCTGATTTCGTTATTTGACAAACCATGGCCCAACAAAAACATCAGCTTGGTTACGGCACACTCGGGAGTACTGTCATAGCCGCTGATGACGCCAGCCTGTAATAGCTGAATTCCAGTCTCATAGCGTTCCATTTCCACTGCTCCCAAAGAGCACTGGGTAATGTTAACAATAATGATTCCGCGTTCGGTAGCTTCCTTTAACTGGTTGATAAACCAGGCTTTCTGAGGAGCATTGCCCGATCCGAATGTCTTTAAGACAACGGCTTTCAGCCCCTCTACATGGAGCAATGATGTGACGATTCTTTCCTGTATTCCGGGAAAGAGTGTAAGGATCACCACATTCGTATCGAACAGATAATGGGGTTTCAGCGGTAGGGAATAATCTACCTTCCGGATGAGGTGGGGCTCATATTTAATATGTATCCCGGCGCTCGCTAAGACCGGATAATTGAACGAGCGGAACGCATTAAAGTTTTCTGAGTTTATCTTCGTAGTGCGATTACCACGCATCAGGTGATTCTCGAAGAAGATGCATACTTCGGGTACTACAGCCGTTCCATCGGGGTTTTTAGCTGCTGCAATTTCAATGGATGTTATCAAATTCTCCTTTCCATCGGTGCGTAGCATGCCAATGGGGAGTTGCGATCCGGTAAGAATGACGGGTTTGCTGAGATTCTCGAGCATAAAGCTTAAAGCAGATGCAGTATAAGCCATGGTGTCGGTACCATGCAGAATAACAAACCCGTCGAAACTTTCGTAATTATAATTGATAATTTTTACCAGTTTAGCCCAGTATCCGGGCTCCATGTCCGACGAATCAATAGGGGGATCAAACTGGTAGGAAGCGATGTTACAATTGAACTTTTTCAATTCGGGAACATGCTTCATCAAGTGATTGAAATTAAAGCTCTCCAATGCTCCGGTCTCGGGGTTTTCTATCATCCCGATAGTTCCTCCTGTATAAATCAATAATATAGAGGGTGTTTTTGCTATCATATTGTTTGTTTCCATTTCCGGACGCAAAGGTAAGAAATAATGCATTAAGTTGTCATTCGTTCGCGTATTTTTCCCCAGGCATGGGCATCGAACAGGCAACTCTGGCGCATGGTGTGATACATTTCACGGAAACGGGATAACGGAATGACGAAGCTTAGTAAATCCGGTTCAAAGTAGGGGCGAACCGAAGGATCGAAGAGTCCTATAAATGTGCGTCTACCTCCTTTCCGGTTTTCTACTACGGCTTGAGTTACTATCGCACTGCATCCTGAACCAAAGATGGTAGTCACGGCATCCTGAGCATTATTGTCAAAGAAGGCCCAGGAGGTGAGACCGGACAATCTGTCGGGGGTGGCAAGGAAAAGAATTCCCTCTGTTCCTTCAAGGTTTTCCAGCAGATCCAGACGGGCGAAGTTTAGAAACTGTTCGTTAGTACACCGCGGAATGCCCAGTTCTTCGATGAACGTGCGTACCATTTCGGGGGTTTGCTTGTAGCGTTCTTTCAGTGATACGAAGTTGGGAACAAATTCGGGAACTTCGGAGAATCCGGTGTAAAGTTTGCCACCGCCGCACCCTATATTTTCAGCATTCAGACTGACTGCTTCTCCTTTTCGTACCTGCGCGAAGCATTTGAAGAAGCAGCCGTTGACTTTCTCAATCCGGTTGACCGGTATGTCCGAGTACCAGAAAACAATGGGGAGTTCGGCATGTTGCCCGAATGCTTCCCGGTAGTTTGTGATAAATGTTTGTATGTCCATAATGCGTGTTTGATAATGAATGATATGCAGATTCTGATTATGCGAATGCGGTTGAGGGCATGAACTGCCCTCAAATATAGTGTTTTTTTAATAAATCAGGAATTTCCGAGGGTTCTTTTGCTACCTGGATTCCAAATGACTCGAGTACGGTAATCTTATCTTCGGCCGAACCCGATCCTCCGGAAATGATTGCACCGGCATGGCCCATTTGTTTGCCCGGCGGGGCCGACCGACCGGCAATGAACGATACCACAGGCTTCGTTACGTGCTCATGGATATAGCGGGCAGCTTGTTCCTCGGCGTTTCCGCCAATTTCGCCGATCATCACGATGGAGTCTGTTCCCGGATCTTTCTCGAACATCTCCAGCAGTTCGCGAAAGTACAAGCCTACCACAGGATCGCCTCCCATACCGATGGCGGTAGACTGCCCCATTCCGGCAGCAGTGAGGTGGTACACTATTTCGTAAGTCAATGTACCACTACGGCTGATAACACCGACTTTCCCCGGCGTGAAGACTTTCCCCGGCAGAATGCCTGCCAGGCACTTCCCCGGAGAGATCAGACCCGGACAGTTGGGACCTATCAACAAAGCGCCTTTTTGTCTGGTGAATTCCTGTGCCCGGATGACGTCGAGGGTGGGGATTCCTTCGGTGACACAAATCACCAATTTCACGCCTGCATCGGCTGCTTCCATAATGGCATCGGCAGCAAAGCGGGCCGGTACAAAGATGATGGACGCATTGGCCTGTGTCTGGGCTACCGCATCGTACATGGTGTTGAACACAGGGAACTCGTCCATTTTCGTACCGCCTTTGCCGGGCGAAGTTCCGCCGACAACGTGTGTTCCGTAACTTTTCATTTTCATGGCATGGAAGAAACCGTCCCTGCCTGTAATCCCCTGCACCAATAGGCGGGTGGATGAATCTATCAGGATACTCATACTTTTTATTCTTTAATGGATTGAATGGCAAGCAAGGTTGCTTCTCTCATGGTCTCGGCAACGAGGAAACGGCTATTGCCTTGTAGTAATTGGCGTCCGGCCTGTTCGTTGGTGCCGGTCAGCCTTACGATGACGGGAACATCGGTTTGTATCTGTCCGAATGCTTCGAGTAGCCCCATGGCTACATCGTCGCACCGGGTGATTCCGCCGAATATATTGATTAATACTGCTTTCACATGGGCATCTTTCAACAGCAGTTTCATGGCTTCGATGACTTTGTTGGGATTGGAACTACCTCCGATGTCGAGAAAGTTGGCTGGGTTACCGCCATAAAGTTTAATCATATCCATGGTTGTCATAGCCAGTCCGGCACCGTTTACCATGCAGCCGATATTGCCGTCCATACTCACGTAACTGAATCCTCGGCTTTTGGCTTCAGCCTCTGTCTTTTCTTCCTCGGTGAGTTCGGCCAGGTCGCAGATATGCGGTTGGCGGTAGAGGGCATTGTCGTCGAATGTCATTTTGCCGTCGATGGCTATTAGCTTATGCTCGGCAGTGAGTACCAATGGGTTGATTTCGACCAATGAAGCGTCTGTTTCGGTAAAGGCCTTGTACATCTTTTGCAGGATGGACGAGAGCTGATTGGCAAGTTCCAGCTCATCAAATAAACTGAAGGCGAAACGACGCGCTACAAAATCGGGCATTCCTGTAAAAGGGTGAATCGGGTAACGGATGATTTTCTCTGGCGTTTGGCGGGCCACTTCTTCTATATCCATACCTCCGGCAGCGCTCATCATCAGGATAACCGAGCGGAGATTGCGGTCGATAGTCATGCCTACGTAAAACTCCTTAGCAATATTCACAGCTTCGCTTACCAGTACTTTCTCAACAGGAAATCCTTTGATATTCATACCGATGATAGATTGGGCGGTGGGCAATAGTTCATCAGGGGTTTTGACGAGTTTTACTCCCCCGGCCTTGCCGCGTCCTCCGGTAAGTACTTGCGCTTTGACGACTACTTTGGGTAATTTCATCTGTTCGTAGGCCGAAGTTACCTCGCCGGCAGTATGGCACAATATGTGCTTTTCTACCGGAATGCCATACGCGGAGAAGATCTCCTTGGCTTGATATTCGTGTATTTTCATAAGAGGATATGGTATTAAATTGGTATACGTCAGGTTCATGTTCACTTTAAATAGAACAATGAGAAAATATATATAGTTCGATGAACGGTGTCTTATTTACGAAAAAAAGGATGACTCGTATGAGCCATCCTTTTAGCGGTTTATTGAAATCCGGTATTTCTTTTAGAGAAATCCCGAAGCGTGTTATGCAATGCCGTGTGCCGAAACCGATGGTTCGATTTTCTTCACCAGACCTTGAAGTACGGCGCCGGGACCACATTCGGTAAAGTCTGTAGCGCCATCGGCTACCATATTCTTCACTGTTTGTGTCCAACGTACCGAAGCAGTCAGCTGGGCAACGAGGTTCTTCTTTATCTCAGCCGGATCGGTATGTGGAAGAGCATCCACATTCTGATATACCGGGCATTTTGGCGTTTGAATTTCGGTAGCTGTAATGGCTGCTTCCAGTTCTACTTTAGCAGGATCCATCAACGGAGAGTGGAAAGCTCCGCCGACCTTCAATGGAAGCGCACGTTTGGCACCGGCGGCTTTCATCAGTTCGCAGGCTTTCTCTATACCGGGAATCGATCCAGAGATAACGATCTGTCCCTGGCTGTTGTAGTTGGCAGCCACACACACATCGCCTTCGGCAGCTACTTTGGTGCAAATCTCTTCTACCGTTTCATCGGGTAAGCCAAGTATGGCAGCCATTGTAGAGGGAGTAGCTTCGCAAGCCTTCTGCATAGCCATGGCACGGGCATACACCAGTTTCAAGCCATCTTCGAATGAGAGGGCTCCGGCGGCTACCAAAGCAGAAAACTCACCTAACGAGTGACCGGCAGTCATTTCCGGCTGAAATCCGTCACCCATGCAAAGGGCAGAGATAACCGAGTGGAGGAACACAGCCGGTTGAGTCACCTTCGTCTGACGCAAATCTTCGTCTGTACCTTCGAACATGATGTCGGTGATACGATACCCGAGGATGTCATTGGCCTTTTCAAACAGTTCTTTGGCCAAGGCAGAACTTTCATATAGGTCTTTGCCCATTCCTACGAACTGGGCGCCCTGACCTGGAAACACGAATGCTTTCATTTCTTTTAGTTGTTTTTTGTTAATCGGGCGCAAAGGTATATAATTTTCCTGATACGATTGCACCGTTTTCTCATTTTAGTGCAGTGTGCCAGCTTCATCTGTCTGATGCATAGCGATGAATCATCGCAACTATACCATTTTGTCAATCTGATCATTTTGTCATTCCTACCCCTTCCAGAATCGCTTATTTGAGCACAGAAGGATGGTTCCCTCTCAAAAGCCGAAGGATTTTTGGTTTTGATAATTCAACTTGAAGCACATTTCAAATAATCGAGAACAATTATATAACGAATGATTGTTTTTTTAGTCAATTTGATGAAAATGCAAACCTATTGGCAGATAAAAGATAGGATAAAATAGGATAAAAAGAGCGACAAACCAGCTCCAATTGGAGACTTTCAGTGGTAAATTTAGAACCCTCTTGACGAAGGTTCTAAAGGTTCCGGTCGAAGGTTTTAAACCCTCTGGTCGAAGGTTTTAAACCCTCTGGTCGAAGGTTTAAAACCTTCGAACTCTTTTTCCGCAACCAATGCTCCATATTTGCGCTAGAAAATCGTATTTTCATGCTATATTCATGTAAAAACACACGCGAAATATGCATATAATATGCAGTTTTCCTCCTATAATAGGGAAATATCTGCAATTCTACGTCACCAAGATTCGGCATAAACAGATTTTTAGACACTGATATTAGTCTTTTGGTATCATAAAGGTATTTTTGCTCCTCAACATTTATAAATGCCCGTCACAACTTTTTTCGATTACTATATGTATGTATAACCGGTACTATTGTTGCGGGTTAATGTTTTTTAACGCTCGTAAGCTTTGATGGAATGAAGTTGCCGGGAGCCCGTAACGGGATAACGTCATATTTACAATAAGTATCTGCGTTTAGGTATGAACAATTGTTCGCGAAAAGGGTTGACAGTAAAGCGAGAGATGCTTTTCGTATCTTGCACAATTACCCATGGCAGAAAGAAGCAAAATACATATTGTACATCATATGATAACACCGATTTGTGATATTGTAAGAAGTAAGATAACTACAAGCATGAAAAACAATGCTTTATAGCATGTTTTAAATACTTGTTTGAAAAGAAAACGTTCCTATATTTGCAGAGCTTTAAAAGAAATAATATGGAAAATAATCAGAACTTACAGCTTGCAAACAATCATATTTCGGTGGATTGCGTGGTTATTGGTTTTGACGGAGAGCAACTCAAAGTATTGCTTGTTAACCGTGAAAGCGAATACGAAGGAAAAGTGAGCCATGATAAAAAGCTTCCCGGTAGTCTTATTTATATGGACGAGGATCTGGACGAAGCCGCCCAACGCGTGCTGCGTGAGTTGACAGGAGTGAAAAACCTCAACTTGATTCAGTTCAAAGCATTCGGTTCAAAGAACCGTACCAACAACCCGAAAGATGTGCATTGGCTGGAACGTGCCATGCAGTCGAAAGTAGAACGCATCGTCACCATCGCTTACCTGGCAGTTGTCAAGATCGACCGCACGCTGGACAGAAACCTGGATGCTTCGCAAGCCGGATGGCTACCTGTGCACGAAGTGGGTGAGCTGGCATTCGACCATAACCTGATCATCAAGGAAGCCGTGGTGGCCGTTCGCCAGCATGTAGATACCAACCCATCGATCATGTTCGATCTTCTTCCGCGTAAATTCATCGTTTCACAATTGCGCATCTTGTACGAATTGCTCTACGATACCGAAGTAGATGTGCGTAACTTCCACAAGAAAATAGCGATGATGGAGTATGTCGTGCCATTGGATGAGTTCCAACAAGGAGTGGCCCATCGTGCTGCCCGCTATTACAGATTCGACAGAAAGATATATAATAAGGTGAGAAGATAGATCCGCATACATTGTAAATTAACAAATACTGAATAACATCATGTTTTTATTAGGTTATGACATAGGTAGCTCGTCGGTCAAAGCGAGCTTGGTAAATGCCGAAACAGGCAAGTGTATATCATCAGCGTTCTTCCCGAAAACGGAAGCCAATATCATTGCCGTCAACCCCGGTTGGGCCGAGCAGGATCCCGAAAGCTGGTGGGAAAACCTGAAACTCTCCACACAAGCCATCATGGCAGAGTCGGGCGTAAGTGCAGGCGAAATCAAAGCCATCGGTATCTCATATCAGATGCACGGATTGGTATGCGTGGACAAAGATCAGAATGTGTTGCGCCCTTCGATTATATGGTGCGATTCGCGTGCGGTTCCTTACGGACAAAAAGCATTCGAGACACTGGGCGAAACCCAATGCCTGTCACATCTGCTCAACTCGCCGGGTAACTTTACTGCCTCCAAACTGGCTTGGATCAAAGCAAACGAGCCCGAACTCTATAGCCGTATCTACAAGATCATGCTGCCGGGCGACTATATCGCCATGCGTCTGAGCGGAGAGATCTGCACAACGGTTTCGGGATTGTCCGAAGGTATGTTCTGGGATTTCAAGAACAATCGTGTGGCCGACTTCCTGATGGACTACTACGGCTTCGACTCTTCACTGATAGCCGATATCAAGCCGACCTTTGCCGAGCAAGGACGCGTGAATGCCGTTGCCGCCAAAGAACTGGGACTGAAAGAAGGTACTCCGATCACATACCGTGCCGGCGACCAACCCAACAATGCCCTTTCTCTGAATGTGTTTAATCCCGGTGAAATTGCATCGACTGCCGGAACTTCGGGAGTGGTATATGGGGTAAACGGCGAAGTGAACTACGATCCGCAATCGCGTGTCAACACCTTCGCTCACGTCAACCACTCTGCCGAACAGACTCGTTTGGGCGTACTGCTCTGCATCAACGGAACAGGCATCCTCAACTCCTGGGTGAAGCGCAACATCGCCCCCGAAGGCATCTCGTACGACGAAATGAACGCATTGGCTTCCAAAGCTCCTATCGGCAGCTCAGGAATCAGTATCCTGCCTTTTGGTAATGGTGCCGAACGTATGCTGAACAATAAAGAAATTGGTTGCAGTATCCGCGGGCTGAACTTCAATACACACAGCAAGCACCACATTGTCCGGGCAGCGCAGGAAGGTATTGTGTTCTCATTCAAATATGGTATCGACATCATGGAAGAGATGGGTATCCCGGTGAAGATGATCCATGCCGGACATGCCAATATGTTCCTCAGCTCCATCTTCCGCGATACGCTGGCAGGTGTAACGGGAGCCGTGATCGAGCTTTACAACACCGACGGTTCGGTAGGAGCTGCCAAGGGGGCAGGTATCGGCGCCGGTATTTACAAAGATAACAACGAAGCATTTGCTACACTCGAGAAACTGGATGTGATAGAACCCAACAACGCCAAGCGTCAGGAGTATGCCGATGCGTATGCGATGTGGAAGTATCGCTTGGAAAAATCGATGAGCAAGTAATCAATAACAAATCAACTTTATAAACTTTTTAATATTAAAGAATTATGGCAACAAAAGAGTTTTTTCCTGGTGTAGGAAAGATTAAGTTCGAAGGCAAAGAAAGTAAAAACCCGATGGCATTCCGTTATTACGATGCCGAAAAGGTAATCCTGGGCAAACCCATGAAAGACTGGTTCAAGTTCTCTATGGCATGGTGGCACACACTTTGCGCAGAAGGCGGCGACCAATTCGGTGGTGGAACCAAGAAGTTCGACTGGAACACAGCTTCGGATGCTGTACAGGCTGCCAAAGAAAAGCTGGATGCAGGTTTCGAGTTCATGCAGAAGATCGGTATCGAATACTACTGCTTCCACGATATTGACCTGGTAGACGAAGGTAGCTCGATCGAAGAATACGAAGCCAACCTGAAAGCTATCGTTGCTTATGCCAAGCAGAAACAAGCTGAAACAGGTATCAAACTGTTGTGGGGTACTGCCAACGTATTCGGTCATGCCCGTTACATGAACGGTGCTGCTACCAATCCTGATTTCGACGTAGTGGCCCGCGCTGCTGTTCAGGTAAAGAATGCTATCGATGCAACGATCGAACTGGGTGGTTCAAACTATGTATTCTGGGGCGGACGCGAAGGTTACATGTCTATCCTGAACACCGATCAGAAACGCGAAAAAGAACACTTGGCACGTATGCTGACTGTAGCCCGCGACTATGCACGTGCAAAAGGTTTCACAGGAACATTCCTCATCGAACCGAAGCCGATGGAACCAACCAAGCACCAGTACGACGTGGATACCGAAACAGTGATCGGCTTCCTGAAGGCACACGGTCTGGACAAAGACTTCAAAGTAAACATCGAAGTGAACCACGCTACATTGGCAGGTCACACGTTCGAACACGAATTGGCAGTAGCTGTTGACAACGGTATGC
>JAVBVA010000027.1:0-89442 GCA_031554665.1 Bacteroides sp. | reverse complement strand
GCCTGCTGTGACGTTAAACACCAACTTCACTAACTGATGGTAGAATTTCAGATTCACCGGATCCAGGTTGGTTTTGCTGTAACCGGCACCGCTATTGTTGGCGGAAGCTATCATGAGATCGATGGCCGACTGATCGGTTTGTGTTGCCAGGTTGATGGGATACACATAGCCACTCACGGATGCGTTGTAAGGATGGTAGGCTGCGAAATCCACCAATGGGCCGTTGACCGGATAATAGATAGGAGTGGTAGAGGTGAACGTTGCTTTGGCTCCTGTAGAGGTAGTGGTGTACTTCACATTGTCGGCATTCTCTTTGATGCTGGTTGCACTCAGCGTCTGCCCATGTTCTACCATATAGATACCGATGGCTTCGTTGCCTTGCCATTGATTGCCATCGGCTCCGCCTACTCTGGTTTGGATATCGGCTACACCCGATGCAAATCTGACCATTCCGTCTGTTTCGGGAACTTCGTTGTTACTGCATGAAGCTACTAAAGCTGCAGTCGCTAAAATGGATAAAATTCTTGTTTTCATGTTACTTGTTCTTTTGATGTTACTATTTTTTGATTCTATTTTATGGCATGTCCGTTTCGTAGAGTTTTACACTTCCTCCTGTCAAGACGACTGTACTTGTTGAACCAGAATAGAAGGGTACATCATCGGTAAGATAGTAGAATGCTATTTGAATCGTTTGTGGAGGTACCAAAGCCCAGTAAGTGAAACTTGAATCATAGTCAACTTCGTTGGGTTGTTCCACCCGATACATCGTTATTATTTGGGGAGACCCATTCGTGTCTATTATTCCGTTTGACAGATGGATTCCACAATAATCCGTCGCTTTAAGCAAGTGTACATGAAGCGGATTCGTTGCATTATTTGCTATTTTCACCTGCACCATGGCCAATATATGAGCAAAGGTAAGACTTACAGTCTGCCCCTTGCTATAGCCTGTTCCGCTGTTGTTATTACGAGCTGTCAGCAGGTCACTGGCAGCGTAGTTGCTGGTGATGCTTTGGTTTGTTTTTACACGGAAAGCTATGTTGGTGGGATTGGTGGCGGTGGCATCGTACGGGTAGTAGGCATAGAAATCCAATACATCGCTGTTGTTGGGAAAGCAGATACTGTTGGCCGGCGTCCAAGTGTTTGTTGACTCGACGTATGTCAATTTCGCATTATTGATGAAATTCGTCCCGTCGGCCTTCAGATCGAGAACTGAACCTGTAGCTCCGGCAGCATGCCGTACGGCAAAGATACCTATCTCGTCGCCATCTTTGAATACCGTCCTGAAATCGGCTCCCGTGGAGGTACGGGTCTGCCCGTCGGGAACGGCAATACTTATCTCGAAACGGATGTCTCCGTTGTTGCCCGGTGTGGGTTCCTGGTTTCCGTACTCGTCCTGCGTGCAGGCCGTCAGAAAAGGAAGGTAAAGCAGGAAGAATAAGATTCTTCGGCTATCGATTTGTGGTCTATACATAACTCTGTCTTATTTAGTCGGCTTTCGCCGCGCATTGTTTTTCTGATATTATTGTGCTATCCCCGACCCGGTGGCTTGCTCCCACGGGGTGATGGTGGCGGTTACTCCGGCTTCGGTGGGCGTTTCTACCACCTGGCTGTTCAGGGTGAGCGGGTTACGCTTGTCGCTGTTGAAGGTGGAGAGCAGTGTCGACAAGTCGTGCGTTACGCTGACGGGCAACGGGTTATTGCCGGCAAAGCTCACCGTGACGCTCAGTTGCGGGGTGCTGTCTGCCGTGCCCAGCAGTCGCAGGGTGGCGGTGTAGGTACCGTCGGTCTGCCGGGCGAATACCGGTTGCACACTCACCGGAGTGGAGTGGGCGCCGGTGCCGAAGTCCAACTGGCTGGCTACCCCCGTCAGTATGGCGGCGATGGAGGCAATCCGCCCGGTAGCGCCACCCGTAGGTTCGATGACCAGCGTCAGCGGTCGTACCTGTTGCTGCATGACGGCTGTGAGCGGGTAATCCTTATCGCGCTCGATGACCTGGCTGGTAGTCCAGGTGAAGAACCAGCCTAATCCTCCGGCTACGTTATAGTCGGCCGTGGCTGTGGTGCCGTTGACGGTGATTCCTGCGGTGGTGTTGTACAGGTCGAGCCGGTACGTTCCCGGCTCTATGAGATTGGGGAAGGTCGCTGTGCCGGTTGCCGGAAGCTGTGCGCTGTACTTTCCTACAGCGGCGGTCAGCGTGGCGGGTATGTCGATGCCTGCCGTGCGGTAGCTCCAGTCGGTCGTGAGCGTTATCTTACCATACTCCGGGTGCGGTGTATCGTATATCGGGTCGTCCACGCAGGAGGTAAAGAACGTGCAAACTGCCATCAGTACACCCCATCCGGCACAAGCCGTTGCCGGTGTGTACCTTTTCTTCTGTTTTGTATCTGTTGTCTTCATATTGGCTGATGTTTTAGTTTCCCACTCTCCAGACCAGGGTGATGCCTGCCTGCGTAGGTCCCCAGAAATTCTTCGAACACTCTTTGGCTTTGTACACGCGCACCTCGTCTATAAGGCTGAACGAGTCGTACGTATAGCGGGTATAGCCCAGTCCCAGGTTGAAGTCTACTGCGAACCGTCGACCCATGCTGAGCCGGTATCCCGCAGTGACACCGCCGCCGTAAAGTTTGCCCTGATAGCCGGTATCGTCCGGGAAGAAGCTTCCGATGATGCCTTTATAGATATTGTACCGGCCGATGTTTCCGCCTGCACCGAGGTAGAAACGTTTGGTGGCGCCAAGGTAGCGGCGTACTTCGGGACTAAGCAACCATATTTTCTGTACCCGTCCGTGTTCGTTGCCCCAGGCGGCATAACTCCCGTCGAGCTTCACGGCCCAGCCGGAGGGTGCCTGCCACTCCATGCCGAGGGTGGGCGTCAGAAGGGCATCGTACAGCAGGTTGGTACGGATAAAGAAGCTGCTTCGGGGCTTGGGGATGCCGGCAGGGGCAGGCGGTGTGGCGGCTACCGGGCGGACAGCCTCTTCCGTTGCCTGTCCGGCGGGCGCTGCTTCGGCCGGCCGGGGTGCGGCTTCGGTCACGATGCCCGGTTCCGGTTCCCGGACGGCAGCCGGGGTCGTTGGCGGTGGCGGGGTGGCCGGAATTCGCAACCTGACTACTACCAGGTCGGCATGCCCTTCGTAAGCTGTGGCATGGTTGCGGGTGATGAAGTTCTCTTCGACTAAGTTGCGGCGGGTGATGAGTTCGGATTTCACCCGGTTGGAGCGTACAACGGCTGTCTTGAAGTTGTCGGCAGCGTCGGCGGTGGCCGAGGTGCAGTATCCGTCTACGTACACCGGGATTTGTCCGGCGATGATCTCCGTACGATACCGGTCAACCAGTTCGCAGAGCTGGTTTAACTGCTTGTCGTTTCCTGCCCAGGGTATATAGAACATATCGCTCTGGGGCAGGAACCGGAAGGTGACGACGACCGTATCGGCAATAAGCGTATGAGGTGCTTGTGCTTTTCCCTGCAGGACGAGGAAAAGTAAAAAGGTCAACAATAGGATTACTCTCTTCATAAATAGATGTATGTTATATGTAATGAATTACATTGTCTTTTTGTGTACGTGTATTCATTCTGGTTCGATAGGTCAAATGTACGTGTGGAAGGCACAAAATCATGGGGTGATTTGTAACCAATTTCGAAAAACCTTGGGGTGATTTGTAATAAGGCTGTTTATCAGTAGATTGCGGGTGTAAAAAGAACAACCATCGCGAGGTGGGCGATGGTTGTCTATGGAGCTTGCATAAAGCAAAAATAGCTGTAAATGAAACTTTATACGGGGCAATTTATGCTTCCGCAAAAAAATGCGTTCGGATTTTCAAATAATTCACTATCTTCGTAGCGAGTCTTAGGATTCATTTATAGGATCGTTTAACCAGTTAACTAAACTTTATGGGTAGATTTATCAATCCATTTTCGGATTTTGGCTTTAAATTCCTGTTCGGCAGGGAAGTCTCTAAAGAGTTGTTAATCGAGTTCCTGAACGATTTGTTCGATGGCGAACACGTCATAAAGGATCTCCAGTTTCTTAACAATGAACAGTTGCCCGATTACCCGGAAGGGCGAGGCATCATTTACGACATCTATTGTCAGACTGCTGCGGGCGAGTACATCATTGTGGAGATGCAGGGGCATACCCATGTCAACTTCAAGGAGCGGTCGCTTTACTACATGTCGCGGGGCTTCATTACCCAAGGTTCCAAGGGAACCGACTGGAATTTTGCTATCAAAGCAGTTTATGGAGTATTCCTGATGAATTTCATTTTCGCCGGGAACCAAAAGTTGCGCATTGATGTTATATTGGCTGACCGGGATACCGGTGAGTTGTTTTGTGATAAGTTCAGACAAATCTTTATCGCCTTGCCATTGTTCGACAAGAATGAGGACGAATGTCTGACGGATTTTGAAAGATGGTTATATGTACTTAAAAACATGGAAACATTGAAAAGGATGCCGTTTAAAGCCAGGAAAGCAGTCTTCGAGAAGCTCGAAGAGATTGCCGATGTGGGAGCGCTTTCGCCCGAAGAAAGGGAAAAGTACGACCAAAGCGTCAAGGTGTACCGCGACTATCTCGTGACCATGGAGGGGGCCGAACAGCAAGGGCTCAGAAAAGGACTCGAAGAGGGTCTTGCCAAGGGTCTTGCCAAGGGTCTTGCCAAGGGACATGCCGAAGGACTTGCTAAAGGACTTGCTAAAGGGCTTGCTGAAGGACGTGCTGAAGGACGTGCTGAAGGTTGCGCCGAAGGTGAGTTGAAAGCTAAAATGGAAAGTGCCGGAAACCTGAAGAGGCTGGGGGTGGAGATTTCCACTATAGTCCAGGCTACAGGTCTTTCTCCCGAAGAGATCGAGAACTTATAATCACTAAGCGGGTACGTCACCCATGAGAAGCCCTCCTCCGTGAACCGGTCGGTATCACAGAGGAGGGCTTCTTTTGTGTTCCCACTTTCGCTGAAAATCGTAGAACTTATTTCTCCTGCAGATTATCCCGGAACTGTGAGGGCGAAAGCCCGGTGATTTTCTTGAATGCCGTATAGAACGTTTTGCGGTCGTTGAATCCCGACTCGTAGGCGATGCCTTCCAATGATAGCTTGCCGGTTTCTTCGGACATGATGCGTACGGCTTCCTTGACGCGGAACTCATTGAGGTAGGTGCTGAAATTCTTGCCTGCCTGGCGGTTTACTGCATACGAGATGTACACCCGGTGAACGTTGAGTTGCTGGGCGATATCTTCCTGTGAGACATTCGGGTTGCGGTAAAGCTGTTCGGTCACGATGAGGTGGTGTATGCGTTCGAAGAGTATCCGGTCGGCTTCGGCGGCGGGTTTCTCATCCGGCTGCGACTCTTCGTCTTCATCCATCGGCGTGTAGCCGGCATCTATCAAGGTGTATTCGGCATCTATCGGTTCGGTTGCTTCTTCGTCTGCCGGAGTGATTCCGGGCAGGAAGAGGGGTGAGTGTGCAGTAGCGGTTTCGGCCCATTGCTGGATGCGGCGCACCAGGCTACGGTAGGCTTTACGCTTCTGCCGGTAGAAGTAGGAGAGCAGCATCAGCAGGGCGATGACGATGGCGGTGAATACCGATAGGATCAGTACCGTACGCTGGTAGTTCTCACTCCGCAGCTGTTCGGCTTCGAGCGCCTCCTGCTGTGCCTGTTGTTTGGCCAGGTACAGCTTGCGCAGGTTGAAATCCTCCTCGAACCGGTTTCGGGCCTGGAGGGTGGAGTCCATGAAGGCGATAGCCAGCTTTGTGTTTCCGGAAGCGCTGTAGTAATGAGCCGCAACGGGATAATACGTAGGCCACAAGTAGTTCTCGGGCGCGCGGGTGATGTACACATAGGCCGAGTCGAGATAGCGTTTGGCCATGGACAGGTTGTTTTGCCCGGTGTAGATACTGACCAATGTCAGGGCTTTGGAGGCTGTGAAACTGTAGTTGTACGGGTTGTGTGCAGGTATTTTCTCCACGGCGTAGGCCAGTAGCGGGATGGCTTGATCGTACTCGCCACGCAGGTAATGGTTGGTGCCTAACTGCCCCTGGGCGATGTACGACCACAGGGCATGTTCGCTTTCCCATCCGGCACGTACCGCTACGTCACACGTGTCGGGTATCCGGATATCGAGAATGCATTGGTAGCAACTATCCGACCTCCGCAGATCGTGATCGTGGTTGCGGTAGATGTTGCCCAGTTCGTTGAGTCCCTGTTCCAGGGAGTGAGATGCTTTGTAGGCCACCTCCGGGTTCTCGAGCGCTTTGTAGCAGTATTTTTTGCACTCATCGTACTCTCCGAAGCGGTTGTACTGGTGCTCTATGGAGATATAGTAAGAGGGCTTGAGCGGGAAGTCGACAGCCGAGACCCGGGACAACAGTGCATCCAGTTGCAGGCAGTAGCGAAACCCGAGCTCATAGTTATGTATATGATTGAAGTAGACGCTGAGTATTTCGTTGCAGACGCGGATGGCAAGGTCTTTCTCCGGGAGTCGTTCCGCCTGTTGCAACTGGTGCTGCAGGTCGGGAATCAGCTTTTCTCCTTCGGGTGCTTCGATTTCGTGCAGGTTGTGGTCTCGCGCCAGCCAGAGGGTGTGACGATAGGCATGTATCCGCTCGTAGAACCCGGCTTCCATAGCCCACTTCTGTTTACCCGTTTGGCGGGCGGCTTCGCGCATCTGTGTGGCTATGGAGGCAGCTTCCTGGGGTTCGGTAGTATCAATGTTGAGGTAAACCCGCTGACGTAGTTCGGCGTAGTACTCGCGGTAGGGTTTACCGGCCATCTCGACGAACGGGTTTTCCTGCGCCGCCAGAAGGGTGCAGAAGAGCAGGAATATGTGTGTTATGAGCAGATGGCGTTTCATCTTTCTTACATTGGTTAATACTATGTTCGCGTTCGGCAAACTTAGTGACTTTTTTTGATTTTGTGGGTCTGTTTCCTGTGTTTGTTTCCTGCTATTTCTATTTTAAGCCGCATCTGGCCTTTCGATTATTTTCTACATTCTTTCTTTTTCTTTTGCTTTTTCCGTTCGTAATTCTATCTTTGCGAAAAATGAATCTTATAAACGATCTCTATCATGAAAATCAACTATCTTATATCTCTCGTATTGTTCCTTGCTCTATCGACAGGAATAATGAATGCCCAAAACAGCCTCCCCTGGGTACATGGAAAACTACAGGTCTCGGACGAGCACCGCTACCTGAAACACGAAGACGGAACACCGTTCTTCTGGATGGGTGATACTGGTTGGCTGTTGCCCGAACGCCTCACACGGGAGGAAGCTTCCTTTTACCTCGGTCAGTGCCAACGCGCCGGATATAATGTGGTGCAGGTGCAAACCATCAACGGCGTGCCTGCCATGAATGCGTACGGGCAATACTCGCACATCGACGGTTTCAACTTCAAGGATATCAACCGTAAGGGTGTATATGGCTACTGGGATCACATGGACTACATCGTTCGCTCGGCTGCTTCGAGGGGTATCTACATTGGTATGGTGTGCATTTGGGGCGGAATCGTAAAACGGGGCGACATGGATGTGAAGCAGGCGCAGGCGTACGGCAAGTATCTGGCCGAGCGATATAAGGATTCTCCGAACATCGTCTGGATCATCGGCGGTGACGTTCGTGGTGACGTGAAACCCGAAGTGTGGACAGCTCTGGCAACGACCATCCGCAGCATCGACCCGGGGCATCTGATGACGTTTCATCCCTTCGGACGGACAGCTTCGGCTACGTGGTTCAACGATGCTCCGTGGCTGGATTTCAATATGTTCCAAAGCGGACACCGCCGTTATGGTCAGCAGAAAGGAGATGGCGACAACTCGCAGGTAAAGAACATCGAGGAAGACAACTGGCGCTTTGTGGACTATAGTCTGGCTATGACGCCCCTGAAACCGGTAGTGGATGCCGAACCTATTTATGAGGAAATTCCCCAGGGATTGCACGATCCGGCTCAGCCCCGCTGGACGGCAGCCGATGTACGGAGATATGCCTACTGGTCGGTCTTTGCAGGCTCCTTCGGTCATACGTATGGTCATAATTCTATCATGCAGTTCTATCGTCCGGGCTTATCGCCTGCTTACGGTGCTTATACTCCTTGGTATGAGGCACTGAACGCTCCGGGATTCAATCAGATGAAGTTTTTGAAGAATTTGTTCCTGACATTTCCCTATTTCGAACGCATACCAGATCAAAGCATTATAGCCGGCACCAATGGTGAGCGTTACGACCGTGTCATCGCTACCCGTGGAACGGATTATCTGCTGGTGTACAATTATTCCGGTAACACCATGCAGGTGGATTTGAGCAAGATCACCGGAGCCCGGAAGCATGTATGGTGGTACAATCCTACGGATGGAAGTTTGGCTTATGTAGGCGAGTTTGATAGTAAGGTGACGACCTTCCAGCCCGATGTAGCCTACGCTTCCGGCAACGACCGGGTGCTGATAGCTGTCGATGCGTCGAAGGAGTATGTTGGGAAGGGGTGGAACACATTGCCCGGTGCACAGTCGAAATAAATGTACACGTATGTGCCAGTGGTAACCCGTCATCCTGGCTTGATGGTAAGCAGGAAGTGACGGAGTTCTAAAAAAATAAAAACCCGGTGGAACTCTGTGCGGCTCTGTGGTGAATTCTCGAAAAAAAACTGTAAGTTTGCTATCAAACAAACTGTAAGATCTTATGAAAGACAAATATGTAATCAATATCGGCCGCCAATTGGGCAGCGGTGGAAAAGAAATAGGGGAGAAGCTGGCTGCCCGCCTGGACATCGGTTTCTACGACAAAGAGCTTATCAATCTGGCTTCCGAAGAAAGTGGCTTGTGCAAGGAATTCTTTGAAAAGGCCGACGAAAAGGCTTCGCAGAGTATCTCTTTAAGCGGGCTGTTCGGCATGCGCTTTCCGTTCATGGGAGATGCATCGATACCAGCCGGCAATTGCCTGAGTAACGATGCTTTGTTCAAAGTACAGAGCGATGTGATCCGTAAATTGGCTGAGGAGAAGTCGTGCCTCTTTGTGGGCCGTTGTGCGGATTATATCCTGCGCGAGCATCCGCGAGCTATCAATATCTTTATATCTTCGAGTATGGACGACCGTATACGACGTTTATGCCGCACATTGAATGTCTCGGAAGAAGATGCCAAGGGATTGATTCACAAAATTGACAAGCGGCGTTCGGAGTATTATAATTATTATAGTTACAAGACGTGGGGAGCTGCTGCGACCTATCATTTGTGTATTGATACTTCGGTACTCGGTGTAGAGGCTACGGTAGACTTTATTGAGGCGTTCGTGCAAAAACGACTGGGACTGTAAATTGATTCTTAGAATAAAAACAGCACTGCTTGTACCGATGTAATACTGGTACAAGCAGTGCTGTTTTTGAGAATTCCTATATTATATTAATACAGTAGCAGCAGAATAATCTGCCCGGACAAGATGCGCAGGAACATCGTCAACGGGTAAACCGTAGAATATCCTACTGCCGGAGCATCATTGTTGGCTGCCGCATTGGCGTAAGCTAATGCAGGGGGATCGGTGTTACTACCTGCAATCAATCCCATGAGCGTGAAGTAATTGATCTTGAAATACAAACGGCCGATCGTTCCGATGATAAGCAACGGGATCACCGTGATCAGGATACCGCAACCCACGTATAACAAACCGTCTCCCTCGACAACCGTATTCACGAAATTGGCCCCGGCCTCAATTCCCACACTGGCGAGGAATAGCACAATTCCTATCTCACGGAGCATCAGGTTGGCACTCTGTGTGGTATAAGTCACTAAGTGTATCTTGTGTCCGAAACGTCCGATGAGGATGGCAACTACCAGCGGCCCGCCAGCCAAACCCAGTTTAACCGGAGTGGGCATACCAGGGAAAGCAATGGGCAGGCTACCTACCAGGATACCCAGGAAGATACCTACGAAGATAGTAATGATATTGGGATGGTCCAAACGCTTCAGGGAGTTACCCACTGCATCGGCTACCCGTTCTATGGCATCCAACTGGCCAACCACCATGATGCGGTCGCCCACTTGCAGCACCAGATTAGGGTCGGCAAACAGGTCCATTCCCGAACGGTTTACGCGGGTGATATTCACTCCATACATGCTACGGAAATGCAACGATCCCAGCTTCTTGCCATTGATCTCCGATTTGGTGATCAGGATACGGCGAGATACCATGGGGCTGTCTTGAACCTTGTCCCAGTCCACACTGACTTCTTTCCCGATGAAAGCAGCAATGGCTTTGGCATCTTCTTCGGAACAAACGATGAATAGTTGATCGCCGATTTCGAATACAGTTTCGTGATTGGGTATGCTGACTTCGCCTGCATGACGGATGCGTGAACAAACAAACTCCCGTCCCAGGAACGACTTGATTTCCATCAGCTTCTTTCCTGCAAGTGATTCGTTGCGTACTTCCAGGCTCATCAGATGCGGCTTGTGTTTCTGATCGGAAGTTTCGTTAGAGAGTTCTTCCTCTTCTTTAGCCAGGTTTACACGGAACAGGTAACGAATCAGGATGATGGAGCCGATGATACCTACCACGGCAAGCGGATAGGCGCAGGCATACCCCAATGCAATCTGCGGACCAGTATAGTTTAACTGTGTCAATGCTTCCTGAGCAGCACCGAGCCCCGGCGTATTGGTCACCGCTCCGTACAGGATACCTATGATCATCGGAAGTTCGATGCGTCCGTTGGCTACAAAGTAGATGGTCAATGCCACAGCGATGTTCAATACCACCACTCCTACGGCCAGAGCATTGAGTCTCATCCCTCCTTTCTTGAATGAAGAGAAGAAGGCCGGACCTACCTGCAAGCCGATGCAAAACACAAATAAGATCAATCCGAACTCGCGGATAAAATGAAGGATGTGTATATCTCCTGTGAAACCGAAGTGTCCCATCAGGATTCCGGCAAAAAGGACAAAAGTAACACCCAACGACACTCCGAAAAATTTGATTTTTCCAAGCAATACTCCGGCAGCAATCACAAAGGCATACAGAAAAACGATGTGAGCCACGGAGTTAGGATCCCATAAGAGGGTTTGTAACCAATCCATAGTAATTATTACAGTTTTTGAATTTTCGCGCAAAAGTACTTATAACTATTCATGAAACCAAACATTCTACTTTATATTGTTCGGGTAAAAAAAGGGTGGAAAAACATTCTTTGTTTCTCCTATCTATCAACAAGGTAGTTCAATGTTCGATTTTTTGAGAAAAGAATGTTACCGTTCAAATGAATTGAGTATCTTTGCGGGTCAAAATATTACATTTTAGTATAGAGATGCTAAAAGAACATAGATACTTAATCTTATTTTAATTGAGAATAAATTATGGCAGACAGTAAAGAAAAGCTCTTCTCCGACTTTGCACCAGCTTCGACCGAAGCGTGGATGGACAAAGTCACAGCCGACCTTAAAGGTGCTGATTATGAGAAGAAACTCGTTTGGAAAACAAACGAAGGATTCAAAGTGAAACCTTTCTACCGGATGGAAGACCTGGAAGGGTTGAAAACCACTGATGCGCTTCCCGGCGAGTTCCCCTACCTCAGAGGAACAAAGAAAGACAGCAACGCCTGGCTGGTTCGTCAGGAGATCAAGGTGGAAGATGTAAAGGAAGCAAACACCAAAGCACTCGACATCCTGAACAAAGGAGTCGATTCCCTCTCTTTCCGCGTGAAAGCAAAAGAACTTGATGCAACGTACATCGAAACTCTGCTCGAAGGTATCTGCGCCGAATGTGTGGAACTGAACTTCTCTACCTGCCAAGGTCATGTGGTAGAGCTGGCTAATCTGCTCACGGCTTACTTCCAGAAGAAAGATTACGATATGACGAAGCTGCAAGGCTCCATCGGTTTTGACTACTTCGACAAGATGATCAGCAAAGGTAAGGAAAAGGGCGACATGCTCCAGACAGCCAAAGCGCTCATCGAAGCCATCCAACCGCTGCCTTTCTATCGCGTGCTGAATGTCAATGCACTGAGCCTGAACAATGCCGGCGCATACATCGCACAGGAATTGGGTTACGCCCTCGCCTGGGGTAACGAATACCTGTCACAACTCACCGATGCCGGACTTCCGGCTGCACTCGTTGCCAAGAAGATCAAATTCAACTTCGGTATCAGCTCCAATTACTTCCTCGAAATAGCCAAGTTCCGTGCTGCCCGTCTGTTGTGGGCCAACATCGTGGCTTCGTACAGCCCTGTTTGCCTGCGCGACTGCACCAACAAGGGCGAAAACGACGAATGTCGTTGTGCTGCCAAGATGAAGGTACATGCCGAAACTTCTTCATACAACCTGACGCTGTTCGATGCACACGTGAACATGCTCCGTACGCAGACCGAATCGATGAGCGCTGCCCTCGGCGGTGTGGATTCGATGACGGTAACACCGTTCGACACCACCTACAAGTGCGCCGACGACTTCTCGGAACGTATCGCCCGTAACCAGCAATTGCTGCTGAAAGAAGAATCGCACTTCGACAAGGTAGTCGATGCTGCTGCCGGTTCTTACTACATCGAGAATCTGACGGCTGCTATCGCACAGGAAGCGTGGAAGCTCTTCCTCGCTGTGGAAGAAGAAGGCGGATTCTACGCTGCCATCAAAGCCGGAACCGTTCAGGCTGCTGTAAACGCCAGCAACGCAGCTCGTCACAAAGCCGTTGCCCAACGTCGTGAAATCCTGCTCGGAACCAACCAGTTCCCCAACTTCAACGAAGTGGCTGGTGATAAGAAACCTGCCGAATGTGCTTGCTGCTGCGGTGGTAACGACAACTGCGAGAAGGATGTGGCTACGCTCGACTTCAGCCGTGCTGCCAGCGAGTTCGAAGCACTCCGTCTGCAAACTAAAGCGGCTGCAAAACGTCCGAAGGCATTCATGCTCACCATCGGTAACCTGGCTATGCGTCAGGCTCGTGCTCAGTTTGCTTGCAACTTCCTGGCTTGTGCCGGATATGAAGTGGTGGACAACCTCGGATTCGAAACCGTAGAAGCGGGTGTGGAAGCTGCCATGGCTGCCGGTGCCGACATCGTGGTGCTTTGCTCCAGCGATGACGAGTATGCGGAATATGCTGTTCCTGCATTCAAGGCATTGAACGGTCGTGCGATGTTCATCGTAGCGGGCGCTCCCGCTTGCATGGACGAGCTGAAAGCTGCCGGTATCGAGAATTTCATCCACGTGCGTGTGAGCGTGCTGGATACATTAAAGGAATACAACGCCAAACTTTTGAAGTAAGATGAGAAAAGATTTTAAAAACTTAGATATATATGCTGCCCTGGCTCCCGTAAACGGTGCCGAGTGGCAAGAGGCTAACGGTATCCACAGCAACTGGAAAACACCGGAACACATCGACGTGAAGCCTGTTTATACGAAAGAAGACCTCGAAGGTATGGAACACCTGGACTATGCTGCCGGTATTCCCCCTTATCTCCGTGGCCCGTACTCGGTGATGTACACCCTTCGCCCCTGGACCATCCGTCAGTATGCCGGATTCTCTACGGCCGAAGAATCGAATGCATTCTACCGTCGTAACCTGGCTGCCGGACAGAAAGGTCTGTCGGTGGCATTCGACCTGGCTACGCACCGCGGTTACGACCCCGACCACGAACGTGTGGTAGGCGACGTTGGTAAGGCGGGTGTATCTATCTGCTCGCTCGAAAACATGAAGGTATTGTTCGATGGTATCCCCTTGAGCAAAATGTCGGTTTCGATGACGATGAACGGTGCTGTACTGCCCGTTATGGCGTTCTACATCAACGCCGGTCTGGAGCAAGGCGCCAAGTTGGAAGAAATGGCCGGTACCATCCAGAACGATATCCTGAAGGAATTCATGGTGCGTAACACCTATATTTATCCGCCCGCATTCTCAATGAAGATCATCTCGGATATCTTCGAATATACTTCACAGAAGATGCCGAAGTTCAACTCCATCTCTATCTCGGGCTACCACATGCAGGAAGCCGGCGCTACGAATGACATCGAGTTGGCTTACACGTTGGCCGACGGTCTGGAGTATCTCCGTGCCGGTGTGGCAGCAGGTATCGACATCGATGCATTTGCTCCGCGTCTGTCGTTCTTCTGGGCCATCGGTATGAATCACTTCATGGAAATTGCCAAGATGCGTGCCGCACGTATGTTGTGGGCGAAGATCGTGAAGCAGTTCAACCCGAAGAACCCGAAATCACTGGCGTTGCGTACGCACTCGCAGACATCGGGATGGTCGCTTACCGAGCAAGATCCGTTCAACAACGTAGGTCGTACGTGTATCGAGGCTATGGCTTCGGCACTGGGACATACGCAGTCACTCCATACCAACGCGCTCGATGAGGCTATCGCATTGCCGACCGACTTCTCGGCCCGTATTGCCCGTAACACACAGATTTACATTCAGGAAGAAACCAACATCTGCAAGAACGTTGACCCATGGGGCGGTTCTTATTATGTAGAGTACCTGACCAACGAACTGGCACACAACGCCTGGGAATTGATTCAGGAAGTGGAAAGACTGGGTGGTATGGCGAAGGCTATCGAAACAGGTATTCCGAAGATGCGTATCGAAGAGGCTGCTGCCCGTGCACAGGCTCGTATCGACAGCGGATCGCAGACTATCGTGGGTGTGAACAAGTATCGTCTGGAGAAAGAAGATCCGATCGACATCCTCGAAATCGACAATACAGCCGTACGTAACCAGCAAATCGAACGTCTGAAAGAACTGAAAGAAGGACGTGACGAAGCGAAGGTACAGGCTGCCCTCGAAGCCATCACCAAGTGTGTGGAAACCAAGGAAGGCAACTTGCTGGAACTGGCCGTAGAGGCTGCACGTGTACGTGCTACGCTGGGTGAGATTTCGTTTGCCTGCGAGAAGATTGTAGGCCGTTATAAAGCAGTAATCAGAACTATTTCAGGCGTGTATTCATCAGAAAGTAAGAACGATAGCGACTTCCAGCGTGCTTGCCGCTTGGCTGAGGAGTTTGCCAAGAAAGAAGGCCTTCAGCCGCGTATCATGTTGGCTAAGATGGGACAAGACGGTCACGACCGTGGTGCGAAGGTAGTAGCAACGGGTTATGCCGACTGTGGTTTCGACGTGGATATGGGACCGTTGTTCCAGACTCCGGCAGAAGCTGCCCGTCAGGCGGTGGAGAATGATGTGAACGTGGTGGGTGTGTCGTCATTGGCTGCCGGTCATAAGACATTGGTTCCGCAGATCATCGAGGAATTGAAGAAACTGGGTCGCGAGGATATCGTCGTGATTGCCGGTGGAGTTATTCCTGCACAGGATTATGATTTCTTGTATAAGGCGGGTGTGGCTGCTATCTTCGGTCCGGGTACTCCGGTGGCGAAGGCTGCTTGCCAGATTCTGGATATTCTGTTGAGCGAATAAGTGATTTGTGATATAAATAAGAAAGGCGGGACGTGCTTGGTGCATGGTCCCGCCTTTCTTTTGATGCCGTTGAAAAGGTATTGTTTATTTATTCCCAATATCCCAGTTTTCTGGAACCTGTGTATTTTATCAACTGTAGTTCCCGAAGGATATTTAGATCGCGCCAAAGAGTCGTTCGGGATATTTCAAATCTTTTGATTAAGAAATCTGATGTAGCGTTTCCCTGTTTTTTTATAAAATGAAGTAGTTCCTGTTGGCGTTTAGTTAGTTTTATTGTTTCATTTATTGTTTCATTTATTGTTTCATTTATTGTTTCAACCATCTCTTTATGGCATGGAATTGAAACCATAAAGAACGTCCGTTCATCATCTGTTTCAAATTGAGCAGGGGCAGAGCCATTGTTCCTGAGTTCCAACTGAATGGTTGGAATTCCTGTTCCCCTTCCTTCTGTCAATTCCAACTCCTTTAAGAAATCGCCTAACCGTCGGTTCCGGTATCTGCGTGAGAAGAAATTCTTTCCTTCTTTTATTTCACTCATGCGAATGGAACGGTCTGCGCCCCCATAATTGAGAATACTGATTCTGTCAGGTTCAATAACAATCTCAATCGGTTCTCTCTGCAGGTAATCTCTGTGATACAAAGCATTGGCTACAGCTTCTTCGAGTGCCTGGTACGGATAGTTATAGATTCTTGGAGCTTCCGGCTGGTTAGGAAGTTTTGTTATTTTTCTTCTGATGACATGCGTTCTCAGATATGACATGGTTTCTTTGATAATGTGGTGTACAGGCCCTTTAATCGGTTCTTTTTCAATAAACGTGTTGGGGTCTTTCAGCTTTCCTTTGGGAAAGGTAACAATATCTACCTGAGTATATGGAAAGAAGCGTTCCGGATATTCGCAAAACATCATAAGGGCTACGTTCTTAATATACCAGTTTTCCGGCGGTCCTTCAATCAGCCCCATCTGTCTTAACGTTTGTTCTAACGGCTGTTTCTCCACTGTTTTAGTCAGTTCACTTTTGACTGTTACCAGATAATCCCTAACCAAAGCGGTAGATATATCTGAAATGGTAGCTTTTTGGCTTATTCTATCATCGAAAGGAACCTGGCTTGCTAGTCCGAATAACTCATCCCTGAATTCATTGGGCACTTCGATGGAAGATGTTCCGTAACGAATATAGTGTTTGTACACTTTATTGTTCTTACTGGTTATTCGTTCTGGTACTTCGTACGGTCGGTTCAATCCACTAGGTATCCAAATGACAACAATATGTGTGTTGTCAATCTCTTCTATGGATATCCGGGGGAAGTAGACTGGATTGATCAGGTTATTATATCCTATGATATCTCTCTGAATTTTATCCAATTGTTCAACTGCTACTCCTTTCAATGGCCGTACGGCTATTCCGTCTTTTTCTTCTACTCCAATCAGAATATAGCCGCCTCCTGCATTATCGAAATCATTGGCGAAAGCACAGATGGAGCGATAAATAGCATCCGGATTCCAACCTTCTTTGAATTCAATCCGGTTGGATTCAACTTTCCGTTTGGACAACAGGTCCTCAATATTAATAGGTAGTGCCATTTTCATTACTGATAGTGTATAACAAAGATAGTTATCTTGTTTAAATGTCGCAAATTTAACGACATTTACTTAGCGCAACTATGTAAATCATCAGCTAGTGAGCAAATTCATAACCATATTAGACTTTTATTTCTTCACCGGATTATTCTCGTCACTCAGGAAAGTCTTATTATAATTGATACCCATGGCATCGTAATGCTTCATCACCTGCAACAGACGCGTTTGGAATCTGCCATAATCCTTTGATTCATTCGGTGTCCAGCCTACTTCGGCGATGGCGGCTCCACGGGGATAGGCCATGTACAGAACGTGGTCGAAGGTGTGTATGTACTCACACCAGATGTTGCCCTGGAAACCTAAGATATGTTTCGCTTCCTCCGGAGTAAGCTCAGCCGGGGTGGGATTGAAGCTGTACGTTTTCCAGAGGGGGACGTAGCCGCCAATACCATGCGGCTCTTTCTCCGTTGGTTTTGCCTGATAATAGTCTAAGTAGGCATGCGAGTTGGGGGTCATGATGACATCGTGCTTCTGCTTGGCGGCTGCAATACCTCCGTCTATGCCCCGCCAGGACATAACGGTAGCTTCGGGTGCCAGTCCTCCTTCGAGTATCTCGTCCCAACCGATGATGCGCTTGCCTTTTCCGCTCATGAACTTCTCGATACGCTTGATAACGTATGACTGAAGCTCGTGCTCGTCTTTCAGTCCTTCGGCTTTGATGCGTTCCTGACAGGCGTGGCAACGTTCCCATCTTACTTTGGGAGCTTCGTCACCGCCGATGTGGATGTACTTGGACGGGAAGAGTTCGGCTACTTCCGTGAGTATATCCTGCAGGAAAGTGAATGTTTCTTCCCTCGGGCAGAAGATATCGTTAAATACTCCCCAGAGCCCTTCTACCTCGAATGGGCCGCCGGAACAGGAGAATTGCGGGTAGGCAGTCAGTGCAGCCACGGCATGGCCCGGAAGTTCGATCTCCGGTATGACGGTGATGAAACGCTTCGCAGCGTAGGCGATAACCTCTTTGGCATCTTCCTGCGTGTAGAAACCTCCGTAGCGAGTGTTGTCCCATTGGCGTTTGTCGGCAGATACATAAGCTCCTTTGAGCGTACGATTACGGAAACCGCCTACGGTGGTCAGCTTGGGGTATTTCTTGATTTCGATGCGCCATCCCTGGTCGTCTGTCAGGTGCCAGTGGAAAGTGTTCATCTTGTGATAGGCCAGCAGGTCGATGAAGCGTTTCACATCTTCTTTGGTGGTGAAATGGCGGCATACGTCTAAGTGCAGTCCGCGATAAACAAACCGGGGAGCGTCTTTTATCTCCATGCAGGGGATGGTCCATTTGACGTCTTTTGCCACGGTGTTTCCTTCGATCTGAGGGGGCAATAACTGGCGTAGCGTCTGCATGGCGTAGAATACTCCTTGGGGCGTTTTGGCTTCTACTTTTATGCTATTCTTCTTGATGGATAGGGTGTATGCTTCGTCGTTCTTCAGCTTCGGATTCAGGGAGCAAGTGATGGCGTTTGTAGGCGAACCTGCATCTGTTACCGGCAATTGATAGCCTGCTGCCGTCATCAGCAAATCATTGAATACGGCTACGGCATCCTGCATCTGGGAATCGCTGCCTTTCAGAACGATTTTAGTTTCCGGATTCACTGTGAATGTACCGGAACTCATTTTATACTTCTGCGGCAGCGGAATCAGGTTGGGCTCCTGTACCGGCTTGGCTGATAAGGTAAACATAGCTGATAATAGCAGGCAACCGATGAACAGTGCTGCTCTTTGGGATGTGATAATTAAGTTTTTCATGTGATTCATAATTATATATAAGAATATTATTTGACTTTCTTTGAGAACACCTGATCCATCGGGCGTCCTATCCATACCTGCGGTTGTTTCAACCCGAAGATGTAGGCGATGGTTGAGGCGATATCGAACTGCATCATGCTTTCGTCGAAGCTTCCTCCTTTCTTCACATGCTGGCCGGAGATGATGAACGGGGTTTCCATCTCCATCATCGTTTTGCCTCCGTGACCTTTGTCGATGCCACCGTGGTCGGATGTGAGGATGATGATTGTTTCGTCTTTTATCCCTGCATCTTCTACTGCCTGAATGATGCGTCCGACGTACACATCCAACTCTTTGAGCGCGTCATAATAAGCCGGGCTGTCATGTCCGTCTTTATGCCCTACACCGTCAGGACTGTCGAAACAGATGGCAGCCAGCATCGGCTTCTTTTCAAGGATGTAGCGCACGGACATGTCGCACAAGGCAGCAGGGTTCTTCTCAAGGTCGGTTGCCTGACGGCAGTAGCTCAAAGCAAGTGTATCGACCACGTATTTAATACCGCCCCATTCGTACAGACAGCCTATTTCGGCTTCGGGATGGGCTTCACGCAATAACTGGAAGATGGTAGGGAACATCCCGTTTGCATTAGTTACGCGGGGAGGAAGATCAGGAGTCTTTGTCCCCCAATCGGTATAGCCGTGTAGTTCCGGACCTGCTCCCATGAACATGGAGGCCCAGTTTACGGCACTCGATGAAGGCAGCACGCTCCGCTTGGTGAGTGTATAGCATCCCTGTTCCATCTGACTTTTTACGTTGGGCATATCTGCTTTGGGCAGGCTGTATCCACCCCAACCATCCAGTCCGATGAGTATCACATGTTTGGCAATGGGTTTGCCCGGTTCTTTGGCTGCGCATGTTCCTATTATAACGAGGAGGCAGGCTATGAGGCATGCCGTTTTTCTTAACTGTATCATATTTTCTGATCTAATCTATTCTATATTTTATCTGGTTTTTGATTCTTGTCTGACTTGGTTCAACAGAGCGGACAGTTCGGCTACCTTCTTCGGATTCTGTTCGGCTATGTTGTTCTTCTCGCCTACATCCTTGGTCAGGTCATAGAGCTGTTCTTTCACATCCAAACCGGTTTCTGTAGCTGTGAGCGGCCAATATGCTTCTCCTTTCTGGGGAGTGATGTATTTCCAGTTGCCTTTCACGATGGAGTAGGTACCCGATTGTTCGACGATGTACGGACGTCCTTTCTTGTCTTTCCCCGTCCATGCTTTCAGTTGGTCGAAGCTATCCGGTGCTGCTTGCTCGGGTAATACCTGTCCGGTGAGTGATGCCATGGTGGCGAACATATCAATTTGCGATATAAGCGCTGCTGATGGACCGGCTTTCTTCACCCGGGCAGGCCAATGGATGATGAAAGGAACGCGTGTTCCGGCTTCGAACGCGCTGTACTTGCCGCCACGCAGAGGTCCCCAGGGTTTATGGTCGCCCAATAACTCCACGGCGCGATCCTGATAACCATCGTCCACCACCGGACCGTTGTCGCTGGTGATGATGATCATGGTGTTCTCCAGCAATCCGTTACGTTCCAGCGCTTCGATGACTTGGCCTACCGACCAGTCGAACTCGGCTATGGCATCGCCACGTGCTCCCATGTCTGTCGACCCGACGAAGCGGGGGTTGGGAACGCGGGGAACATGGATGTCATTGGTTCCGAAGTAGAGGAAGAATGGGTTTTCCTTGTTCCGTTCGATGAAGGCTACGGCTTTGGCGGTGATGCTGTCGGCTATGTTTTCGTCTACCCACAGGGCCGATTTACCGCCTTTCATGTAACCGATGCGGCTGATTCCGTTGACGATGGCATTGTCGTGACCTTGCCCGGGACTGGATTTCAGCTTGGTAACTAGTTCCGGGTTGGCTTTTCCGGTAGGTTCGCCGGGGAAAGGTGTCTTGTAGCTAACCTCTACCGGGTCGTTCGGGTCGAGGTTGACGATGCGTTGGTTTTCGAGGAAGACGCAGGGTACACGATCGCCCGTGGCAGCCATGATGTAGGAATAGTCGAAGCCGAGTTCTTTCGGGCCGGGGGTGAGTAGTCCGTTCCAGTCCTGGCTCTTTTCATCGCCGATGCCTAAGTGCCATTTGCCGACAACGGCTGTTTGGTATCCGGCTTTCTGCATGGTGTGGGGGAGGGTTTCCTGCTCGGGCTTGATGATGGTGAACGCATCTCCGGCAGCGATGCCTGTGTTGGGTTTGCGAAAAGCGTATTCGCCTGTCAGCAGGGCGTAGCGCGAGGGGGTGCTGGTAGCTGCTGTGGCATACGCGTTGGTGAAACGGATGCCGTTGGAGGCCAAACGGTCGAAATTGGGGGTCTTTACCCGTGTGGCTCCGTAGGCACCTAAATCTCCGTAACCGATGTCGTCTGCCAGTATGACGATGACGTTGGGTTTCTCCGGTTGCTTTTCCGGTTGCTTGTCGGCATCGGTTGTTGCTGTAGCGGGCAGTATGGAAATACCGCAGGCGGACAGGCATAATGTTTTTCTTAAGTGTATCATATTAATTAAATTGATGTATTCAGTGATTATCTGTCTGTTTCCTTTTTCCTGAATTATAGGGGGATGTACGTTTGTTCTTAATGCCTGACAGCCATCAAAGCAATTTTATTTCCAGTTCCTGACCTTTGTTTACTATGACAGGGGTGCCGAAAGTGATGATTACTTCGCTTCCCTGTTGTTGCATACTGGCTGCGCGATTAGTGCCATCGATATGTACCATAACCGATTTTACTTTTCTCTTTGCCGGGGCTTCTACGGCGAACGTTTTCAGTTGCACCTTTCCGTATTGAGGTTGCAGGGTGCAGAGCATGCTGCCTTTATCCTGCTTCTGCGTATAGGTACCCCAACCTTCGGCCGCAGTGAATGGCGCTTTGAAATCGGCCTGACTCCACTTCGGAGCAAAACGCATGTAACCTTTCGGCCCATGGTATTCAAATCCGCAGGCAGTGATGAAAGCACCGTAGCTTGCCATGGCGCGGGCATAATGGTCGCTGCACTCTATTTCATTGAACGGATTGCGTTTCGAAGCATGGTAACGGTCGTGGATGGAACGTACCAGCGTGAGCCCTTTGTCGGTCATTCCTTCGGCAATCATGTGGGCGGCTACCTGATATTCGAAACCGCTCATGCATTCGTGGAAGTATCCCATCTGCCAGGTTACGTTATCGCCGTAGGGTTTGGGTTCGTTCTTCGGGTTGGTATTCATAATCATACCCCCTTCGCCGGGAAGGGCATACGGGCGACCGCCTTTATGCACGGCGATGTACGGGCCAACGTCCGGGGTGTAGTTGTATTTCCAAAGTGCATTCAGGGCGGAGATTGTCTTGTTCCGATCCTGTATGCGTCCCAGTCCCACCTGATGCGCCCACGACTGACCCATCACCTGGTCGATGTGCGAAGTGTTGTATGAACCGAGGTTGGTACGTCCCTTTTCTTTGTCAGGACGGTGGATGTAATACTCGCCGTTGAAGAGGTACTTGTCCATATTCTTACTGCCTTTCTTCACGTAGTCGGCACAGATGCGGGCAAAATCCGTATCGCCTACCTCTTCGGCCATCTCCTGTCCGGCACGTACACCGGAGATGCAAAGACCGACGATCCATGCTATTTCACCATCCCATACGGCATCCAATGTGTTCTCCATCGGGGTGTCTTCCATGCCGTCGCCGTTTCGGTCCTGATTGATGATGAACTGCACTGCCCGTTTGATATTCGGCCAATTACGACGCAGGAAAGCATCGTCAGCGCTCATCTGATGTTCGCGGTAGCAGCGCAGTACCGTCCCTGCTTGTCCGTCGATGGCAGGACGTGTTTCCATCTCCGCCCGGAAGATGATTCCACCGTCGGGCTGCATGGCGATATTCAGGTCGGTACGTTCCCGGCAGTCGCGTTCCAATGCGGGGAATAAGCGTCCCATCGCCTGAGCATACTGCCATACGTGCGTACAGGTTCCGGCACAGGCGCCAACACCTTCCCAGGCCCAGAAGCGTCCGCTGCTGAAACGGTGACAGTTGGCTGTAGCAAGCGTGTTAATATTCAGCAAAGTGCGTTCGAGGAACCAGTGGGGGAGGGTGGAGTTCTGCCACGTATCTGCCCACAGCAGGGTAGTGGATGACAGGCGTTCGAAGTTTCGGGCAATATACGCCGACACTTCTCCGGCAGATGCAAATTTATTCTGGTAATACCGTCCCGTATCAGGCACTTTGTTGTCTACTTTCAGATTGGTGAAATGCCAGGCGATGACGAAATCGGCATTCCCACTCTGTCCGGCCGACACGTCTACAGTAGATTGTACACCGCCTATCAGCGGTTCGAGTACCGGTTTGGATAGCGGACTTGTCTGATCGGCCTGAATCATATCGGAAGCGGATGACAGGCCATCGGGGTTATGCGAACTACTGGAGTTCAGCGAGGGAGTACAGCCGAAATTCCTGATTGCATCCGGAGAAACGTACGTGTATGCGGTGGCATTCTTGTTCAGAGCGCTGATGCTGAGGGTACCGTAGTCCGGTTGCTCAGTCAAAGCGCTTTTTCTCTTTTCATTGAGTATGAGCAGACTTTCGCTGACAGTTACACCGGTTTCATTCCGGGTAATGGCATTCTCTCTCCGGCAAACGGTAGGGTCGGCCGAGCGGATGCTTGTTTTATTTTCCAGATAGCCCAGCAGGGTGACTTTGGCAGGGGCTGATCCGTTGTTTTTTACCTGGAAAGAGAGGATTGTTGCAGGCAGTCCCGATTCGTCTTCGTTCAGTGGGATGAAGGGGGAATACGCCTGTAAAGTCAGTTCCAACGGAAGTTTCTTGTCTATGTAGCGAACCGTACCGATGGGGTAAGTGGCTTCGAACGATATGTCGTCCCAGCTGCTTTCTTCCAATGTCTTGCAGACGGTCTTTCCGTCGTACTCGATGCGGATAAGGAAACCTTGCTGTAAGGGGTGCATGGGCCGTGCTGGCTCTACATAACAAGCTCCATCGCGCGGGCGGACTTTCATATCGTTCCACATCACCAGATTAGGCTGAATACCTTCTTTGGTTTCGTTGAAGATGTCCCAGAGCCACAGTCGGCCATCACCGCCGAGGTAAACGCCTCCGCAGTTGATTCCGCCTACGGGCATGCCGATGTATTGCAATTCGTTGCGCGATTGGTAGTACCGGGTAGGTTCTCCCCGTTCGTAGAGCGATTGCACCCAAGTGGAAGAGAGATTTTTATTGACAGGAATCTTCCCGGGTTCCTGAGCCGAAACGGCGGGATGAAAGGAAAATAGTAAACAAAACAGATAATAAAAGGATGTCTTCATAAATAGAAATGGAGTTTTTATGGTTTTAGCTTATCAATTGTCTCTGCAAATATAGCTAATGCAGTTCAATAATTGGGTGTTTTTGTCTGGTATTCATCATTACTTCGTAAGAGGTTTTACATTACTTCTTATCTCACTTTACATTGCTTGTAATTGAGTGTTACATTACTTCTTATTTCATTTTACATTGCTTGTAAATGGGGTTATCTTCGCTACTAAAGAGTGTTCCGAAAAGGGTGAATACTCCGGAAATGGTGAACGGGATTCGTTTTTCGTATAAGTAGGTTTGAAGAACCAAAAATAAACGATAGAGGTGCCCGCCGGTAATCAACCTTCGGCAATAACGTCGGCTTTGTCCGGTTCCCAGGGTTCCGGGGTAGATTCCGGATGAAAGATATCAAAATAATGAATGCCTTTTGTATTCAAATAGTCTAAAAACTTCTTTATGTTTTCTTCAAACCGGGGATACTCTTTTGCCTCTTTCTGTGTCCAGGCATCTTCAGCCATCCCGGCTAACCGGGGAAATAATAGGAAGTAAAGACGCTTCACATCGGCAACACGCTCAGTCCAGATATTGGCTTGCATACCCAATACCTGGTTGGGATAACCAGATATTAAATCAGAGATAGAATCCGGGAATGAATATACGGTTTGCAAGGTGTTGAATGCTCCACCCCAACGGCGTCCAATCTGATGGGAATCGTCCTGAACAAAATCAAAATAACAAGGAATACGTGGAGTCATAATCACATTGAAACCCCTTTGCAAAGCGGCGGATAGCTGTGATGGTTTATCATGGCGCCACCACATGACAATCGCTTTGTCGGGTGTGACACCAGACTCTATTATTTCGTCCCAACCAATCATGGTTCGTCCCTTGCTTTGGACAATATCACATGCTCTGCGAATGAAATAGTGTTCCAGACCGACTTCATTCTTCAAATCATTGTCTTTGATAAATTGCTGTATAACAGGATCGGTAAACCATATTTTATTTCCAAAGTGTACTTCATCTCCTCCGATATGGATATAGGGCGCCGGGAATAATTGCACAATTTCCGTCATCACGTCATCTATGAACTGATAGGTCGATTCTTTGGCCGGATGGAATGTAAAACCTTCCCATCTTCCGGTTCCTCCTGCCGAGAATTCGGGATAAGCACGTGAGGCGGCCGATGCATGCCCTGGCATATCTATTTCCGGAATGACCATGATGTAACGTTCGGCAGCGTATGCTACGATTTCGCGGATATCATCCTGGGTATAAAATGCCGGGGGAGCATTGCGATCGTGCCAGTTACCTTCTGCTCCTATTCCGGTTAGTTTCGGATATTTCTTTATCTCTATTCTCCAGGCTTGTTCATCTGTCAGGTGCCAATGAAAACGATTCATTTTCAGATAAGCCATCACGTCGAGCAGGTTTTTTACCACCTCTTTCCCAAAGAAATGCCTGGATTCGTCGAGCATAAAACCCCGCCATTCATAACGCGGAGCGTCTTTGATCGTCATGGCTGCCGTGCTTAAACCATTGTCGGAAGCATTTAACTGTTGAATCAATGTTTGAATAGCGTAAAACATTCCTGCCGGAGTGGATGCTTCGCATATCACCACTTTCTTAGTTGCTGTGATCAGATATTCTTCTTTTCCCAAGGATGCATTTTCTTTCAATACAAATTGATTCTTACCTGTAACTTCTTGACCCGGTATCACCGGAATATCTTGTTTCCTGGCTAAATAATCTGCCAGTACACCTGCTGACTGTTGCATTTGGGGGGAAGAACAGGCAACCCCGGTTTTATTGTTTACATGGAACCTTCCTTTCTCGACAAGGACTTTCTGAGGTTGCGGGATCACTTGTAAAGAAACACGCTGAGCGTGTATGTACCAAGTATTCACAAGAAAAGCTGAAAAAATGACGAGTGTATATTTGAAAGGACTCATAAGAATGATATTAAGTATGAAGAATCGTTGTAAACCTTAGAATAAATCCAACTCAGCTATGGATGCTGTTTTCCCTCCACCGGCGATCCGGGTAACTTCCAGACGGATGTACCGCGTTGTCACCGGGCGCTTGAAATAGTGGAAACGTTTCGTCGGGTCGTTTATCAGGTTGCCGAATTCAAAGCGTTCTGCTTCCTGCCAGGTGATGCCGTCAGCGCTTGTCTGGAACAAGCCCTCTTCCACCATACCTTCTCCATTCCGGCGTTGAGGCGTGTAGGCAAAACCGTTCAGTACCTGCACTTTCCCTAGGTCGATGCTGATGAAATGCGGAGCCGGTTCTTCTTTTGTCAGCCAATAGCTACCGGGATTTTCATCAAAAGCAGTGATGGCAGTGTGCTTTTCGGTTTCGCTGCTCACTGACAGCAGTTTCCAGTCTTGTTTCATCAGACCAAATCGTTCACTGTACAAGGCTCCTTGTTCAGCATTCAGGTAAGAGATGGCTTTCAACTCCCCATTTTCCAGGCGGAAGGGTTCTTTATACTCGGTGGATGCCGGTGTCGGCTCGGTACCGTCTGTTGTGTAATATACCTTGAAGCCGCTGCTGAGGTTCTTTGCACTGTTCTGTTGGTTGGCATTCCAGTGGAAATCGGGACGCAGCGGTTCGATGCTTACATATCCTTCCATGCTTCTCCGGGCTTCGAGCATCGGTGGACGAGTGTGGTAGTAATGAGCCGATATACTGCTGATAGCGGGCGACAAGCGGCAGGCGGTAACACGAACCCTGAGTCGGTCGGTGCTTACTTCCGGGACACGCAGGATGCGTTTGTGACCGATGTTGGTGGCTTGCGCTATCTCTTGCCAGCGTCCATCGATGTAAGCATCGACAGCGTGCTGTTCCACCCGCTCTCCGTACTTTGTGATGGCTTCACAGATAACTATCCGGTTGAGGGTGACGGGCTTCGGAAGAGTGAGGACGATTTCTCTTGGTCCCTTATCGAGCAGCGTATATGTAGTGGTTTTGGAATCGAGTACTTCTTTGGGGCCTTTGGCGTTGTGCAGCAGATTCGTTCCGTAGGTATGGCGGATACGTTCGCCTACTTCGCGAAGCACCTTCACATCTCTTTCCGGAAAGAGACCTTCGCGATTGGGTGGGATGTTGAGCATAAAGATGGAGTTACTACCCACGGAACGCTCGTAGATGTCGAATACATCGTCGGTGCTACGTACCTTTTGGGTCTGATCGTTGCTGTAAAACCAGCCTGCACGGATGGAAGTGTTCGTTTCGGCCGGTTGGTAATGCAGGTAGTAAGGCTTCGGATGCTTGTACAGAGCTTCGCGGCTACCGAGGTCGTTCGCTGTCAGATCGGCGAAGTTATTCATCGTATTCGGGTCCTCTGCGTACGGAATCACGTTCCATTCGGTAGTACGGGTATTGCCTCCTTCATTGCCACACCAACGGATGTCCTCTTTGCCGAATACCACGGCTTCCGGTGCAAGGGTACGTATCAGTTGGCGCCAGGCGGCGTAGTTGTACTGTTGATTTCCTTTCCGTTTGGGGTGTGCACCATCAAACCATACTTCGTGTATGGGACCGTATTCGGTGAGCAACTCGAAAAGCTGATTCAGGAAATATTCATTGTAGTCGTCTACCTCGAACTGAAAACGAGTCGGGTTCTTGAACGGTCGTCCGGGTATTTCGCGGGGGATGGTGCGCAGGGTGTACTTACTCAGATTGCCGTACAGTCCTTCGGGGCTCTCTATCTGGTACAGGTCGGCAGGAGAGAGGTACACACCCAGTTTGATGCCGTATTTGCGACAGGACTCGGAAAGATCTTTCATGATATCGCCCTTGCCTTCCCGGAACGGTGAAGACATCACTCCGTGCGTAGTATAACGGCTTTGCCACAGAACAAAACCATCGTGATGCTTCGCCGTAAGCACAGCCATCTTCATTCCGGCTGCTTTCATGGCTTCGCACCATTGGTCTGTATCGAGTTGCTTCAGGTCGAATACCTTCGGGTCTTCGTAGCCATTTCCCCATTCTACCTGGGTGAAGGTGTTGGGTCCGAAGTGGACGAAGGCGATAAACTCGTTTTGCAATGCCGACCACTGATTGGCTGTAGGGATGACATGTGCCGCTTTTTCCATGATCCGGTCATTGGAATCGTTGGTCTCGACTTGGATGGTGTTACCGAAAGATAGCTTTCCGAATTGCTGTGCAGAAGCAGAGAGACAAGAAACGCACAGCAGGCAGATGAGATGGTGAATGCGAGTTTTCATAATAGTAAAAGGATTCTCATAACATTTATTTCTGCAAATTTAAGGAAAATAATTGTTTTATATATGTATATATAGTCCAATATTAATATAGAATAATGTCCAGAAATGTACAATTTATAGAGGAGACTGTTCCAATAAAGTCAGAACAGCCTCCATTGTGTACTATACTCAGACCTGTTTGTAGGTGAGAGGAGCTTCCTTGAATTCCCCTTTCAGGAGAGGGTACTTGTCGTTCAGCCAGTTTCTACTTATAGAAAAATGTGGGTTGTCAGACAAAAGGTACATTGATAATCCGACTAATTTATTCATCTTCAATTGCGGCATTGTGAAATGGATTCTTACGGATGGATAACGAACCAACTGTATGATTCCGGTTCGATTGTGAACGTGAAATCAACAGAATAGTCTCTGTTTATTTGGTACATGGTGGCTTTGGTATCCTGCTCACTGATGGTCACCCGTCGATCCAGTCCGGTATAATACAGAGGTAGTTGTATCGTTCGTGTAATCTTCTCTTTCAGCGGATTGTACAGCATCAAAAGTCCCTTCTCTTTCCCATTAGTGGGCGACACGTGTAGCATTCCGTCCCAATCTCTTCCGTCAGCCCGTCTCAAGTGGATCATATCCTCATTCAACAGCATACGGTATTTCTTGTACCAACTGATTACATCAGCTACCGTCTTTCGGGTTTCTTCCGTATCATAGAGTCTCGGGCCCCGGTAGAATGCTTGCACTCCGGCTCCGTAATACTGCACCATCAACTGTTTGTAGTCTTTCAGATGATCGCACAATGGTTCTAGTACAGCATCGGCTCCTCCACCGTGATAGGCAGTGAGCGGAACAAATCCCCATCCCATAGCAGGCGTCTTTTCCCAGGTACCGTCGTAAATGTTCTGGCGGTTCAGGATCATCTGCCGTTCACGCGGGAGCGAGAAGTTAACCTCACGGTATCCCAACCCTATCTTATTCGTTCCATCTAAGAAATACCAATCAGGGGCATTGACATAGATTCCGTTGGCTGCCATCCAGTGGAAAATACTTTTTTGTATTTCCATCTGACGCCATTGAGAATCTTCCAGACCGATGTGCCCGGGGTGCGTCGTAGAGGCACATACATCTCCGGGATAAGGACCGTCCATCTCAAGAATATCGAATCCGGTGTTTTTGAAGAACTCAATGATCTTGTCCCGGTACTCCAATCCCCATTGGCTGCCGAAACAGGGAGCGTTGCCAAAGAAAGCGCCGCCCGGTTTGCCTGTTGCCGGATCGATCACATCCGTTTCGGGGTTTATCTTCCGGGAACTGAAAAGTGTGTATCCTCCTATTTTTATACCTTTTTGGTGCGCATAGTCGGCTATCTTTTTCCATTTAGCATGATTGGCGGCTGAGTTATTCTCCATTGAGAGATGACTCCCGAAACTCACAATCACTGCTTCGTATCCGGTAGCGACACATTGATCGATAGCGGTGTAAACCTGCTCGTCATCCTTACTGACTAAGTGCATGAAGACAGGATTTCCGGTGATCCAAGGGGCAATATTCCGGTACATCCGGCGTATAGCCAACCCGCGTCTTTCCCGGTCGTAACTGTCATGTAAGAGTTCGAAAGAGCGTACCGAGTGGTATTTCTCTCCGGCTTTCAGCACTATATTAGGCGCCTTCTCTGGATAGATTTCCAACAGACAGGGGGTGTTGTAGTCGTAGTTCACTTGAGAGGTGTACGTGCTGTCTATGTTCCAATGCGTGGTTTGGTCACTCAAATCATAACGCATGGCATTGTTATACGCATAATTGGTCTCCACATAGATAGAGGCTGGTTTAGCCATCTTATCCGGGCTACCCACTACAGCGCTTTGTTCTTCGACAACAGCGAGGATCTCATTCACTACCCGTCCTATTTTAACAGCGTTATTATTTTGGTTGTCGATGGTCAGCCATTTGGATATGACGGGCATTCCGTCATAGATGGCATACGATACACTGATGCCTATCCCGTCCATCGCCGTCGAGCGATAGTGAAAGGTAATTGTTTTCCCGGTAGCCTGACGGGTATTGGAAGCCCAGTAATTGAACTTACAGTCAATGAACGGCTGAGTGGAATTTACTTCGTGGGAGGTATAACAGAATCCTACCGTTCCCTTCGTCAGGCGGTCTATCCGGTCTGTTTGTATGTAAGCGTTCTCTTCCTGTCCGTACAGTCCGCCAACGTTGTATTCCCGGTCATTCAGAGTGACACGTGCTTCGGGTTTGACAGCTCTCAATACCTGCTGCTTGTTTGACATATTCATATAATCTATACAAGCTACATCAGGTGTGATGCGAAAGACACGTTTCACTAAACCGTTGTATAGAATAATATCTTTTCCATCGGCTGTTTGATAGATTCCGGCTTTCTCTGTGGTAGCGCTTACTAACCAGTCGGCTTTGGTATGGCTACGATCTTTTGACTTGTCCCAGACAGGCAACTGATTGTTCCCATACAAAGCTCCGGATAGCAAGAGGAGGAATATTGTTACTTGTTTTTTCATGTTATTATACTATAGTGGCATATTATCTGGTTCTGTTTGCTTTGTTAACTTGTTCCAAAAGGGCTGCCAATTCGGCCACCTTCTTAGGATTCCGTTCGGCCAGATTGTTTTTCTCGCCCAAGTCTTTCGACAGGTCGTAGAGTTGCTCTTTCTTATCCAAACCGGTTTCTGTTTCGGTCAATGCCCAGTAGGAACTTCCTCCGTTGGGCTTGATGTACTTCCAGTTGCCTTTGACTATCGAATGCGTTTCCGCTTGTTCGAATACATACGTACGGCCTTTTTTATCCTTTCCGGTCCAGGCTTTCAACTGGTTGAAGCTATCCGGTGCTGCTTTTTCGGGCAATGATTGTCCAATCAATGCTGCCAGGGTGGCATACATGTCTACCTGCGATACCAATGCTGCTGAGCGAGTAGGCTTGATTCCGGCAGGCCAGTGGATAATAAACGGTACTCGTGTACCTGCTTCGAAGATACTGTACTTACCTCCACGTAAAGGTCCCCAGGGCTTGTGATCGCCTAACAACTTCACTGCTCCATCTTGATATCCGTCATCCAATACAGGACCGTTATCGCTGGTCACAATGATCAGGGTATTTTCCATCAAACCGTTCCGTTCCAATGCTTCGATGACTTGTCCTATCGACCAGTCGAATTCGGCTATAGCATCGCCACGTGCTCCCATACCTGTTTGTCCTACAAACCGGGGATGAGGAACCCGGGGTACATGCACGTCATTGGTTCCGAAATAGAGGAAGAATGGATTTTCCTTGTTCCGCTCGATAAAGGAAACTGCCTTAGCGGTAATGCTGTCGGCAATGTTTTCGTCGATCCACAAAGCCGACTTCCCGCCTCTCGAATATCCGATGCGGCCGACTCCGTTGATAATGGCATCGAGGTGTCCCTGTCCGGGACTGGATTTCAACTTCGTGAGCAGTTCCGGGTGAGTGCGTCCCAAGGGTTCGTCCGGGAAAGGCTTTCCATAGCTAACCTCGATCGGGTCATTGGGATCCAGATTGGCGATGCGTTGATTTTCAACAAACACACACGGTACACGGTCGCCCGTAGCTGCCATGATGTATGAATAGTCAAAACCCAGTTCTTTGGGTCCGGGACTCAAGTACCCGTTCCAGTCCTGGCTGCGCTCATCGCCGATACCCAAATGCCACTTTCCTACTACGGCTGTTTTGTACCCGGCTTGTTGTATGGTGCGAGGCAAGGTTTCTTGCTCGGGTTTGATGATTACGGTTGCGTTGCCGGGGGCTACTGCTGTATTCTTTCTGCGGAAAGCATATTCGCCAGTCAGCAACGAATAACGTGAGGGCGTACTGGTGGCAGCCACTGCATACGCATTGGTAAAGCGTGCGCCATTGGCTGCCAAGCGATCGAAGTTCGGAGTTTTTACGCGCGTGGCGCCATAAGCGCCCAAATCGCCGTACCCGATGTCATCAGCTAATATAACGATGATGTTTGGCTTCTCCGGTTGTTTCTCTGTTCCGGCTATTGCTGGCAATATGGATATACCACAAGCGGACAGACATAAAGTTCTTTTGATGTGTAACATATTCTTTACTATATTAGTTTGTGATTTGAATTATAAGCTATCCCGGTAACGCGATAAAGCTTCCAGGAAGTAATAGTCGGCATACACTAACGGCACATCTATTTCGGCCCCATGGGGGATACTGCCAACGCTATGCATCAGAATGAAATTTCCGTTTTCGCCCAACTTGGCCCGGTAGGCAGGAGATGACAGTGTATGCAACATTTCAACAGCTTCTTTATAATATCCCTTGTTGGGAATATACTTGCACAACTCGAATAAAGCCGAAGTAACTACCGTAGCAGCAGAGACATCCCGATAAGTTCCGGTAATGGTACGTGCTTGGGACTTTATCTCCGGTACATATCCTTTCTGTCCTGCATTAAAGTCCCAATAAGGAATCTTATCACTTGGCAGATTGGGATGGTTCAAATACCAATCGGCCATGCGCATGGCTGCATTCAGGTATGCAGGGTCTTTGGTTTCACGATACATCAAGGTGAACCCGTAAATGCCCCAGGCTTGTCCGCGTGCCCAAGTAGAATTATCGCTGTAGCCCTGGTTGGTAGCTTGGTTGCGGGCAGCCCCGGTAAGGGTATCGTAATTCACTACGTGATACGAACTAAAGTCCGGACGTATGTGATTCTTCAGGGTCGTATTGGCATGAGTCACCGCGATATCGTAATATTTCCGGTCACCGGTCTCCCGGGAAGCGAAAAACAATAACTCCAGGTTCATCATGTTGTCGATAATAACCGGGTAGAACCATTCTACCGAATCGTTCCATGCCTTGCGGTAGTTCCACGATTTGATGGTGCCGGTCAGTGGGCTGAAGCGCGTAGCCAGCGAACGGGCGCTTTCAATCAGTATTTGTTTGGTTTGCTCGGATGGTTGAAGCCGGTATTGGTTTCCGTAGCTACAGTACATCATAAATCCCAAGTCGTGATGTTCTTTGAATGTTTGAAGAGACTTGAGCGGTGCAGTCCAGCGATCGGCCACGTCTCTCCACTCTGCTTTTCCTGTCAGATCGTACAGATACCATAGATTGCCGGGGAAGAAACCGGAAGTCCAATCGTACTTGTCCGTGCATATTATTTTTCCTTCGGCATTTGTTCTTCTTGGGAAAGAACCTTTCGGCTCACCTGTTTCTTTGAGCATCAGTTGGGTTTGTCGGGTCGAAAATTCAATATTCTCGGCAACAAACAACTTCTCTTTGCTTTTACAGGAAACCAAAGAAATACATCCGAGTAATGTAAACAGTGTAATGTTTTTGACAATATTCATAATGAAATTTGATTAGAAAATGAGGACATGATATATACTATTCAGTTATCTTCTTTCTGTTTTACTTATTTAGAAGACGTTCTGAAAATATTCCATTTTCGGTACAATTTCTCAGCAATAGCCACAGGATAACCCTGAGGTTTTCCCGGATATGTTTCTGTTGACTCAATCCAGTTCTTTTCCCAATCCGATAGTTTGGAGTAGAAGGGATTTGCGTATGCGGCAGGACGCCCGTAACTCCATTTCAGACCTTTTTCGGTATAACGGGTGTCGTCGTCTTTCTGCGCTTTCAGAAAATCGAAGAACATAGCCCAACGTGGTTTGTAGAATCCCTTGATCAGACCCGACCACTGGCGGTTGGAATAGTCATACTGAACAGCTTCCGGGATTACTGGCCCCCAACCTGTGATCAGGTTACGGGCATTGGCTTCGTAGAGTCTCTTTTCTTCCGGAGTTTTCGCCCAGCTTTTGGCATCATTCAGCCATTTGCCCAACAGAAACTCTTCACGCGTTCCTAACAATTGGTCTATATCATCCAGTAGTTCGAGGTATTTGGATGTTGCCACTTCCAGACGAGCTTTGTTTTTGGATTCGTAAGCATCTGCTACTTCCTTTTGCATAGGAAGCGCTAAGTCTACTAAACATTGGCGAGCTACATCTACCAGATCATATTGATACGTTGTAGTCTTTTTTACCGCTTTAGCAGCTTGAAGCAGATATTTCCAGGCTGGCCAAAGCGCTGCCGGTTCATAGTCTCTTTTAATATCTCCGTTGGGCGACACCTTCTTAAAAGCCAAAACAGGACGGGCGCAGATGGGGCTTTCCATTGAAGGGGTAATTGCGTTCTGCGCGTAAACAGTGTGCTGAAGTATCTTCCAGGCTTCCTGTACGTTGGTGTCTGCCTGACCGTAACGACCTAACTGATAATCATACAGCCATTGGTCCAGGTTGAGTACCCGGTCTGTCCAGGCTATTTCGGCGGCTAAATCATATACAACTACATTTTGCCCGGTGGCTTCCGTAAAAATGCCGATACCTTCCAATTTCCCGGCTTTCGGGTTGCTCAAAAGATTGGGGGCATTGTTGCCGTAATGAGCAAGGTTTCCTCCTAAGAAAACACGTCCGCCATAATTATGAAGCACACCGGCTATCCAGGGGCGGTTCCAGAAAGAGGCTTTTTCCCATCCTCTTCCTTCCAAAGCAAGCAAAAGGATTTTGTCTTCAGGAATAGCTTTAACGATCGGTTCACGCAATGACCAGGTTTGCATGACAACCTTGGAGTCCGGATCAACAGATAGCATCGTTTTATAGATAATCTCTCCTACATCTTTCAGGTATTTATCTCCTTCAACAGGAGGTGCTCCTTCGTGGAAGGGATCGGCCGCGTATAGATGGTTGGTGCCGAATAGCTTCTCTTGTTCTTGCATAAATACCTTGCCAATTTCGGGAAAGAGCGGATCCAATGGGTCTAACTGTGCCGGTCCGGGAGGAACTCCGTACCAGTCGCCTTGGCATTTGATATTAGCTTCCGGATATTTTTCGCTCAATTGTCGGGGCACATATCCTGTGAAACCCTGCAGGATGGGAGTCATACCCAATTCCCGTTCTCGTTCCAGAATTTGTTGACCCAGCAGAATGTGAGAGTCGATCCAGTTTTGGGGAAGCGGCCCTCTCCACCCTTCGATATTGGTCATAAACTGCCAGGCAAAGTAGGCCGGTCCTACCAGGAATTTACGGATCTCTTCGTCGCTCATCCGGAAATGGCGGAACGTATTCAACCAAACAGCTTCTTGCCCGGTAATGGCCAAAGGCATATTAATACCATGCATGGCCATCCAGTCTATTTCTTGTTGCCAGCGTTCCCAGTTCCACCAAGGCATGGTATAGCTGAATGTGCAATAGTTCAAATATACTCTTTCCTTATAAGGCGAATGTTTTTTTACTTTCGCGGGAACGGTGGGAAGGCTTTTAGGAGGGAGATTGAGGTTATTCCCGTTCCAGGAAATCTGGCAGTGAGCATAATATTTCAGGTACCAGTTGAGGGCAGAAGCGACTTCTACCGGAGTATTTCCCCGAAGAATAATCCGGGAACCGGATGATTCGACTTCGAATACATCTTCCCCATGATCTGATTCAATGATTTCTACTTGGAAAAAAATAGCATGCGCAGGAACCACCCGTTTGATCAAAGCTTCGGATACTTCCTTCATCTTTGCTTTGGATAGGGGCGTATTCTTAGCGTGTATACAACTACAAATCAGTAACGTTGTAACAAAGAGTATGTATTTTCTCATAAACGTATATTTTAGACTTATTGCAATATGATTCTGTTTGTCAACTAAAAGGGCTTCATCAAGAATTCCCATTTATACTCCTGATTGGCTGGAATCCTGCATTCCGGTTCGGTGCGTGCACCCCAACTGTCGTATCCGGCTACACCCGCTTGCTTCATATCAACACAAACTTCTACGAAGTTGCGCGGTGTGATATCAATTTCGTGTGTCTGTTTCCGGAGTTTATCCTTGGCTGCTTCCAGGTCTTTGTTTGCTATCGCTTCCGGCGACATGTTACGCCACTGGTAGTCGGCATCCGATTCCTGGCAGTCAAAATCTTCCACAGAATTACGTAAGGCATTGAAACCGATGGGTTGCGTACCTTCGATAACCAGTCGTTTGCCTTGTGCGGTAGAAAGCGCCACCCAGCGGGTGTCCGTGTGATGACCGTTTTCTTGCGGGCGAACGTATGGAGTGTACATCTTCTCGGCAGTTGTCTTGAACAGGCCGATCAGTGTACCGTGGTTGCGGTCGATGTAGTTCTCTTCCGGTCCGCGACCGTAGTATTGTACTTCGTTCATCGAAGCAGGAAGGCGGAAGCGTACACCAATGCGGGGTACTTCTAATTTGGATGACAAAGCTCGTTGTTGTTCGCGTAAGTCGGAGCGGGTTGCTTCCAACGCTTCGGCTGTCAATTCTGTTTTGGCAGCTTCGGCAGTAGCAGCAGTGAATGTGATGCTTGCCCGAACAACACCCGATGGGTAGATGGTGTATACTATACGGTAATCGTTACCTGCCGGCAGTTCGTAATTAGCTGTCAATACCACTTGTTTACCCTCTTGTATGGCTTTGGCATGAGATACATGGAAGTTCTTGCTCGATACTTTCCATATTTGCAGGCGCTTGGGCATTCCACTACCATAGTCGTTATCTACGGGACCACGCCAGAAGTTGGGTTGAATACCAAAACCTTCGGCAAAGTATTCGTATCCGTTTATCTTGTACGATGTCACTATCCCTTGCTTTTTGTCGAAGACGAATGTCACCTTGGACGAAGCTACGGTAATTGTTTCATTGTTTTCCTGAATGTTTAATGCCGGTCCGCCTTTGTCTTCATAAGCAGTTGCCGGTTTGGGGGGCGGCAGAATAAATTGCTCTTTGGCAACCAGATATCCGGCAGGAATCAATGGTTCTGCCTGTCGGGAGGTTACTTCGAAGTTCAACAGATATTCTACACCCGGAGCGGCTTTTATACGGGGCATCGGAATTGTAATGACTTCCGATTGTTGTGGTTGTGGGTTGACGTTCAGTGTGCCCTCGCTTATCGCTTTCCCATTGGCTAATACCTTATAACCAATGCGGTATGCGGAGAGATCGCTGAAATAGAAACGGTTCAGTACCCGTACTTGTCCTTTTGACAAGTCGACTGCTTCGAAAGCAATGTTCTGGTGTACGTACTTCACCTCTGCCATTCCCGGATGCGGCATTTGGTCTGGACCGACGATACCGTCTGCCACGAAATTGCCGTCTGAGGGTTGATCTTTTCCAAAGTCTCCGCCGTATGCCCAGATGATACGTCCGTCTGCCCTTCTGAAATTCACTGCATGGTCCATCCATTCCCAAATATACCCGCCTTGCAGGTTGGGATGCTTATATATTTCTACCCATTGATCATGCAAATTACCATTAGAATTGCCCATTGCATGCGAATATTCAGAAGGTACATACGGCCTGTTTTCTCCTCCTGCGTTGTTCCGTCCGTTCTTACCATAGTATCTGAACGAATCGGCGCCGGGGTATTGCGGTACCACCATATCGGTGTTCCATCCTTCGAGGGCGCGTTCGTAACATACAGGACGAGCCATCAGGTTTTTATCTAAATCTTTCAGTAAGACGTATCCGTTGTAAAAGTTGTAACCATTTCCTGCTTCGTTGCCCAACGACCAGATGGTGACAGACGGATAGTTCTTGTTGCGTTCGAACATATTCCGCATGCGCGACAGGTGGCTTTCCAGGAAGTCGGGGTTATGTCCCAACGTACCCCGTTTCCCATTGTCTTCATGGCCTTCGGCTCCTTTACGCATATCGTCCTGATACAGGGTATACATCATACCGTGCGACTCGATGTTGGCTTCATCATATACATACAAGCCATACACATCACACATTTCATAGAAACGACGGTCTTGCGGGTAATGGCTCAGGCGAACGGAGTTGAAGTTGTTCAGTTTCATCAGCTCGAAGTTGTGACGCATTTGCTCCGGAGTAACATAATGCCCGGCCAGTGAGGTTTCGTGTATATTCGTTCCTTTCAGCTTGATAGGCTGACCGTTGACACAGAACAGGCGTAGCTTCTTGTCATTTACCACCAGATCGCTTTCCTTAATTTCAATGCGGCGGAAGCCTACGCGGAACGGGACGATTTCTTGTATCACTCCTCCCTGTTTTATGGTCATGAAAAGCGTATAAAGATTGGGATGCTCTGATGTCCATGTGGTTACGTTAGGGAGCGTATAGTCGAAATTAATCTTTGTTCCATCAATCTGCTTGGAGGCCGAAGCTACCACTTTTCCTTGTTTATCCTTCAGTTGATAACTTACTTCGGTGTCTTTCTTCGTTGATGACGTCTGTTTCACATCGATACCTAATTTGAAAATACCGTTTTTATACGTATCATCTAATGTAGAGACAATTCGGAAGTCCTGGATAGCTGTTTTGGGTTGCGACCAAATAAAGATATCACGTTCTATTCCGCTTATACGCAGGAAGTCCTGGCACTCTAACCAAGAGCCGGTACTCCAACGGAATATTTTCAATGTGAGCACATTCTTACCCGGTTGAATATACGGGTTGATCAGGAACTCGGCAGGATCTTTGGAATCTTCGCTATAGCCTATTTTTTTACCATTAATATAAACATACACACCCGATTTGGCTCCGGCGATGTGCAAGTAGATATTGCGCTCTTGCCAAGCAGTTGGAATCTCAATGTCGCGGCGATATATCCCTACCGGATTTTTTTCGGGAAGGATGGGCGGAACCGGGTTGTATGTGGCAAATTCATACGGTTGGTTAATGTAGAACGCTTCTCCGAAACCTTGCAATTCCCAGTTTCCCGGCACATTGATATCGGACCAGCCAGATACATCAGTCGAAACGTCGGTGATGTTTTCTGGTAACGTGTGATAGTCGCTGGTGAAATAGAACTTCCACTTTCCATTCAGCAGATAGTAATACGGACTGTTCTCATAGTGGAGTGTGGCGGCATCTTTCTCCTTGTCGTAACTCATAAATGTAGTACGGGGAAGTTCTTTGTTGACACCCACCACATTGACGTCTTTCCAGTACGGTAGACTTTGAGCGGACACTGGTTGGTCATACAATCCGGTGAGAAGCATAGATACAATCAATATGATTGTGTAGGTTGAAGTATTTTTCATACAACTATTTTTATTAGATGGGGCAAAATACACATTCTGTGTACTTGATTTTTTTCCAGAAGAAACTGTTGGAGTTCTTTAATATAGAACTGTTGGCAAATTTAAAGGATTAAAAGGTATGTTATCTGTCAATTTTGTCCCAAATAGGTGCATAAATAGTCTGTGGATGAAATTTAGGATTTTGCGCGAAGCTGTCTTGCATATCTCTGTTAAACTCTTGAATTGGTAAAAAACTGATGATTCCTTACTTTAATCCGTAGCTATTGGCATTTCCTTGTGTATGAACTGCCGGCCCAACGGAGGTCTTCATCGTCTCTAAACTTGAATAGAGTATAATTTCTGCATCCGAAGGCATTTGACAGATGTAGGTACCAGCTTCTTCCTTTTTCAGTCGGAGCCCTTTGGCAGAAGATCGCAAACGAACAGTGCCTTCCAGACCCGGCTTGATTTTCAACTCTCCCGCTACTGTACTTCTCACTTTCACCCAATGGGTTTTCCCTTCCCTACGGACAGCGCTGATAAGAAATGCACCTTCTGTGCGAAGATTTTCGAACGCGGCCTCTTCCCAATCCGTCGGGATAGCAGGAAATATACGTGCCGTATTATTCCAATATTGCAGGTACAACTCCTGTATACTTGTGGCGGCAGCCAGTGGCGTCTCTATGACAGGCCCCGATTCCAGATACATCGTATTGGGTTTCACGAATTTATCCAGTAAAACCCTCAATGCATCACGAGCTTTATCCCCTTCTCCCATGGAAGCATAAATGGATGCTCTCCCTGTGAAAGAGTAGCCTTGTAGAGCGGCAGGGTTGCTTTGCCAACAATTCAGAGAGCGCAGGATTAAGTCCCGGTTCTCTGGTTGATCCCAGTTTATTTCATATAAAGGATAGATCATTAACAGGTGGGAGTAGTGACGGTGCGACTGAGCATAAGGTATTCACGGTGTTTACGGATCATCTCCGGTAGTCGTTTTACAGTCACTTTTTGCAGCTCTTTTCGGGCATTGACTATTGCCTGGCGGTTGTCTTGGACATCAAATTGAATGGTGATGAACATGTTGTTTTTACGACCTTCTTCTTCCTGCTTCCAAGCGGTGGTATAGCCTCCTCCGTCATTCAGTGGCTGGCTGCAGAAATAAATGCCCTTTTCTTTGGAAAGAACTGAAGGTGGGTTACCATGGTATCCTTCGGGTAGGCTATAGAACCGGGCGCGAGGACTTATCGATTCTTCGGCGGACCATTCCCATTGGATGGATTCTTTTCCCGAACAAACGGTTTCAATCCAGATTAGTTCCCGGTCGGCGGCGGTAATTATTCGCATCTGTACTTCTCCTTTGTCGGTGATCACTGTACAACGTACTTCGGCATTCCAGAGATCTATGCGAGTTTTTTTTCTTGGATCTTTCCGGAAGGTGTGATTGTGAAATGACCGATAGGAAGCCTGGCTTTGCTAAAGAGCTTGTTGATCGTCTCTGATCCTTGATCGTACACATCCGTACGACCTACATCCAAGCGGAGCGTATTATAGTCTTTCAGATAGAGCATGGTGCCCAGTAACCCGTTTCCGGTAAAAGCCCCTTCGTGCCATTGGGTGGATAGATTCTGAAAAACCAAGTCGTGCTTATACAGAAATGCTCCCCAGTCAATACGGCTTTTATGGGCTGAAACCGGTAGGCAGAATATCCATAACAAAGTGAAAAGGAATGTTTTTTCTAACTTGTTGGGGGAAAAGTGATAAGGATTGATTTTCATGGGTTAGACTGTTTTAGACTACAAATATAGTGAAGATATTATGTTAAGCAATACTTGAAAAATAACTTGGTACACATTATGCAGGTTTGCACCTATGCATCCCACAAATTCAGAACGCAATTTATAGCCGTAACTATACCATTTTGTCAATCTGATCATTTTGTCATTCCTACCCCTTCCAGAATCGATTCTTTGAGTACAGAAGGAGGGTTCTCTCTCAAAAATCGAAAGGCTTTTGATTTTGAAAATTCAATTTGAAGCCCATTTTGAACAATCAACTACAATTGTGTGATAAATGGTGATTTTGCAGTCAATTTGACAAATATACGAACTGATTGGCAGACAAATGATAATACAGAACAGGGTAAAAAATACAACGATACAGCTCAAAACAGCTTCAATTGGAGACTTTCAGTGGCAGGTTTAGAACCCTCTTGCCGAAGGTTCTAAAGGTTCCGGTCGAAGGTTTTAAACCTTCAGCAAGAGGGTTTAAAACCTTTGGATTCTTTTTTCGTAACCAATGCTCCATATTTGTACAAGAAAACCGCACTTTAAATGTATATTCATGCGTATTTGCGCATAAAACATGCATATAATATGTGGTTTCCCTTCTATAACAAGGAAATAGTCGTAATTCTGCGTCATCAAAATTCGGAATAAACCGATTTACAAACACCAATATCGGTTTTTTGATATCATTAAGACATTTTTAGCCCCAGTATTTGGATAAAAAGTAGAGCAGGAGCTTTCGGTAAAATATCTACCATTCATATTCCATGCTACAAAGGTAGAATCCTATTTCAATTGGTGCGCTAATCTAATCTGAATTACTGGTAATCATGAAAGACTGTCACAACTTATTTTTTACGATTACTAAGCGTCTCTCAAATGGTGTTAAAATATACGTGTAGACTATTTGGGGACACAAATTGGACAAAGTGGGCATGTTGTTCATTTATTTCGGTTTTACTTTTGTGCTGAACTTTTATCGTGGTTTAACAGATCGTCTAATACAAACACTCATACACTTCTAAAGTGTTTGAGATTATTAATCAAATGATATGCTTATGAAAATATGAAATTCTCTATGCCTGATTTTTAGCGGAATAGATAGGTCGCTAAAGAATTGACAATGTTTAGTTTTTGATTGAATAAAAATTTAATTCTTAGATTTAATTGTATGAAACAAAAGATTATGCTCGTTTTATCCTGCCTGTTTTTAAGTGTAGGATTTATGATGGCTCAAACAAAGGTAATCAACGGAACTGTTGTTGATGAGAATGGTGGGCCTGCGATTGGCGCTTCTGTGATAGTAAAGGGGAGTAGCCCTGTTATTGGAACAGTGGCAGATCTGGACGGAAAATTCAGCATTACCTTACCTCAAGGAAAAAACACCCTTGTATTTACGCTGATCGGTATGTCACCTTTGGAGGTGCAAGCAGCTCCCAATATGAAAGTTATCCTCAAATCGGACGATTATTTATTGGACGAGGTAGTGGTAACGGTTGGTTATGCTACCCAAAAGAAAGTGAATCTAACAGGATCAGTTGCAACGGTAGGTTCAGAGAAGTTGGCTAATCGTCCGGCTATGAACTTATCTTCCACTCTGTCAGGGTTGGCTCCCGGTGTTCGTGTTACTCAAGGTAGTGGAAATCCGGGTAGCGAAAGTGTTTCTATCCTCGTTCGTGGTACAGGTTCTTTCAATAATAGTGCGCCTTTGGTCCTGGTGGACGGGGTGGTAGCCGACATGAGTGTAGTAAATACCGAAGATGTCGAAAGTATCTCTATCTTAAAGGATGCGGCGTCTGCTGCTATATATGGATCCCGGGCAGCCAATGGCGTTATTCTGGTAACTACTAAAAAAGGAAAATCCGAAGCGCCCCGGGTTACTTTCTCTACCATTTTTGCCAGAGAAAAAGCAAGTACAAACTTGAAATTCTTATCCGATACTGCCGACTGGATGGAATTACATAACATGTCTATATTGAACAACAATCCGAAAGCTGCTAATGTGGATTATGGAACTGATGTGATTGATGCATGGAGAGCGGCCAATGCCAATCCAAATGGAATTTATACCGATCCGATGACTGGCAACAAAATTCCTAACTGGCTGGCCTATCCGAATACGGACTGGGCACAAATCATGTACCAGCCATCTTATTATCAGAAATACAACGTAGGTGTATCGGGTGGTAGCAATGTATCTACCTATATGCTGTCGTTAGGCTATCAAAACAATCCGGGTACGTTAGACAATACCAGCATGCAACGTTTCAATATCCGGGCGAATGTTGAAACCAAGATTGCTAACTTTATCACCTTGGGAACCCAAACATATGCCACCAAGGAATTCAAAGATCCGGGAGATGTATCAATGGGTTTCTTGTTTCAGGCATTCCCCGGTATCAATCCAATATATGATGGAAAATTCGGAACCAGTGAAGATCCAAATATGTCTCCTTCCAACAATATCCTGGCATCTGTCGCTGGTACCGGCGGTCAAATAGCTATAACCCGAATCAATACTTCCTGGTACACCAACATTCAGTTTCCGCTGAAAGGGCTTGTGGGAGAGGCAAAGATCAACTACAACGAATACATACGTGACGATGAAACCTATACAAATCCAAACCCAACGTATAGCTTCCGTGAGAGTCTCGAGACTCCTAAAAATACGGGTACATCATTGGCTAACGCTACCACTTACCGCGCTTCGAGTAGGACAAACAGCTATACAGCCAACTTGATTCTTCGATACAACAATACATTCGGCAAACACAGTGTAGGTGGTTTGTTTGGATATGAACAATTCCGTACTGAAGGTAGTGCGTTTAATGCCACTAAAAAAGGATTGTTGGATTGGAATGTAACTGATATTACTTCGGCCTCAGACATGCATGCTATTGGGGGGACTGCCAAATCAGAATATGCCATGATCTCTTACTTCGGAAGAGCTAATTACACGTACGATGGCAAATATATGCTCGAAGCGAACTTTCGCTCCGACCAGTCTTCCAAATTTGCTCCCGGGCATAGAGGCAATTTCTTCCCTTCGGTTTCTTTAGGCTGGCGTGTTAGTGAAGAGAAATTCTTCGCTCCTCTCAAAAACACAGTCAACTACCTGAAGCTGAAAGCTTCTTACGGAACATTAGGAAATACGGTTGGAGGCAATTATGACTGGCAAGCATTGTATAGAAAGGTAAATGCGGTACTGGGTGAAACTGCAACCGCAGGAGTAGTTCAAACGTCTATTCAGAACTTGGGATTGTCTTGGGAAAAACTGACCACTTACAACGTAGGCCTGGAAGCTTACTTCCTGAAGCAGCGTTTGAACGTGGAAGTAGATGCTTATTACCGCGAAACATCCGACATTTTGGCCAGTGGTAAAATATATATGACGATGGGTAATATCACTGCTCCCATGGAAAATACGGCTACTATGGGCAATAGGGGAATTGAGGTCGCTGTCAATTGGCATGATAAAATCGGAAAATTCAAATATGGTATCGGGGTGAATGGAAGTTACAATACGAACAAAGTTATTGATTTCAAAGGTAAATTAGTTTACGCTGAAGATACTTCCGTTAAGGACATCTGGGGCAATCCGACCATGCGTTATACCAACCTGGCAGACGTCTCTACCGGAGGTGACACCCGTCGTGTAGAGGGACACAGGATTGATGAATGGTATTTAGCCAGACCGTATAGTGGAAATGGCACATACACTAATACCGATGGTAGCGTCAACCCGAAAGGAGGACCGAAAGATGGTATGATTCGTACCAAAGCCGACTTGGAATGGGTTAAATCAATGATTGCTGCAGGTTATAGTTTCAACACTAAGACAGTGGGTCGCACTGCGGCCAATATATGGTATGGAACCTTGATTTTTGACGACTTGAACGGTGACGGCAAATATGGAGACAATAACGATCGTGAATTCACCGGAAAATCGGCCACTCCTAAATTCACTTTTGGCCTTACACTCAGTGCGGAATGGAAAGGATTTGATTTGAGTATGATCTGGTCCGGACGCGCAGGTTCTTATCATTACATCAACAATACAGGAGCCAATGGCTCGATCATTACAAATAAGGTTGATGCTATTGCAGCAGATGCATGGAATAAGTACTATATTTACGATCCGATTAAAGCAGATCTGGATTATGATAATTATGATCCTGCCACCGATCCGACTGCCAATGTCAACGGAAAATATCCAAGGCTTACTTCCGCCACATCTACCATGCAAACGAGTACATTCTATCTGTACAACACTTCTTTCCTGAAACTGAAATCGCTGCAAATCGGCTATACCCTTCCCAAGAGATGGATAGCTCCTGCGAAGATTAATAATCTGCGCGTGTTCTTCTCTGGAGAAAACTTGCTGACAATTAAGAAGAGCGACTTCCCGGGAGTAGATCCTGAACTTGGTTCTGGCTTGTCGGTATATCCCATTGCTACCATGTATTCGGGAGGTATATCCTTGTCATTCTAATATAGGAGCAAGTAGAGTTATATAGAATAAAAAAAAATAAAGCATATTACTCATGAGAAAGATAATTAATATTTTAACAGCAGTTTTGGTGTTAAGCGGTTTTGCAGCATGTACAGACATCTTGGAAACAGCACCACATCATCAAATTTCCCAAGGCTCCATGTGGACATCGGAATCTAACGTGGATATGGGAGTGATTGGAGTATACTCCTCGTTGAAAAATCCTGTTGATGGACAGGGTATGATTTCTGAAGATGTGAAAACCGGTCACTACGGTTATGAAGCATTTGGAATGACAGGACAGGCGCAAGGCCCTATGGATCAATTGTTTGCAAGTGGTGTTACTCCCGGAAACGGTCGTTTTGGTTTCACTTTGAAATTGTGTTTTGACGGTGTTCACAGAGCCAATGATGCCATAGCCCATATTCCCGCAGCTCCTATCAATGACACCAAAAAAGGCAGGCTGCTTGCCGAGTGTAAGTTTTTACGTGCCTTTTTCTACTCTCGCCTGAATGAGTTGTTCGGAAGTAATGGTGTAGGTGTTCCTTTATATACAGAGCCGGTAGACAATCCGAACTGTAACAAAGGACAAAGCTCGGAAGCTGAAGTATGGACCCAAATCATTCAGGACTTGACGGACGCTATCAATGAACCCAATCTTCCGAATAATTACATCAGTAAAGATGGAAAAGGGGAAGGACGTGTAACTAAGGGTGCAGCCTACACACTTAGAGGCCGGGCTTATTTGATGAGTAAAGAATATGATAAAGCTGCTGCCGACTTTGCAAAAGTGGCAGAGTGTGGTTACAAGTTGTTCCCGAACTATCAGGCTTTGTTCAAACAAGCCAATGAAAATTGTGAAGAAATGATTTTCAGTGTGCAATACGTGGACACGGAAGTAAATTACGGAATTCCTTTGCAGAAGCATTACGGTGCCCACCAGAGTGGTTCCAAAGACAGCCGTGGTTGTTGGACAACATTGCAGCCGACTCCGGCAGCCGTTGATCTGTATGAGGTTATTGTAGATGCCAATACTGTAAAACCATTTGCCTGGGAAGACTTCTTGCCGGGTTGGAATGAGGTGAGCGCGGTGCATACCAAAAATCGGAGAGTGTATTTTATCCGTGATAAGTTTGTGAATGGTGAACCCATCCACACCACAGTCACCAATGTAATCAATACCGAATTGAATGCTGTTGCTGCGGATTATCGGACTTATTACTTACCGGAAGGTAATGAGGCTCGGTTGAAAGCTGCGTATAACAATCGCGACCCGCGTTTGGCATGCTGTGTGGTCACTCCTTATACAAATTTCAAGGGCGTGAATAGTAATTCCAGTGCAGCGGCTGATTATACATTCAGATGGCCGGTTACCGCGAGATATTATTCAGACGAGGTCGGTGCGGAGCGGAACCTGAACCCAAGTCTACCGAAAGAGTATTTGAACTCAGGATGTACAAGTGCGCAGGCACAGTTCAAATATATGTACCGTAAATTTGTGGGTGAGGGTTTGGAATTTAATTACCGTATGTACAGCCCGCTCGATGAGCCTATCTTCCGTTATGCAGATGTATTGTTGATGTGGGCGGAAGCATTGGTTGAGCAGAATAAGCTTTCGGACGCCATGGCTAAAGTGAAGCAAGTGAGAGACCGCGCAGGTATTCCTACCATGAGTTCATCGTTTGCTAATCAGACAACAGCCCGTAATTATGTACGGGACGAACATCGTCGCGAATTCCTGGGAGAAGGAAAGAATTTTTTCGATGAAATGCGTTGGAAAACCCTCAAGGATACGAAATACTCGCAAGGTACTCCCAAACTTATTTGGGGAGGCACTGAGGCGATAGGAAATCCGGTTTACCAATGGCCGGGCGATTTCTTCTACACATGGCCTGTACCCAGAGGTGAAGTTGAAATGAATCCTAATCTGGCAAAGACCCCGGGTTGGACTTATTAATCAAATTAATTTAACACGCACTAAAAAGAGTTATCGTTTTATGTGGTAACTCTTTTTTTTTATCTTTGCAGTTAAGGCAGTGGAAATGCTGCAGATGTATAAATCAATGTAACATGAAACGACTCTTTATTGGCTTCTTTATCCTTTTGTGCTCTTTCTATGCTTCTCCAATTTATTTTAAGAACATAGAGATGAAAGATGGATTGGCTCAATTGTCGACCATGTCCATTTATCAGGATAATCTGGGGCAGATGTGGTTTGGCTCCGAAGAAGGAATTAGTATGTACAACGGATATCGGACCATCTCTTACAAACCCTCTATTAGCGTGGATCCGAATCATCCCATTGGAAACATAAACATCTCACTGACAGGCGACTCTGACGGGAACATCTTCTTTATTTCCGATAACCAATTGGTGCGGTTCAGCAATAAAACCCAAATTTTTACCACCATTAAAGACGGTCCTGTCTATGCTCTTGCTAACTATAAAGACCACTTCCTGGTTGGAACGGTGGATTCGGTTTTTAGCTACTACCCTTCCACAGGAGAAATGTCCTTTTTGCTCAATATGCCTCCCGATACACCTCCGGCCCGACGTCTTTTCATCGATTCGCAAAACCGCATCTGGATCGGAACAGCTACCGGTCTCTTGCTTCAAAGGAAGGACAAATCCTTTGAAACGATTCTGGGAGGATGTGTCATTGCTCATATTTTCGAAGATTCCCATCAAAACATCTGGATTGCGACCAAAGGTAAAGGGGTGCTGAAAGTCACATCCTCCGGAAGCAGGGAACTTATATGCAATAACCCGAAAGATAGAAACAGTCTTTCCAGCAACGAAGTGCGGATGCTGGAAGAAGATAATCTGGGAAATATCTGGATAGGGACCTTCAACGGGTTGAACAAATATTCCCCCAGCGAAAATAAATTCACACTGTATACGGCCGACAGCTACCCCGGAACACTCAAAAATAATTCCATCTTTTCTGTCTATAAAGACAAACAAGGCACTATTTGGGTAGGAAGCTATTATGGAGGAGTGAACTATTTCAATCCGGAAACGGACGCCATCAGCTATTACTATAGCGACAAACTGAGAAACGACTGCCTTAGTTTTCCGATTGTAGGGAGAATGGTAGAAGACGAAGATAATAATCTCTGGATATGTACAGAAGGAGGAGGCCTGAATAAATTCGATAGAAGGACAAAAACATTTACGCATTTTGTTGCCAATGACTCCGGAAATTCTATCATCCATAACAACTTGAAAGGTATTGCATACAGCCAGTCCAGAAATAAATTGTACATCGGTACACACAAGGGAGGGCTATCTATCTATGATATTACTACCGGAAAATTCAGAAATATCATACTGGAGTCTTATGCTTATAAGGAAATGGCCGGTGATGTAGTCAACCAAGTGGCTCTCTATCAAGACAAATACCTGATACTACTTACCCAAAAGGGGGTGCTTAAAATGGATATAGACAGTGAAACCATCACTCCATTCAGCAGAAATAACAGCCTTTATTATGGCTATACGTTTACTATTGATAAGAATAACAATTTATGGTTGTCCGAGTTCAATTCTCTGCTTCGGCTCAATTTGCTTGACGAATCGGATTTAGAGCATTTCTACTATTCGAAAAAAGGGCTGGGACGATTTTATATTACCCAAATAGCGTTCGACTCCAAAGGGAGACTGCTGTTGGGAACCAAAGGGTCTGGTTTGTATGTCATGGATAAAGATAGCGCCCACTTCCATTGCTATTCAACCGAAAATTCGTTGATTCAAAGCAATTATTGCTTTGATATCGTAACCACAGGCAGCGGGGTAACTATTGTTTCGGGCGATAACGGATTGACTTTCTTTGATCCGGATATGAACATTATCAAAACCATTGGCCTTGGTAATTCCATTCCTCTTTCAGGAATTAATTATGGATGTGGAATGTTGGCCTCCCAGTCCGGTGAAGTTTTTGTGGGAGGAGTCGATGGGCTTATCTCATTTTATGAGAAGCGCCTTTTTACTACCCCTAAAGATTATGACATCTTCTTTTCAGGATTGCAGATCAATAACGAACAGATTAAGCCGGGAGATCAAAGCAGGGTATTGAAAGAGTCTCTTCCCTATCAAACAAGAATTGATCTTAAACATCACCAGAACAACCTCATATTGACTTTTACAGCGAATAATTACACTGGGTCTCATAGACAGGCAATCTATGAGTATAAGTTGGAAGGGTTCGACAATAAATGGATCTCTACTACCGAAAATAACCTGGTTTATACCAATCTGAGTCCGGGAAAATACCGGCTGACTGTCAGGGAAAAACAATATGAACTTTCAACGAATCTCAGGCAAACGTCTTTTGAGATTGTGATCCATCCTCCTTTATATGCTACTTTCTGGGCTTATCTGCTTTACGCGGCTATTGTTCTGGGTTCATTGTACAGCTTTTACCGCTTTAAGAAGGCCCGGATTATGCTTCATGCTTCCCTAGAAATAGAACGAAAAGAAAAGGAACAAGTCAAAGAACTAAATCGATTGAAGCAACATTTCTTCTCCAATATTTCCCATGAATTGAGAACTCCTCTAACGTTGATCATTTCTCAAATGGAACTGATCATGAATGTCAAGGATTTGCCGGCTCATGTGTACAAGATGCTTGTACGAACCAACAACAATGCTCATCACACCCGCTCGCTGATTAATGAGCTATTGGACCACAACAAATATGAAGATGGGAATATACGTTTGAGTGTCCGGGAACAAGATCTTGTCCCTTTCATCCGGGGTGTCTATGAATCCTTTCAGGAGCACGCCACCTTGCACTCTATTCAGTACAAATTGTTTGTACCAGACAGCCCTGTTCTCTGCTGGTACGATGTTGCCCAGCTACAGAAAGTCTTTTATAACCTGCTCTCTAATGCGTTTAAATTTACGTCCAAAAGTAATTCTACGATAGAAGTATTTGTAGAGCAAACAGAACATGAAGTCTTGATCAAGTTTGTTGATAATGGTATTGGTATTCCGCAAAAAGAGATTGAACTCATTTTTGAACGGTTCTATCAGGCAAGTACCAATCACATATCGAAAACGGTTGCCACGTTGAGCACTGGAATCGGGTTGTCCTTGTCAAAGCAGATCGTAGAACTCCACCATGGACGGATTGAAGTGAAAAGCTCTCCGGATTACGGAAGCATTTTTACTGTTCATCTAAAACTGGGCAAGGCCCATTTCGGCGAAGAAGAAATCGGGCGTGATGAGTTATTTGTGCCTGAGGAACCAGCTTCTTATATACCCTCCGATAGCCTCTTGGCCTTTGAAGAAGAGTCCTTGGATTCGGAGGTGGGCGATAAAGAAAAGCCAACCATATTGTTGGTCGAGGATCAGGAAGAGCTATTGGAACAGCTTCAAGCGCTCTTCCTTCCTGCTTACCAGGTATTGACAGCGTGTAACGGGAGAGAAGGCTTCGCTAAAGCGTTGAAGGGAATGCCGGATCTTATTGTCAGCGATGTAAAAATGCCGGAAATGACAGGGATAGAGCTTTGCTCCCACATCAAGAGTAATTTTAATACCTGCCACATCCCATTTGTTCTATTGACGGCATTCAGCAGTACAGAAAATACGATTACCGGCCTTCAGCATGGTGCCGATGATTATATAAGCAAGCCTTTCGTCCCCAAAGTATTGCTTACAAAATGCAACAACCTGATACGTAACCGCATCATCCTGAAGAAGAAGTTTAATAATGACAAGGATTTCAATTTGATGTCCTTGGCCGAGAACTCTCTGGATCAGAAGTTACTGAATTCGGTGAATTCAATCATAGAGAAAAATCTATCCAATCCGGAGTTCGGTATGAACAGTCTGGCAAGAGAATTGGGTTTGAGCCGGAGTTCCCTATTTACTAAGTTCAAGGCTTTGACAGGAAAAACTCCCAATGAATATGTGATGACATACAAACTTCGTTTGGCTGTTGAGTGGTTGGAGAATGAACCGGACGTTCAGGTGGCTGATATATCTTACAAATTGGGGTTCAGTTCTCCTCGTTATTTTACCCGTTGCTTTAAGGAGCAATATCAGATGATACCTAAGGATGTGAAGAAGAAAAGACCTGTTTCATCTGGTACCGAAAATGAATGATGAAGCAGTGAGAGTAAAACTATTTTTGATTATCAGTGCGATTACTTTATCCACTTCTTCTAGGTAGTTTCCTTGTGGTTCGGTAGGATAGGTATTGGTTTGCTTTACCCAACCTAATTCCATCGCAAAATAATCGATGTTTGCCGGTGGATTACCATCCAACTGACTTTTCAGGTCTTTGAAGAAAGCTTCCCATCTGCGGAGATGCAGATCGGCCAATAAACCGTTCCATTCTCTGTTGGAGTAGTCTCTCAGGTTTGTTTTAGGATTGTAATCCGGTCCCCAGAACGTGATTTGTGCCCGGGCGTTGTACTCACACAGGCGACTGTCTTCCGGTGTTTTGCCGTACTGTTTGGCTTTTTCGAGCCACGGGCCTACCATGAATCCGGGGTGTGTTCCGCACAGAGCATCTTGAAGCTTCAATAAGTATATAAACTCGTTACAGTATTTCTCCAGCGCTGCCTTGTCTTTGATTGCGAAAGCATCGGAAAGCTGCTGATATACCGGACGTGCCCGGTTGGCTACTATCTGGCGTGCCAGATCTGTAATGTCATAAATGTATGTTTCAGAATTCTTGAATTGTCCGGCTGCCTGGCGGAAAAGGATCAGCGCTTGTTCCGGAACAGCCGAGTCATAATGATTCTTCCTGGAACCCCAGAAAGATACTCCTGTAATATTCAGTTTGGGACGTGCACAGAAGATCGATTCATACAATCCCTCGCTCTTGACGGTGAAATCTCCGTAAAGCGATTTCAGTAACAGATTCCATGCCCCATAAAGCTGGTCGTTCCATGCTCCGTACCGGTAAAGCAGGTAATTCCGCAAATACGTATCCGGGTTGGGTATCGTATCTGTCCAAGCTGTTTGCAGAGCCCAGTCGTACACCACAGGGTTGGTTTGGATTCCTTCGGGGATGATTCCCATTCCTTTCATGTGTTTCTCTTTCGAAAACTCGTATGCCCGGTGAGGCTCCTCGATTATTTTGGGGAGTTGTGCACCCATTCCTACTCTTCCTCCGAAGTTATTAACCGTAGCCCAGATCCAGGGGAATCCGGAATATTCATGGGTGGTTTTCCAGTTCTCCTGAGTTTCGCCAAATAAGTCTACTATCATTGTATGTTTCGGATTCAAGCCGTCCAGCAGTGCTTTCTTCGGGTTTCCTCCCCATCCTTGCAGTACCCATACGGATTCGGGGAAGTACTTTTGCATATTGGCTTGTATCAGTTTGGCAGTTTGCGGGATATCTATTCCTGCTGTATTTCCTCCTTCATGGAACAGGTCTCCACCCATGAAGCGTACATTATCGCCGTAGTATTCTTTCATGTATCGGTAGTACACCTTTGCCATTTGATCAAAAAGAGGGTCATCGGGCATCAGGAGTGCAGGTCGCGGGAAGTCTCCTGCCCAAGTACCCTGGTCGATAACTTTGGCTTGCGGGAATTTATCTTTCAGGTTCCGGGGTACCATTCCCCAGAATCCTTGCAGGATGGGGCTGATACCCAGTTCCTTCATCCGGACAGTCATCTTTTGCTGTATGGATTTCCACTCCTGGATCATATTGTCGCTTACCGGTCCTCCCCAGCCTTCCATGTTTCCCATCAACCACCAGGCGTTGAATGCAGGTCCGGGAATAAAGTCTTTAATCTCTTTATCCGAATAGCCTAAGGACTCCATTGTTTTTTGCCACAGGATTTCTGTTCCCATAGGTGCCAGCATCAAGTTGACTCCATTCAGCGCCATCCAGTCGAGTTCTCCTTCCCAATCTTTCCAGGTGTAAAAGCTGAATGTATAATTATAGGTACAGTAGTTCAACGCATAGCGGTATCGGAAAGGAGAAGCTGCTTTGAATATACCTTTTACTTCCGGCAGCGTTGGGGGTTCGCTGTAGTTGTCCACACAATGGGTGAGGCTGATACGGCAATAGTTTTTCAGGTAATGGTTCACGGCAGTGGCTGCAGCGGTGGGCGAAGTTGCCTCGATATACAGCTTTTTGCCTTTGGAATAGATTTGATAGGAATCTTGGGTGTCTCCTTGCGTGGGGAGAGGTACTTCCTTGAAAATAATTTTCCCTTTCAGGAAGGGGGCTTGTCGTTCCACCAGTTTCTCTACTCCCGGGAAATCGCGGGCAGCGAGACTGAAAGGCATTAATAGTCCGATTAAGATGTTAATGATCAGTGTACTTTTCATTTTCTTATAAAATATAACCAATGGTGGTATTCTGTTTATTTCCAGTCGAACTTCACAAGTACGGCTTTATGGTCAGTAGGCCAGATGCCCGGACCGATTTCCGTTCGCTCCGTTTCCATAGTCCGTTGGCTGCGTACGATGGAGCCTTGCGGTCCCCATACAACGGCATTTACCGGCTGTATAGCGGCATCGGGATAATAATAGATGAAGTCGATCCGTTCGCGTTCGTCCGACTCAGGAGCCCAGGTGAGTTTGTTGACGGGTGCTCCCGGGCAGTCGGCAGGGTAGGTGATACCGGGATTCTTCAACGGGTCGGGATGAATCACCCGGTAAGCATCTTTGTAACCGGCATCCAGTAGCATTTTACTCACTGTCCACGGAACAATCAGCCCTTGGCGGTCATACAGGTTCTTGGTTGCTTCGGTCCAATCCAGAAGCGATGGCTCGTTGAAATCCCCACCGATGATGACGATACGGTTCTGTGCACGGTCTTTGGCTGCTTCGGCAAGGAAGGCCTGGGTAGCATCATCGCGTTGGGAGGCCACATTGTCTATCAGGATGCTGTCCATATCTGTCAGTGGTGCCCGCTTCTTCCAGGTGGTTCCGCTATAGCCTTTGATATCGTAATAAGTGCAGTTCAGATAATCCATGTGGGCGGTGTAGAAGGCTATTTCTCTGCCATTGGCTTTTACCACTGCTTTGTACGCGCTTCCATGGTCGTTGTTCGGTGCGAAGATAGTCAGGCTATCCGTGATAGGGTAGCGTGAAAGGATACCGGAATCGTAACTGTAGAACGAATAGAATGTGGCCCCTTTGTGTTTCAGAGATTCGACAATACGATCGCAGAAACGAGAGTTGTTGTAGTTGCGCACTTCACTCAATGCAACCAGATCGGCTCCGGAAGCAATGATCTGGTCGACAATGGCTTCATAACCTCCCGGTACCTGTGTTCCTTCCTGCCAGATGTTGAACTGGAGGACGGACAGGGTGTTTGTTTTATCTTCTTGCGCTGCTGTAAACAGGCTGATGCTGCAAAATAGTATGCTTGTTATTTGTTTCTTCACGGATTCTGCATTTATAGTAAATTATGGTGTTGGCAAATTTAACGGATTGATCGGTAAGGTGTATGTTATTCCGGAAATTTCCACCGTGTATCATTTGTATGAGATTGGACCATGATTTTCTCCATCTCTGAAACGACATCCGGATGAGAGGCTGCTACGTTATTTGTTTCTCCCTTATCTACTGAGAGATCATAAAGTTCTGTTACCGGCTGATTGGAATTTATATTCTTACGGACAGCTTTCCAGTTTCCTTTTCTAACGGCCTGAGTGGGACTCTCATGAAATTCCCAATAGAAAGAATCGTGTACACGAGTTTGTTTTTCTCCTTTCAATTCAGGAAGGAATGAGATTCCATCCAATCCTTTAGGGATGGAGGCGCCTGCAATTTCACAAAATGTAGGCAGAACATCCCAAAAAGCCGAAGGATGATCGGTCGTTCGTCCGGGTTGTATAGCTTGCGGCCAACAAGCAATCATAGGCATACGTATGCCTCCTTCGTACAAGTCGCGTTTTATTCCCCGGAATCCTCCTCCACTGTTGAAGAAGACTGGATCGGCTCCCCCTTCGATATGAGGACCGTTATCGGATGTAAAGATAATCAACGTATTTTGGTCTATTCCCAATTCTTTGAGTAGTTGCCGGATACGGCCCACGTCACCATCCAGACGGGTAACCATCGTGGCAAACGCAGCATGTGGATAAGGTTGCCCACCATGATCACCGGCATAGTGCTGACCGGCCGGCCAGGGCTGAGGTTCTTCATACTTGCCTTTGAAGGCGGTCAGTTCATTATCCGGTACAATTAATTCAGCATGAGGAATAGTCACGGAGAAGTACAAGAAGAACGGCTTATCCTTATTCTCTGTGATGAAGTGAGTGGCTTTCTCCATAAACAAGTCCTGTGAATAATATTTCTTTTCGGCAGGGTTTGTATTTAGTGTGATCTTCCGGTTGTTCTCATACATAAACCTGGGATAGTAGAAGTGGGCATGTTTTTGTCCTAAATGTCCATAGAAATAATCGAACCCCTGATTGTTAGGATGCCCTTCACTACCCGGACCTCCCATTCCCCACTTACCGATGCAGGCAGTGGTGTAATTGCTTTCTTTCAAACATTCGGCAATGGTTTTGAACCGGGCAGGAAGCGGCGTGTCAAATTCTTCCCCATCAAGTTTCTCGCCGGCATTTCCACGTATGGGTGTGTGCCCGGTGTGTAGTCCGGTCATCAAAGAACAGCGGGAAGGTGCGCTGACGGTACATCCGGCATAGTGGCTTGTGAATCGCAAGCCCTGGGTAGCCATCTGATCGAGGTTCGGGGTTTGGAACTTTTCCTGACCATAGCAACTGAGGTCGCCATAACCCAAGTCATCGGCCAGAATGTAGATGATATTGGGAAGTTGGTTTTCGGGCGTTTTCTGTTTCCCGGTTTGCTGGGCAGAAGCATTACAGGAGGACAACATAGCACCTACTGCATAGCAAGAGTATTTTATTGGTAACTTCATCAGGGTGTTTTTTTTTATGAATTAAAGGTTGTTCAGTACCTTGCGGGCAGCATTCACCATCGTGTCGGCATTCGTCTCCGTGAGATTCTTTGTCTGGAACTGGGACAAGGCTTCATCCAACTTCTTCAACTGTGCTTTCTTTCCTTTGGCTTCGAATTCTTGACGGAGGATGCGTATCTTTTCTGCATCTTGCACACCTTCTACCAGGCGCTCCATGCGGATACTGCTGCGGTCGGGGTACACTAAGAAACAATCTCCGGCAGCCCACGTACGGAAACGGGTGTCACGTAGCGGATCTTGTGTCCAACTGTTGTATGCCCAACGCAGATAGCCGTCATACCCTTGTGCTATGGCATACCAAATGGTCCAAGTCGCTTCGGCAGGCGTGGAGAAGGTAAAGAAGTTAGGGAATGGCTCAGTGCAACAGGTGTATACTGTTGTTATTTTACCGGCTTTACGACGGGCTTCGATCACCTCGCGGGGTATGGGTTGCTCGTATGCCAGACAGTACTCATACATGTGCGGTTCCACTTCGGCGTGGTAGTTGCCCTGACCGGAGATCTTGAAAGCAGGATCGGCTTTGTGTATCAGGGCGAAGGCATGACGCATCATTTCAGGTGCACGTTCGTCCATGGAGATGGTGGTTCGGTCGAACCAACCTTTCATACGTAGATGGCTGGCAAAGTCTTTCAGGAACGTAAGCCAGTAATCTTCATAATCTGTATCACCGGGCTTGGCTTCGACAAACTGGATGCGGTTGGTAGCCTGGTCGTAATAGTCGAACTTCAAAGCCCAGGGCACGAGGGTAAAGCAGTTGATCTGCTTGTCGATACCGACGCTCATCATGAACTCTACCCAACGGTCGAAGACGGTGTAGTCGTAGGCCCATGTACCGTCGATCTTCTTGGTCTTACCTACCATGCTGTCGAAAGCATCTTCCGTTTGTCCGTTCCACGGCTTGTACATGATGGTGGCGGTGATGATTTTCTGTCCGGCATCGGCTAACTGTTGCATCAACGGACGCATGATGTCGAAGTGTGCCTTGCTCCATAGCGGCACGTTGTAGTAGCGGGCTACGGCATAAGGGTTCTGCCACAGGTCGAGGTGGAACGCCCAATCCTTGGGAGCGGGGAGTGTATGGTTGAGTACTTCTACTTCCAAAGGCAATGTCAGTGTGAATGTAGTGGTTGGAGTCTCTTCGGCAGTCACCGTGAGTGTACCTTTGTATTTCCCTGCCTGTGCGTCGGCAGGTACCTGTATGGTGAGCCAGATAGGGCGGGTGGAGTTCTGTTCCACTTCGAATTGTATCCGGGTATCGAGCACATCGGCCACCATGGACGAATCCCACATCGTACGGTCGGGACGATGTCCGCAGGCTCCTTTGCGGTCTTTGTTCAGTTCGTCGGTCATGACGTAGCGTACGAAACTGCTTCGGATGGCAGACGAGGGAATGACAGATGAACCTCGTTTCAGATCGGATACCTTCAGTTGTACATTTGTCAGGTTCCTGTTCGTCCACAATACGGCTTGGGCATTGATGCGTTCACGTTTCCACGCTTTTCCTTTCCAACTGCTTCCGGTAATCGGGGTGGGGATACTCAGCTTAGGGTAACGTATGTCTGTGCTTCCCCAAGCTAATTGTACCGGGGATTTCTGACGGGCCCATACCTCAGCGGAGTCATGCGGCTTGGTGTCGGTCAACTCAGTATAATCCTTTCCGGGAACTTGTTGGGCATACACTGGTGTCTTTGCAAGCAAACCGGCAGTTGCTACCAGTATTGCTATCATGCTTCTCTTTATCATATTCTCTTACTGGTTTGTTAGTATAAATTCTTTGGTAGCTCCTGCATAAGGGTCAGGAGATACCGGGAAATTGCACTGTAGTACTTTCTGTCCGTCGATGGAAGGCAGTGAGAAAGTGAGCTTGATGGCTGATTCCTTACGCGATGGATCGGCCACGTATGCCCGAACCTGTGAGGTTCCTACATCCTTCAACAGCAGTACGCATCCTTTGTCGGCATGTACTTTCAGATTGCCTGCCTGGAAGGTTGCTGCTTTATAAAATACCAAGCCATATATATTGAGTTGTTCGTTCCGGACTACTTGTAATGAGTTTGTATTGGCCAGGATACGGATATTATCCACCGGGTAAGCGGCCGCTTCGCTTGTTGTCTGTATACCCGGAACAACGATGTAGGCATACGTTTGCTGCTTCGGGCTTATCCCATGATCGAACCAAAGCTTGAATACATCTTTCGAAACCTGTGCGTCGGCTTGGGCGTTGTTAATGATTTTCCAGTTACCGGTTTGTTCCTGATTGCTCATCAACACTTTTCCTCCCTGCGGGAAGTAATAGCCCACTCCGTTGTGTAAGATCCAGGAAGGATTGGAATAAGCATGCATACCGTTGGCTACTGTTTGGGTGCTACCTTGGCTGTGTACGGATACCGCTCCTTGCAACAAGCATTGGTTGACTGTGGTATTTACCGCATGCGAAGAGCCCGACTGTATATCGGCTCCCAAGCATACCACTTCGTTATCGAAGTAGAACCAAGCCTTTCGCGCTTGTGTCAGAATTCCATAATCTGTATCGTCGAGCACATACGTGCTTACTCCGTAACGTCCGTCCGAAGTACCGCCGGTGAAGCGGCTGGTTCCCGGTATCTGCCACTCAGCCGGTAGCGGGATGGTAGTCAGGTGAGGGGAGGTTACTCCGGGAATCATCGCCCAGTCCCATACCGGGAAAATATCTGCATATTCGTCACCCCGTACTGTGATAGTATTAGCTCCATCGGTAAGGAAGTAACCCAACAGGTTTTCTCCGTTCCCATTCTCGTTTCGGGCTGTATAGACAGATGCTGTACGGGTGTCGAATGTATATCCGGGTCGTTGGTGGAGGGTATAATCCGACCGCCAGAAGTGGGTGTTCGAGGGTTCGATTCCGTAGCCCGCCGGTTCTGTGGCTTTCAGGCGTTGGATGGCTGCTTCGTAGAATGCAGTATGGGAGGCGTCAATCCTTTTCATGAGTTCGAGCGGTTTGCTGCTGCCTCCTTGGTAAATGGCATTCTTTCGCGAAAGTCCGCGTCCCAATACATTGTAAAGGAAGTATTGTCCACGTATAACAGGTATGTACGATGTACGGACGAACTTGCTCAGCAATTCGGCTTTCTCTCCCGAAAGGGCGTATGGAGTACCTGTAAGACAGACAGCCACGTTTCCGATACCGTTGATGATCGAACTTCCGTATCCGGCTGTGTATAATTGCGGACCATGTTGCAGGTAGGAGAAGTCGTGCTGAAGCCCTTCACCGGTGGTGAGGAACAAAGGATAATAAACTTGTTCTACACCAAAAGACAGTACAGCGGCATCGGCAGTGAGGCATCCGCGGTATATCCAGTGCACGGCTATATCCGTTTTGTTGGCTCCTGTGCCTTGCGATCCCGGCTGATCAGGACGCCCGCCTTCCTGCTTCATGCGGTCGAGCAGTTTGTTTTCCAACGTTTGGGGGAGTTGGTCTTTTCCTTTCCTCAGTAGAATGAGAATGACTCCCAAGCGTTGCGGACAGGCTATCTGCTGCATGAACCAGTTGGTGCTGGTGGGGTGTTTGTCATACCAGTATTGCAGGGATCCGGCAATCTTTTCATGGAGGGATTTATCACCGGAATAGCGTCCCCCGGGTAGGATGTAAGCCAAAGACATGGACTTCAAACGGTCCAGGTGCTTGATGGGTTCCCAATTGGTCTGATCTTTGCGGGTATAGTTGATATCTGAGAAGGAACCGTTTGAGGTCCAAAGGGAGAGGATGGAAGTGACTTCTTTTTCCGTGCTAGTAAGATTTACGTTGCTTTGTTCTGCCTGTATATTTACCATAATGGTATCGAATACGGTAGGTTCTGCCGGAACAGGTTTTTCTTCCGGGTCCGGCGGAGTAGGCATGTCATCCGAGTCGGAACACCCGACAGAGAAAATGAGAGCCAGAAACAGGTATATACTATACAATAAGTTCATATATTTCATTTATTTAGTAGCTTTATTGGTTAGAAGAAGGTGGCCACAGCAGAGCGGAGACTGCGTGAGGTTGTTTAGGGCCAGAGGTCCTGTGCCGGAGAATATGACTCTTGTCAAAAAAGAGCCATATTCTCCGCCTCCACTGTGGTGTATGAAATTATATTTATTTAAAATGGTTTCATCAGGAACTCCCAATGATATTCCTGGTTGGCCGGAATTCTGCATTCCGGTTCGGTACGGGCTCCCCAACTGTCGTATCCGCCTACACCCGACTGTTTCATGTCGATGCAGACCTCTACAAAGTTGCGGGGCGTGATATCGATCTCGTGCGTCTGTTTCCGCAGTACATTCTTGGCAGCCTCGTAATTCTTGTTGGCTACTGCTTCGGGCGACAGGTTGCGCCATTGGTAGTCGGCATCCGACTCCTGACAGTCGAAATCTTCCACGGAGTTGCGCAGGGCGTTGAAGCCGATGGGCTGTATGCCTTCAATGAGCAATCGTTTACCTTTGCCGGTAGAGAGCGCCACCCAACGGGTATCGGTATGATGGCCATTCTCCTGCGGACGAACGTACGGGGTGTACATCTTCTCGGCAGTCGTACTATACAGGCCGATCAGGGTACCGTGATAGCGGTCGATGTGGTTCTCTTCCGGTCCGCGGCCATAATATTGTACTTCGTTCATCGAAGCGGGCAGACGGAAACGTATGCCGATACGAGGAACTTCCAGTTGGGAGGATATGGCCCGTTGTTGGTCACGCAAATCAGAACGGGTAGCTTCCTTGGCTTCGGCTGTCAATTCCGTTTTGGCAGCTTCGGTAGTGGCAGCAGTGAAGGTAATGGCTGCCCGGACAACACCCGATGGGTAGATGGTATACACCATCCGGTAATCGTTACCTGCTGCGAGCTCGTAGTTAGCCGTCAGTACCACCAGTTTACCCTCTTGCACGGCTTCGGCATGGGATACCTGGAAGTTCTTGCTCGATTCTTTCCATATTTGCAGGCGCTTGGGCGCTCCGTTGCCGTAGTCGTTATCTACAGGGCCACGCCAGAAGTTGGGCTGAATACCGAAGCCTTCGGCAAAGTATTCGTATCCGTTTACTTTGTACGATGTCACCACTCCCTGCTTTTTGTCGAAAATAAAGGTTACCTTAGACGAGCTCACGGTAATCGTTCCGTCATTATCCTGGATATTCAAGGCCGGTCCGCCCTTATCTTCATAAACTTTTGCAGGTAGTGATACCGGCAGTATGAATTGTTCTTTGGCCACCACATGTCCGGCAGGAACCAATGGCTGAGCTTCACGGGAAGTCACTTCGAAGTTCAACAAGTACTCCACATCCGGAGTAGCTTTCACCCGTGACAGCGGAATTGTTACCACTTCCGACTGTTGCGGCTGGGGGTTGACGTTCAATGTTCCTTCGCTGATCGATTTTCCGTTGGCCAATACCTTATAAGAAATACGGTAGGCGGAAAGGTCACTGAAATAGAACCGGTTCAGTACCCGTACTTCCCCTTTGGTCAGGTCTACTGCCTCAAAAGCAACGTTCTGGTGTACATACTTCACTTCGGCCATAGCCGGATGAGGCATCTGGTCGGGACCTACGATACCGTCGGCCACGAAATTACCGTCCGATGGCTGGTCTTTACCAAAGTCTCCACCGTAGGCCCAGATCGTCCGTCCGTCCGCCCTTCTGAAATTCACCGCATGGTCAATCCATTCCCAAATATACCCGCCTTGCAGGTTAGGATACTTATATATTTCTACCCATTGATCGTATAAATTACCATTGGAGTTGCCCATAGCGTGCGAATATTCTGAAGGTACGTACGGACGGTTGTCCATCGTTTCGGTTTGTCGCCCGTTTTCACCGTAGTACTTGAAGGAATCGGCACCCGGGTATTGCGGAACCACCATGTCTGTGTTCCACTCCTCAAGCGACCGTTCGTAACATACGGGACGAGCCATTAGGTTTTTATCTAATTCTTTCAGTAACACGTATCCGTTGTAGAAGTTAAAGCCGTTACCTGCTTCGTTGCCAAGTGACCAGATGGTGACCGACGGATAGTTTTTGTTTCGTTCGAACATATTCTTTAAACGCGCCAGGTGACTTTCCAGAAAGTCTGGATTATGGCCGAGTGTGCCCCGTTTCTTACCGTCGATATGCCCTGCGGCTCCCTTGCGCATGTCGTCCTGATAAATGGTATAGTACATACCGTGCGATTCGATGTTGGCTTCATCGTACACATATAACCCGTATTCGTCGCACATCTCATAGAAACGGCGATCTTGCGGGTAATGACTCAGGCGCACGGAATTAAAGTTATTCAGCTTCATCAGTTCGAAGTTGCGACGCATCTGCTCCGGAGTGATGTAATGCCCGTTCAACGTTGTTTCGTGTATGTTGGTTCCTTTTAGCTTAATGGGCTGGCCGTTGACACAAAACAGACGCAGGTTCTTCTTGTTTACTACTTGATTGGTCTCTTTGATTTCAATGCGACGGAAACCGACACGGAATGGAACCACCTCCTGCACTTTGCCGTCTTGCTTTACGGTAATGAAGAGTGTGTATAGGTTGGGATGTTCCGATGTCCAGGTAGCTACGCCGGGTAATGTGCGACTCTCGAAATTGATGGTTGTTTGTGATTTTGTGGCTGCGTTTACCGGGTTCGAGCCCGATGCCACTACTTTTCCTTGTTTGTCTTTCAGTTCATAGCTCACTATGGCTTCTTTTTCGGTTGAGGAAGAGGAGTTCTTCACATCGACGCCTAATCTGAATATTCCGTTCTTGTAGCTGTCATCGAGCGTAGATATGACGCGAAAATCCCGGATAGCTGTCTTAGGTTGCGACCAGATGAAGATGTCGCGTTCAATTCCGCTCATGCGCAGAAAGTCCTGGCATTCCAGCCACGAACCAGTGCTCCATCGGAATATCTTCAGGGTGAGTATATTCTTGCCCGACTGTATGTACGGGTTGATCAGGAATTCGGCAGGATCCTTGGAGTCCTCGCTGTACCCCACTTCTTTTCCGTTGATGTATACGTATACGCCCGATTTGGCTCCGGCAATATGCAGATAGACATCGCGTTCTTTCCAGGCGGCAGGAATCTCGATGTCGCGGCGGTACACACCTACAGGATTCTTCTCGGGAAGGATGGGGGGAACCGGATTGTATGTAGCAAACTCATACGGCTGGTTCACGTAGAATGCTTCGCCGAAGCCTTGCAATTCCCAGTTACCGGGTACGTTGATACCCGACCAACCCGATACATCTGTCGATACGTCTGTTATATTTGCAGGCAATGTGCGGCAGTCGTCGGTGAAGTAGAACTTCCACATACCGTTGAGCAGGTAGTAATACGGACTGTTTTCATACTGGAGTGTGGAGGCATCCTTCTCTTTGTCATACGTCATAAACGTGGTACGGGGAGCTTCTTTATTGACTCCGATGACGTTTATGTCTTTCCAATAAGGTGTACTTTGAGCACAAAGCGAACTACCGGATACACCGGTGAGGAGCATAGAAAATACTATGAACCATGTAGTGGGGGTATTCTTCATAAAATATAATTTAATTAATGGCATGCAAGGTACGCATTTTTGCGATAATACAGCTCAATTAATTTAACTTTTCGGGTGATGTTTTAAAGAGAACTACCCGAAGAGGTAAACCGGGCGAACCGGATCACTCTTCGGATAGTGGGGGACTATATAAACACCTATTGATTCAACTGTTTCTTTTCGAGTTCTCTTTTGCGTTTCAGCGCTTCGAGGAAATAATAATCGGCATAGTTCAGCGGCACGTCGATTTCGCTGTTATGCGGGATGCTTCCCACGCTGTGCATCAGCAGGAAATGGCCATTGCTGCCGAGGGGGGCACGGTAGGCGGGGGAAGCGAGTGAGGTCATGATACTGTCCGCGTATGTTTTGTACGAAGCGGCATCGGCTATATGATATGTGCTTAGCTCGTACAAGGCCGAAGCTATACAGGCAGCAGAAGAAGCGTCACGTGGTTCGTCAGGGATTTTCGGGGCATCCATGTCCCAATAAGGAATCAGATCCTTAGGCATACACGGATGATTCTTCATGAACCGGAATGTTTTTACTGCCTGATCCAAGTACTTTTGTTCGCCGGTTTCCCGGTAGCAGAGGGTAAAACCGTAGATGGCCCATGCTTGCCCGCGTGACCAGGCCGACTCATGTGCATAACCTTGCGCTGTGTGGCGATGTCGTACCGAACCATCCGTCAGACTGTAGTCGACGACGTGGTAACAGCTGCCATCCGGACGAAACTGTTCTTTCAAGGTACGATCAGCATGCGACACGGCAATACGATAGAACGACGAGTCGCCCGACAGTTTGGTAGCTTCGAACAGCAGTTCCAGATTCATCATGTTGTCGATAATCACCGGGCATTCCCAACCGCGTTCCGACTGCCAGCCGCGGTCTACATTCCAGCTCTGGATGATGCCGGGCGCTGGACGAAAGCGGGTGGATAGCGAGTGCGCAGCCTGTACCATGGCGTTGGAATAAGCTGTATCACCTGTGATGCGTAATCCGTTTCCGAAACTGCAATTGATGATGAAACCGATGTCGTGATGCCACTTCAGATTCTCAGCGTCACGGATAGACTCTGTGTATTTCCGTGCCAGGGGGAGGTATATACTGTCGCCTGTCAGTTCGCTGAGGTACCAGATGCTCCCCGGAAAGAACCCGCTTCGCCAGTCGGCGTAGCCGCAGTAGTACACGGTTCCGTCAGGGTTCAGCGTCACCGGGTTCAGGAACTTCCCACTTGTCTCGATGGTATCGATGGCAAGGTTCAGTTGTGCCTTGGCGAAGTTGATGTTTTCCCCCATCCAGTTGATGGGTGGTGCTTTTGGGGTACATCCGCTGATCGATAATGTAATAGCGGCTATTGCCCATAGATTTATTTTTCTTACCATATATTATAAAATTGACAATTGACAGATGGATGGCGGATGACAATTGACAGTTGATTCGCAATGTAGATTGGATTACCAACTGTCAATTGTCAATTAGCAGATTACCAATCCGGATTCTGTTCCAGATTACGATTCTTGTACAACTCGGTATTGGAGATGGGGTACCAATACATCTTATTACTTACAATGTGTGTTGTGAGCAGCTGCTTTGTGTATACAGGCACACCACCTTCTTTGACCACTTTCACTGCATAGATGTTCTTTGATTCGTCCAACGACTTCCAACGACGCAGATCCCAGAAACGGTGTCCTTCGAAGGCCAATTCTACCCGGCGTTCGTTCTTCAATTTGGCTTTGAAGGATTCGGCTGTCAATGCCTCCGGTAAAGGAGGCATAGCTACATCGCTGCGTTCGCGAACCTGGTTCACTGCTTTGAGTGCACTCAACGGTAGTTCGGTATTCGTGTAGTTCGGGTCGTCGAATGCGTTTACCATGGCTTCGGCATAGTTGAGCAATACCTCGGCGTAGCGGAACAAGATCCAGTTGTGATGCTTGTTCTGGGTAGTGACTCCCGAACGGAAGTCGACGGTATTGTTCATATACTTCTTCAGGTAATAACCTGTGGTCGTAGCGTTGGTGATAGGCAGTGCATTGGCTCCGCCTTCCCATATTTCGAGCGCTTTGTTGTACGGCCATACCATACCGTTGTAGGCGATGGTGAATGCCAGACGCGGGTCACGGTTGGCATAAGGATCGCTCTTCATGGCGGGGTTTGTCCAGTCAAAGGTTGTACCGTCTTTCATCTCATAACTGCTCACAAGGTTTTCCGTAGGACAGGTGGAGGTCCGTCCTCCTTCAGCACCCATCGGGTAGTTGGCCGATTCGAAAGATGAACTCAATCCGGTAGGGCGACAGAGGATCACTTCCGCATTCGTATTGTTATTGTCCGCGTAGAGCGTAGCATACGTGGTGAGGCGGTAACCGTATTCCGAGGCTTTGCCGATGATCTCATAAGATGCTTTGGCGGCTGCTATCCATTTTTCTTTGTCGTTAGCGTTGGCATAGAGCGGGCTGGCCATGTAGAGCATAGCCCGGGCTTTGAGCGCCAATGCAGCACCTTTGGTGATACGTCCTGTTTCCTTGTCGGAGAAACCGGTGTAGTTCACCGGTAGTTCCTTGGCTACATCCGTACACTCGCTGATCACGAAGTCCATGACTTGTGTGTAGGGTGTAGGCGACACTTTGTTGACCTCTTCCTGTGTCAATACATCCTTAACGAGCGGCACATTGCGGTAGCGCTTCACCAGTTCGAAATAGTAGAATGCGCGGAGGAAGCGTACTTCATACTGGAAGTTATTGAAGTTCTTCATCCACTGGTCGTAACTATCAGAAGTCTTCCAGTCGTCAAAGGTCTGTCCGGCTGTTTCTTTCAGGTAGAAATTCGCATCGCGGATACCCGAGTAAAGTGTAGCCCACTTGTCGTCCACGGTATAATTAGGCGACCAGGTTCCGTTGACGAAACGTTGTATGTTCGACCAGTTGTACACGTGTACCGCGTCGTCGGTGGCGGCATCCTGCATGGCGCCTTCAATCTTGCAGAAGTCGTCGGGCAGATACGTATAAACGTTCGTGGCCAATTGCTTGGTGCGATTGTAGCTTTCGAGGATCTGATCCTTGGTTAAGTCGTCGCTCTCATCCAAGTCCAGGAAGTTACATCCGGTGAGGGTAAACGTCCCCAGAAGTAACGCTATATTGAAAAACTTAGTGCATTTCATACTGTACATCGTTTTTAGAATGATAAATTAATACCGAAGGCATATTGAGTCATGGTAGGATGCGTTGCTCCGATAGATTCGGGATCGGCTACCTTGATATTATCCCACGTAATCAAATCATGCGCCCGGGCGAAGACCTTGGCTTTGCTTACCACTTTCAGAGGCTTCAACGTCTTGGTGGGAACCTGATAATATAGTTCCAGTGTACGCAGTTTGAGGAACGAAGCATCGGCCACCCATACAGAGTTGTTAGTGAAGTTATTATCCGAACTGGCCGAAGTCAGGCGTGGATAACGTGCATTGGGGGTTTCCGGCGTCCAACGGTTGTTGTAATAATGTTCGGAAACGGTGGAGTTGCCTATCAATGGGATAAACAAACTCTGTGTGTTCAATATGCGGCTGTAGTTACCGGCTCCCTGGAACATCGCATAGAACCCGAATCCTTTGTATTCGGCACCAAGGTCGAAGGAGTAGTAAATCTCCGGGCAAAGCGTATTGTATCCCAACGGAACCATGTCGTACTCATCAATACGGTTGTCACCGTTCTGATCTTTGTACATCAGGTCGCCCGGACGTACATCCGAGAGGTATTGTTTCACCGGGCGGTTGTCGATTTCCGCCTGATTCTGGTAAATACCTATCACTTCGTAACCGAAGATTTGTCCTACCGGTTGTCCGGTGCGTTTCAGGTAGTCTTCCGGGCGATATACCTCGTTCATTTCTTTGACTTTGCTGCGTACGTAGGAGAACTGAGCTCCGAGTTGGTAGTTTACCTGTCCGATAGTTTCGTTCCAGCGGGCAGCTACTTCTACACCGTAGTTATCGACGATTCCGTCGTTGCTTGTCGGTGGATTGATACCCAATATTGTTGAGTACTTTCCATTCGAAGCTACCAGAATGTCTGTGCGGTGATCGTAGAATCCATCCAGTGTGAGCGACAGCTTGCCCAATGCCTGGAAGTCGATACCTGCGTTGAACTTGTGCGACTTTTCGTAAGTCAGGTTCTTCACACCCAGTTGAGTTTCTGTCAGGCCATACAAGGCTGTGGGGGTATCCTTAAACAGGTATGAACCACCCGTATTATACAGGTCTTTGTAGAGATTTACGGCATAGTCGGCCCGGCCGGAGATACCGTACGAAGCACGGAGTTTCAACATATCGATCCAGTCGGTCTTCAGGAACGATTCCTCGGATATAAGCCAGGCAGCACCCACGGCAGGGAATATACCCCAACGCTTGTCGGGATCGAGTACGCTGGAAGCCGAAGCCGACAACGAAGCATCGAGTGCGTAGCGCTTGTTATACGTATAGTGTGCCATTCCTACTACATCCATAAAGGCGCGTGAAGTGTTCATCCCCTTGTTGCTGAGCTTACTCATGGAGTAGTTCAGGGTGGTATTCAGGGCATGCTTTTTCCACTGCTTGTCGTAGTTGAGCCAGGCGTCTACTTCGAAGAAGTTGGTGTACCCACCTGTGCTACTGCTGAAGGCCAGTGTTCCTTCGTTGCGCAAGGTGTTGTACGTTTCTTCTTTGGTAGCCAGATTGATAGTGGCCGACTCGTATCCGAAGTTCTTCGTATTATTGTCCCAATACGATCCGTAATTGTCGATGGCTACCCGGGCGCCTGCACTCAGTCCTTTGGTGAGGAAGTCCAATCTCTGGTCGAATTGAATATCGGCCATCATGTTACGTGCCTGTGAACGGGCAGTACCTGTAGCCGAAGCTTGTGCTACCGGATTGTTGGCGTATACCGATGTACCTCCCCAAATTCCCCTGTTGGTCTTTATGGGGAATGCGCCTGCCGGTACCTGATACAAGGCTGCGAAGATATTGCCTGTGGATGCTCCCGGACGGTTGTGCTCGGAGAAACTACCCAGCAGGTTGAGTTTTACTTTCGTAGAATTACCTATCTTGATGTCCAGGTTGGTGCGAATGTTCAGTTTCGAGAACTTGAACTGTGTGGAATATCCGTCGTTATCGCTTTTTGGCCGGAGAATACCCCGGTCGTCAACGAAGTTCAACTGGGTGTAGTACTTCACATTCGTTCCGCCGCCTGTAGCCGAGAAGGTTACGTTGTCGCCATAACTATGATCACGTATGGTCTCGTCCACCCAGTTTACGTTGGGATAGAAACCCGGATAGGTTTGGTCGCGGAAGGCATCCAACTCGTCTTTCGAGTAGCGTGGTAACAGCCCATCGTTTGTCAATCCTTCGTTCAGTGCCTGTGCGTAGGTATATCCGTCGACAAACTTAGGTAAGCGTCTCGGTGTACCCATGTTGAACTGATACGAGAAGTTGATGACCGGAGCCGATTCCAGTCCGCGCTTGGTGGTGACGAGAACCACGCCATTAGCGCCCCGTATGCCGTACAAAGCAGTGGATACAGCTTCTTTCAGTACGGTAACCGACTCAATTTCGTCTACCGTTATAACATCTAACGAACGTTCGATACCATCCACCAATATAAGTGGCGCATTGGAGCTCGTGGTACCGAGTCCGCGAACATATAGGGTGGCGCCATCGTTCCAGGCATTGTTTGCATTTTGCAACACCTGCAGTCCGGCTATTTGTCCGTACAATATGTTTGAAGGGTTGATGGTCTTTTTGTGTGAAAGATCACTGGCTGAGGCGCTGGCCGTTGCCGTGGTCGACTCTTTCAGGTCAAAAGATATACCCCGTCCATATTCAACGCTTCTTTCCCGTTGCTGTACGGCATCCGTTTGCAGGGTGTCGGCCACTTGTGCAAATGTGGCGAGCGGGAACAGCGAATATGCTATGAGTAACTTGATACTTTTTTCCATAAGTATATTGTTGTTTCGTATATTATTTGGTTAACTACTATTCCCATCCGGGGTTTTGTATCAGCCCGTAATTTTTATTGATTTCCTGTGCCGGGAAGGCGCTCAGGTACCATTTGGGTGAGAAACCGTTGGTCTTCCACCAGGCTCTTTCTCTGGGGAGCGCCAGGATGGAGAACTTGTATTCGCCCGTATTCTTGTTTTTATAGATATTGAGCCCGGTCAGTTTCTTGGTGAAGATATCTTCGCGTTTCCAGCGAATGAGGTCGAAGAAACGAACATCTTCCCATCCGAATTCGAGCGCACGTTCGCGGAGGATGGCTTCGCGCAATTGCTCTTTGTTCAGGCCGCTCAGAGGCTTCAGTCCTACACGGGCACGTACTTCGTTGACGTATGGGAAGGCTTCGGAGGTGCGGTCGCATTCATTGAGCGCTTCGGCATACGAGAGATACATTTCGGCCAATCGCATGTGCGGATACTGGTACAGACGGTTGGTGAACTCACCACCCCGGTCGAGGGCGAATTTACGTCCGGCGATACCGCTTCCCAAACTGGTATTGCCCAGCTTGCCTGTCATCCAGTCGCGTCCCTTGGGGTAGTTGTCTTTGTCAGCAGCGAGTGCCCCTCCGTCGGGATAACTGGTCTGCGGGGTTGCCAACTCCTGGTACACTTCGCATTTACGTCCCTGATAGTTGTCATTGTCCAACAGGATTGTTTCGTTCAGACGCGGATCGCGGTTGATGAACGGATTGGCCCGGTGTTCGGGGTTGTTCCAGTCGAAGTCGCTACCATCGGCCATGGGGAACATATCGAAATATTCCTTTGTGGGACAGAATCCTCCCCAACGTACGGCCTGGTCGAGACGTGGAATGTTACTGGTGGTGTAGATGTTGCGGCGTACGGATATTATCAGTTCGGGGACGCTGCGGGTGAAGTAAGCATCCTGGAATGCCTGGCGGTAAGTACCTGCCGAGGTATCTTCTTTCTTTACCAACTTGTAATAACCTCCGCTACTGAGCTGGCGGAAGAAATCTTCGCCGGCTTTGCGGGCATCTTCCCAACGGGATTTCTGGTAGTCGCCGTACCACGTAAGATGTTGGTCCGAAGCTACGCCGGGATGGTAAGCCTGTGCGTTGTTGAACAGCGGACTGGCAGCAAACAGCAGGGTGCGCAGTTTCAGTCCCGCAGCCGCAGCTTTGGTGACGCGGCCGTCCCAGTTGGCACGTTCGTCGGCGGGGAGCGCCCAAGGGAACTCTGTTGTAGCGATGGCCTCGTCGCACAAGCGAACGATGAATTTGACTGTTTCATCTACCGTAGCGCGTTTAGGCCAGTCGAGTACATCCACATCCAGACTGCGGTCGAGGATAGGCAACCCTCCGTAGTGACGGAACATGTAGGCATAGTACGTAGCAATCACAGTTTTGGCTTCGGCTTTCAACCGTAGCTTTTCGCTGGCGCTCATATCGGGTACCTTATCCACGTTTTCGATGAGTATCCACGCATGGCGGATGCATTGCCATGCACCGAAATTATAGAACCTGAACTTGGTGTTGTGGCTACCGTCTATGAAGTTATCTTCTGCAGCGGCATTGTATGATCCCGAGTAATAATGGCCTTCTACACCGCCGTAACCTACAATAGAGTGGCAAAGGTCGGTGAGGCCTTCGATGCTGCATATATCCATACCTGTCTGACGGTTACCGTCGTCTATCCCCATCGGCATCCGGGTGTAGCTGTACCACAGTACGCGGCGCGCATACTCGGCGGTAGAGAAGATGGTGTCGATCGTTACATCCGTGCTGGGGGGCTTTTGCAGGAACTTCTCTCCGAAAGCCAGATCTTCGCAAGCAGTGGTCAGTGCCAGGCAGGTTGCGGTCAGCAGGACATATATATGTTTCTTGATTGATTTCATATATCTGTATATTTAAAAGTTAAAATCCGAATTTCAGTCCGATGTTTACTACCCGGATAACTGGGTATTCTACCTCCGAGCTGGGGTCAGCCTCCGGGTCGAGCATCTTGAGATCACTGAATGTCAGCAGGTTGTATCCCGAAACAAAGATGCGGAAGTTGCTCAGTGCTGTCTTCTTCATGATGCGTCCGGGGAGCGCGTAACCTATCTCGATGTTTTTCAGGCGGAGGTAGGAGGCATCGCGTACCCAGAGGTCGGAGTCTTTGTAGTTGTTCGATTTGCTGGCGAACGAGAGTGCCGGAGCTTTGGCTGAGTTGCCTTTCTCGGGTGTCCATGCATCGTCGATCATGTACTTCAGGATGGAGTCCGAGTTCTTACCTCCGAACGGTTCGCGGAAGAGACTGGTCACCAGGCGGGAAGTCTTGGCTGCTCCTGCCCACGTCATACTGAAATCAAAACCTTTGTACGAGAAGCCGGCGTTAATACCGCCGGTCAGCAGCGGATAAACGGGGTTCCCGATGGCAGTCACGTCTTTATTGTCTATCTTATGGTCACCGTTCAAATCTTTGTACTTCACGTCGCCCGGTCGGGGGGTGAATCCGTGATCGGGGATGCTCTTGCCGCTTTCGGTAGCATATTTAGCCACATCGGCTTCGCTGAAGTAACCGTCGTATTTGTAGCCGAACCTCTGTCCTACCGGATGTCCGGTACGTTGCATATAGTCGTACGGGTATTTCACTTCGTCCATGAACATGATTTTACTCTTGGCGTAGGAGAGGTTCACACCTAAGTAGTAGTTGAACTCTTTCACGCGGTCTTCCCAGCGGATGCTGGCTTCATATCCCTGGTTGTTCACCTTACCAATATTACCTGTGGGCAGTGTTACCGCCAGATAACCCGGTGCGATGGTGCGCGGAAGGAGGATATCCCAACGACGTTCTTTGAAGAAGTCGAACGAGGTTTTCAGTTTGCTGTCTAAGAAGTGCAGGTCGACACCGTAGTTCTGTTTGGCCGACTTTTCCCAGGTTACGTTCGGGTTTCCTTTCTTAGCTTCGGACGATCCTACGATCATGGTACTGGTATTTGTACCGAAGTTATAACTGCCGCTGCTGATGTTGTAAGAGTCGGGCAAGAAGAGGAAACGCGACTTGTCGTCTACGCGGTCGTTACCTACGATACCGTAGGAAGCGCGTATCTTGAAATAATTGATGGTAGGTTTAAGGAACTGCAGGAAGTTTTCTTCGGTGAGTATCCATCCGATAGAACCGGCAGGGAAGGTACCGAATTGCTTGCCTTTGGCAAAGTTTTCCGAACCGTTGTAACCGATGCTGAAGTCCATCAGGTAGCGGGTGGCGAAGTCATAAGTAACACGACCCACTAAGCCTACATAGCTTCGGGGAATGCCGAAAAAGGCACTGGGACCATCGATATAGTATTTCATCGTCTGGTTGTACATAGCCATACCTGTTACATGATGCTGTCCGAAGTCGCGCTTGTAGTTGATAGCTGCTTCCAGATACCAGTCACGCGTTTTGCCGTATGTTTCGACAAAAGCCAGGTTGGATTCTTCGCCGGTTTTCTTGAGAATGGTCGAACCGTCATCCTTCAAGATGGCCTGATAGATGGCTTCGCGTCCTTCACGACGTTTCGTGAGCGACATACCGCTGTTGTAAGATCCTTTGGCATGTATCTTCAGTCCTTTGGTGATGAAGTCGAGCTTCTGCGTCAGCACAAAGTCGAAGTTCAGTGTGTTCTCGCTCTTCGTACTGTATCCTTTTCCGTAAGAGGCGTTGAGTCCGTCGTAGATGGCTCCAAGCTGACCGAAAGTAGAACCGTCGACCACCACACGCTTTCCGTCGACCAGACCGGCGCCTCCAAAGGGCACTGCCATGTAGATGTCACGGAACAGGTAACGCAGGTCGGTATATGTACCACTATTGTAATTGGGCAAACGCTTGTCTTCTATACGTCCGCCGAGGTTCACCTGCATACTGGTGGTTTTCGTTACATCGATATCCATGTTGATACGATAGTTGTAACGGTTGTAATTGTAGTTGCTGCTGTAGTTTTTCTCGAGCGACTTGAACAAACCGTCCTGTGTAAAGATACCTAATGAGGCAAAATAACGTACACTTTTCGAACCACCCGATACGGTGAGGTTGTGCTGTGACTGGAAAGCGCTTTTCTTCATCAGCAGGTCCAGCCAGTCTACATCGGGATAGGCCAGCGGGTTGCTGCCTGTACGGAAGGCTTCTATCATGGCTGGAGTAAACTTGTATTTGGCTTCATCGTCACCGTCACGCTTCTGTGCATTGACAAAGGCCATGGCATGCTCGTAGCTGTTGGCTACCTCGGGCATGGTAGTAGGCATCTGCAAGGCATAAGAGGTGGAGAAGCTTACTTTGGCTTTTCCTTCCTGTCCGCGCTTGGTGGTAACAAGGATTACACCGTTAGCACCACGCACACCGAATACGGCTGTAGCCGAAGCATCTTTCAGGATGGTGATGTCTTCTACTTCATTGGGGTCGAGACGGAAGAACGAACGTTCCACACCGTCGACCAGGACTAAGGGTGTCGAAAGGTTGGTAGACATTGAACCTACCCCACGTACGTAGATCTTCGGGTCGTCGGCACCGGGTTGTCCGGTAGACTGTACGCTGGAGAATCCGGTTACTTTACCGGCCAGTGAGTTGGCCAGGTTGCCCACGGGCGATTTCAGGATCTCTTCGGAGCCTATAGACGACAAGGCGCCGGTAATGGTTGCCTTTTTCGTTGTACCGTAAGCGATAATCTGTACCTCTTGCAGTTGGTGTACATCTTCGCCCAAGGTAATGTTCAGTTTGCTTTCGCCGTTGTAGCGTAGCTCTTTCGTTACGTATCCTATATAGGAGATTTCCAGCGTACTTCCTGCTGCGACCTTCAGTTTGAAATTTCCATCCAGGTCGGTGATGGTACCTACTCCGGATCCTTTGACCCGTACGCTGGCACCGATGATCGGTCCCGAACTGTCGGATACGGTTCCGGAAACTTCTGTAGTCTTTCCTTGTTGGGTAGTTGCCGGCTTGTTTTGTTCCGTTTCCGGGTGGCTCTTATCCGAAGCCAGAGCCGGTTGCCCGGTTGTCAGTAGGAGGGCCAGCAAGTATATCCCGTAGGAAATGTTCTTTGAACAGACTTGTTTTCTCATAAACTGTTTTGATAATTAAGTATTACTTTAAGACTAAACTCAATAAAACCATGCTTATAAAGCGGTTTTCTTGTAGGGCCAGGGTGAGGAAGGCTCGTTCCTGGAGGGGGCTTGATAGAGGGTAAGTGCTTCTTCATAATAAAATCATTATTGGTTTCTCTGTGGGCAAATTAAAGGCTTTTTAGTATACACCACTAACCAAATTCTTCCTCAATTGATGCATATTTTGTCCGCGGACGATTTTAATTTGCATTGTTATATTTTTCTTCACTGCGTCGGCATAAAATAATTTTGTGTGACATGAAAAAAACTTCAAATATGCTAATTTCGCGCCGCTTTCGGGCAAAAATTATCATTTAATAATCAATAAACCAAAAAATACTTATGCAAGTAACCCGGGAAATAGAACTCCAAAGAGAAATTAAAAGGCTACAAGAAAAGAAAGAAATACCACAAGAAGAACTGGACAAACTGGACCAAATTATCGCTTTGCTAACCATGGAGCTGAACTTGATACTCCGTAAGAGTACACGCAAAGTAGTGTACGTTGAGGAGAGAAAGAAAATAATCGAAGGGGCTTTCGTCATCTTTTTCCGGAAAAAGAAAATATACCCCATGCTTACACTCGATGATATGGCACGCTTTCTCAGGCTGTTCTATTGTTTTGCCAAGCGTGATGGGAAAGATACCGAATTGACATACAACACGGTGTTGAAGTATATTAAGACCATGCATTCGGAATGGTTCCTGAAATAAGTTTTGATTCGCGCGTATCGCGTATAAAAATAAACGAAATATGCAATACCTGTTTTCGGGGAATTTAGTACTTGTACACACAAAGCATAGGTGCTTTCTTTGCACGTGCAACCCCGGAAATGTCTCCGCTGGGCCAAGAAACCTTTATAATTACCATGAAGAAACCTTGGATACGATTAATGACTATTTTTAAAACCGTATCATCCAAAGAAACTGCAACCATTACCTTGGAACGCTTGTTCAAGTACATTCAGGAAGGCCGCTGGCGTCACCTGGTCGAACGCATCCGCCAGGCCACGGAACGAGGCGACAAGAAGGAAGCCGATCGCCTGAAAAAGAAACTGGCCTATGTATGCTTCAGCGGACGGTTCCGCAATGGAAGCCACGCAGCCGAATGCCTGGAGGATTACATCTCTTTCATCTGTCTCGATTATGACGATGTAGATCCTGCCGACCTGGAGAAGCTGAAGCAAAAAGCCATGATGGCCGAGTCAACGTTGATGGCTTACATCACCCCGTCCGGGCGCGGCCTGAAGATAGTAGTCCTGACCAATGCCACCCGCGAACAGCATGCCCAGGCATACGCCCAAGTAGCGGAGTACTATGACCAACTGTTGGGCATCCGGTGTGACAGCGCGTGTAAAGACATCAGCCGCGGGCATTTTGTGTCATACGACTTCTATGCGAGGTTTAACCAAGAAGCCATACCGTTCGAGGTAGAAGCATCGGCCGAAAAGGATCAGATCCGCGAAGACGATGCGCCGGCCACTGCTCCCCCCATGGAGAATATTCCGGATTGTGCCGGGCATCCCGGCATTAACGGACAGGAATTCGTCCTCGTAGCCCTCAGTCTCTACCCCGCTGCGGAAGGTAACCGCAACACCCGCCTGTTTCACATTGCCTGCGCCGCCCGCGACCGCGGATTGGAGGCACAGGAGATTGTCCGGGGAGCCGTCAGGTACATGGCCGACGATACATTCGATGCCCATGAGATTGCTTCCATTGTAAAGTCTGCTTACTCCCGGAAGAAGTCTGTTTTGTCAAGAAATCAGGAGAAAAATGCGGACACTAAGTGCACGAGTCAAGTGCAAGTGCTCCTTAGCACTAAAAACAGTGCAAATGAGCCTGACGAAGAAGACGAAGAACCTGATGGAGAGGAGCTTCGCGAGCATACACCTCTTTTTCCCGCATCGGTCTACGCGCAACTTCCGGAGTTTCTTTCGGCAGTCTTGAAATACACGAATGATCCGCGCGAAATCGATATGCTTTTGTTGTCAGTTCTTACTGTTGTAAGTGCACTTATTCCTACCACTTACGGTTATTATCGTAACAAACGTGTATGGGCCAACTTTTACACCTTTGTCGTGGCTCCGGCGGCTTGCGGAAAGGGGGTGATGGAATATGCGTTGACGCTGTGCAGAGTCTACCTCAAGAGCTTTGCCGATGAGAACCAGCGTCTGGCTAAAAAGTACAAAAAGGATTGCGAAGCGTACGAAAAGTATGTCCGTAGCCGGAATAAAGGCGATACGGTTATGGAACGCCCCGAACCGCCGGTGTACTGTCATCTGCAGATACCGTCTACCGTCAGCAAGTCGCGCTTCCTGTTGCACCTGCGCGATAATGGGGAACTGGGAGGTTTCATCTTCGACCTCGAAGCCGATACGATGACTGTCAGCAACAAGCAAGAGTTCGGTAACTATTTCGACTACCTGCGGAAGATTTTCCACCACGAGCCGGTAGAGGACTCTTATAAGACAAACGTCGTTCCTACCTACGTGTTTTGTCCCAAAGCATCGGCTCTGATAGCCGGAACCCCGGCACAGTTCTACCGGTTCATTCCTACACCCGAGGACGGAATGTACAGCCGTGTTTTGACCTATACGTACACTCAGCAGGAGGTGTGGAAAGATGTGTCGCCTACCGATGACGAGGAGGAGGTAGAGCGTTATTTCGACCAATTGGCCATGCGTCTGAATCAGATGTTGCTCTTCCTGCGTTCGTCTACCACCCGGATGAAGCTGACTGATGAGCAATGGGCTTGCCTAAACCTAACCTACGGCTCACTGTTAGAACGGGAGCTCTTCAGCAGCCGCCAACATTTCCAAAGTAGCATTAAACGGTACTGTCTCATCACCTACCGTATCTGCATGATACTTAGCTCGATCGAGAAAGCCACCCTGCGGATGGATGTGAAAGAGATTACCTGCTCGGATCGTAATTTTGAGACGGCTCTGTCTATTGTAACTTGTTGCCTGGAACATAACCGCCTGCTTATCACCTCGTACCGAGACACGGACAAGGACGTTCCGGTACTGAAAGATCCCAACGTCATGGACCGTATCTTCGAACGCATGCCTAACACGTTTACAGCAGCCCAATATTTAGAGGTGGCTTCCACCTACGAAATTAGCAGGCGCAAAGCGTTTGCAGTATTGAAAAAATCTATAGGGGTGTTTGTCAAGAAGTTATGTAAGGGTGTGTACCAGAAACTGCGCAAGGTGCACTAAGCACTTTGCACTATCGTGCACTTAGAGCTTACTGAAAATGCCTCGTTACGGCACTTTTCGATGCATCTTCGGATGCATTAGAAGTAATGTGACGAGGCATTACATTACTTCTAAATTATTTTACAAGTAATGTAATAACAGATGGCGAATAACTTCCTTATAAAATGTTCTGCTCAGTCATTTTTTTATTTCTTTTTCCTCTTCTCATACAGATAGATTCGATTTAAAATGTAAATTTGCAGACACGAAATCTTGTAAACATATGATATCCTAATGAATTATTTCTCTCTCATATCTGCCGATTTTCCTATAATATACCATATAATTATCGGTATAGCCTTTGGCTTTGTTATACTACTGGCCTACATGTTTAATAATAGAAAGAAAACTCTAAAACTTTTTATTCCCAAGGAATTTGTTCTTGAGCAGTTGCATCTTGACAAAATAGTACCCATTTTGAATAAGATATACTCAACACGCTGCACCAATGTTTTGCTGGATGTATCACAAGTAGAAAATATATCCGAAGGAGCCTATATGGTATTGGTGGCTCAGGCAGAGAAAGCTTATATAAAGGATAAAGATAAACGCATTCAGTTTTATTCATTGAATCCCCGGGCAAAGAAAATTATTGAAATCATAGGCAAACAAAAGGGCTATGCACACATCAACGTAAAGGTCTTTTCTGAGGGCGGGCAAGGAGACAAAGAGAAAGCAATAAGCGATCGGTACATAGACACGGACCTTGCCGACCGGATGGTATCCGAGTTGAAAAGAATAGGAATAAGAGAATACTATCAGCCGTTCTACGATTTACTTATCGAAGTAATCGGAAATGCCACCGAACACGGAATTCAGAACAAAAACATTAATTGGTGGTTGTTGCGATACCGGGATTATCAGGAAAGGTGTATGCGCTATGTGTTTGTAGATATGGGACTGGGAATCATTGAATCATACAAGAAATCGGGATTGCTGAACAAGTATTCGGAAAAGAACCTGAAACAAATACCCATCGATGCCCTGAATGGACGCCTGGGTTCTTCCACCCGGGAAGACGGGCGTGGAAGAGGGTTGCCGCAAATAAGGGAAGCGATTGAAAAAGAAATCATCTCCGACTTTGTTTTAATAACAAATCGTGTATCTTTGCGTTATATTAACGGAAAGTTTACCGTTTCGACAAACCCTAATTTTGTAGGGACATACTTTTCCTGGTCTATCAGTAAAAACAATTATTACGCATGGAAAAATACGCAATAGAAATAGCCCATGATTTTAGCGACAAGCCCGGTGGGCGGTTCCAAAAGCTGGGACCTAATTCGGGAGAAGAGTTTTATCAGAAACTCCTGCTACCCCGGTATGAGGCTGCAGTAGCCGATCATGAGAAACTGTACGTTTACCTGGATGGAGCAAAATCATATCCCAATTCATTTTTGGACCAGTCGTTCGGAATACTTGCCCGGACGAAAAGTGCACAGGAAGTTTGTAGCAATATAGTCTTCAGAACAGAGTTGTTTCAATGGGTAGTCAAATACATAAACGATGAAATATGGTTCAAAAAATAATCGTAGCCCTTTCTCTGTTACTCTTCTCTGTCTTCTCATTTTTCTTCCTGCGTTTCCTTTGCCGGGCCTCATGGCTGGAAAGAATGGTAGTGGATTATACAGTGTCACCGGTCGATGTGGTAAGCCTGATTGTATCTGCAGTCGTTACCATATGGATAGGATGGTATATAGCTAAGAAGTTGACCGAACAACGCTTTGAGAAGGACTTGCTGATCAACGATTTGAGGCAGATCGAAGAGAACGTCACCCGGATAAAACAAACTTTCGAGAATTCTACCAGGGTTGATATTTCGTTAATAGCCTCTCAGGTCGGTATTATTCACCAGTTGAAACAGAGGTTTTGCGATACCAATGGCTTAATGAACAAGGACGTTTCTGTTGCGAAATTGGACTCGGCCATTAATGAATTATACCAATATACGACTGACTTTGACATGAATTATGTGTTGCCTGAAAATGTGAATCAAGTATTATTAAATCAAAAATGTGATAAGGCAATTCTTAATGTCAGGGAACTGATTATTTTAGTGAATAACAGATGAAAGAATGATGAGTAAAGAAGATATAAAGATTAAAAGCATCTCGCTCAAAAAGTATAAGTGTTTTGAGGATGTAGAGATTGATTGCTCGCGGGAAGATGGAAGTATCTACCAGTGGACTGTGTTGTTAGGGAATAACAATACAGGGAAGACTAATATATTGAAGGCGATAGCATATGCGCGGCCGGTAATTCGAAGGTCTGTAAATTCTAAAGAAGACAATATTGTCCCAGCAATATTTTTTGATGATCAAGCTGGTAGTGAACTTGATAAGAATTCATTTATAAAGTGCCAGTTCTCTTCTGCTGAAGAAACGTATATACAATATGGGTATAACAATGCTGGATTTCATACCAGTATCAAGAAAATGGACATTTGTTTTTATGGCTATGGAGTATCTAGATATCCTTCTCAAACCTCCTTCTCTGAATCTTTTTTTGATGATTGCGACTCCCTACTCTTCCAAGACAAGCAACTGATCAACATAGAAGAATGGCTGATGCAACTCGACTACGCTGCTAAAAACGGAAACACAATCGCCGCATCCCTCTTGTATAAAATCAAAGCACTTCTTTGCAGCAAGCTCTTTCCGGAAATCTTCGACTTCAAATTTGAAAGCTCTGAAACCCTCCAAAACTACGTACTCTTCCAAACCGAAGACGGATGGTTCAGGTACTTCCAGTTGGGCTACGGATACCAATCCATGCTCTCATGGGTAATCGATTTCTGCAAACGAATGTTCGAACGCTATCCCGATTTAGACAACCCTTTAACAGGAAACGCCATCGTTCTGCTCGACGAAATAGACTTGCATCTGCACCCTAAATGGCAACGGGAAATCGTGTCCTTCTTATCAGACATATTCCCTAACACGCAGTTTATTGTTACCACCCACAGCCCGTTGGTAATACAATCGATGGACGACATCAACCTCTACGTGCTGTACCGCGATGGCGAGAAGCTAAGTGTAGAGCGGAATCCCCGCTCCAATTTCAAAGGTTGGACGGTAGAGGAAATACTACGCGACGTAATGCACTTGGAATCGGATATACACTCCAACTACTATCAGCAGCTAATGGAGAGGTTCAACGAAGGACTGGACGAAAACAATCCGGCAAAGAGCCGTGAAGCATTCTATGAATTAGACAAGATACTCCATCCCGGCAATCCGGTGAGAAGACTATTAACCCTGCAACTGTCTCAAATGAACGACTGATGATCAAGCTAGAACTCCCCGATAAACCTGCTAAACTGACCGACGAAAAAGAAACCCAACTGGTTGCCGAGTACCAACAAACCGGCAAAGCAGTCTGGCGGGAATCTTATATAACCCAGCCATTGCTCGAAATGACTCATTCCAAGTGTGCCTTTTCCGAACAACTGTTGAACACGCTAAGCGCATATATGGAAGTCGACCACTTTAAATGTATAAAACTTTATGCTGATGAAGTGGTAAGATGGGGCAATCTGCTTCCTATTTGCAAGAAATGCAATACCACCAAAGGTGGTTTAGACGTGTGCAATACTCCGATCATAAATCCTTTGCATGATAATCCGAAAGATTATTTGTATGTAAAAGCATTCAGGTACTATCCCAAGAACATGAAAGGAGACGATACCATAACTGCCACTGCGTTGAATGATCGCGATCATTTCGAAACTCCAAGATATAGAATAGGAGAATATATCGCCGGATTATTGGAAGCTAATTGGGACGTTTTGAAGAGTGCTGATGCTGGTTTGAAACAGAAAGCAATAGGCAGAATAAAAAAGACATTAAGCAGTTGCCGCTCAGAGAATTCGTTCTCAGCTGTATTGTCTACATACGTTCTGTACGAACTACCTGTATACAAGGACATCGAAAACCATCTAAGGGAAAATGGTTTATGGGATGATGAATTCGAAGAGATCAAGAACAACTTGCTCTTCTGCGCTCTGCCCCCTGATACCCTGTAAATAATCCAAAGAACAGAAAAGGAATGTAAAAGGGGAGCTTGGTCAACTCCCCGGTTCTCCCATATACTTCACGATCAGCTCCACTTCGCGCGGCAAGTACGATCGCCGGTACTTGTGATACCCCACTGCTTCTAACTCGGCCAGCAGCGGCTTGTTGAGTTGCATCCAATGATAAAAATTATCCAGAGCACGCCGTACGCATTGGTTGGGACAATAAAGCATAGCCAATTCGGCTTTGGTGTACATGCGGATGGGGAAGGCTTTTTCTTCGTCTGAAGGGTACATACACTATTCGGTTTTTAGTAGTTCGATGCGGGGCCCGTTGCCGGAGCTTCGCTAGTTTTCTATACCCTAAAGATACAAAATAATAGGCAATTGACAATGAAATTCGGTGGTTAAGATACTTTTGTTTTCTGATCTCTTTCTTTACTCCCAGGCTTTGTTCTTAATACTTTCAAAATCAAATTCCTCACTCATAAAAAACTGTGTCAGCAAAGTTAATGTTTTTTTCTTTGCTGACACAGTTTAAATTATACCCTTGAATCTATTACAAATAGCCGTAGTTGCCTATTTTTAAGAACTCATTTATATCTGTCTGATTCAAGAATCTTAAAGCCCTCTATAGCTTTTTCTTCATCATAGACCCAATTATTATTCTTATATCTGATTCTTTTATACAAAAGCTTAAGATGTTCTTGCTCACGCTGCTTTCCTGTCTCTGTAAAGAGAAACTTGAAAAACAAAGTGGGTCGATCCTTTTTACTTATATAAACTCCTGTACAATAGGTGTATTTCTCCTTATAAGACTCTTTTATAGGAAGTTCTACAATGAAAACAGTATCCGCATTAAAACGTTGTCGAGCATATTTGTCTGTATATACAGTTAAATATTTATTCCAATCAATTGTATCTCCTTTCTGGGGAAGTCCTATTTCAGTTCTCAGTCCCAAAGCAAAATGTATATCATCTACAGCCAAGCTCCGTGCTCTAAAAGATGTATCACGTTGAGTAGGAAAGACTGCTGCCATAGTTGGGTACATAAGGATGCAGCTGCTATCCTTGGATTGAAATAACTGATAAATAGCAGTGTAGTCGCCCAATCCCTTTTTCCCGGGAACCCATGCCTCAGACATTTTCATATCCACAAAGCCTTTCGGCTCTTTAAACGTAATATCGTACACTTTCGAGGCATACTTTGATGTAGCTTCCTGTGAAATATACATAGGAACTCTTAATTGCGCAGAAACTTGCACAACTATCAGAGAAAGTATAAATACCAATTGTTGCTTTTTCTTATTCATAGTATCCTATAAATTTAGACTTATTCTTGCCGTAAAAGAATCTGCGTTCCATCTTCTTACGAACTTCTGCAAACTTCTCTTTATTATATGTAGGTGCAGTATCAGGATATTGCATACTCTTAAAAACCGTTTGCATATATTCATCTTCTTTTTTTATACCTTCTTCTGTCAGAAGAATCTTTATCATAGCAGAGGGATGCCCATTCTTTATGGTATTAATACCTATGCATTCACTGTATACTTCCTTATAAGGTTTGGGTAACTTGATTTTGTATATGAATACTGTATCAGCATTGAAATAAGACTTCATGTCATTCTTCGCGATTATTTTCACATACTTTGCTGTATCCAGTTTTATTGTTTTGTTATCAGGAGGTATATTCAACGCAGCTTCTACCTCGCCATAGACCATGTTTCGTGCACCCATTTCATGATGTTTAAAGATCATGAACCAAGGGTATAGTATCAGACAGTCTTTGGCTTTTGATTCTAAAGTCACTTGATATAAAGTGCCTATGTTCATCTTTTCGTTTACTGCAAACGTTCTTTTTCCATCAATAACCTTGAATCCTTTTGGCTTGGTAAGATTGATGTCGAACAGCTCTGAACTTTCAAAACGATACATCTTGAAAATAGACTTCTGTGCAAAAGCATTCGCTGAAGCTACAAGTAGAATTATTATGGATAAAGAAATAAATCTCATAGTCATTTTTTTATGTACAGGAGAGTTCTAGTTACTCCAATAAATAACTTATCGTATTTCGTAAATATGGGTTATGCCATATGGACTACAAAGCCCCATAGAGCCTCTTTGGGCATCCCAATATATAATATCATTACCGTTTTTTGATATGACAGTGACAACATGGTTGAGATTGAGTGCTATTACTAACTTTTTTTCACCATAGCTAAAATTCATGTCATGAAACATGGAGAATCCAACCTGAGCACCATTATTAAAAGTATTCATGACAGAATAGAAATCTTCTATAGGTACGCCATCATTCCCATATTTATTAGTAATCCATGAATTTACATAATAATAATCCAAACCAGTAGCATATGCAATACTTTGAGCCATACAATCTGTTTTAGCTTTTAAATCATCATCATCGTTTCCCTCTTGTCTTGTTTTAACACGGTTTCTATAAATTTCTATTTCTGATAAAATCCTTTCATTTGAGTTTTCAATAACTATCAGGCAATAATTAAATAATTCCTCGGACATATTTACGCTCTTAGCATTTCTGGAAAATATATCAAAGAAGTGATCCTTGTTTTCTCTTATGTCCAAACGAAATATAGCTTGAGATAATACCATCAAATCTTCGCTTGTCAATTGATCAAAATTCACAGTAGGAGAAAAACTTAAGTATGCTTCATTTTCATATAAATCATCCAGTGATTCATCCTGTTGACAACCTACAAATACGATTGCCAAAATCAAAAATAACACCAAAACTGAACAAATAATTTCTACTTTCTTCATTGTCTTTTTCATTTTAAAATAAGTACTTTGGACAAACTCACTCTCTCAAAAAAGTAATATAGGTATGAATCATCTTAAACTTTGCCCACAAGTTCATCCTACAATACAAATACATAAATAGTGCCTTTTTAGATATGGCACAAATATCAAGCGTAGACAAAATGGCTTACAGCTCATTTGTATACGTTTATTATAAGCAGGAATAGCGAATCCTATTTAAATAAACCTTGCACAAAATCAGATAATTTTTTCTCTGTAACACTCATTTTTTTCTTTATTCTGTATCTTCTCATTCGAAATGATGCAGGTAATATATTCAATAACCGGGCTATCTCCACATTCCAAATTCCGGCACGGAGTAGCAGTATTATGCGAATGTCATCTTCCGACAACACTAAAAAATGCTGCCGAAGCTTACAAGGAAATTCATCCTCTATCATACACATGGTTTCCTCTATACATTTCCAGTCTGAAGGCATCAGGCAGTTCAATACAGAGAGCCAGTTCAGCAAATCCTCTTTCGTCTTAATTTTTTTTTCTTCTGTTTTCATTACTTTTTCATTTATTAGATTCCATATATTCATTTATTCGCCGTTTTATCATCCAGACTGTACCCGTCTGGATCTTCACTGGTTTCGATATGATTCTTTCTGCCACTGATTCGGCCTTATCCTTCCTTCCTGAGTTTCTGTATAAATCGAATAATTGATAAAGTGGAATAAAACGACAAGGACACATATAGGAAGCACTTTCATAGTAAGATTCAGCTAAATCCCATTTTTTCATTTCTTTGCAGATATCCCCAAGAAGCAGATTTAGATCATAATCCGCCCAGTAAAAACGGCATTTCAGAGCAACATTTAGGCTTTCATCTAAACGCCCAGCTTCCAACAGTGTAACTGCATAATTGTATAAAAAATAGGGGTCTTCGCCTAAAGGGTGCATCAATTTCTGATAATCATCCAGTACTTTGTCCGTGACACGCTCGCGAGTCAGTTTTTTCCATTCATATTCCCCCTTTATACGCTGGCTGAGTTTATATAACCCTGCAAGGCTAAACACCATTAAAGCAAGATTTAACGAATATACCACAATCCGCAGATTAGTCCATTTACAGATAAATCCTTTCAATAATGCATATAGGTTGAACAACAACATGAACCACGTGAAAGGATAAGTAAATGGATAAGAGAACATTGAAAACACTCCGATAGCAACAAGTGACAACAGAGCGTACCGTTTGTCTTCGTTGTGGTCTCTGTCATAATACTTGAAAAGGAAAAGAACTAATATTACAATTCCTAAAAGTCCGATTATACCAAGACTTATTATTATAGTTAGACATTCATTAAACGGTGATGATACGTTGTCTGCAAGCATTTCATATTTATCTTCATCAGGCTGTTCTTTGAAATAATTCGCCTGATAATCCATATAATTTGCTCTGAAACCTCCCCAACCATGCCCAAAGAGAGGAGCATCTTTCACCATTTCCCAAGAACATTTCCATATAAGTAATCTGCCATCAGCAGAATCTTTTTTCAGGAAATAGCTTCCTGATAAGAATAAAGAGAACACACATATAAGAAGAGTTGCCTTTTTGGCTGTTTTCAAAGGAATGTATTGAAATATTCCCAAGGCTATAATGGCTATAATACTTATCATACCCGTTCTGGAACCTGATATGATAACAGCCGAAGTTAAAACTAAAGCCAATGTACAGATCAATATTTTCTGAAATAATCTTTTTGCTGGTTTTAAACACAGTAAAAGGAATGGAAGACTAACAGATAAACATGAGGCAAACCCTGCCGGATTATCAAAGCTACCAATGCTCCTATTACTCCCTGATATTTGGAAGCCTTGAAACCATTGTATTATTCCATATATTGATTGTAAAAGACAGGTTATGATTATAATATAAGCGCATAACGAAATATTAAGATGAATGGACCTCTTACATAGTTTTTTAATTGAAAGGATTAGAATACTCAACAGCAAAACTGCAATTGAGAAACACCACTTAGGCACAATATAAGTATCTGTCATGTGTTCCGAATATGCAAATATACTTACAACACACAACAATGAAAATAAAAGATGTTCTATTCTATAAAGTTCCTTAATCATACTTTTTGTGTCATTCGCTTTTCACACTATTGATCAATGTACGATACATTTTGTCTCCATAATATGGAGGAGACAAATTATGAGTTGTTTCATAAGAAATATCCCAATAAACAGTATCATAATTTGTCTTTAATAAGTTGTAAAATTTTCTAGCTTGTCCAACAGGAAAAATCTCATCATTCAAAGAGCATAAGACATACAAACTCGATGACTGTTGACTTTTCCCTGGCGATGCGCACAATGAGTAATACGACCTTCTAAAGTTTGGATTTACAAATCCAACACCTGCAATCTTGTGACCTCCATTAATGAAAAAATCCAGCGCTACCATCGTAGATGCGCAGTTTCCAATGATAAAAATTCTCTCTGGATCCACCGGCAATGTTTCTATAGCCTGCTTTACAATCTCAGCCAGATGTGCCCTTTGAGTCTTACTGTCATTGCTACCTCCACAGTTTGTCAAAATATACCCAAATTGGAGTTCTTTTGAAAGAGCTTTCAAATATTCTCTATCCAAATGATTCTGCCAGTGTTTCAACCAACTTACATTGTACCCCTCCGCATCAATGAAAAGATGAATAAAAAGTGGAACACGCCCACTATATTCCGAAAAATAAGTGGTGTAATAGTATAAGCTGTCTTCATCCAGACAATTATAATATCTAAACATTCCAATACCTTTCTTAAAAGGGTCCTCTTTTTTGACTAAACTAGTTCTTACTTTATTTAATTCATTTATTACATTCACTTTATTTCGGTCCCAGTATTCACTTTGACTTTCATGGGACTGTAAACGCCTCCTATTAAAGATAGCATAGTAATAATCAGAAAAAGTTTCCAAATTTATCTTTTGAGATTTCGATAAGTTCATCTTATAACATTGGCTATATAATGAAGAAAAAGTTGAATCTATATTTCCAAAAAAGAACCTCTCCCGAAGCGTATCTTCTCCGACAAGAAGACAACAGGTATATAATTCCGGAACTAATGTATCTGGCATCATCACAGTAATATGACCATCCATTTCTTTAGTCTCTTTCTTTCTTAATTGTATATCCCTGTTTTTCTCTAATAAGCTTACACTATAATCCATTCTGCTGTAGGGACCTACATACAAATGAAGTTCTTTTGTATCTATACATGTTCTACCTAAAAAAGAATGATTGTATACAACATTATATAGCTTCAAAGCCCGATCAACTGAAGTCATACAAAAATCAAAACGCCAGCGTTTGTGATTTACATTTTGAGGAATCTCAGAAATGGAAACCTTAAATACTACAAAATTTTGTCCTTTCAGAAGTCTCACATTGACAAACTCTTCCCTATATTTTGTACGTGTACTTTTCCATTTTGATTGGTAGATCAAATCTCCATTTAACCATAGTTTTCCCTTTTGATATGACGTAAATAAGAAAGCTACTTCTTGTTCCACTGAACTATGAAGAATACATCCTAAATAAACGGAACCAGGACAATCTGAAGGGTATATCTCATCAAGATAAAGACCATGCATAGGCATATCAACACGCTTGAATTCGCTGACAGACTTCACTTCTAAAAATTTATTTCCACAAGTAATAAAATCAGCCGCTTCTAAGTCATTTTCTGAATACCCATACTTTTCCAGAAAGTCTTCCGCATGTGGAGACTTACTACAAATAGAATCAGAATAGAAAGGCCCTAGCAATTGCCAGGAATCTATCCAATGCAAACTATCAGATAAATCCTCTGCAACAATATGGCATGGAATTTTCGATTTTATACAACCTAATAAACATAAGAGAGAAAGAAGGAATAACACTTTTGCCATAATTCATAGGATTGAAGTAAGTTAATGCTGCAAAAATAATCAGAAAGTTTAGTATGCATATATGTATATTTTTCGCAATATATGCACAAATTGTCCCTTATCTCTCCTTATCTCTCCCTAACTCTGTCTAACTCTGTTTAACTCTCCATTGGCCTCACGCTCCTGCCATATCTTTGTATCAACAAAAGGAGGAAACTCCTAATTATTAATCTTTAATTCTTATTTTATTATGTCAGTACCATTCAAAAAAGTGTTGCGGAAAGATCCG
>JAVBVA010000071.1:0-12548 GCA_031554665.1 Bacteroides sp. | reverse complement strand
CACCCAAAACATATAAAACATATAGTTTAGGTGACCGCACGCTAAGATTCGGTCTTTATGGAAATGATATGTCTACATTGATCACACTGCTGGTCTCAAAAAAGTATATACACTCCACCTGGCTAACCATGGAAAATGGATATCCGCTTTTTGACAAACGAATCGTCGAAGCAGTCAAACAATTCCAAAAAGATGCAGGCTTACAACAAGATGGTGTAGTAACCTCAACATTGGCTGAAAGACTTGAAAAGTGGAATAGCAGTCAGACCACACTGGTTCTTGGCGTCAGAGATCTGTATTATGAAACAAATGACGCACTGGCAGGCGATGACATTAATGAGCTGGTTACGTTATTGATTAGTGCCGGTTTTCCGCCCGATTCATCCAAATTGCAACACAAAGGAAACAAAATCGTTTTCACAAAAGACATTGAAACTGCCGTTAAGTTGTTTCAGGCATATCATGGTTTACCTGCTAATGGGCGCGTAGACGAAACGACTATCAGAACACTGAAATTAAAGGCTAAAAAATAAGGCAGACGATGGAATTAACAATAGACCGGAATATATATCCGGATGCATGCATATCCAAGGCAGTATATAGCCTTGCCAAAGAATATGCTGTCAACAGATCCCTAGATGGTTCTGTCGAAACGCTGTATATAAACCCTTTAAGTAGCCATGTAGAACCGGAACAAATAGAATATATATTTCTTTCAGCTCTGAATGATTTCAAACTGAGGCAAATCATAGAAGAAGAAACGCATGACATCCGGACCATTCTTTATGCAAAAGCGTTTGCTGACTTGGATGATATAGATCTCAACGATGTATAAACTGCTCCCATTTACATTCAGCAGAATATCTTCCAAAGAGGTCTTGGTAAACGAAGTGGGAGATATGCTGGCAGTACCCAAAGGTACTGTTCAATGCATGATTGACCATACTATGGATACCCAAAGTGAGACATACAAAACTTTAGTAGCCAACTTTTTCCTAACCGAACGTACACTGCCCGCATTGATCGATATGTATGCAGAACGCCTGGCTGGGAAGAAACGGTTTATGGATAACGGCACAGCCCTTCATATATTTGTCCTTACACTCCGTTGTAATCAAAACTGCGTGTATTGTCAAGCCTCCAGCCAGGACGAACATTGCACCTCTAAGACCATGTCGTTCGACACGATGGCGCAATCGGTCGATCTGATGTTTCAATCCCCATCAGAATGGCTCACGATGGAGTTTCAAGGCGGTGAACCCACACTCGAGCCCAAGTTATTAAAATACGGTATTGAACTTGCCGAAAAGAAAAAAGAACTGGAGCATAAACAGGTACGATACGTTCTTTGCACGAACAGCATTCACCTGACGGATGAGATTCTTGATATCTGTGAAACCTATGGTGTGCTTATATCCACCTCTTTAGACGGCCCCTCATGGCTTCATAACAAGAACCGGGGAAGAGAGGACAGCCACAAGCGAGTCATCAAAGGCATTGAAAAAGCCCGGAAACGATTAGGCGGGGAACAAGTTGCTGCTTTGATGACTACCTCAGAACCGGCTCTCAACTACCCGAAAGAAATAGTCGACGAGTATGTCAAACGGGGTTTTCACAGCCTGTTTCTGCGTGCCCTGAATCCCTATGGGCTGGCTGGTGAAAATGCAGATTGGGAGCTTTACACAGAACGCTTTATCGACTTTTACAAACAAGCATTCGAGCACATACTTTCCATAAACAAACAAGGGTATTGGATAGTCGAAGATTTTGCCGCCATCATTTTGCGTAAGATTCTCACCCCCTGGTGCACCGGCTTTGTCGATTTACAATCGCCTGCCGGCATCGTTAATTCGGTGCTTATCTACAACTACGACGGCTATCTGTATGCCTCCGATGAATCGAGAATGTTGGCCGAAGAAGGAGATTATACCTTCCGGATTGGTAGCGTGAAAGATTCATACAGATCACTCGTTGGCAGTCACAAAGTGAAAGAGTGGTCTAAAGTATGGTCTAACGAAGCATTGGCCGGCTGTTCCGATTGTGGGATCCGTGTTTATTGCGGGGCCGATCCTGTCAGAAACCATTCCGCACAAGGTGACGCGTATGGCAACCGCCCCCATTCTTTGCTTTGCAGAAAGAATAAAGCCATCATAGAATACCTGATATCCTTGCTGATAGACAGAAAGCAAGAAGTGATGCCCATCTTTAAAACATGGATAAGATGAAACAGCGCGATATGGACATTCACCTGAATGACAACACATTGTTTACTACGGAACAGTGCGATAATCACTGCATCATGTGCTGTCAACCTCCCCAAAAGGTGGACGATATCGATACCCTGTTTGCCGAAAATCTGAATAGAATTAAATCCGCTCCCAAAGATTTGCCAACCATTGGTATAACAGGCGGTGAGCCGACCTTGTTGGGCGAACGTCTTGTAGAGCTTATCCAAACAATCCGGTGTGAATTACCCCATACCGGCATCCACCTTTTGTCCAATGGCAGAAACTTTAAAGATGCCACGTATGCCCAGAAAGTAATGGAAGCAGGTGACGGCAAATTAATCCTTGGTATCCCTCTTCATTCCGACTACGAAAAAGACCATGATAGGATTGCCGGTGCAAAAGGCTCCTACATCGAAACCATGTTGGGATTATACAATCTGGCCATGTCAGGAGCATGCATAGAGCTGAGAATAGTCATGAACCGCTTAAACTACATGCGATTCCTGCCTATGGCAGAATTTATTCACAAAAACCTGCCGTTCCTAGCATGGACAGCTTTCATGGGAATGGAACGGACAGGCTATGCCGACAAACAAAGCGAACGAATCTGGATAGAGCCTCAGGAGTATGTCAATCAGCTGGTCGAAGCTGTACAGTTCCTGGATGATTGGCATCACGAGGTAGCTACATATAACATTCCCTTATGCCTGTTACCCGAAAAGGTGCATGGATTTGCCAAACAAAGTATATCGGATTGGAAAAAACACTATCCGTCATTCTGCGGGAACTGCAGTCTGAAAGAAAAGTGTTGCGGCCTGTTTAGCACATCGTGTAAAGAATTCAAAGGGTTACAACCCTCAATTAAATAAATAAGTAATACGTATCGATATGCAGGATTTACACATATCAGCTACACTCCCTTCCCCGGTAGTAGCATGCAAACAGAAATTTAAGGTTGCTTACCCCAAGTACGGTAGCGGAACCGTAGAACTGAGCCCCTATGGAGACTATGATTTGTCTACATATGGAATTACTGATGGGTCGGCAAGGAGAACGCAAGAGTATAAAGATGCGTACAACAAAGTAACTGAGGATATGCTGCACGCATACGAAGCTGAGAATAAACGCTATACCTGCATTCACCGGGAAATGGACAACGTTTTATCCATGAATGATTTTCAGCAGGAACTCATGAATCTTGCTCCTCAAAAATATGAGCGTGCATCTTTCCGTTTGCCAAAGCCTACCCAAAGCCAGGTTGAAGAAGACTTACGCCATGAAATGGTTTCTATTCATTTCGACCAAATTGCCAGAGGCGGGAGTTATGATCAAAGCCTCGTTAAAAACGACTTGAATGCCCTGACAGAAAACCGTCAAAATGCCTGGCAAGAGGCTTGTGACCTCTTTAACCAAATAGAAGATGCTAAAGAAGATCGGGCCAACGCCCGATATCTTGCCGAGTACCAGGCTCTCTTCAGACAAAAGAAAGCATTTATTGAAGGAGAAGAAGAGGCTGTTACAAAGCACATGCGCGAACTGGCTGCTAATATTCAGATACCTTACAACCTAACACTAAGTTGGAACTACAACAAGACATCTCAACTCATGAGTGTTTCGTTAATTATGGAAGACGGAATATCAATCCCGACCTCCAAGGCCTCCATGCTTGCATCCGGAAAAATCTCAGTAAAAAACAAACCGGCGAAGGAGCTGATTTGGGACAAAACACACAGTGCAATCAGCTTTCTGTATTATGTAAGCAGTAAGTTGTATGGTGTCTCTCCAAACATACATTACCTGCGAATCTCCCTGTATGACAGAGACAGACAGTCACCATTGCTTTGGGTTGAATTCGATAGAACTAAATTTTCCCAAATCCGCCCGAGAACTATCGATGTTGTCACCGATATATTGGGTTATCCTCTTGTTTTAGACTTAAAGGAAAAAGGCCGTCCTTTAGAGTTGGTAGTTATGACAGTAACAGCTTTTGAGCAGGGAATAGAGAGGTTTGTCAGATAATATGAAGCAACCTGATAGCCTGCTGGTAGCTTTGTTCCTTTGGAATCCGCTGATGTTGATACTTCTCACCCGAAGTGTCACATGGACGATTGTCATTCTATTCGTTGTGCTTTCCGTTGCCTGTTTAGTGTCGCGTACAAAAAGCCTGCGTGTGAAAGTGTGGGCTTTCAATTTGTGTGCGCTGACAAGCATTGCATGTCACGCGGAACTCCTGTTCAGGGAATTCCTGCCCGACAAGAATGTGCCTAATCTATATGAACTTCATGGCAAATACTACTTCAACAAACCGAACCTGGAACTGGATTTCAGAACCGGCGAATACGCAAGTATTTATAAGACCAACTGTCAAGGCTACAGAATGGGAGATTTGTCAAATACCACCGATTCTATTAAAAGTTGCGACTGGCTATTTATCGGAGACTCATTTACCCAGGGTGCGCAGGTCAGTTACGACGAACTATACTCCACGCAAATCTATCGCTTCTTCCCGGATAAAATTGTGGTGAATGCAGGCATTAGCGGCGCGGGATTGTATGACGAATTGAACTATTTCAAGGATAAAGGAAAGCAACTTACCCCCAAAGTCGTTTTCCTTCAGATAGGTGTTTTCAATGACTTTTTCCATATTCGTGAAAAGAAGGCTACCTTTCAGGACTACCTGATGGAGTCTTCAGACCTGTACCGTTATTTTACATACAATCTTTTCTCCACAGAACCATTACCTTTAGGAAGATGGACAGAACCCTTCTTCCCCACAGAGCAATTAAATGTCGATTACAATATACTTTACCGCAAGAGTTCGGAAACAAAAGAAAAAGATATCCAGGCATTTAAAGACTGTCTGTCAGCGTGGAAAAAAGAAACCGAAAGCATGGGTGCACAACTTGTACTCTTCCTGATTCCTTCCAAAGAACAGATATCCCCCCAACTGTTGAATGAAGTAAGGAGCGCCTATCATATTTCGATGGATGAGCTGGACCTGGATGCTCCCAACCGCCTGTTCAGGACAACGGCAAAGTCCTTGGACCTGCCTCACTACGATTTGACGGAAGTATTCCGCTATGCTGAATCTTTTCCGTTTTTCAATCAGGACGAGCACCTGAACAAACAAGGCCATACGATCATTGCCCAAGCCCTTCACGATAGTTTGTACCTGCCGGCATGTGATACAAAATACATCAGTTCTAAAAACACGCATGACAGATACCCTACCTATTATCCGGCAGACAGCACGCTACTATACCAAAGTCAGGAGAAAGAAGGCTACAAAATATGCAAATACTTTCCCGATGAAAGCAACGAAATTTGTATCACAAAAAGTTTCAAAGAGCTTGTGCACCCTGTATTCTCTCCCGATTTGAGGTACCTGGCCTATACCGAGGGCAATCAGGAAAGTCATGAAACGGATGTTATTCTATATGATAACATTCTGAAAACAGCAGCCAAACTGAATCCGGACAATCACTTTGCCGCCATCCCCATGTTCAATCACAGGGGAGATATGATAGCATTCCCTTTGTGGAGTCGCTCACAAAAAAATGCTGTAGCCAATATCGTTTTATTCGATGTAAACCGAAAAGACATCGTTGCCACTATAAAAGCAGATACAGAGTGCTGGCGTCCGGTTTTTAGTTCAGATGATAAGAGCATCTACTACATCCAAAAAGAGAAGTACTTTTCCATCAAAAGATTCGAGATGGAAACAGAAAAGGTGAGCGATGTACTATCCGTTCCATACGATATTTGGGACATAGCCATATCACCATCGGGTAATTTTCTGGTATATGCAGGAAATAAAGACGGTAATTGGGATTTATTCTCTCTATCGTTGGCAACACAAAAAACAGAGCAACTCACACACACGCGTGGCGACGAATGGGACCCCGCATTTGGCGCTACCGACCATGATTTATGGTTTGCCGGCACATTTGGGTTTGACAACGGTATTTATTATAGGAGAATCCACCCATGAGTTGGATGAAAACTGCCATACTCGTTATTAGTTTGATTTGCTATACCTACGTGGTAGAATGGCATGTCGTTCTTTTCCTGGCATTAGCGCTGCTCATCATAGCCACCTCCAGGATAAAAACACAGAAACTGTATCGATGCATATTCGCACTCACAATAAGTACGCTTTTGGGAGGATTTGTCTACGCCAGATTATGCCTGCACACTTCCACCCTGATAGGATATTCCGTATTTGCATTTACCGGAATTTCATACCTGATAGATCAGCGGAAAGACAGGAACAGGTATTCAGTCTTAGACTCTCTCATTCTACTATTCTTTTTCCCAAAAATGCTGGCCGGCCCAATAGTAAGAGCCAAAGATTTCATTTCACAATTAGGCGATAACCTCTCTTTCCGCCGGATGGACGCTTTCAAAGGATTCAAGATAACTATATTTGCCTTATTCCTGAAATTTATCATCGCCGACAATATGATGTATACGGATGAGTCCGCAGTGGGTCTTACTTTATTTATGCAAACCATTATATGGGGTATCAGGTTTTATTTTGATTTCTACGCCTATTCATTGATTGCCATAGGAGTATCATTGTTTGTGGGAATTAAACTACCTGTTAACTTCCATAATCCATACGCAGCACAGTCATTCCGGGAATTCTGGCGAAGATGGAACATTACCCTTTCATTATGGCTGAGAGATTATGTGTATATTCCTCTTGGTGGTGGAAGAACAACAACCTCATTCGTATGCATCAATATCCTGATAACATTTATCATCAGTGGCCTGTGGCACGGACTGACTACACCCTTTATTATTTGGGGAATCGTTCACGCATTTTTGGTTTGTATCGAGCGTCTTTTACATCCGGACAGGTTCTTCAAAATGGCTGCTATCAGGTACACATATCGATTATTCGTTATTCTTGCTATTCTGCTATTGTGGCAATTGTTCAGATGTGATAATCTGAACGACATTACCCGGTATCTGTCGCAACTACATGCTGCGGGCCACATGGATTATTATGTGGGTATGATGTGCCTGTTTTCCATTCTGTTGCTTATACTCATAGAAAGCCACATGCTGAAGAAAATCGTATTTGATGTCGTACAATCCCGCCGTGCTATCATTTGCGAAGCCACATGCTATACACTCATGCTGGCGGTATTGGTATTGTACCCGGAATATGGTTCATTTAATTTCTTCTATTTAGATTTTTAGCATGACTATTTTAGGTATATCCGCATATTATCACGACTCATCGGCAGCTTTGGTTGTTGATGGGGTTGTTGTTGCTGCCGCATGCGAAGAGCGGTTCAGCAGAATGAAGCACGACAAGTCATTTCCATCCAAAGCCATTTCATTCTGTATCGACAGTGCCGGCATTGACTTTCTTCATATCGACTATGTTGTTTTTTATGAAAAGCCACTTGTGAAATTCGAACGCATTTTATCCACCCATATCCACTATGCACCCAAAGGTTATGCATCTTTTATAAAAGCAATTCCTGTATGGCTAAAGGACAGACTGAATATGACAAAGACCATCAGTGGGGCATTAAACGAATTGTGCGGCAGTAAGCGCAACTGGGATATCCGCTATGTCGATCATCATTTATCACATGCAGCCATGGCATATTACACTTCAGGATATCCTGATGCTGCCATTCTGGTCATTGATGCCGTAGGCGAAAATGCAACCACTTCCATAGTAAAAGCCGACAACGGAAATATGAATATTATCAAACAGCAGCATTTCCCCCATTCCATAGGTTTACTTTATTCAGCTTTTACCTATTTTCTTGGGTTTGAAGTTAATTCCGACGAATACAAGGTGATGGGACTTGCTCCTTACGGCTCGTTGGAAGACGAACAAACCATCCGGTTTGTACAAACAATCGAATCCCAACTTGTAAACATAGCCGAGGATGGAAGCATTGTAATAAACCCGAAACGATTCACATTCATGCATGCAATGAAGATGGTGAACGTCAAGCAATGGGAACAACTTTTTGAAATCCCGCATCGGAAAAAGGGAGATCCTATCCTCCAATCGCATAAGAATCTCGCAGCCGCTATACAGTCGGTCACAGAGAAAATAATACTTCGCCTTGTCAACCATGCCAAACAACTTATCCCAAGCGACTACCTCTGTATCTCTGGCGGCTGTGCACTCAATTGTTCCGCCATGGGGAAAGCGAAAAACAGTAGAATCTTTCAGCATATTCATGTGCCGTTTGCCCCGGGCGATGATGGCGGTGCTATGGGGGCAGCCTTGTTATTTTCCCAGATGATTGGTGATGGTTATGAAGGAGTTACCAGCCCATACACAGGTCCCGATTACCCGGATAACGAAATCATTGATGCACTAACTAAATTCTCGTTGTCCTATCAGCCATCCGGTTATGCCAGATTATACCCCAAGGTGGCTACCTGGTTAAGCCAGGGCAAAATTATAGGATGGTTTCAGGGAAAAATGGAATTTGGTCCCCGCGCATTGGGAAACCGGAGCATCCTTGCCGACCCGAGAGGTGCCGGCATGAAAAATAAAGTGAACAGCCTGATCAAATTCAGAGAAGAATTCCGGCCATTTGCTCCTGTCGTGTTGGAAGAATGTGCATCAGAGTATTTTAACATCGATCATTCGCCTTACATGATGTTCGCTACCCATGTTCATCCGGGTGTGAAAGATAAGTTGGCTGCTGTAACTCACATCGATAGAAGCGCAAGAGTACAAACTGTTAACAGGGAAGAAAACGCCCATCTATATAATCTTTTATTGTCCTATAAGGATATAACCCAATGTCCAGTATTACTGAATACAAGTTTTAATGTAATGGGAGAACCTATTGTCTGTACTCCGGAAGATGCCATTCAAACATTTCTGAACTCAGGTATGGATATACTGATTATCAATAATTATATCGTTGAAAAATGAAGATACTCAAGGAAATCATAGCATACATCATGCACGAAAAAAAATGGTGGTTAGCTCCACTCTTGTTCATTCTATTTATTGTGTCACTTCTTGTGGCGTTTGCCGATTCCGCCATTGCACCCTTTATATACTCGCTATTCTGATGAAAGAAATTATTAATAAGATCAGATTTGTATTCAAACAGATCAACAAGGGGGTGGTGGTGGTTTTACTTAGCTTGGTATATCTTTTGATATGGGTATATCATGTCTTTATGAAGCCCAGTAAGCAAAGGTGGCATTTAAAAAAAGGTGATAATCAATTGAATATAGAAAGAACCAAAAACTTATGGTAAGACAATGAGGGGGACCCCTTCGTCATGGCCTTGGCTCATGGTGGCGGAAATTGCTATAATGATTCGGAACTGCCGTTTTAGTATATCGTGATAAAGTTGGTAATGAGAGATACTTTGGGAATGCTCATGTTACCCAGCATATTTTTCAACTGAACGCCTGAGGTGAACACGATTCTCCGCCGGTAGATGTTGTTGCCATCCACTTCGCCCAGGGCGATGTCGCTTGTCGACCGGAAGGTGGGGTGCAAGATGCCGGATACCTCTTTTAGATAAATGAGGATATATTAAAGGACTATTTTGACGAATATCAGTTAATAGCTATTATTCAGGGAGCTCTAAATAATCCTATTTATAGTCTTTGCGTCATTTCAGAGTTCAAATCCTCCATAATTCTCTTATTAAACTCTTTATCCTCTCCACGAAGCAAGCACACCAGCTTATACACCGTAGTGCAAGGATTATGCGTTGCGTAACGAGTATCTTCAAAATTATCAGCTTGACTCTGCGCATAACGTATGGCACGAGCCTCGTCGCCATACGTAGTCATTGTTGCGTGTGAATTAGGATCATTCTTCCGATAGACATATTTTACTTTCTGAGTATATGCCGGAGACTCATTCACATGCTTGCCGATAGCTTTCTTATACTCTTCGCGACTCATCGCTGTTACGCGATTCACGAAATGAAAGACATACCATAATTCAAAAGCCTCATTACTCCAGGCACATCCAATGCCATGTTGCTCTGCTTTGGTTATTGCGGTATTGAATGCCGAAGCCGGGAAATCATCCTTGTCAAATACTGCCCAAACGGTATCGTATGGTGTACCAGAAGCGACAGCCTTATCGCGTAACTCAATCGCTTTATCCACTACTTGCATCGTATTTATCTTTCCTCCTTCGCACTCAATATCATAGACCATACTCCCGTATTGCATCTGATCAAATGACTGGAAGTAAGTAGGTTCTGTCTTTTCACCCTCGCATACTATCAATATACGGCAACGCACTTTAACGTCATCATGAGTTGCCTCCCTGTAACCATACCGCTCCAGGTTTATTGTTGAAAGTTTCTTCTTCTTTCCCATGGCTACAACGGTTATTCAATGGTTTGTAAATAAGGAACGGCACCATAACGCCCTTTTATATAATTGCGTTCCAGATTGCCATCTCCTCTCGGTTTGGTCCCGTCGGGCAAAACAATGTGCATCAGACTATAAAGGTCGGTCGATTCTGTTTTATCCTTCTCGGTAAACCAAATTTGGTCGCGGCGTAACAAATGAGAAGAGAGCAGGTTGGTATCATGCGTGGTAAACAAGAGCTGAGCATGATGCGGATTGGTCTTCTCATTACTAAATAGTTTGATTATATGCTGAGAAATCAACGGGTGCATTTTGGCATCCAGTTCATCCATCACCAGTAGCCGGCCGTGACGTAGGGTTTCAAACAACGGGCCTGCCAACTCAAACAGTTTCTGGGTACCCTGTGATTCACAATACTCAAAACGGAAACGCTGTTTGCCTGTTATTTCTCCATCCCGGTTATAGACATTGTGCATAGTAAAGACATCTATCGTTTTTCGCCCTTTTTCTGTTTCACGCTCCGCAGTTTCTATATCTACGAAACCCAGCTGTAAGTCCTTGAAAAATTGCAAAGCATCAACCGACTCTGCTTCTTCATTCAAGAACTGTCTTTCCGTGAAGCCTTCATAACCTTGGCTACTTAATCCAGATATGACAGTATAGCCGGAATTAAAGAATTCCAGCACTCCTTTGCTGATTGCCCCACCAAGCTGGGCTACCAATGACAGGAACAAACGATTATCGTTCGTCCGTTCTTCCAGACCAGCACCTTCGGCAAAGAGCGTCTCATCCACCCCAATGCCTTCTTCGTCACGAACGAAATAAGGCTGTTCTGTCTTGTTCTTTTTGCTTAAAAACAGCCATTCGCGTTCAATCCGCCGCGGGGTATAGTCAAAACCATATCTTACGCGAGTTTCATCCGCATCCAGATATACAACTTCAAAATGAGTAGCTTGGTTGCCAGCTCCTTCTGCCAGGAGGAATGGATCATAAAGCAACAAATCATGGTCGTTCAGCTTTACCGAGCTCAATACCATGTTCTTCATGGTAGCCAATGCCATTACCAGATTACTCTTTCCGCTGGAGTTTGCGCCATATACAGCCGCAGCGGTCAGGTATTTATACCGCCCTTCTACCACCACACACTCTTTTGGAGTGTCTTGTATGCTGTTAGGCACCATTGAAAACGTTCTTTCTATCAGGAAGGAACGATAATTACCTACTGTAAATTGCAATAAGGTCACCATAGACTTACTTCTTTTATACTATAATGCCTCAAAAATAGATAATAAATCGATTAGAATACAATAAAAATGAGAATAAATCTCATTTTTAACCAAAATAAAGAATAAGAGAATAAGTTGAAGCTAACTTGTCACTAACTTATCAGATCAAGTTAAAGTATTGATAACGTGCCTAAAAAGCACAGAATTATCTATTACTGAGCTTCAAAGGATTTAAGTACGATCCAAGTACGGTCCAAGTTCAAGCTTTGATAAAATCTATGTCTAACTATTATATGACAATGAGCGAGATAAAACTTAGATCGCCTACCAAAAAAGAAAGTCGGCATAGATGGAGGCAAACAAACTTTACTTTATTGCCGTATTCTATATATACGATTATTAAAGTAAAGTGGTAGGAAGAAAGATTCGTCTATCTAATAATCTTTCTTCCCTACCTTAAAACAGAGACTTCGCGAAGCGCGATAATTTATTCGACTTTCGCAAGTGAATATTATCCCACATTTTTGTAGTTATAAATATTCATCATGCATCTCCACTTTTCATTATTGTTGATAACCACTTTAATAATTTCCTCTTCATCGGCCGAAAACAATTCAGCAATTTGGGTAACAACATTCAATATGATTTCCCATATTTTGTCTGTCACCGACAACTCCATTGTTCCCTTGGTTGCTTGATTAAACAAGCCTCCAATAGTTTCATAGGCTTCAAATCGTTTTATGACCGATAGTAT
>JAVBVA010000010.1:0-53474 GCA_031554665.1 Bacteroides sp. | reverse complement strand
ACTTCAAAGTAAACCTCGAAGTGAACCACGCTACATTGGCAGGTCATACCTTCGAACACGAATTGGCAGTAGCTGTTGATAACGGTATGCTTGGTTCTATCGACGCCAACCGTGGCGACTATCAGAATGGTTGGGATACCGACCAGTTCCCGATCGATAACTTCGAATTGACTATGGCTATGATGCAGGTGATCCGTGGCAATGGTTTGGGCAACGGCGGTACGAACTTCGACGCGAAGACCCGTCGCAACTCTACCGACCTGGAAGATATCTTCATCGCTCACATTGCAGGTATGGATGCTATGGCCCGCGCATTGGAGTCGGCTGCCGCCTTGTTGGAAGAATCTCCTTACAAGAAGATGTTATCCGATCGTTATGCATCGTTCGATGGTGGTAAAGGTAAAGAATTTGAAGAAGGTAAGTTAGGTTTGGAAGACCTGGTAGCTTATGCAAAAGCTAACGGCGAACCCAAACAAACAAGCGGAAAACAAGAATTGTACGAAGCAATCTTGAACATGTACGTTTAATTGTATCGATCAGCGTTTAGTGATTAGTCTAATCACTAAACGCTTTTTACTTATCATACTCACTAACCACTAATTTATCTTATGACTAATACAAACGAGGGTAGTAAACTCTACCTTTATTCCATCACGACGGTTGCCATTCTGGGCGGATTGCTCTTTGGGTACGACACTGCCGTTATTTCCGGAGCCGAGAAAGGGCTTGAAGCCTTCTTCCTGCAGGCTACGGATTTTCAATATAACAAAGTATTGCACGGTATCACTTCTTCGAGTGCCCTGATCGGGTGCGTGCTTGGTGGTGCCATGTCGGGATTCTTTGCCACCCGCCTTGGACGCCGTAACTCTCTGCGCCTGGCCTCTGTGCTCTTTTTCCTTTCAGCTTTGGGTTCATACTATCCCGAGTTTCTGTTTTTCGATTTCGGCAAACCCAATTGGGATTTGTTGATGGCGTTCAACTTCTACCGCATCATTGGTGGAGTAGGTGTGGGTTTAGCTTCGGCTGTATGCCCGATGTACATTGCCGAGATTGCGCCTTCTAACATACGCGGAACGCTCGTTTCGTGCAACCAGTTTGCCATTATCTTCGGTATGCTGGTGGTATATTTCGTCAACTTCCTGATCCTGGGCGGGCACGACAATCCGATACTCGACAAAGATGCCGTTACCGGCGTACTTACCGTAAGCAGCCAGTCGGATATGTGGACCATACAGCACGGATGGCGTTATATGTTCGGTTCCGAAGCCTTCCCGGCAGCCCTGTTCGGCTTCCTGTTGTTCTTCGTACCGAAGACTCCGCGCTACTTAGTAATGGTGCGCCAGGAAGAAAAAGCTTACGATATTCTGGAGAAGATCAATGGCAAGCTCAAAGCCCGCGAAATCCTGGAAGACATCAAAGCTACTTCGCACGAGAAGACCGAGAAACTGTTCACGTACGGCGTGACGGTGATCGTCATCGGTATCCTGCTCTCCGTATTCCAACAAGCCATCGGTATCAACGCCGTACTCTACTATGCACCGCGTATATTCGAAAGCGCCGGAGCCGAAGGTGGTGGTATGATGCAGACCGTGATCATGGGTGTGGTGAACATTGCCTTCACCTTGGTGGCTATCTTTACTGTCGATAAGTTTGGCCGTAAGCCGTTGCTTATCATCGGTTCTATCGGTATGGCAGTGGGAGCGTTTGCAGTTGCTATCTGCGACAGCATGGGCGTCAAAGGTATGGTTCCCGTATTCTCGGTAATCGTATATGCCGCCTTCTTCATGATGTCCTGGGGTCCGATCTGCTGGGTGCTTATTGCCGAGATCTTCCCGAACACCATTCGCGGTAAAGCTATCGCTATCGCTGTGGCCTTCCAATGGATCTTCAATTACATCATTTCGTCTACCTTCCCGGCATTGTACGACTTCAGCCCGATGTTCGCTTATAGCTTGTATGGTATTATCTGTGTATTTGCCGCCTTCTTCGTATGGCGTTGGGTGCCCGAGACCAAAGGCAAGACGCTCGAAGATATGAGCCGCCTCTGGAAGAAAAAGTAAAACAAACCGCCAGCAAGGGAATTCCCAGACTCTTGTTGATGATTGAATAAAAAAGAAGCCGTTGTCCGACAGTGTTCGGGTAACGGCTTCTTTTATCAGGGTATCCGGTGTTCTTTTACACGGAATCAATTAGCGTCGCATGAAATCGCCCTTGCGACGCAACATGCGATACAGTTTGAAACGGAATGTCTGTAGTGGCTGTTGGAAGTCGAAGAGTGGCAGTGACAGATAATACCGCCGTTTTTCGCCCAGACACGTTGCTGTTTTATTGACTACCATCGCTTGCAGTGCATAGCGCACCAGCCACAAGCACACAGCTATGCCCAATGCCAACCAGTGTAAGTTGCATACACCCAGCACGATAGCAGCTATGCAAGCTCCATGAAATAGCAAACGGCTAAAGCTTTCGAAACCCATCAACTGCGTTTTGCTACCCTGGAAGTAACGCGAAGTAGCCAGGTAGCTCACTTGCTCTTCTTTCCAGTTCTTGTACGACTGTACAGGCTCCACACGCACTACCGCATCGGGATTCGTCTCTACCCGGGTATTCTCCTTGGTAGCCGCTTCGTTGATGAACAAATCGTCTTCACCGCGTTGCAGGTTCAAGTGGGTAGAATAGCCTTTCGATCCAAAGAATAATTCCTTGCGATAAGCCATGTTACGTCCGATGCCCATGTAAGGAATTCCGGCCAGAGCAGCACCCAGGTAGCGCATGGAATGAAAAAGATTACTGAATTCTATCTTCCGGTGCAGCCAGCCTTTGCCACGCTCATAGCCGCTGTACCCCAACACAATCTGTGTACGCGACGAGAAGTTGCGCGCCAGCAATTGCAACCAACGGCTGCTCACCGGACAACAATCGGCTTCGGTGAATACCAGCCAGTTGTACTTGCTTGCCTTGATGCCCAGCGTCAGCCCCAGCTTCTTACGGCTGATGTACCGGGCGCTCTCCGGATTGAAACTATGATACAGATGCGGATATTTCTCTTCCATGGCCGTGAGCAGATCGTCCGTCTCGTCGGTCGAAGCATCGTTAATAACAATTACTTCGAACTGAGGATAGTCCTGTTCGAGGATAACCGGCAGGTAACGGCGCAGATTATCGGCTTCGTTACGGGCGCAGATAACAACAGAAATAGGTGGGAATTCCTGATTGAAGTGCAGTGAGTCTTTTCTGTCGGCCTTGTGACGTGTGTATATCCGGTTGTACAAACCGAAGTAGTAAATAAGCTGAATTATAAAAAACAAGCCTGCTGCCAAGAGAATTATCAACTCGACAGTATTGATTGCAAATGCTTCCATTGGATCTTATTGCGTTTTAGTTGGGCAAAAGTACATATTTTTTTCGGTAATATGTTATTTCTGCTCATCCAAGTACTCTTTTTTGAAGATATCAACGAATAAGAAAAACAGGGACAGCAATAAAGGGCCAAAGATGATTCCCATGAACCCGAACAAACGTAAACCGATGATGACTCCGAAGACGGTGATAAGCGGATGGATATCGGCCATCTTTTTTTGCAGCATGAACCGTATCAGGTTGTCTAATTGCGACACGATGAGGAAGCCGTAGAGCCCCAGACCGATGGCATTGAACCAGTCGCCCGTAATGGCCATATAGAATACTACCGGCACCCATACAAAACCTGTCCCGGCTATGGGTATGATGGATGCAAAGCAGGTGAGAAAGCCCAGGATCAATGCATTGGGAGCACCGAAGATGAGATAACCAACAAGCGATACGCCACCCTGGATCAGTGCCAGCAACGGTATACCGATGGCATTCGACCGAACCATCATGTTGATGCGATGCACCACTTCCTGCTTGTTGGCATCGTTGAAGGGCAATAGCTCGAAGATGTAAGCTTCTACCTTCCGGCCTCCTTTCAGTAAGAAATACAATACGAAGATCAGCACAAACAGGTTGACAATAAAACTACTGATACTCCCCATGATGGTTTGTCCGATATTGGGCAAGAGAGAGAGCAGGAACGACAAGGTGTCGCCACTCAGTACGTTATAACCAGTTTTCTGCTGAATAATGCGGGCCGTTTGCTCGATAGGGGCAACGATGGCTTGCGGATCCAGATTGATGTGCCTGACTTCGACAACTGCCAGCCAGGCGATGAGTGAGAGTGGAACCAGAAAACACAGAATAGCTTCGCCGGTGATAAGCATCGCTGCAACTCCCCGCTTCATGTTTCGCACTTCGGTGAGGTGTATCATCTGCTTCCTCACCATCACATAGATGGTGAAAGCTCCCAGCATACCTCCGACAAACGGAGCTATCTGTCTGAAAATAAGTACTCCCAGAAACAAGGAGATGGCAATAAGGGAGTACTTCCAGTAGTGTTCTTTAAAGCTCATTATAGTTGGTTTATTTTACTTTATAACGTAAAACGGTGCCCAACTGTTTGTTGTTTACATATTTATAACGGGAACTTTCAGGTAAAGCGTATCCGGGAAATGAGTTGACAGGTAGGTACGGAGAAAAGTATCTGTATCTTCCTGTATGATTGGATCCTCGCGTCCCGGATAGAGGTTGTAAACCACAGTATGCAGCGGCAATTGGCGTTGCTGAATGATTTCCAGGTTCAGCAACGTGTGGTTGATGCTTCCCAGCTTCCCGGACGTCACAAAAATGAGGGGATACCGGTGCTCGGCCAGGTAGTCGATGGTGAGCACGTCATCTGTTAAAGGTACCATCAGTCCGCCTGCTCCTTCGAGCAGTACGGCATCGTACCGGCGGCTCAACTCCCGGGTAGCGAAAGTTATTTTTGCAAAATCGACCGGTCGTTTGTCCATGCGCGAAGCCAGGTGCGGAGAGGAAGGGTAGGAGAACACTTCCGGAAAGGTAAGCCCTTCGCGGTCGTCGTCTGTGAGCCCAATGCCCATGATACGGCGGTGCAGTTCGATATCTTCCGAACGGTTGCTGTTACCGGTCTGTATCAATTTCTGTGTAATGGTTCGTATGCCCAGCTCGTTCCATTGGCGTGCCAGGTATCCTGTGGCATAACTCTTACCGGCATCTGTGTCGATGCCGCTTACGAAATAAACATTCATACTCGTTTTTGTGCAATGATATATATAGGATGATAGGTCAGCGGAACACTGTTCCCGGTGCCGAACTGCTCGGTGTATTGCCGGCAGAAGGTGTGCAAGTCACTTCGCGACCATGAATGTCGTCCGGTTCCGGTTACTCCGGTTTGCTTCAGGTGATACAATACTTGCATCGGTGTTTCGAAAGGAAGCGTCAGTCGTTCTTCTTCCGAATGTATGATACGGAACATCGGGCGAAGCCATTCCTCCAATTCCGACGGTGAGTGATAGGTCAGGCCGGTGCCTGTAAGCAGGTTTACCTGGCGCATATTGCTGGCGCCGAACGTCGTGAACGCCAGATACCCTTCCCGGTCGAGCGCCTCGTGACACTTTTTGAAGAACTGCTCCGGCGCTTCGAACCATTGCAGGGTAGAGCACGAAGTGATCAGTGCGGTGTTGTCAGGAAAAGAGATACGCTCCGCATCTCCGGGAACGAATACGGCTCCTTGCAGCAATATATCCATACAATAGTCTTTCATGTTGGGGCAAATATCGTTCAGCCATAGCTGTTCCGGTTGCAGGGTATGGAGTAAGAGCCGGGAGTAGAAGCCTGTTCCGCAGCCGAATTCCACAATCCTTCGGCACGAAGCTGTGGGAATGGATTGCCGGAGCAATCCATTCATCTTTTGGGCTATCTGCTGTTGTATGGTCGACTCCCGGGCATAAGTTCCTGCGGCTTTGGAGAACCGGCGGGCAACCAATCCTTTATTGATCTGCATGATCTTGGTCGTTAGTTAGAAGATGCTCCCCGAAGAAAGGGAGTTGAACGTCATAATGTGCTATATCTTTTATTATCACCTGTTTGGAATGATCTTTCCAGTATCTGTGTTGGTTCTCTGGCAGAAAGATCCGGTCTTTCTTTCCTATAACGGCACCATCCCAACAAGGGTATTCCGTCATTTTACTATAAATGGGAGCATTGGTACAATAACTGATGAATGTTGACAGTTCCCTCCGCACTTCTTGCATGTCTCGTTGCGGAGCAATCTCTGCGAACGCCATGTATGAATCTTTTGAACTACACATTCGCTTATGGAATTTCTGTAAGCTTTCTATTCTTATAGTGAGTACAGTCATGATGACTTTTTTTATAGGTATGCCGTAAAGTGGATCTAAAGGTTCTGGAGTTCCATTGATAGCAATCCGGCTCACGATGGGTAAATCGTATTTAGTCATTATGGTTTGAGCTACCCATACACCAAATGACCAGGCATATACGGTTATCTTTTGATAACCCTCCACCAGGAAACAATCAAAATCCAATGTGTTGTAATCGTAACAGATCAGCCAATCACTATCTTCCGGGCATTGGTCAATAAGCGGGCGGAAGGGATGCTCATCCATTCCCCAGCCTGCAAAGAATAAAACCAGGTTCGGGCGATTCTCTTTAATAAGAAATTTTTGTTTCATGCGAATAAATGTTTATTGGGTTAATTAGTTGAATAATGGTTCCAGATCAGCTTCATTGATAGCTGCTGTGAGTGAAAAGCGGATGCGTGCCGTACCTTCGGGAACCGTTGGCGGGCGGACAGCCAGTACATAAAATCCTTTGCGTTGCAACTCTTCCGCTTTCGCCAGAGCGGCTGCACTTTCTCCTATAATGAGGGGTAAGATATGGCTGGTAGACGGGCAATCGATCCCTTGCTGCATCAACATCTTTCGGAGTGTATCACTCAGGCATTTCAACTGGTTGCGCCGATCGCCCATGCCGGGCAGGCGATTTAATAGGAACGAAGTCCACTCAACCGTTACCGGAGGCAGTGCGGTAGTGAAAATGAAAGTCCGCATCTTATTAATGAGCCATTCGCGTACCTGATTCCGACACACAATAAATGCTCCCGTAGAAGCTAATGCCTTACCGAAGGTGCCTACCAGGAAATCGATATCGGCTATGCATCCCTGCTCTTCGGCACAACCCAATCCCTGCATTCCCCGTATGCCGAATGCATGGGCTTCGTCCACGTACAGCAGCACGTTCGGGTATTTCCTCTTCAATCGTACCAGTTCGCGAAGATCGGCTTCATCGCCATCCATGCTGAATATGCTTTCGGTTACGATGATGATATCCGGATGCAACGAATGATATTCGTCCAGCAACCGTTCCAGTTGCCGGTAGTCGTTATGCCGGTAACGGATGCACTTCCCTGCCGACAGGCGGATGCCGTCTATCAGGCTGGCATGAACCAGCTTGTCGGCCAGAATCAACGAATGTTCATTGCATACTGCAGGCAGAATACCTACATTGGCATGGTAGCCGCTATTGAATACCAATGCGGCTTCCGTGCGGAAGAGCCGGGCCAGTAGACTTTCTATTCGCGAATACGCCGTATGGTTGCCTGTCAGCAGGCGCGACGATGAAGCCGAAGGCAGAAACGTTTCGGGGGTAAGTGTTTCGAGAAACTCCCGGCGCAATTCAATGTCGGCTGCCAGTCCCAGATAGTCATTGGACGACAGGTTGAGCATCCGGCGGTTACCGGAAAAAACTTCGCGTCCGTCGTGAACGGTATGGGGCAAGGTGCGGTAATTCTCTTTTTCCACATATCTCACTCCCGTTCTTTCGCCCAGTGACAGCGCAATTCTATGCTCATCAGGCTTCGTTGCAGGGCAGATACATTTCAGGATACCGCCGGTTAAAAAGCTCAATTGCTCTGCTGTGATTATATAAGGAGGCATGATGTAGACCAGCTTACCGAACGGTCGTACCCATATACCTTGTTCAACAAAACGCTGCTGCAGGGAGGCCATCTCTACCGGTTCGCACATCTCTATCACCCCGATAGCTCCTAACACACGCACATCAGCTACTCCGGGAAGTTGAAGCGCCGGAGCGAGTTCGCGTTTCAGTTGGGCTTCGATATGTGCAACGCGTTGTTGCCAGTCGCTCTCGAGCAACAAGCGTATCGAAGCACAAGCTGCTGCGCAGGCCAACGGATTGCCCATGAATGTAGGCCCATGCATAAAAGCCCCCGGTGCATGCTGCGATATCATGTCGGCTACCCGGTTGGTCGACAGTACGGCAGAGAGGGTCATGTATCCGCCGGTCAGAGCTTTGCCTATGCATGAGATGTCCGGTTCCACTCCGGCATGTTCCCAGGCGAAGAGCTTGCCCGTACGTCCGAATCCGGTAGCTATTTCATCGAATATCAAGAGCAGCCCATACTCCCGGCATAGCTTTACCGCTTCGCGCAGGTATTGCGGATGATAGAATCGCATGCCACCTGCTCCTTGCACGATGGGTTCCAGAATCAATCCGGCTAACTCTTCCTGGTGTGCTTCGATGACCTTCTTTAGCGGTTCTATATCTTCCGGATTCCAGATATCCTTTTGTTCCGGTGAAGCCATACTACTTCCCGGAAAGCGGGAGACAGGCGCCGGTACAAAATGACGTATGGGAAGTGAATCGCCGAACAGCGAATGCATGCCCGTTACCGGATCGCAAACCGACATGGCATTCCACGTATCGCCATGATAGCCGCTGCGGATGGTTACAAAGTTGTTCTTCCTTGGATGTCCTGCGGCATGCCAGTACTGCACAGCCATCTTCAGGGCCACTTCTACAGCCACCGACCCGGAATCGGCATAGAATATCTTCTGCAATGAAGGAGAAACAAGCGGAAGCAGGAGTTGCCCCAGCTCGATTGCCGGATCGTGTGTCAGTCCGCCGAACATGACATGAGACATGCGGTCGACCTGCCGGTGCACCGCCTCGTTCAGTGCCGGATGGTTATAGCCATGTATGGCGCACCACCACGACGACATGCCCTCGACCAGCGTCCGTCCGTCGCTAAGGGTGATGGTGGCCCCATCGGCCCGTTCCACTTTGAAGACTGGCAGCGGATCAGATGTAGATGTATAGGGATGCCACAGATGGTTGCGGTCGAACGATGAAACAGGTAAAGCGTAGCCTCCTTCCTGTATCAACTGCAAATCGTCGTCTACTTTCGATCCTAAAGTGGTGAGCAGATCGCCCACGATGGCCGAGTTGATACCGGCGTGTAACGACTTGCGCAAAGCATCCTGCGACAGTTGCGAACGTCCTCCTGCAAAACGCAGGTAAGCCGTAGGGTTGATAAAGCGGAAAAGGGCAATGGTGGTCAGCACTTCTTCATCGGATAACAGAGGTTGGTGCTCCAAAGGTGTTCCGGGTATAGGACTCAACAGGTTGATGGGAATAGATTGCACCTGCAAATCCCGGAGCGTAAAGCCAAGCTCAATACGTTGCTTCATGCTTTCGCCCATCCCGATGATGCCTCCGCAGCAGATGTCCATACCCACCCGGCGGGCGGCAGCCAGTGTATCTAACTTCTGCTGCTGGGTATGCGTGGTGCAGAGTTGGCCGAAGTAGGAGGGAGCTGTCTCCAGATTGCAATGATAACGCGTCACTCCGGAGTTGTATAGCACCCGCAGTTCTTCTTCGTTTAGCAAGCCGAGTGATGCACAAAGCCTGATAGAAGAATACCTGCGTATATGACTGACCGTACTGCAAAGCTGCTTCATCTGCAGTTGGGTAGGTTTCCGGCCACTGGTAACCAGTGAAAAGCGGTTTACTCCTTGCCGTTCGTTGTACTGTGCCTGCCTGAGACACTCTTCCTCGCTTAGCAATTCGTACACTTCGGAGTTTGTCGGATAGTGCGATGACTGCGAACACCATTGGCAATCTTCCGGACATCGTCCCGACCGGGCATTGACGATAGAACACATATCGAACTCTTTCGAGGCGCAAGTGCAGGTTATCGCATGGGCGGCAGCGTACAGAGCTTCTTTGTCCGGATATTGGGACAGCCACTCTGCCTGTTGTGTACTGACGGGGGTACCCTGCATCACTTGCCTGGCAATTTCTTGTAACTTCATAGGGTATGGGGTATTAAAAAAAGAGGTAACATCCTTTGACGGGATGTTACCTCTATATTATATATAGGTATAGTATATACGAAAGCCGTACATGCAGCATCGTTAGATTCCGTTGTCAGAACCGGAAGCAACACTGTTTGAATCAGCGCTGAACAGAATGCAAAAGGCGTTTCATCTCCGGTGTTTTCGGCAGACAAGGAAAAAGAAGTTGCCGGAATCACCCTCCCGTCAGGCAACTGTTTGGTGAGCGATTGCTCTACTACACTCTTGCGCAGACAGCCGATAGTGACACATTTCCCTATACCGGCAAAGATAGCATACCCCTTCCGGCTCCAGTAACGGAAGCGTAGTGCAGCAATTTTCGGGCAACGGAATGAGTGCATATAGTCGTTTTTAGGGTTCCGGACGCAAATATATGGGTTTTATTACAAAAAACAGTTGGACAATAGGAATAATTGTCTTTCATTTGTTATATGAACTAAGATACCACTGATAAAACAACCAATATGACAACAGAAACTCAAAAAGAGATTTATTTTGCCGGAGGATGCTTCTGGGGAACCGAACATTTTCTGAAGTTGATCGATGGAGTAATCGAAACCCGCGTAGGGTATGCCAATGGGGATAAAACCCTCGGTGCTCCTACCTATCAACAAGTATGTACCGACCAGACCGGATTTGCCGAAACAGTCCGGGTATATTACAATGAGTCGAAAGTACAACTTCCTTTATTGATCGATTTATTCTTCAAAACCATCGACCCCACCAGTATCAATCGTCAGGGCGGTGATGTGGGCTCGCAATACCGTACCGGCATTTATTATACTGATGAAGCAGATAGTGCAGTGATAAAAAGCAAGGTTTCTGCATTGGCCGGCGCTTATGCAGAGCCGGTTGTTGTAGAAATTGCTCCGCTCATCAACTTCTATAGTGCCGAAGACTATCATCAGGACTATCTGGACAAGAATCCGCAAGGATATTGCCACATACATCCGGAGCTATTCCAACTCGCGCGAAACGCCAATAAAAAGTGACACACATTTACACAAAAGAAAACAATTAGTGCGACAAAAAGTCTTTTATTCATATAAAAAGACACTTAACTCACTAATCTTTCAATATATTGAGACTATTTTTTGCAAGTTTTTTATTTGTTAAATAGTGCCTCTTGACGCCATAGATTAAGGCTTAATAGCTAAAAGAAGTTTTGTATTACAATAAATAGTTGTATATTTTGTTCAAATTAAAAAAATGCTATATCTTTGCTGGCAACTACAAAGATGTAGTACACCAACTACTATTATTTAAATGGAAAGCTATAACAAATATCAGAAATCGTTTGAGGCCTTACAGGAATCTGCCGGTATGGGTTGTTGGTTTGCCAACAGAAAAGACCGGATGATTTCATTATCATCATTCCTGATGAGGAAGCTCAAACTTGAACACGACAAGCTATCATTCGACACATTCAAAACACATTTGCATCCTGAAAACCAAGACTCTGTTTTAACCACCCTTCGCAGATACATGATAACCAATAAAACGGGCGAAGTGGATTTCTTATTTCGAACAGAAGATGGATACCAACCAGTACGGGTAAAAATAAATGGGTGTGTGGTCGAAGCCGGTGAAGTCGTTTCGGCGGAGGGTTTTTTGTCGTGTCTGGCAACTGCCGAAACACCGATTTCGACTAATAAAGAATTGAACCGGATCTTGCGCTGGCAGAAAAGATTCACCCAATCCTTGGCAGGGCTGCTCGATAAGTCAACGAGCGACGATGCCCTCGAGAAGGTACTGGATCTTATACTGCAAAACTACAATGCCGATGCAATCCGTATCTATTCAGTCGATTATGACAAACATATTTTGAACTGCTTGTACGAAACGGTTGCCAACGGCACGATTCCTACTAAGGCCTATCTTCAGAATATCAAGTTCAATAGCGAGAGCTGGGATTCGATCATTATGGGCAGGAGGGCCAAATTCGAAGATGAAGTTCCCGAAGAATTTTATAAAGAAAGCAAGTTAAACAAGAGTGTTCGGGCAACCAAAGCTTATATGGCAATTCCCCTCATATCGAAAGACGGAATATGGGGATTTGTAAAGCTCGATATGGTGAACAGTCCGCGCAAATGGAGCATTCTCGAAAAAGAAACATTCCACTCAATCGCCGACATCATTGGGGTATGCCTGGCATTCCGCCAGTCCGAAAGTACAGCTTTGAGTAGTGGCGACTTTCTGCATAAGCTCTTCTTCAATATGCCGCTTGGCTATTTCAACCTGCGTATCGAGCAGAACAGTGAGGGAACTGTTACCGACTACGAATACAGGGATGTGAATACCAAGTTTACCGAAATGGTAGGCATGACCCGCGAACAGTTAGTGGGCAAAATGCACACTGAAATCGGTCCCATCTTCGTCAAAAAACTGGATTTGCAGATATTGGCGCGTGTGGCCTTCAAGGGCGAAGTGTATTACACCCAGGGGCAGATGCGATACAATCAACGGTATTACAACACCACCATTTATAGCCCTCGCTATGGCGATATCGTAGCTCTTTTCTCGGATGTTACCGATACTGTGCTGGCTTCAGAAGCTTTGACCAAGAGCGAGGAAGAACTGAAAAAGGTATACACCAATATACCTGTCGGCATTGAAATGTACGACAAAAACGGTGTGTTGATCGAAGTCAATGAAAAAGAGCTGGAGATTCTATGCGTGAAAAGTAAGGATGAATTGCTCGGACTGAACCTCTTCGATCATCCCTCGTTGCCGAAGTCGGCTTACGACCTGCTTAAAGCAGGAAAAGATGCAACTTTCGATGTCGCTGCCGAAGCCATGCAAACCGCTTATACGTATTACGGTGTAGAAGATGCCCGTATTAACAAATACCTGAGCGTCAAGTGCAATGTGTTGTACAATAGCAAGGGAGAGGTCGAAAACTATCTGCTTATTGTGATCGATAATACGCAGATGTATCAGGCTTCGGCCCAGGTACGTGAGTTCGAAGCGGTATTCAATACCGTGGCCGAGATTGCAGAGATCGGGCTCTTCCGGTGGAATCCGCTCAAAGGCGAATCATACGGAACCGAGCAATATGTGCGCAACATGGGGCTGACGCCCGAAGAAGCCAATGACTTCCTGATCTTTCAGGAGAGGGTTCATCCCAATGATGTAGAGGTACTTCAGCGATTTCTGGACGATGCCATAGCCGGTAGAACCAATTCGATAACCTACGATTTCCGGGTGAGCGACGGCGAACAGTGGAAGTGGCTGCGTACGGCCTGTTTCATCACCGAGTATGAACCGGAGAAGAACAATGTTCAGTTCCTGGGTGTGAACTACAATATCAATGAAATAAAAGTAGGTGAACAGAAACTGCTTGAAGCCAAGTCGAGAGCCGAAGAGGCCGACCGCCTCAAAACTGCTTTCTTAGCCAATATGAGTCATGAGATACGTACGCCGCTCAATGCCATTGTAGGGTTCTCGGGTATTCTGGTCGAAACCGATGACAAGGAAGATCAACAGCAGTTCATCTCCATCATTAAGAAGAACAACGATCACCTGCTGAACCTCATATCGGATATACTCGATATCTCGAAGGTCGAAGCCGGAACGGTAGATATCACTACCGGTTACCTGATGGCCGAAGATATTTGTACACAGGTAGTCGATAGTTTGTCTATCAAAAATGAGATGGGGCTCGACATGCGCTTCATCCCCAATGCGGATATGCCGAATGTATTGATGGAGAGTGATGCCAAACGCATCACCCAGATATTGTCCAACTTCATTGCCAATGCCCTCAAGTTTACCCGGCAGGGACATGTGTGGTTGAGCTACAAAATAGTAGACAAAGAAATTGAATTCTCGGTAGAAGATACGGGTATTGGTATTGCCGGAGAACATATCAGCAACTTGTTCGACAGGTTCTTCAAAGTGGACGATTTCGTTCCGGGTACCGGACTGGGACTTTCCATCTGCAAAACCATTGCCGAACGACTGAGTGGAACGGTAGGTGTCGAGTCTACCTTGGGTGTCGGTTCACGCTTCTGGCTACGTCTTCCGATTATGTTCCAGTACTTCTGATCTACGTTTTACAATACTGCCTCGAAGCAGAAGTTAGAGTTGCCGGAGAAATCGGGCAACTCTTTTTTTGTATCGAACAGTCCGAAGACCGACGAGCCCGATCCGCTCATAGAGGCATACACGGCTCCTTGTCCGTACATCTCTTCTTTCAGTTCCCGGATAGTGGGAAACTGCGGAAACACACTTTCCTCGAAATCGTTTACCAACAACGACTTCCATTCGTTTACCGGACGGGCGATAACCTCTCTCAACGGGCATGCCGGACGGTGCGGACGAATCTGTGCAAAGGCTTCGCGGGTAGATACAAACACATCGGGCTTCACCACCAACAGGCGGTATCCTTTCAGCGAAACAGAAACAGGTGAGAACAGGTTGCCGATACCTTCGGCAAAGACGGGGCTGTTGCGGATGAAAAAGGCACAATCGGCTCCCAGCATGGCAGCGTACGCTTCCAATTGTTCTTCGGTGAGTTTCAGGCTGAACTGCTCGTTGAGTAACTTCAACATGAATGCCGCATCCGACGAACCTCCGCCCATGCCTGCCCCCGATGGAATATGCTTGTGCAGGAATATATCGACCAGTGGGAGAGGGTATTCACGGGCAAGCAATGTGTAGGCTTTGACCACCAGGTTGTCTTCCGCGCGTCCGGTTACTTCCACTCCCGAGCAGGATAATGAATAACCGGCAGCGCGCGTGCCCGAAGCCTGTACTATTTCCAGCGCATCGGTGAGTGGAATCGGATAAAATACGGTTTCGAGATTGTGGTAACCATCCGGGCGCTTTTCGGTGATGTGAAGCCCTAAGTTTATTTTGGCATTCGGGAATGCGATCATACCTATATTATATATATGTGGTGAATAACCCGCCGATAATCTTTTCGACGACGGTTCGCAAAGTTAAGAAATAGTTTTTATCTTTGTCCTCCCTATCAAGTAAAATGTAAGCAACAATCATAATGGCTGAACAAAGAAGAAATACACGCACCTCCAAAACTCCCCAGCCGGTGGGCGACTACGGGCGTATACAACCGCAGGCTCTTGAACTCGAGGAGGCTGTGATCGGTGCGTTGATGATTGAGAGAGATGCGTATGCACAAGTGAGTGAGATTCTGCGGCCGGAATCGTTTTACGACCGCCGCCACCAACTTATTTATTCCGCTATTACTGATTTGGCCATCAACCAATCACCGGTGGATATCCTCACCGTGAAGGATCAGCTGAGCAAGCGGGGAGAACTGGAAGAAGTGGGAGGTCCGTTCTACATCGCCCAACTGAGTAGCCGGGTAGCATCGTCGGCACACATCGAATACCATGCCCGCATCATTGCGCAGAAATACCTGGCACGCGAGCTGATCACTTTCACGAGTCACATACAGGGAAAGGCGTTCGACGAAACGCTCGACGTGGACGACCTGATGCAGGAAGCCGAAGGAAAGCTCTTCGAGATTTCGCAGCGTAACCTGAAGAAGGATTACACGCAGATCAACCCGGTCATTGCCGAAGCCTATCAGTTGATCCAGAAGGCAGCGGCACGTACCGACGGGTTGAGCGGACTGGAAACCGGTTTTACCAAGCTCGACTCCATGACATCCGGTTGGCAGAAGTCCGACCTGATCGTGATCGCTGCCCGTCCGGCTATGGGTAAAACGGCTTTCGTACTTTCCATGGCCAAGAACATCGCCGTGAACTACCGGGAACCTGTGGCGCTCTTCTCGTTGGAAATGAGTAACGTACAGTTGGTCAACCGTTTGATAACCAACGTGTGCGAGATTCCCAGTGAGAAGATCAAGAGCGGACAACTGGCCGGTTACGAATGGCAACAGCTCGACTACAAACTCAAAGACCTTATCGACGCTCCGCTATACATCGACGATACACCTTCGTTGTCGGTATTCGAACTCCGTACCAAAGCGCGCCGTTTGGTGCGCGAGCATGGGGTGAAGATCATTATCATCGACTACCTGCAGCTGATGAATGCCAGCGGTATGGCCTTCGGAAGCCGCCAGGAAGAGGTAAGTACCATTTCGCGTTCGCTCAAGGGACTGGCCAAGGAGTTGAACATCCCCATCATCGCCCTGTCGCAGCTCAACCGTGGTGTGGAGAGCCGTGAAGGTATCGAAGGAAAGCGTCCGCAGCTGAGCGACTTGCGTGAATCGGGCGCCATCGAGCAGGATGCCGATATGGTGTGCTTCATCCACCGTCCGGAATACTACAAGATCTTCCAGGACGACAAAGGGAACGACCTTCGTGGTATGGCCGAAATCATCATAGCCAAACACCGTAACGGTGCCGTGGGCGACGTGCTACTCCGCTTCAAGGGCGAGTTCACCCGCTTCTCCAATCCGGACGACGACATGATAATACCGATGCCGGGTGAGGGCGGAGGCACCTCGATGCTGGGTTCGCGGATGAATGTACCGCCTCCCACACAGGAGTTCCATCCGCAAACGGATAATCCCTTTGGTGGCGTAGGCGGTGATGGCCCGTTACCCTTCTAAGTATAAACGAACACACAAAATAGTATGCAGAAGTTATTATCGTTACCGCCCAATCTGGTGGCTGATTTCCATGAGTTGGAAGGTGTTGACCCCAGTCAATGGTTTTGTACATCCGATCCGGTAGGAAGCAAGCTGGGCTCGGGAGGTGGAACTACCTGGTTGCTCGAAGCTTGCCGGCAGGAACATGCTCCCCGGCAGGAGTTCGGTCAGTGGCTGGCGGGAGCGAAACGTATCTTGCTGCATGCCGGCGGACAAAGCCGTCGCCTGCCGGGGTATGCCCCCTCGGGTAAGATTCTCACCCCAATTCCTGTATTCCGGTGGGAGCGGGGGCAACGCTTAGGACAGAACCTGCTTTCGTTGCAACTGCCGTTGTACGAGAAGATCATGGCGCAGGCACCCGAAACACTGCATACGCTGATAGCCAGCGGAGATGTGTACATCCGTTCGGAACAACCCCTGCAAGCCATTCCGCAAGCCGATGTGGTGTGCTATGGATTGTGGGTCGACTCCACGCTGGCCACCCACCACGGCGTATTTGCTTCGCATCATCACACACCCGAGCAGTTGGACTTCATGCTTCAAAAGCCTACCCTGCAAGAGTTGGAAAGGCTCTCACATACACATTACTACCTCATGGATATCGGCATCTGGCTGCTGAGCGACCGGGCTGTAGAGGTGCTTATGAAACGTTCGCGCAAGGGCGAAACAGGCGAATTGGGATACTACGATCTCTATTCGGATTTCGGACGGGCACTGGGAATGCATCCTGCTTTGGCGGACGACGAGGTGAACCAACTGTCTGTGGCCATTTTACCATTACCCGGAGGGGAGTTCTACCATTACGGAACGAGCGGCGAACTGATATCGTCGACGGTAGCCATACAGAATAAGGTACGCGACCAGCGACAAATCATGCACCGGAAGGTGAAACCGCACCCGGCCATGTTCGTCATGAATGCCGACGTGCATATTACATTGAATGCCGAAAACGAAAATACCTGGATCGAAAACAGTTGCATCGGTCCCCGTTGGAAGATCAGCAAGAACCATATCTTTACCGGCATACCTGCGAACGACTGGGACATCCGGGTCGGAGCAGGCATCTGCATCGACATGGTACCGGTGGGAGCGGACGGCGTGGCAGTTCGTCCGTATGGCATCGACGATGCTTTCCGGGGCAAGCTTTTTGAAGCGTCTACCGGTTTCATGGGCCTTCCGTTCGTGGATTGGGCGCAGCAGAGAGGCATCGCGCCATCGGACATCGACTATTCGGAAGGAGATATACAGGCGGCACGTTTGTTCCCGGTTATCCAATCATCGGAGGAACTGGGGATTGTACTGGACTGGATGATAGCCAACCCCGGTTCCGCAGCAGGGAAAGCGATATGGCTCCGCTCCGAACGCCTGTCGGCCGACGAGCTATCGGCCAATGCCAATCTGAAACGGCTCTATGCCCAACGGGATGAGTTCCGCCGGAAGAACTGGGAAGCGCTGTCCGCGAATCACGAAAAGAGTGTTTTCTATCAGCTCGACTTGGCAGATGCCGCACAGGAATTTGTCCGTTTCGGCCTTACAGCACCGGTGGTATTGCCTGACGAAGCGCTCCCGATGTCGCGCATACGCAACCGGATGCTTCGCGCACGTATCTTTAAACTGAATGGACAGTCATCTGCCGGAAACTATAAAGCCGAAGAACAGGCTGCATTCGACTTGCTGCGTGATGCCATGTTGGCCGAAGTCAGCAAGAAGAAATACAACCCGGTGCTCAGCGTATACCCGGATCAGATCGTGTGGGGACGCAGTCCTGTACGTATCGACCTGGCAGGAGGGTGGACAGATACACCACCCTATTCGCTCTATGCCGGTGGAAATGTGGTGAATATAGCCATCGAACTGAACGGTCAGCCACCTTTGCAGGTGTACGTAAAGCCGTGCAAAGAACTGCACATTGTGTTGCGCTCCATCGATATGGGCGCCATCGAAACCATACATACGTATGAAGAACTGCTGGCATACAACAGCATCGGATCGCCCTTCTCCATCCCCAAAGCAGCGCTTTGTCTGGCTGGGTTCGACGGGCGTTTCTCCACCCTTACTTATGCTTCGTTGGAAGAACAATTGCAGGCATTCGGTGCGGGCATCGAAGTCACCTTGCTGGCCGCTATCCCCGCAGGCTCGGGATTGGGAACCAGCTCCATCCTGGCATCGACCGTGTTGGGGGCGTTGAACGATTTCTGTGGGCTGGCGTGGGATAAGAACGAGATCTGTCGCCGTACCTTGCTGCTCGAGCAGTTGCTCACCACCGGCGGCGGTTGGCAAGACCAGTACGGAGGGGTGTTGCAGGGCGTCAAACTGCTACAAACCACCTCCGGATTCGATCAGGACCCGCAGGTACGTTGGTTGCCCGATCATCTGTTTACCCATCCCGACTATAAAGCGTGCCACCTGTTGTACTATACCGGCATCACCCGTACCGCCAAGGATATCCTGGGCGAGATCGTGGGGGCGATGTTCCTTAACTCGTCTACCCACCTGCAACTGCTGGCCGAGATGAAGAACCATGCCTTGGAGATGAACGAAACCATCCGCCGGGGCGACTTTCAGGAGTATGGCCGTCTCATCGGTAAAACATGGGCGCAGAACAAAGCGCTCGACAGCGGTACCAATCCGCCCGCCGTGGAAGCTATCATCGACCGGATCAAAGAGCATACGCTGGGCTATAAGTTGCCCGGAGCCGGTGGTGGGGGATACCTGTACATGGTGGCCAAGGATGCACAGGCTGCACTTGCTATCCGCCGGATTCTGAATGAGAATCCGCCCAATCCGCGTGCCCGGTTTGTGGAGATGACATTGTCCGACAAAGGGTTTCAGGTTTCGCGCTCGTAGGTTTTGAGATGTGAAACTATGAAGCAAAAAGCCATTATGTAAATTCGGTTTACCTATTAATGGAATGTACTAAAGCGAAAGAAGAGGATACTAACCGCCACGAACCGCCAAACCGCCATATGGCGCTTCGACAAACGATCATGTGGAGGTTTTGGTCTCTATAAGCCCCTATTAATAGGGGCTTATAGAGTGAAATGAGCTCCTGAAAAACGTTTTTTAGAGGTATTTCTCAATGAGGAGATAATGTAACTAAGAACTTCTTTAATTCTAACTGAGAACAGACTTGTTGTATGTATTAATTATCTAACATAGCAAGTAAGCAGAAAATCATTAATAATGCGAATCAGCAGTTGACATTATGTGTAAGTCCTTGGCCCAGCGGGCCAATGTGTTCGTAGCCGTGGGTGTAAGCCCACGGGGGCCGATACATCCTATCCATGCGCCACGTAGTGGTGCTGTCAGATATTCTAAGCGAGATACACGGCACCACTACGTGGCGCGTAATTGGGGTACGCAAGTACCGTGGGCTTACACCCACGGCTACGAACACAATAGCCCGCTGGGCTATAAATTCAACTGCTGATTCGCATAAATAGCAATGGAACGTACGCCTTACGAAAGGTGCAAAATCTAAACAACTTGAACCTAACTTCTTAGCAACATTCCCCCAAATACCATCGCAAAAGAGTTCCATTTTTTAGTTTCTAAGTTCAATTTCTGCCTAAGGTGTTTTTTTGATTAATAATCATTTAATCATCTCTATTACAATTAACTACATATAAGTGATACATGATTAACCGCCATATGGCGGTTTGGCGGTTCGTGGCGGTTACTCCTTGAAATTCCAACAATCGATCACCCTATACTGAAGTGAAAAAACAACAATTCTCCCATTGTTTATTTTACTTTGAAGAAGTTGTTTATTTTAACAAAATGAAGTTTTGGAGCATTTTATCTTCACTTCTCTAATGGTTTATCCTCACTTAACAAACGGTTCTTCTTCGCTGGATAATCCATTTATCCTCGCTCTATAAACCGTTTATCTTCGCTTCATCAAAGGATTATCCTCGCTTTATAAACCATTTATCCAGCGAAGACAAACCGTTTCACTTCGTTGGATAAACCCATTCTCCTCGCTTCTTCAGGGTGCTATTCTTTCCGAAAGGCACTCATTTCTCATTTCTTAATTCTTATATTCAAAATTTCTTCTTAACTTTGCGGGTCTTTTTTCAAGAAACAATATAAAATACATGATATGAATATCTCTTATAACTGGCTGAAAGAGTATGTCGACTTCGATTTGACCCCCGATGAAGTGGCCGACGCGCTGACTTCCATCGGCCTGGAAACAGGTGGGGTGGAAGAGGTACAAACCATCAAAGGCGGGCTCGAAGGACTCGTTATCGGCGAGGTACTGACCTGCGAAGCACATCCCAATTCAGACCATCTGCACGTAACTACCGTGAATCTGGGAAGTGGCGAACCGTCGCAAATCGTATGCGGAGCGGCCAATGTAGCGGCCGGACAGAAAGTAGTGGTAGCCACCTTGGGCACCATCCTGTATAGCGGCGACGAAAGTTTTACCATCAAAAAGTCGAAGATCCGGGGCGTAGAATCTATCGGCATGATCTGTGCCGAAGACGAAATAGGTATCGGCACCTCGCACGAAGGCATTATCGTACTGCCTGCCGATGCGGTTCCGGGAACTCCCGCCAAGGAATATTATAACATCCGGAGCGAATATGTGCTCGAAGTAGACATTACACCCAACCGGGCCGATGCCTGCTCGCACTACGGCGTGGCACGCGACTTGTATGCATACCTCGTACAAAACGGTAGGAAGGCTACGCTGAAACGTCCGTCGGTGGATGCTTTCGCTGTGGAGAATCATGATCTGGACATCCCCGTGACGGTGGAAAACGCAGAAGCATGTCCACGCTATGTCGGTGTAACGCTCAAGGGTGTGAAGGTGGCCGAAAGCCCCGAATGGTTGCAAAACAAGCTTCGCCTGATCGGCGTGCGTCCCATCAATAACGTGGTCGACGTAACGAACTACATCGTACACGCCTTCGGGCAACCGCTTCACTGCTTCGATGCAGCCGCCATCAAAGGGGGCGAAGTGATTGTAAAAACCATGCCCGAAGGTACACCGTTCGTCACCCTCGACGAGGTGGAGCGCAAACTGAGCGACCGCGACCTGATGATATGCAACCGTGAGAATGCCATGTGCATCGCCGGTGTGTTCGGCGGATTGGATTCGGGCTCTACCGAAACCACCACCGATGTGTTCATCGAAAGCGCTTACTTCCATCCTACCTGGGTACGCAAAACGGCTCGTCGCCACGGACTCAATACCGATGCTTCGTTCCGTTTCGAACGTGGTATCGACCCCAACATCACCGTGTACTGCCTGAAACTGGCTGCCCTGTTGATGAAGGAATTGGCCGGCGGTACCATCTCCAGCGATATCAAGGATGTATGCGCGGCTCCTGCACAGGATTTCGTCGTAGAGCTGACCTACGAACGGGTAAACTCCCTGATAGGCAAAGTGATTCCCGTAGAAACAATCAAGAACATCGTGACCAGTCTGGAAATGAAGATCACAGCCGAAACAGCCGAAGGATTGACCCTGGCCGTTCCTCCGTACCGGGTGGACGTACAACGTGACTGCGACGTGATCGAAGACATTCTCCGCATCTACGGATACAACAACGTAGAGATTCCTTCTACCTTGAAGTCGAGCCTCACTACCAAAGGAGAAGAAGATAAATCAAACAAACTACAAGGTCTTATTGCAGAGCAACTTATAGGCTGCGGGTTCAATGAAATATTAAACAACTCGCTGACACGTGCAGGCTATTACGAAGGGCTGGAAACCTACCCGGTTGCCAACCTGGTGATGCTGCTCAACCCGCTCAGCAACGACCTGAATGCTATGCGTCAAACCCTGCTGTTCGGCGGACTCGAAAGCATTGCCCACAACGCCAACCGCAAGAATGCCGACCTGCGCTTCTTCGAATTCGGTAACTGCTACCGCTTCGACGAAAGCAAGCGCAACCCGGAAAAAGGACTGGCTCCCTATTCGGAAGATTATCACCTCGGCCTGTGGGTAACCGGCAAGCGGGTATCGAACTCTTGGGCGCATGCCAACGAAGATAGTTCGGTATACGAGCTGAAAGCTTACGTGGAAAACATCCTGAAACGCCTGGGACTCGACTTGAAGAACCTCGTTGTTGGCAACCTGACCGACGACGTATTTGCCGCCGCACTCTCCGTGAATACCAAGGGAGGCAAGCGTCTGGCATCGTTCGGTGTGGTGACGAAGAAGCAACTCAAAGCCTTCGACATCGACAACGAAGTGTACTTCGCCGACCTCAACTGGAAGGAACTGATGAAGGCCATCCGTTCGGTGAAAGTGAGCTACAAGGAAATATCCAAGTATCCGGCCGTGAAACGCGACCTGGCACTGCTCATCGACAAGAATACACAGTTTGCCGAAATCGAGAAGATAGCCTACGAAACCGAACGGAAACTGCTGAAAGACGTTGAACTCTTCGATGTGTACGAGGGTAAAAACCTCGAAGCAGGCAAGAAATCGTATGCCGTGAGCTTCTTGTTGCAAGACGAAACCCAAACACTGAACGACAAGATGATCGACAAGATCATGTCGAAATTAGTGAAGAACCTGGAAGACAAACTGGAAGCCAAATTAAGATAAAAAGTTAAACTAAAATACAAAACCAATGGGAAGAGCGTTCGAATACAGAAAAGCTACCAAGCTGAAAAGATGGGGCAACATGGCCCGTACATTCACAAGAATAGGTAAACAAATCGCTATCGCCGTAAAGGCAGGTGGCCCCGATCCTGAAAACAACCCTTCACTGCGCGCCTGTATCGCCAATGCGAAACGCGAAAACATGCCGAAGGACAACGTTGACCGTGCTATTAAAAACGCATTAGGCAAGGATACCAAGGACTACAAAGAAATGAATTACGAGGGATACGGACCTTTCGGTATCGCCGTATTCGTAGAAACAGCCACAGACAACACCACCCGCACGGTGGCCAATGTGCGTAGCGTACTTAATAAATTCGGCGGCTCATTGGGTACATCGGGTAGCCTTGATTTCATTTTCAGCCACAAGTCCATGTTCACCATCGCTAAGAAGGACGGCGTGGATATGGACGAACTGATTCTCGAACTGATTGACTATGGGGTGGACGAAGATTATGACGACGATGAAGAGGAAGTAACCATCTACGGTGATCCGAAGTCGTTCGCACAAATTCAGAAGTACCTCGAAGACAATGGCTTCGAAGTAAAAGGCTCCGAATTTACCCGCATCCCGAACGACGAAAAAGAACTCAACGACGAGCAACGTGCTACCATCGAAAAAATGGTAGAGAAACTGGAAGATGATGAAGATGTACAGAACGTATATACCAACCTGAAACCGGCTGCCGAGGAAGAGTAATGGACATTGTTTATAAAACCGAAGGCACTTGCAGTTCGCACATCGAAATCGAAGTAGAAGAGGGGATTGTCAAGGAAGTAGCTTTTTGGGGAGGGTGTAGCGGTAATTTGCAGGCTCTTTCCCGCTTGGTGAAAGGCCGTCCCGTAGAGGAGGTCATCAAACTGCTGGAAGGTATTCATTGTGGCCGTAGACCTACTTCCTGTGCCGATCAGCTTTGCCGGGCATTGCACAAGATGGGTTATTAAAGTCCTGATTTAAAACATAAAAGGGCGTTTATTTAAAAATAAATGCCCTTTTATAGTTACTATTCGGATTTATTTACGTTCCTTTGTCGCCGTAAACAAACGAACGTTTTTCGATAAATTCTTTTTTTCTCCTCATTCGTTGAATCAGAGTCTAATTTCAAACCTCCTTTGTTTCGCTTTTTGTATTACCAATTTTATTTTTATTTTATGAACATGTACATTGGAAACCTTAGCTATCGGGTTAAGGAAGCTGATTTGAGAGAAGTAATGGAAGAGTATGGTATCGTTGATTCAGTGAAGCTGATTCTTGATCGCGAAACTCGCAAATCAAAAGGATTCGCATTCGTTGAAATGCCTAATGACGAAGAAGCACAACGCGTTATCAGCGAACTGAACGGCGCTGAATATGCTGGTCGTCAGATGGTGGTAAAAGAAGCTTTGCCACGCAACTAATCCAAGAATATACGATTTAAGAAAGAACCATCGGTAGGGAAACATCCCAAAGCCGATGGTTCTTTTTTTTGTATCAACCGGCTTGCTGCTTCTTCGTGTTCGGGAGGAAATAAGTAACCAATCCCAACAGCGGCATGAAGGAGCACAAATGGAATACATATTCAATACTCTTGGCATCGGCAATATCGCCCAACACAGCCGAAGCGATTCCGGCAATACCGAACGCCAGTCCGAAGAACAGTCCGGAGATCAGTCCCAACTTCATGGGCAACAGCTCTTGTGCATATACCAGGATAGCCGAGAAAGCCGACGAAAGGATCAGGCCGATACAGATGCTCAACACACATGTCCAGAGCAAACTATCGACATAGGGTAGGGCCAAAGTGAAGGGAGCACATCCTAATATGGAGCCCCAGATGACATACTTACGTCCCACACGGTCGCCAATAGGTCCGCCAAGCAGGGTACCCAGCGCCGTGGCAAACAAGAAAGCAAAGAGATAGAACTGGGAGTGCTGAATGGTGACATCGAACTTATGGATCAGGTAGAAAGTGTAAAAGTTCGTCAGGCTCGCCATATACACATATTTCGAGAAAATAAGCACCAGCAGGATCAGCAGCGATGCAATCACCTTATTTCTGGAGAGCAGCGGTCTTTTGATATTATCTACCGGTGCCTGGTGAATCTTGGCATATCGAAGTTTGGATTTATACCACAAGCAGATAGGAATCATCGCACCTATGGCAATAACCGCCACAATAGAGAAATAGGCAATATTCTGCTGCCCGTGAGGCGCAATGACCAAAGCGGCCAGCAACGGCCCCATCGCACCACCCATATTTCCACCCACCTGAAACACAGACTGTGCCAACCCTCGTTTACCACCCGAAGCCAACGAAGTGAGCCTCGATGCCTCCGGGTGCAGGATAGACGAACCGATCCCCACCAAAAACACCGACACAAACACCCAATGCAGGGTAGTGGCGAAAGCCAGGTTCAACAGGCCTACCAGCGTGAACATCATCCCAATGGGCAGGAACCACGGATTGGGACGTTTGTCCAGATAGAACCCCACCACAGGCTGAAACACAGAAGCGGCAATCTGATACACCAACGTGATCAGTCCGATCTGTGCAAAACTGATCGACAGGCTGTCTTTTAACAACGGGTAAATAGCTGAGATAACCGACTGGAGCGTATCGTTCAGCAGATGCGAGAGACTAAGGGCCATCAGGATGCCGAACATGGTACCATTGGCGGCCTTGGAAGATGAACTGTTCATTTTAACCTTATCATTATGGTTTTTGGCGCGCAAAGGTACGAAAAGAATACGTTTTTCTTTCATACGTGTACGATTAAACAAATGTTTTTGTAAATTTGCACCCTTAAATCGGAGGGCACCTCCGTGGTTCATAGTAATTTGTAAAAATCGATATAGGAAATGGGTAAGAAGTTTACTGAATATTCGCAATTCGACCTTTCACAGGTAAACAAAGATGTGCTGAAGAAATGGGACGAAAACAGTGTTTTCGCCAAAAGTATGACAGAACGTGAAGGCTGTCCGTCGTTTGTATTCTACGAAGGACCTCCCTCGGCCAATGGTATGCCGGGGATTCACCACGTGATGGCGCGTTCCATTAAAGATATCTTCTGCCGCTACAAAACCATGAAAGGTTTTCAGGTGAAACGTAAAGCCGGATGGGACACACACGGACTCCCCGTAGAGTTGGGTGTGGAGAAGGCTATGGGTATCACGAAGGAAGATATCGGTAAAACAATTTCTGTAGCCGAGTACAACGCTGCCTGTCGCAAGGATGTAATGAAGTTCACCAAAGAGTGGGAGGACCTGACGCATCAGATGGGGTATTGGGTGGATATGAACGACCCGTACATCACCTACGATAATCGCTACATCGAAACCCTGTGGTGGTTGCTGAAGCAGTTGTACAAGAAAGACTTGCTTTACAAAGGATATACCATCCAGCCCTATTCTCCGGCAGCCGGAACCGGGCTCAGCTCGCATGAGTTGAACCAGCCGGGATGCTACCGCGATGTGAAGGATACCACCGTAGTGGCCCAGTTCCGCATGAAGAACCCGAAAGCCGGAATGGCAGCCTGGGGAACTCCGTACTTTATGGCATGGACCACTACGCCGTGGACACTACCCTCGAACACCGCACTCTGCGTAGGTCCGAAGATCGACTACGTAGCCGTGCAGACATACAATGCATACACCGGCCAACCTATTACAGTGGTATTGGCGAAAGCTTTGGTGGGTGCGCATTTCAATTCGAAAGCCGCCGAACTGGCGCTGGAAGACTACAAGCAAGGCGACAAGCTGATTCCTTATAAAGTGGTAGCCGAATACAAAGGCGCCGACTTGCTGAACATGGAGTACGAACAACTGATCCCCTGGGTGAATCCGGGTGAAGGAGCATTCCGTGTCATCCCCGGCGACTACGTAACTACCGAAGATGGTACGGGTATCGTACACATCGCTCCGACCTTCGGTGCCGACGATGCCTTGGTAGCCAAGAATGCCGGTGTGCCGCCTTTGCAGCTTATCAACAAGAAAGGCGAGCTCCGCCCGATGGTGGATCTGACCGGTAAATTCTATCCGATAGACGAATTGGACGAAGCTTTTGTGCAGGAGCGTGTCAACGTGGAACTCTATGGCGAATATGCAGGACGCTTCGTGAAGAACGATTACGACCCTACATTGACCGAACAGGACGAAACGCTCGACGTATCCCTGTGCATCATGCTGAAAACAAGCAATCTGGCTTTCAAAATTGAGAAGCATACCCATAACTATCCGCACTGTTGGCGTACCGACAAACCGGTTCTTTACTATCCGCTCGACAGTTGGTTCATCCGCTCTACCGCTTGCAAAGAGCGGATGATGGAGCTGAACAAGACCATCAACTGGAAACCGGAATCGACCGGAACAGGACGTTTCGGCAAATGGCTCGAAAACCTTAATGACTGGAACCTGAGCCGTTCACGTTATTGGGGTACTCCGTTGCCCATCTGGCGCACGGACGATAACAGCGAGGAAATCTGCATCGAATCGGTAGAAGAACTCTACAATGAAATAGAAAAATCAGTAGCTGCCGGATTCATGGCTTCGAATCCTTACAAGGATAATGGTTTTGTGCCCGGAGTGTACAATGCCGAAAACTACGATAAAATCGATCTTCACCGTCCGTATGTGGACGATATCGTGCTGGTATCCAAAGACGGCAAACCGATGAAGCGCGAACTGGACCTGATCGACGTATGGTTCGACTCAGGCGCCATGCCGTATGCACAGATACACTATCCGTTCGAAAACAAGGAGATGCTGGACAGCAAGGAAGTGTATCCTGCCGATTTTATCGCCGAAGGAGTAGACCAGACACGTGGCTGGTTCTTCACCTTGCATGCCATCGCTACCATGGTGTTCGACAGTATTTCGTATAAAGCTGTTATCTCCAACGGACTGGTGCTCGATAAAAACGGCAACAAGATGTCCAAACGTCTGGGCAATGCAGTCGATCCGTTCGAGACGATCGAGAAATACGGCTCAGACCCGTTGCGTTGGTACATGATCACCAACTCATCGCCATGGGATAACCTGAAATTCGACGTGGAAGGTATCGAAGAGGTGCGTCGCAAATTCTTCGGAACCTTATATAATACATACTCGTTCTTCGCACTCTATGCCAATGTAGACGGATTCGAATACAAAGAAGCCGATGTACCGATGGCAGAACGTCCGGAGATCGACCGTTGGATTCTTTCCGTACTCAATACGTTGATCAAGGAAGTGGATGTATGCTACAACGACTACGAACCGACGAAAGCCGGACGTCTGATCTCGGACTTCGTGAATGACAATCTGTCCAACTGGTTCGTTCGCCTGAACCGCAAACGTTTCTGGGGTGGGGAATTCACACAAGACAAACTGTCGGCTTACCAAACGTTGTACACCTGCCTGGAAACCGTTGCCCGCCTGATGGCGCCTATCTCTCCGTTCTATGCCGACCGTCTGTATGCCGACCTGATCGGTGTAACCGGACGCGACAATGTAGTATCGGTGCATCTGGCCAAGTTCCCTGTCGGTGATGCAAGCATGATAGACAAAGAGCTGGAAGCCCGTATGCAAATGGCTCAGGATGTTACCTCTATGGTATTGGCCTTGCGCCGCAAAGTGAACATCAAGGTACGTCAGCCGTTGCAATGTATCATGATACCTGTGGTCGACGAAGAGCAACGTGCCCATGTGGAAGCTGTGAAATCGCTCATCATGAGTGAGGTAAACGTAAAAGAAGTACGTTTCGTCGATGGAGCAGCCGGAGTATTGGTGAAGAAAGTGAAGTGCGACTTTAAGAAACTGGGACCGAAATTTGGAAAACAGATGAAAGCCGTAGCCGCCGCAGTAGCCGAAATGTCGCAAGACGCCATTGCTCAACTGGAGAAAACCGGCTCGTACACGTTCGACCTTCAGGGAGAGACGGCTGTGCTGGAAGTGGCCGATGTGGAAATCTTCAGCGAAGACATTCCCGGATGGTTGGTAGCCAACGAAGGCCGCCTTACTGTAGCCCTCGAAGTAACCATCACAGAAGAACTCCGTCGGGAAGGTGTAGCCCGTGAGTTGGTAAATCGTATTCAGAATATCCGCAAATCAAGCGGTTTTGAGATAACCGATAAGATAAAGGTAACAATCTCTAAAAATCAACAAACAGATGATGCGGTAAATGAATATAATACTTATATTTGTAACCAAGTTTTGGCTACTTCACTAAGCCTTGCCGACGTAGTGGAGAATGGTACAGAACTGAATTTCGATGATTTCTCCTTGAGTGTTATCGTGGTTAAAGAGTGAGCCAATTGATTTTTTATCCTTAAAACTAAAATATTATGGCAGAAAAAACAAGATACTCGGACGCTGAACTCGAAGAATTCCGCGCCATTATTAAAGATAAATTAGAGTTAGCACAACGTGACTATGATCAGTTGAAGATGAGTCTGATGGGGTTGGACGGCAACGATACCGATGACACATCGCCCACATATAAAGTGCTGGAAGAAGGAGCCAATACCTTGTCAAAAGAAGAAACGACACGGTTGGCGCAACGTCAGTTAAAATTCATCCAGGGCTTGCAGGGTGCGCTTGTACGTATTGAAAACAAAACGTACGGCATCTGCCGGGAAACCGGCAAACTGATTCCACCCGAACGTTTGCGTGCTGTTCCTCATGCCACATTGAGCATTGAGGCTAAAAACAACGGAAAGAAATAAATGAAACAATTTTTCACGAAGGGGCGCGTAGCCCTGCTCGTTATCTTCTCGGTGCTCATTGTAGATCAGGTAATCAAAGTCCTGGTAAAGACAAACATGTACTGGCATGAAAGCATTCATGTGGCAGACTGGTTCCAAATATACTTTACAGAAAACAATGGGATGGCATTCGGTATGGAAATATTTGGTAAGATGTTCCTTACCAGCTTCCGGATCATTGCTGTATGTTTCCTGACCTGGTATTTGGTGAGAATCATCAAGCGGGGATTCAAGATGGGGTACATTATATGTATCTCCCTGATCCTTACCGGCGCATTGGGCAACATAGTCGACAGTGTATTCTACGGAGTGATCTTTAATGAGAGTACAAGTTATCAGATAGCCAGTTTTATGCCGGCGGAAGGAGGCTATTCCAGCTTGTTCCATGGTAAGGTGGTCGACATGTTCTACTTCCCGATCATAGATACCAACTGGCCGGAATGGATGCCGTTTGTGGGTGGACAACATTTTATCTTCTTCAGTCCGATATTCAACTTTGCCGATGCGGCAATCAGTTGCGGAATTATCGCCTTGCTGCTTTTTTATAGCAAGCACCTGAACGAGTCTTATCATCCTCATCCCAACGAAGTAAAATAATGCGTATGCTTTCTCGTTTTCCATGGTGCGGTATCTGTATGTTAGTACTGATACTGGCCGGTTGTAAGGTGAAACGCCCGGATAGTGTGTTGTCGGAGTCGAAGATGGAGAATATCCTCTATGACTACCATCTGGCACAAGCTATGGGCGATAATGTACCCTACAACGAGAACTACAAGAAAGCATTGTACATAGACGCAGTGTTCGAGAAGTACGGCACTACGGAAGCTGTATTCGACTCGTCGATGGTGTGGTATACGCGCAACACGGATATACTGTCGAAGGTCTACGAACGGGTGAGCAAACGTCTGAAAAGCCAACAGGAAACACTGAACAACTTAGTGGCCAGGCGCGACAGAAAAGCCGGTATCACGCTGCCGGGCGACAGTATCGACATTTGGAGCGAGCAACGCATTCTCCGCCTGACAGGTACTCCTTTAGACAATAAGATCACATTTAGCATTGCAAGCGATTCGAATTTCAAAGAGCGGGATACGTTACTTTGGAAGGTACGCTATCGCTTCCCGGAAGGAACTCCTGATAGCTTGTACTCGGCAGTTATGGCATTGCAGGTGGTTTATAAGAACGACAGTGTAATAGGCCAGGCAAAGAAGATCCGGAAAACGGGTCTGTACACCATCCGGTTGGAATCGGATACATTAGGCGAAATAAAGGAAGTAAGAGGGTTTATTTATTATCCGGGTGGAAAGAAACTTGTACCGTTACTTACCGATCACATATCGTTGACCCGCTATCATCAGAAAGCTGTTGTTATGGATTCGTTGGCAACCGATTCGCTCAAAACCGACTCTTTGCGTAAGGATTCGATTCGTTTGGATTCTGTCAGGAAGATAGATACAGATACAACTACGCAGGTGCAGCCGCAAGAACAGCAACGTTTGCGTCCGGATGAGATGAATCGTCCGCGTACTGGCAACCGGCCGGCCAAAAGATCTACCCAGTCTTCCCAGCCAACGCAGTCTGCTAAGCCGACGCCGTCTACCCAGCCACCCATACAGGTTTCACGTCCACCGCAGAATGCCGTACAATCACCTTCACAGCCCATACAGAATGTACGACGGAAGCAGATAGAAAAAGAATCCAGTATACAGATACAGAAATGAGACGTTTTGCCTCACATTACGTGTATCTGCCGGAAAACGGATTCCTGAAACAATATGTGGTAGAGTTGGAAGCGGGCTATGCTATCCGCCTTTTCCCGTTGACGGAAGAGATTGAGTCGGTAGAATGGTTGCCCGGAGTCATCGTTTTAATATCAGATACAGTTGAAGTAACTTCTATAGTGTCCCATCATCTTTTTCGTGAAGGTGATGGGATTTTGTATGAAGTTCCCCGTTCTTTCTCGGGCAATCTGGTCGAACTACATTTATCGGCTTATTTGCTTTTTCCTTTTGATTTTACTTCCATGCAGCCTGTCGCCGGAACTCGGCACAGACAACTGCTGTAGCGATGGCTACATTCAGCGACTCGGAGGTTTCGCGCTCCATCGGATAGTTGGGTATGTATAGTTTCCGGTTGATCAGTGACTCGACTTCTTTCCCAATTCCATTTCCTTCATTGCCCATGACGATCAAGCCGTGTGAGGTCAGGGGTTGTTCGTACATATTCCCTCCATCGAGGAATGTACCATATACGGGAATTTCATTATCCAACGAACGAAGCAAACCGGGTAGGGAGGTATAGTGTACTTTCACCCGGGCTATGCCTCCCATGGTAGCCTGAATAGTTTTGGGATTGTACACATCTACCGTATTCAGGGAGCAAAACAGGTGTTCGATGCCAAACCAATCGGCTAAGCGGATGATGGTTCCCAGATTCCCCGGATCTTGTATGTCGTCCAGTGCCAGACAGAGTGAGCGACTGAAGACAGTGTTATCCAAAGCATATTCCGGCTGTTCGAATACCGCCAGTACTTGTTGTGGGGTCTTCAGTAAACTGGCGCGGGATAGCTCATCTTCGGTTGCTTCGATGATTTCCGTTACCTGGGAGGAGAGGAGGCCTGGGGGCTGATAACCGGGAGTAGATACCAGTAGCCGGCAAGGGAAGTGTCCCAGCAAATCGCCCACCAGTTTGGGACCTTCGGCTAAGAAAACTCTCTCTTCTTTCCGTATCTTTTTCTGATCCAGCGACCGGATGTACTTTATTTTATTTTTGCTCAGCAACGTCATAATGTTTGTTATTTGCGACAAAACTATAAAGATATTCGCAATTAACCGCTTAGTTTACAAAAAATATGAGCTATATTTGTTCGCTGATTGATGTAATCTTATGTCACACCGTATGAGTAGAGGCTTTCGTTATACGCTATATTTTATTGTTGCACTACTTCTTGCTTCGTGTTCTTCAACGAAGTACGTGCCCGATGGCGCCTATTTGTTGGATGATGTGAAAATTCACTCGGACAACAAGCAAGTTAAACCTTCTAACCTCCGGATGTTTCTCCGCCAGAATCCCAACTCCAAATGGTTCAGCCTGATAAAGACCCAACTGTATGTATACAATCTTTCCGGACGCGACTCCACGCGCTGGAACAGAATGCTTCGCCGCATCGGTGATGCGCCCGAGATATACAATGCGCAGGATGCTGTACGTTCACAGGAGGAGATTACGAAAGCAGTACACAACATGGGGTACATGGAGGCCACAGTGAGTCTCACTACCAAGACGAAGAAGAAAAAGCTGAAACTTTATTACAATGTAGTCACCGGCCAGCCTTACCGGGTGAACTCCATCGATTACGATATAGACGACAAAGCCATTGCCGGGTATCTCCGGAACGATTCGGCTAATACCCTGCTGAAAAAGAATATGTTGTTCGATGTGAATGTGCTCGACAATGAACGGCAGCGCATTACGAACTATTTGCTTCGGAATGGGTATTATAAATTCAACAAAGATTATATTGATTATGTAGCTGATACGGTTAGTGGTACCCGACGCGTAGATCTGACGCTACACATCGAACCCTACCGGGAGAGCCGGACAGATACAGTTCCGAAAGATCATTATCAGTATAAGATTAATGATGTCAGTTTTGTGACCGACTATGATGTATTCCAGTCATCGGCTACTATCGGGGGGATCAACATCAACGACTCGTTGCATTACAACGGCTATCCCATTTTCTATAAAGACAAGCTGTACCTGCGGCCAAAAGTGTTGGTCAACAACCTGAGGGTACTACCCGGAAGTACATACAATGTACGCGATGTGGAGCGTACGTACAGTAATTTCGGACGTTTGTCGGCTTTGAAGTATGCCAATATCCGGTTTACGGAAACACAGGAAAACGACAGTGCGAAACTCAACTGCTATGTGTTGCTGACGAAGAACAAGCCTAAGTCCATGTCGTTCGAAGTGGAGGGTACCAATTCGGCCGGTGATTTGGGGGCAGCTGCTTCGGTTACGTACCAGCATCGCAACCTATTCAAAGGGTCGGAGATATTTATGTTTAAAGTCAGGGGAGCCTACGAGGCCATCACCGGGTTGAAAGGGAATTACCTCAGTAACAATTATACGGAGTACGCAGCAGAAACAAGTATCAACTTCCCCAGCTTTCTGTTTCCCTTCCTGTCGTCTGATTTCCGGCAGAAGATGCGTGCCAATACAGAACTCGGACTCCAATATACGTATCAGTTGCGTCCCGAATTCTCTCGTACCATTGCTTCGGCATCCTGGAGCTATAAGTGGACCCAGCGGCAACGGGCACAGCACCGGTATGATCTGCTCGATATCAGTTACCTGTATCTTCCGTGGATCTCTTCGGAGTTTGTGAAGAATTACGAGGAGAACGGTCAGAAATATATCCTGGAATATAACTACAAGAACCAGCTCATCGTTCGTACAGGCTACAGTTACAACTACAACAGTGCCGGAACTGCGTTGGTCAATAACACTCCGGTCAACGATTCGTACTCGATACGTGCCAATATCGAATCGGCCGGGAACCTGCTCTATCTCCTGTCGAGTGCATTGAATGTACATCAGAACAAAGATAATGAGTATGCTATTCTCGGCATTCCCTTCGCGCAGTACATCAAAGGAGAATTCGACTATGCCCGCAACGTGGTGATCGACTATCGTAACTCGGTAGCCTTTCATGCCGGTTTCGGGGTGGCTATACCGTATGGTAATGCCAAGGTAATTCCTTTCGAGAAACGGTATTTCTCGGGAGGAGCCAACAGTGTACGCGGATGGACGGTTCGCAATCTCGGCCCCGGATCGTTTAAAAGTGACGGGAACCTGCTGAACCAGTCGGGCGATATCAAGTTAGACGCCAGCATCGAGTACCGTACGAAGTTGTTCTGGAAGTTCTTGGGGGCCGTATTTGTCGATGCGGGCAACATCTGGACCGTACGCGATTACGAGAACCAGCCGGGTGGGAAGTTCGAGTTCAATAAGTTCTACAAGCAGATTGCAGTGGCTTACGGGTTAGGGCTCCGGATGGATCTTGATTTCTTTATCATTCGCTTTGATGGCGGTATGAAAGCAGTGAATCCGGCCTATACTACCCAACGGGAGCACTACCCTTTCCTGCATCCGGACTTTAGCCGTGACTTTGCTTTCCATTTTGCTGTGGGCTTTCCTTTCTAATCTCTGTGGTGAAATAACTTTCAATAAGCAGTACAAAAACTAATCTTTCCCGTCTCTCTTAATAAGTAAGACAATCAATTTGCCAGTATGAGAAAAAACATTCTAACCGTCTGCTTCTGTGTAGCAGGCATGTTGGCTGTTCATGCCCAGGAATACAAACTGTGGTATGACCGCCCCGCGCAGGTTTGGACAGAAGCTCTCCCGTTGGGTAACGGGCGACTGGGTGCCATGGTTTTCGGTAATCCCGGCATGGAACAACTGCAACTCAACGAAGAAACCATCTGGGCAGGTCAGCCCAATAACAACGCCAATCCCAATGCGTTGGAGTATATCCCGAAAGTACGCGAACTGGTGTTTGCAGGTAAGTACCTCGAAGCACAAACCCTTGCCACCGAGAAAGTTATGGCGAAGACCAATTCAGGTATGCCTTACCAGAGTTTTGGCGATTTGCGTATTTCATTCCCCGGACATACACGCTATACCGATTACTACCGTGAGCTGAGTCTCGACTCCGCCCGTGCGATGGTGACCTACAAGGTCGATGGTGTGAACTATCGCCGGGAGATAATTACCTCATTTACAGACCAGGTTGTGATGGTTCGCCTGACGGCCGACCGTCCGGGTAAGATTACTTGTACTGCCGTACTCACCAGTCCGCATCAGGATGTGATAATTGCTTCGGAAGGCAATAACACCATATCGTTGACAGGTGTTTCGTCTCTTCACGAAGGTCTGAAGGGTAAAGTAGAATTCCAGGGCCGTTTGATGGCGAAAGCTGTTGGGGGCAAGACCTCTTTCTCTGACGGCGTTGTCAGCGTAGAGAATGCCGACGAAGCGATTTTATACGTATCCATCGGCACCAACTTCAACAATTATAAAGATATCACAGGCAATGCACCGGAGCGTGCACAAAGTTATCTGAACAATGCGTTGAAACATTCGTGGAGCGAAGCCAAGAAGTCGCACACCGATTTCTTCCGCCAATACATGAACCGGGTGTCGTTGAATCTGGGCAATAATACCGTTCAGCAACTCCCGACCGATCTGCGTGTGGAGCGCTTCAAGGAGACGAACGATGCGCATCTGGTGGCTACTTATTTTCAGTTTGGACGGTATCTGCTGATTTGTTCTTCACAACCCGGAGGGCAGCCTGCCAACTTGCAAGGTATTTGGAACGATAAACTCTTCCCTTCATGGGATAGTAAATATACGTGCAACATCAACGTGGAGATGAACTACTGGCCTGCTGAGGTGACTAATCTCAGTGAGTTGCACGAACCACTCCTCCGCCTGACGAAAGAGGTAAGCGAATCGGGACGCGAAACCGCCCGCATCATGTACGGTGCCGATGGTTGGGTATTGCATCACAACACCGACATCTGGCGCATCACGGGTGCGCTCGATAAGGCTCCTTCAGGTATGTGGCCTACAGGTGGTGCCTGGTTGTGCCGTCATTTGTGGGAGCGTTACCTGTACACAGGCGATGTGGAATTCCTTCGTTCGGCGTATCCTATCATGAAGGAAGCCGGACGCTTCTTCGATGAAACAATGGTGAAAGAACCTGTGCACAACTGGCTGGTGGTATGCCCCAGTAACTCGCCCGAGAATGTACATTCGGGAAGCGATGGCAAATCGACCACAGCCGGAGGGTGTACGATGGACAATCAATTGATATTCGACCTTTGGAACCAGATCATTACTACTGCCCGCTTACTGAATACCGATAAAGAATTCGCCGATCGTCTCGAAACCCGTCTCAAAGAGATGGCGCCGATGCAGGTAGGCCGTTGGGGACAACTTCAGGAATGGATGTTCGACTGGGACGATCCTGCAGATGTTCACCGTCATGTGTCGCACTTGTACGGCCTGTTCCCCAGCAACCAGATATCGCCTTACCGCACGCCGGAGTTATTCGATGCAGCACGTACATCGCTCATTCACCGGGGCGATCCTTCTACGGGTTGGAGTATGGGGTGGAAAGTCTGCCTGTGGGCTCGTCTGTTAGATGGCGACCATGCTTACAAACTCATTACCGAACAGTTGACGCTGGTGCGTAACGAGAAGAAGAAGGGTGGGACCTATCCGAACCTGTTCGATGCCCATCCGCCTTTCCAGATCGACGGAAACTTTGGCTGTGCTGCCGGAATCGTGGAAATGCTGATGCAGAGCCATGACGGTTTTGTATATCTGTTGCCCGCGTTGCCTACGCTGTGGAAGAACGGAGAGATCAAAGGTATCATTGCCCGGGGTGGTTTCGAACTCGATCTGACCTGGGCCGATGGAAAGGTAAAACGTCTGGCTGTGAAATCGCGTGACGGAGGCAACCTGCGCTTGCGTTCAGAAAACCGTTTGTCGGGTAAGGGACTGAAAACGGCGAAAGGCATGAACCCGAATGTATTGTATACTGTTCCTGTTGTACCGAAACCGCTTATTAATGAGCAAGCAAAATTGAACCAGGTAGAATTGCCTTCCACATATCTGTACGACTTGCCGACGAAAGCGGGCGAAGAATACATCTTAACAGGAAAGTAGTATGATGAAAAAATGGATAGCGCTCTTACTCATCACCGGCGGACTGACGACAGCATGCCAACAGCCGGTGAAACCGGTCGAAGAACCGTGGAGCATACGTATAGCCCGGTCGGAAATGAAACGGTTCCCCGAGCCGTGGATGATTGAAAAGGCTAAGTCGCCCCGCTGGGGATACACCCACGGACTGGTTGTGAAGGCCATGCTCGAAGAGTGGAAACATACCGGAGATACGGCCTATTACAACTATGCCAAGATCTATGCCGACAGTTTGATCGATGCCGAAGGACGCATCAAGACAATGAAATACACCTCTTTCAATATAGACAATATCAATGCCGGTAAAATTTTGTTCGACTTCTACAATCAGACGCGCGACCCCCGGTACAAGATAGCTATGGACACCCTGCGCAAGCAGATGACCGAGCAACCGCGTACGTCCGAGGGTGGTTTCTGGCACAAACTACGGTACCCACACCAGATGTGGCTCGACGGTATATTCATGGCATCACCTTTCCTTGCGCAGTACGGTAAGGAGTTCAACGAACCGGAACTGTTCGACGAGACTGTTCACCAGATCCTACTCATCGCCCGCAAAACGTACGATCCCGCCACAGGACTTTACTATCATGGATGGGACGAAAGCAAGCAACAGTCATGGGCCAATAAAGAAACCGGATGCTCGGCCAACTTTTGGAGCCGCAGCATCGGTTGGTACGCCGCCGCTATAGTCGATGTGCTGGATTACATCCCCCGGGAAACAGCCGGCCGCGACAGTGTACTGACGCTTGTCAACAATCTGGCTGCCGCCCTTGTGAAGTATCAGGACCCACAAAGTGGAGTGTGGTATCAGGTGACCGACCAAGGCAACCGCGAGGGCAACTATCTGGAATCATCTGCCAGCGGATTGTTTACATATTTCCTATGCAAATCTATTAACAATGGTTATATTAGCGCAGACTACAAGACTGCTGCCAGGAAAGCATTCGACGGAATGGTGGAAGAATTTATCATCTACCAGGAAGATGAAACCTATAGCATCATCAACTGTTGCGCCGTAGCCGGGCTGGGTGGGGGAGAGAACCGCCGTGATGGCTCGTTCGAATACTACATCAGCGAACCGGTGATTGAGAACGATCCGAAGTCGGTGGGATCGTTCATTCTTGCAGCCATTGAGTACGAGAAACTGAACAAGAACCAATTCGGACAATAAGAGGAATCTTCCGACCTGTTTCAAACGACCTAACAAAGTGTTGAAACCAATAGCACCTCAACACATCGCCTATCCTTTCCTGCGTACAAATCTGATTGTCTCTATCGAATTTTGAACGATTACATTTACAAATTTAAATAATAGGATTAGTCCTTAAAAGAATTATGAAACGATTTTTACCCTTACTGCTGCTCTTCCTTTGGGCAGGATCTGCGACAGCGCAGGACAAAAAAGTGAAAACGTACATCCCGTGGAATAACGGCAAACTCGTTGTTTCGGAGGAGGGACGTTACCTGAAACACGAAAACGGCGCCCCTTTCTTCTGGTTGGGCGAAACCGGTTGGCTGATGCCCGAACGTCTCGATCGCGACGAATGCGAGTACTACCTCGAACAATGCAAACGTCGCGGGTACAACGTTATCCAGGTACAAACACTGAACAACGTACCTTCGATGAACTTCTACGGCCAGTCGTCCATGCCCGACGGATTCAACTTCAAAGACATCAACCGTAAGGGCGTGTATGGGTATTGGGACCACATGGACTACATCATCCGTACAGCTGCTGCCAAGGGGCAGTACGTAGGTATGGTATGCGTTTGGGGAAGCCCGGTTGACCGTGGCGAGATGAACGCAGAGCAAGCCAAAGCATATGGTAAGTTCCTGGCCGAGCGTTACAAAAACGAACCCAACATCATTTGGTTCATCGGCGGCGATATCCGGGGCGATGTAAAGACAGACGTCTGGGAAGCATTGGCAACCAGTATCCGCGCCATCGACAAGAATCACCTGATGACGTTCCATCCGCGTGGACGTACTACCTCGGCAACGTGGTTCAACAGCGCTCCGTGGCTGGATTTCAACATGTTCCAAAGCGGACATCGCCGTTATGGACAACGTAAGGGCGACGGTGATTACCCCATCGAAGAGAATACCGAAGAAGACAACTGGCGTTTCGTAGAACGTAGCATGGCCATGAAGCCGATGAAACCGGTGATTGACGGTGAACCCATCTACGAAGACATCCCTCAAGGTTTGCACGATGAGAACGAAGTACGTTGGATGGACTACGACGTACGCCGGTATGCTTACTGGGCAGTATTTGCCGGAGCGTTCGGTCATTCGTACGGTCATAACTCAATCATGCAGTTTATCCGTCCGGGTGTTGGCGCTGCTTTTGGCGCGAAGAAACCTTGGTGGGACGCACTCAACGATCCGGGCTACAACCAGATGATTCACCTGAAGAACCTGATGCTTACCTTACCGTTCTTCGAACGCATACCCGACCAAAGTGTGATTGTCGGAACCAATGGCGAACGTTACGACCGTGCCATAGCTACGCGTGGCAACGATTACCTGATGGTGTACAACTATACCGGTCGGCCGATGCAGATCGACCTCAGCAAAGTAAGCGGAGCGAAGAAGAACGTATGGTGGTTCGCTGCCAAGAGCGGCAAGTTGGAATACCTTGGTGAGTTCGACAGTAAAGTCCAGACTTTCCAGCCCGACTGCGGTTACAACAGTGGCAACGATCATGTGCTGATCGCGGTAGATACAGCGAAAGACTATGTGAAGAAGGAGTGGAAGGAACTTCCTGATGCTCAGCAAAAATGGAACAAATAATCTTTTAGTTCACCACAGAGTCACACAGAGTCTCACAGAGTTTTCTATATTTTTATTTATCACAGATAGAGAACTTTACTCTAAAAACTCTGTGAAACTCTGTGTGACTCTGTGGTGAAAAAAACTTTATTAAAACATGGAACAAATAATCAAACAACAATGGATGTTCCTGCTGGCCTGCCTGCTTCTTTGCGGAAGTCTGCAAGCCGCTGTGAATACCACTTACCTGCGAACCGAGCAGTTAGTCAACCCGTTAGGGATCGACGCCCGCCAACCTCGTTTCAGCTGGCGCATCGAGAGCGACCAGCAAAGCGTGATGCAAACTGCCTATCAGCTTCTCGTTGCCACGTCGCCCGAGAAGCTGGCACAGAACGAAGGCGATCTCTGGGATTCGGGTAAAGTCAATTCGGATGCTTCGCAATGGATAACTTACCAAGGCAAAACGTTGAAAAGCAACACCCGCGCCTTTTGGAAAGTAAAAGTATACACCAACAAAGGCGAAGCCAATTGGAGCGAACCCGCCACCTTTGGTACAGGAATCTTTGTCGAATCCAATTGGAAAGGTATGTGGATCGGTCTCGAACGTCCGGCTCCCGGCGATAGCGATACCCAATGGAGCCGCCTGGCTGCCCGTTACCTCCGCAAAGAGTTCAGTACAAACAAAGCCGTGAAACGTGCCACTGTACACATCTCCGGTATGGGGCTCTACGAACTCTACATCAATGGTCAGAAGATTGGCGACCAGGTACTGGCACCTGCCCCGACAGACTACCGCAAAACGGTGTACTACAATTCATTCGACGTTACTGGCCAGCTCGCCAAGCAAAACGCCATCGGCGTCACGCTCGGCAACGGACGATTCTACACCATGCGCCAGGATTACAAACCATACAAGAGACCCAACTTCGGTTATCCAAAACTTCGGCTGAACCTCATTATCGAGTACACCGACGGATCGCAGGAAACCATTGCTTCGGACCTTTCGTGGAAACTCACCACCGAAGGACCCATCCGCAGCAATAACGAGTACGACGGCGAAGACTACGATGCCCGCAAGGAGCTCGGCGCCTGGTCGGAAGTAGGTTACGACGATTCCAAGTGGCAGGTACCCGAACGGGTAGGTATCCCCGACGGAGCGCTCCGCGCACAGATGACACCGAATATGAAAGTGATGGACACGGTAAAACCCCTCAGCATCAAGAAGGTGGGAAGCGTGTATATTATGGACATGGGGCAGAATATGGCCGGTTGGGTACGCTTCCGCATCAAGGGTGCTGCCGGAGATACCATCCGCCTGCGCTTTGCCGAAGACTTATTGCCCGACGGTGGCTTGTATATGCGTAACCTGCGCGATGCCCGTTGCACCGATCATTACATCGTGAACGGCAAGGAAGCGAAAGATGCCACCTGGGCGCCCCGCTTCGTTTACCACGGTTTCCGTTATGTAGAGATCAAAGGATATACCAACCCGCAAGTAACAGACTTCACTGCCGAGGTGGTGGAAGATGAAATGGAACGTGTAGGCACATTCAGCACTTCCGACGCTGTATTCAATACAGTATTGAAGAATGCCTTCTGGGGCATCCGCAGTAACTACAAAGGCATGCCCATCGACTGCCCGCAACGCAACGAACGCCAACCCTGGTTGGGCGACCATACCACCGGTTCGCTGGGCGAGAGCTTCTTCTTCGACAACGGAACACTGTATGCCAAATGGATGGACGACATCTGCGAAGCACAGCGTCAGGACGGTTGCATCCCCGATGTGGCTCCGGCTTACTGGAACTACTATTCGGACAACATGACCTGGCCCTCGACCTTGCCCATCGTGTGCGACATGCTTTACACGCAGTACGGCAACAGCCAACCCATGCGCAAGAGCTATGACGCCATCAAGAAGTGGCTGGCTCACATGAAAGACGAGTACATGACACCCGATGGTATCATGACCAAAGACAAGTACGGTGACTGGTGCGTACCACCCGAATCGCTCGAACTGATTCACAGCAAAGACCCTGCCCGTCGTACAGACGGCAAACTGCTTGCCACGGCTTATTATTATAAATGCGCCGAGTTGATGCAGAAGTTTGCCCGTATGCAAGGCTTTGAGGCCGATGCCCGTTACTACGGACAGGAAGCAGAGCGCACGAAAGCCGTCTTTAACAAGGAATTCCTCACAGTGAAGAAAGGCACATCGGAGGTTCCCGGCCACCTGCTTTATCCCGATAGCATCTTCTACGGCAACAATACCGTGACGGCCAATATCCTGCCGCTCGCGTTCGATCTCGTTCCTGCCGACCTGCGTGGTGAAGTAGAGAAGAACGTCATCAAAACCATCATCACCACCAACAACGGCCATATCAGCTGCGGCGTTATCGGTATGCAATGGGTGATGCGCGAACTCACTGCTATGGGACGCGGCGATATTGCTTACCTCTTCGCCACCAACGACACGTATCCTTCCTGGGGATACATGGCAAAGAAAGGCGCTACCACCATCTGGGAACTCTGGAATGGTGATACAGCCGATAAAGAGATGAACAGCGCCAACCACGTAATGATCCTTGGCGACCTGCTGGCATGGAGCTACGAGAACTTGGCAGGCATCAAGAGCGATAAGGAAAAGGTGGCTTTCAAGCACATCGTGATGAAGCCCGATTTCGCTATTCAGGAACTGAGTAAGATAGACGCATCGTATGTTTCGGCCTACGGAAAGATTGTCAGCCGTTGGACAAAGACGCCGATGCACGTGGAGTGGGACATCGAAATCCCCGCCAACACTACTGCCGAAGTGCATCTGCCCAATGGTAAGGTAGAACAGATCGGCTCAGGGAAATACCACTATAGTGTCGATATCCCGACACGCAATGCAGCTATTCTGAAAGATGAGTTCCTATACGAAACCACTTCATTCCCCGAATGCCATGGTTCTACCATCGTCGAAATGAAGAACGGCGACCTCGTGGCTTCTTACTTCGGCGGAACCAAGGAACGCAATCCCGACTGCTGCATTTGGGTAAGCCGCAAGCCGAAAGGCGCTAAAGAATGGACTGCTCCTAAACTGGCTGCCGACGGTGTATTTGCATTGAACGACCCGAATGCTGCACTGGCCGGAATCGATTCGTCCATCCCCAACCACCGCAAAGCGTGCTGGAATCCGGTACTCTTCCAAGTGCTCGGTGGCGACTTGTTGCTCTTCTACAAGATCGGTTTGAACGTAGCCGACTGGACAGGCTGGCTGGTTCGCTCCAAAGACGGCGGTAAGACGTGGAGCAAACGCGAACCGCTTCCGAAAGGCTTTATCGGTCCGGTAAAGAACAAACCGGAATACATCGACGGACGCATCATCTGCCCGTCGAGCACGGAAGGAAGCAATGGCTGGCGCATCCACTTTGAGATTTCCGACGACAAAGGAAAGACCTGGCGCATGGTTGGTCCCATCGAAGCCGAATTGAGCTTGCCTTCTGCCAACCGCAAACCGGGTGGTGAGAACGTGAGCGATCAGGAAGCCGGTGAAGCATTGAAAGGGGAGGGGCTTCGTCCGATCCTTGCCATCCAACCGAGCATCTTGCGTCACAAGGACGGTCGTCTGCAAGTACTTTGCCGTACGCGCAACTGCAACCTGGCTACTTCATGGAGCAGTGACAACGGTGATACATGGAGCAAGGTAACGCTCTCCGACCTGCCGAACAACAACTCCGGCACGGATGCAGTGACGATGAAAGACGGTCGCCATGTGTTGATTTATAACGACTTCAGTACAGTGCCCGGTACTCCGAAAGGCCCGCGTACGCCGCTTAGCATTGCTGTATCCGAGGATGGTGTGAAGTGGACGAAGGTGCTTACGTTGGAAGATAGTCCGATCAGCCAGTACTCATACCCGTGTATTATTCAGGGTAAGGATGGCAAGTTGCATGCCGCCTGGACCTGGCGTCGCCAGCGTATCAAGTATGCCGAAATCGATCCTTCCAAGTTCTAAACGGTATTGTGATATAGAAGAAGCGGCAACCTCTATTCAAAGAGATTGCCGCTTCTTGCGTTAAGATGAAAGGAGGTTGACCATATTCCGTTATACCTCCACAGCCAAATAATGATTCACATTCCGCTCTTCCCGGCTGAAGTCTACTCCGACTTTTACCAAGGTACGTTCGTCTTTGGCAAATGGCAGCAGATATCCTTTTTCGTCAATCTGCTGTAAAGCTTCCTCGGCGCTTCCATTGAGCTTGAACTCGAAAACATAAATATAGTCCTTTGTCTTTACTACCGCATCTGCACGACCTTTGGCGCTACGTACCTCGGCTTCGGTAAACTGTCCCATGAGTTTGAATATCAGGTAGAGCACCACCTGGTAATGACGTTCTGTCTTATCATTCAGTTCGTAAGGAAAATCAGCGAAGAAAGCTTTGATACGTTCCATGAAAGCATCGGTTTCGCCTGCACGGAGCTCCTGCACAAAGCGGGTGATGTGGAAACCGGTTTCGTCTGTGCTTACAGGGGTGTAATACGGAACCAGGAAATCGAGGAAGCCATTGCGTACCTCGTTATTGGGGAAGGCGAGCGTGTAGAGTTCGAACTCTCTGTCGTAGTCTTTGATGGTGAGATAGCCGCTCTGGTAAATCATCGGAATAGGATTCTTCGGTTCTGCACGGTATTCGGCAAAACCGGAAGAACGCAGTTGGACGCCATCGAGGAGTATGCGCAGGTCGTAATCACTAATCTTAAGTAACTCGACCAAATAGGTGGGTGTACCGGTTTGGAACCAATAGTTATCAAACTTGCAGCCGTCGAATACATTGAGTACACTGAACGGATTGAACAGTCCATTGGTACCTTCGCAGAAATGATAACCGTCATACGTTACTGCTAGTTTGGTTATTGTTTCTTCGAAAGTCAGGCGGTTGGCTTCACCCAGTCTCTCTATTTCGGGGGTAAATGTTTTGATAAGTTCTTCTTTTGTGATGCCACATACCTCGGCATAAGGGGGTTTCATACTGATATCGTTCAACTGGTTCAGGTCACTGAACACACTTACCTGAGCAAACTTGGTTACGCCGGTGATAAATACGAAACGCAGGTAGCGGTCGGCGCTTTTGAGTACTCCGTAGAATGCTTTCAGCGTGCGGCGGTATTCATCAAGTAAGGGTTCGTTTAGCATGGTTTGAAGCATCGGCTTGTCGTATTCGTCAATGAGTACTACTACGCCGCGACCTGTTTGTTCGTAGGCACGGCGGATAACACCGGCAAAACGAGTTGAAAGTGAATCTTCGCCTTCATGTTTACCATATACGGCTTCCCATTGCAAAAGGCTGTTATTCAGAATGATATTCAGCCGTTCGATGCTTTCGTATTTTTCGGCATTCAAGTCCAGATGCAACACAGGATATTGTGTCCACTCTGTTTCCCACTTCTCAATGGCAAGTCCTTCGAATAAATCCTTCCGTCCTTGAAAATAAGCTTCGAAAGTAGAAATCAGCATACTCTTCCCAAATCGCCTGGGGCGACTCAGAAAATAGGGGTTCGAATTAGAAGCCAGTCGATAAACCAGCTCCGTTTTGTCCACATACAAATAACCTTCTGTACGAAGCTTCTCAAACGATTGTATGCCTACCGGAAGTTTACGCACCATATCCATAATTAACCGTCTTATAGTAATTCTCTAACAAAGATAGATGATTTCAGGAAGAAAATATCATTTTCATTCTAAAATATAACCAAAGACATCATCAGCGTATAAAATGAGTACAAAGAACCCCATTTTCCGTCCTCGTTGTATAGAATTCACAAAACCTCTCATGATGAATAAACTTAAAATCTGCCTGATTGCTGCATGCGCGTTACTAATTACTGCATGCGGCAAACAAACAGTGACTATTATTACTCCGCCGGACGCATCGAAAAGGGTGCTGTTCGCTGCCGGACAGTTACAAACTACGCTCGAGAAGTCCGGTTATCCGGTCGTTGTGTCCAGCGGTGATGTTTCCGGCATATCACAAGATCAACAAACGGTGTATCTCACCGAAGTCAATGATACCACCCTGCAAAAAGAAGGTTTCCACATCACCACGCAAGGCAAACTCACTACCGTTGCCGGACGCGATGGGAGCGGGGTTATCTATGGTTGCCGGGAACTCATCGACCACATCACCGACGAGAAGAACATCAGCTTCCCCGCCGACTTGAAAGATGCTCCCGAAATGGTACTGCGCGGTGCCTGCCTCGGGTTGCAGAAGACGGCTTACCTTCCCGGACGCGGTGTGTACGAATATCCTTATACTCCCGAGAACTTCCCCTGGTTCTACGATAAAGCGCAATGGATAGAATACCTCGACATGTTGGTAGCCAACCGCATGAACTCGCTTTACTTGTGGAACGGTCATCCGTTCGCTTCGCTGGTAAAGTTGAAAGACTATCCGTATGCCATCGAAGTAGATGACGAAACATTCAGGAAGAACGAAGAGATGTTCTCTTTCCTCACCGAAGAAGCCGACAAACGGGGTATCTTCGTGATACAGATGTTCTATAATATTCTTCTCTCCAAACCCTTTGCCGACCATCACGAGCTGAAAACACAGGACCGCAACCGTCCCATCACACCGCTCATTGCCGACTATACCCGCAAGAGTGTAGCCGCTTTCATAGAGAAATACCCCAATGTGGGTCTGCTCGTTTGCCTGGGCGAAGCCATGGCGACTGTTGAAGACGATGTAGAATGGTTCACCAAGACCATCATTCCAGGAGTAAAAGACGGCTTAACCGCCTTGGGACGTACCGATGAACCTCCTTTGCTGCTTCGCGCACACGATACCGATTGTAAATTAGTGATGGATGCTGCCCTCCCGCTGTACAAGAATCTCTACACCATGCACAAGTACAATGGCGAGTCGCTTACTACCTACGAGCCACGTGGCCCGTGGAGCAAGATACACAAAGACCTGAGCTCGCTCGGTTCTATTCATATCAGCAACGTACATATTCTTGCCAACCTGGAGCCATTCCGCTGGGGTTCGCCTGAGTTTGTGCAGAAAACCGTACAGGCGATGCACAATGTACACGGTGCCAATGCCTTGCATCTTTATCCACAGGCATCCTACTGGGACTGGCCCTACACCGCTGATAAACTTCCTAACAGTGAACGTCAGAAACAACTCGAGCGCGACTGGATGTGGTACAAAGTATGGGGACGTTATGCCTGGAACTGCCACCGCGACCGCAAAGAAGAAGCTACCTACTGGGATGGGCAATTAGCTTCATTCTACGGCACATCTGCCCAGAATGCCGATAACATCCGCAATGCGTATGATGAAGCAGGCGAAATCGCTCCGAAGCTTCTCCGTCGTTTCGGTATCACGGAAGGAAACCGTCAGACGTTGTTGCTCGGTATGTTCATGAGTCAGTTGGTCAATCCGTATAAGTACACCATCTATCCGGGATTCTACGAAAGCTGCGGACCGGAGGGCGAGAAGCTTATCGAGTACGTGGAGAAGGAGTGGAAAAAGGAACCGCACACGGGCGAACTTCCGTTGGATATCATCGCACAGGCCATCGAACATGGCGATAAGGCAGTAGCTTCCATCGATGCCGCTGCCGGAAACATTAAGCAGAACAAAGAAGAATTCACTCGTCTGCAAAACGATATGTACTGTTACCGCGAGTTTGCTTATGCGTTCAACCTGAAAGTAAAAGCTGCCAAACTGGTGCTCGATTACCAATGGGGCAAGGACTTAGCTTCACTGGATCAAGCCATTCCGCTTCTGGAAGAAAGTCTCGAACACTACCGCAAGTTGGTGGAACTCACAGAAAATAATTATCTTTACGCCAACAGTATGCAGACTTCCCAACGTCGTATCCCCATCGGCGGCGACGAAGGCAAGAATAAAACATGGAAAGAAATGCTGGTTCACTACGAAAAGGAGTTGGACAATTTCAAAGCGAACCTGGCTCTGTTAAAGGAGAAAGCAAACGACAAAGCAGGTAAGGAAGTTACATCGGAAGCAGACAAAGCAACTGATGAAGCGAAAAAGATAGCACCTTTTACCAATGCAAATGTGAAGCTCACCTCCAAAATGACTTCTGTTAAGTTAACAAATGGCGCCAGCCTCTTCTCCAACGTCCCGGGTAAAGTGGACGAACTGGCTCCTGAATTGCAAGGCTTAACCGCCTACCGTTTCGACGGTGACAAGCAACGCGAAGAAGCAACTTGTATGGAGTTTGAAGCTGCTACCCCAGTGAAGCTACTGGTAGGCTACTTCCGCGACGATCAAAAGAAATATGCCAAGAAACCGACATTGGAAACAGATGCTTCGGCCAATGACTACGGTCAGGCAGAGCCGGTACTGACGAACGCCATCCGTATCAGCGGAATGCCGTTGCCGAATGTGCACTCTTACAGTTTCCCCGCCGGAAAGCATAAGTTGATGTTGCCGAAGGGATATCTGCTGGTATTAGGTTTTACCGACAGCGCCATCACCCCGCGTAATGCCGGATTGGCAGGAGCCGAAGAGACAATGGATTGGTTGTTTTATTAGAGCTCTATAATATAAGATATGAAGAAACAAATGATCACCTTCTGTCTGGCAATTGCCGCTTTGCCCATCGCTGCCCAGAGCCTTCCCGCGAAGGAAGTCCCGCAGGCACGCATGGCAGAGATATACGAAGAAGTCAAAACCCCGTACAAGTACGGACTTGCCGTAGCCCCGACAGATAATAACCATAAGATAGACTGCCCCACCGTATTTCGCGAAGGTAACAAATGGCTGATGACCTACGTCGTCTACAACGGCAAAGGAGCCAAAGACGGTCGCGGCTACGAAACATGGATAGCTGAAAGCGACGACCTCCTCCAATGGCGCACCCTCGGCCGTATCCTGAGCTACCGCGACGGTAAATGGGACTGCAACCAACGAGGTGGATTCCCCGCACTGCCCGATATGGAGTGGGGTGGAAGCTATGCCCTCGAAAGCTACCAGGGCAAACACTGGATGACCTACATCGGTGGTGAAGGCCGTGGCTACGAAGCCGTCGAAGCCCCGTTATATATCGGCCTGGCATGGACGAAAGGCGACATCTCCACCTCTCACGAATGGGAAGCGCAAGACAAACCCATCCTCAGCATACACGACAAAGATGTGCAATGGTGGGAAGCCCTGACGCAATACAAAAGCGTAGTCTACTGGGACAAGTCGAAGAAACTCGGCTACCCGTTCGTGATGTTCTACAACGCCGGCGGTCGTCACCCGGAAACGGGACTGAAAGGTGAACGCGTAGGCATCGCCCTCTCCAAAGACATGAAAACATGGAAACGATACCCCGGCAACCCGGTATTCGCCCACGAAGCCGACGGAACCATCACCGGCGACGCCCACATCCAGAAGTTCGGCGACTTGTACGTGATGTTCTACTTCTCGGCTTTCGACCCATCGCGCCCGTACAAAGCATTCAACACCTTTGCCGCCAGTTACGACCTCGTCAACTGGACCGACTGGAAAGGTGCCGACCTCATTATCCCGACCAAGAATTACGACGAACTCTTCGCCCATAAAAGCTATGTGGTGAAGCACGATGGTGTGGTGTACCACTTCTACTGCGCCGTCAATAACGACGAACAACGCGGCATCGCTATCGCCACCAGCAAACCGATGGGGCGTTCGGAAGTCCGCTTCCCAAAACCGGACAGCAAGAACCGTCGTGACATCACCGAACTGAACGACGGCTGGAAGACATGGCTCAAAGAAGCCACCCATCTGAAAGGACAGTTCGCCATGCCGGCCATCACCGTTAACATCCCGCACAACTGGGACGATTATTACGGATACCGTCAACTGACGCACGGCAACCTGCACGGCACTGCCATGTACGCTAAGTCATTCGAGGTTCAGAAGAAAGAAGGCAAACGATACTTTCTTCGATTCGAAGGGGTAGGCACATACGGAACCATCAAAGTAAATGATACAGACTTCGGTCGGCACCCGATAGGCCGCACCACACTCACTCTCGACGTAACCGATGCTCTGAAGAATGGCAGGAACACCCTCCAGGTAAAGGCTGAACATCCGGAGATGATTGCCGATATGCCTTGGGTATGCGGTGGATGCTCATCGGAATGGGGATTCAGCGAAGGCTCGCAACCGCTTGGCATCTTCCGTCCGGTAGTGCTCGAAGCCACGGATGAAGTACGCATCGAACCCTTTGGTGTACACATCTGGAACGACGATAAAGCTGCCAATGTCTACGTCGAAACCGAAGTGAAGAACTACGGAAAGACAACCGCTACTATCGAGGTAGTCAGCAAACTGAGTAACGAGGATGGCCGGCAAGTATTCCGTCTGGTAGAAAACGTTACGTTGGCTCCGGGCGAAATGAAAGTCATTCGTCAATCATCGCCGGTAGAAACCCCCATCTGCTGGAGCAACGAACGCCCGTATCTCTATAAACTCGCTTCGATGATCAAACGCGAAACCGCCACGACGGACGAAATCAGTACGCCGTTCGGTATCCGTACCATCAGTTGGCCGGTGAAACGCAACGACAACGACGGCCGTTTCTATCTCAACGGCAAACCAACTTTCATCAACGGCGTATGCGAGTACGAACATCAGTTCGGCCAAAGCCATGCGTTCAGCAAAGAACAAGTTGCTTCCCGTATCAAGCAGATTCGTGCTGCCGGATTCAATGGTTTCCGCGATGCCCACCAACCGCATCACTTAGATTATCTCACCGCATGGGACAAAGAAGGTGTTCTCTACTGGACACAATTCTCCGCTCATGTTTGGTATGATACCCCGGAATTCCGTAACAACTTCAAACAGTTGCTCCGTCAGTGGGTGAAAGAACGCCGCAACTCTCCGTCGGTCGTCATGTGGGGCTTGCAGAACGAAAGCACCCTGCCGCGCGAGTTTGCCGAAGAGTGCTGCGAAATCATCCGCGAGATGGACCCGACAGCACGCAACATGCGTGTCATTACCACCTGTAACGGCGGCGAAGGTTCGGACTGGAACGTCGTGCAAAACTGGAGCGGCACTTACGGCGGAAATCCCACGATATACAACAAAGAACTCGCCCAAAAGAATCAACTTCTCAATGGCGAATACGGTGCCTGGAGAAGCATCGACCTGCACACCGAGCCCGGCGCTTTCGAGCAGGAAGGTGTATGGAGCGAAGACCGCATGTGCCAACTCATGGAAATGAAAGTCCGCCTCGCCGAACAGGTAAAAGATAGTGTCTGCGGACAATTCCAATGGATATACAGCAGTCACGACAATCCCGGACGTCGTCAGCCGGACGAGGCATACCGCCTGATAGACAAAGTGGGCCCGTTCAACTACAAAGGTCTGACCACCCCGTGGGAAGAACCACTTGATATCTATTATATGTATCGTGCGAACTACGTACCCGCATTGAAAGACCCGATGGTGTACCTCGTATCGCACACCTGGGCGAACCGTTTCGAGAAAGGCCGTCGCCGCGCCACCATCGAGGCATACAGCAATTGCGACTCGGTATTGCTCTACAACGATGCCACGAACCACGAACTCTTGGGTCGTAAGATCAATCACGGCATAGGCACGCACTTCGTATGGGAAAACCGTGACATTCGCTACAACGTGCTCCGTGCCGTAGGTTACTATCAAGGCAAACCGGTAGCCGAGGATCTCATCGTGCTCAACGGCCTGGAACAAGCCCCGCATTTCGAATCGCTCTATGCCGATGCCAAGCCCATCCTGAAAGGGGAGGCCGGGTACAACTATCTCTACCGCATCAACTGTGGCGGCGATGATTACACGGACAGCTTCGGCCAGAAATGGAGTCAAGATAATATCAACTACTCGCGTTCATGGGCGGAAAAGTACATGGAACTGAACCCATACCTGGCGAGTCAGCGCACGACCAATGACCCCATCCGCGGCACGAATGATTGGCAGTTGTTCCAGTCGTTCCGCTTTGGTCGTCATCAACTATCGTACCAGTTCCCTATACCCAACGGGAACTACCACGTAGAGCTTTACTTCACCGAACCGTGGCACGGAACAGGTGGCAGCGCATCTACCGACTGCGAGGGTTTACGTATCTTCGACGTGGCCGTCAACGATCAATTGGTTCTCGATGACCTCGACATCTGGGCAGAGTCGGGACACGACGGTGCTTGCAAGAAGGTGGTCAACGCCACAGTAAGCAATGGTAAGCTAACTATCAGCTTCCCGGAAGTAAAAGCCGGACAAGCTATCTTGTCTGCCATCGCCATCGCAACAACGGATGTATCGGCTAAGGTTTCCGCTTCACAAGCTGTTGGCAACGACCCGAAATACTCCACCAATTGGAGTTGGGCAAAAGCCAACCTGGAAGTAATGGAAAAGACTCCCAAGGAACTTCTCCCGGAAGATAAAAACGCCCGCACCAGTACGCTCTACGAAGCGGAAGATGCCACGCTGAAAGGTAAGTTCACCAAGAAAGAACACCGTAAAGCGCAAGGTGTATTCTTTACAGCCGGAGCAAACAATAGCATTGAATGGAAGGTGTCGACTGGTTTGGCACAAGTATATGCCCTCCGCTTTAAATATATGAATACGACTGGTAAACCTATCAAGGTTCGCATGCAGTTCATCGATTCCAAAGGGGTAGTATTGAAGGACGACGAAATCAGTTTCCCCGATACTCCGGATAAGTGGAAGATGGTGAGCACAACCACCGGTTCATATATCAATGCGGGACATTACCGGGTGTTGCTTACTGCCAGCGATATGAATGGGTTGGCGTTTGACGTCTTGGAAGTACAATAGGGCTGTGTCTTGTTCTTTTTCTTTTGTCTTGATACAAAAGAAAAAAGAACCAAAAAGAAAAAATCAAGGCTGCATTTTCTCCGCTACTCCGCCTGCACGAAAAGCTAAAGCTTCGGAACTCGCTCGCTACGCTTTGCTCAAACAGCCGA
>JAVBVA010000026.1:0-75476 GCA_031554665.1 Bacteroides sp. | reverse complement strand
GGCGATAGCCAGGAGAGGTTCACGGCATCACGCGAGGCGCTGAACTCGCGCCAGCGGTACAGGCCTTCTACGGAGAGCGACCAGCGCTTGGCGAAGTAGGCTTCTAACTCGATGTTGGGGAAGATAGCTGCCGCCCAGTAGGCCAGATTGGTTTTGATGCCGAAAATGGGCGGGTCGCAACGGCAAGGTTCTGTTGGAACTATGACCATTGGTAACGGCTCTTCACTTACAGGAATGTACACTGTATCTACTACAGGCATTACTACAGGTGCTTCGGTAACGGGTGGCGGTGGGGTGCGACGCAACAGTTGGATAGAACTGGCGCTGCGGAGTTTCGGATAAATGGTGCGCAGCATCTGGGCGTATGTGTTGTCCGGTAAGCGTTTGAGTTGTTGCTTGCGGACTTCTGCGTCTTCTTCATTATCCAATATATATGTAATTTCTTGCTTGTGTTTCAAGTTACTGGCTTCTACCATGATTTTCAATTCGTCCCAATTTTCTCCTCCACCTACAGCTTCGAATTTGGCTTCGGGAATGTTAGTACGAGAGAGCAGGTATTCTTTCAATGTTTCGGCACGTCGTTCGCTCAGCATTTGGTTGAAATCTTGACGACCTTCGGGTGATGCGTAACCTACAATACGTACGCCTGTGATAGAAAGATCGGCTTGTGCGAGGTAAAGTTTAATTTTATTGATTAAGTCATCTAATGTTTCACGATTGCCGTTGAAGTTCAAGTCTAAATCCCACTTGCCTACATGAAAATGTACCGGCCATGAATCTGTCTGTAGATCTTCGTGCTCAGGGGGAGTAGTGGAGCCTTGCGCAAATAAGAAAGAACAACAGCAGATACCCCATAGTAGCAAGAATATCTTTTTTCTGTTGGTGCCAAGCGTTCTTTTTTTCATTGTTTCTCTACTTTAATTATTATTATTTGCTTTTTTCTGTTGTTTGGTGAAGCTGCTTTTTTGTCATTTATCGCTCTGTTTTAGTAAAACTTGTCAATTTTAAACAAAACTTGTAGATGGTGACTATTTGACAGCTTTTCTTTTATTTACTAATGTATTATTAATAGTAACGTCTTTTTTTCTGTCGTTATGAACTGTTTTTTATTTCTTTTTGCAAATTTGTGGTAAAAAGCTCAATAATCTGCAAAAAAAACACTTGTTGTTGTGTTGATTCGTCGTATAGTATATGTTTATTTTTCATAAAATGCTTATAATTAGATTGTTAGCTGTTTAATTGAGTTTTGTATTTCTTGGGAGTGCTGCCGGTGACCTCTAAAAAAACCCTGTGGAAGGTTCGCACATTGGGTATACCGGAGTCTTTGGCAATGGATTGTATGGTGTAGTTCGGTTGCTCTTTCATGAGCTGAATGGCATGCTCAATCCGCAACGAATTTATGTAGATGGTGACGCTGTTGTATCCTTCGTTTTTGATCATGTCGATCAGGCGGTTTTTGCCAACGTGGATAATGGTTTGTAAATCGTTTCGGGAGAGTTCGGAATTCAAATAGAGCTTCCGGTTGACAATTATTTTATGGAGTTTTTGAAATAGCTCATGATCTTTGCTCTCTGTGTGCCGAAGCTTTTTGGGGAGGTCGTTGTGGGTTTCCGTATGGGAGGAAGACTCGGAACCAATGGTGACTACATGGATTTTGGAGGTGCCGGAATCGACTGTCTTTGAGGGGGTTAACCTTTCTTTCCCTTCAATAGTTTTCTGGTCGACTATCTGCTTGATTTCTTCCATGTGGTTGCTAAGTATGGATTCGATTTTTTTTGTACGGCGTTTGTTGGATGAAAATATATAGCCTACGACAATACCCAATAGCAGGATGATGATTGCCATACATATGAGTAGTATGGAATCATTCTCCGCCATAAACAGCATTGGTTGGGCGGGCAAACTTACTGTGAAAATAGTGATGAACATGTTTACAAATACATGGTTAATTACTGTACAGTTTGTTTTGTTTGTTTATCTATATTGTTGTGAAATATATGTCGATTTTATATGTGCCGGAAGTATGATGTTAGTAAGCCGGTATTGTCTTTGCAAATTTATGAAAAGAATGGATATAATAATATTTAATGTTTGGTGTAAAATGTGTTATAACGTCCTTATTCCACTGTTGATATGTTATAAAATGCTGATTTATAGATCATTGTTATTTTGTAAAATAGATGAATTATGAGAAAAAATGTATGATATGGTAAGAAAAATACATAAAATTGTAAGAAATTGACGGATGAGTAATCTGATTTTTGCTTTTGTTTTTGTGCTAAATTGTGAAATTTAAGAGGATTTTATGATATAAGAAAAGCTGTTGTTGATGCATGCAGCTGTGTTGTGAAAAGTGAAAATGTAAAAGTTGTTTTTTGTTTTCAAAAAGTTGAATAATCGAATCGCGGTTGCCGGTTTAGTTGAAATTCGTGTTTCTGGGGGTGTTGCCGGTGATTTCCAGAAATACTCTGTGGAAAGTTCGTACATTGGGTATGCCGCAGTCTTCGGCAATAGAGCGTACGGTGTGATTAGGGTGCTCTTTCATGAGTTTGATAGCATACTCGATACGCAATGTATTGATATAGGTAGTGATACTGCTGTAGCCTTCGTTCTTAATCATCTCAATTAGACGATTCTTGCCTATGTGGAGGATGGTTTGCAAGTCGTTTCGGGCAAGTTCGGGATTCAGATAGAGTTTCCGGCTCATAATTATGTTGTGGAGCTTTTGAAATAACTCGTGGTCTTTATAAACGGTATCCTGTGGTTTTACCTGTCGCCCGGTGGAGGTTTCGTGATTAGCTGAGGAGGCTCTCGTTGGTGCGATGATGTCTTTGTGAGTGGTTGAGTCTATCAGTATGAGGGAGTCTGCCTGCTCTTCATCAGGCTGTATGTGTACTATCAGTCGTATCTCTTCTATCTGGTTGCTGAGGAGGGCTTCGATATCAGTAATGCGCCGCTTGTTGGAGAAGACCAGATGACCTATGGTAATGCTGAATAGCAAAATGATGATAGTCATACCTATAATTAATATGGATTGATTTTCTGATGCGAATACTTGAACAGAGTTTGTCTGTAAGCTGATTGTGAGAAAAACTGTGAGCATGTTTTAAATTTGGAGTGAATGTTTGCTTTGTTATTGTTTGTGGTTTCAAAGATACATGCTTGGTTGGTATGGCAGGTCTCAAAACGACAATGCCGGGGTTTCAAAACGACAATACTGGGTGTATTTATCTAAAATAGCTGTCAAAACGATGATTATGCGTTTTGGACGAAGTATTCGGAGGGGGTAGTACCAATGAAAAGGCGGAAGTTACGTAAGGCGGTGGTTTTAGAACGATAACCCACTTCAAAGAAGATATCCTGATAGTTGGCCGATCCGTATTGATCAACTAATTGTATAAAATCGTCTATGCGTAGTTTGTTGACGTAAAAAATAAAGCTATTCAACCCTTGTTCTTGTATGGCGATAGCCAGTGTGGTACGGTTGGTACCCAATGCTACAACGATCTTTCTCATGTTTATGTCGGGGTCGCGCCAGGCTTGCTCTTGCTGCATGTATGTTTCCAGTTGGGCAAATAGAGAATTGCTGCGTAGCTCCGGTTTGGCACGAAGATTGGAGTCTGCTTCAAGTACTGCTGATAATGGCGTTTTTTGTTTAGCAAGAGGTTCGGGGGCAAGCAGGGAAGCCGGTGAGGCAGTAAGCATTTGTTGTGGTTGGTGGGCAATGAGCCGCACAAACAACTCCTGATAAAGGATATAGAACTCGCATCCTACGGTAATGAAGTAATAGCTGGTCTTAATGTATAAATTGTCTACGGAAAGCACTGCAATATAAGCAATGTTGTTGATAAAGAAGGCAATAGAATACCCTTTCATCCAATGGGTATCAGTATTATTGTACTTCTGGGTATGGGGTACCAGAAAGATGAACAGTAATGGTGAGAATATCAGGAAACTGAGCAATAGCCGGAACCATACGTTGAAGTGAGAAGCATGGGGAAGCATATCGGCCAGTGAACCAAATGGTTCGTATGTAACTCCACACAAAAGGGTGATGCCATATACCGTGATCAGGAAGGCGATTGGTGCATACATTTTGAGTAGTCGCTTGGCGTTAAGCGATCCGGGCGACACTACCTCGACGGGATATAATATATAGCAAGTAACCATGAAGATGGCCAGGATGAGCATGGGTACGGAAACAACCAGTGAGGGGGTATCGCCCTGAAGTATACTGACAATGCGGTGGGCATAGTTGAAAACGGACACCAGCACCAGAGCGGCCAGTATCAAACGCGAACGTTCGCCTTCCTTTCGTCTCAAGAACAACACCATGGCCATCAGAAAGTGAACCACTGCTGCCATGAATATTGAGCTGAAATAAATATACTCCATGGTCGCCGATCAGTTTTTATTTCTTTTTGTAAAGCTGATCGATAAGGTCGGAACGCCCGATACGGCGGAGCGCCTGGATGATGTTGCGGCGTTCTTCGGGTTTATACCAGAAGAAGAACTGGCGTTGTGCAAGTTTCTCTTGTTGGCTCTTGGCGCTAAAGATGGGTTGTAGGGTGTAAGGATGATAACCCGTGTACCAGGCCTCGGTGGCTACGGTCATGGGAGTAGGCGTGAAATCCTGTACTTGCTCCAGGTGAAAGTCGAGCCGTCGGGTGATGGCAGCCAACTCGGCCATGTCGGTTTCGCGACAGCCGGGGTGGCTGGAGATAAAGTAGGGAATCAGTTGTTGGCGCAGGTTGTGCTCCTGGTTGATCCGGTCGAATATTTTCTTGAATGCTTCGAACTGGGCGAACGAGGGTTTACGCATGATGTAAAGCACTTCGTCCGATGTGTGTTCGGGGGCTACCTTCAGGCGGCCGCTTACATGGTTGAGTATGAGCTCACGGGTGTATTCTGCTGCGCTGCGGTCTATGCCCGGGACGTTGCTGCGATGCAACAGCAGGTCATAGCGCACGCCGCTTCCTATAAAGCTCTTCTTGATGGCAGGAAGGGCATCTACACTGCGGTATATATCAAGCAGCGGGCGGTGGTCGGTATTCAGATTGAGGCATACTTTGGGATGGATGCACGAAGGGCGTTTGCACTTGCGGCACAATGCTTCGTCTTTTCCTCCCATGCGGTACATGTTGGCCGACGGACCACCCAAGTCGCTCAGGTACCCTTTGAAATCGGGAAGTTCGGCTACGGCTTTTACTTCGCGGAGGATGCTTTCCTTGCTGCGGCTCACGATGAACTTACCCTGGTGTGCCGAAATGGTACAGAATGCGCATCCGCCGAAACATCCGCGGTGGATATTGATCGAAAACTTGATCATATCGTAAGCAGGAATCCGTTTGTTCTTGTATTTCGGATGGGGCAGGCGTGTGTAAGGAAGATCGAACGAGCGGTCGAGCTCCTGCTCCGTCATAGGCGGATAGGGTGGATTGACTACCACTATGCCGGCACCCACTTCCTGAATGATGCGCGAAGCGGCATACTTGTTGCTTTCTTCTTCTATATGCCGGAAGTTGGCAGCTTGTTTCTTTTTATCTTTCAGGCACTCTTCGTGTGTGTAGAGGCGGATATCTCCATCGGCTACCGCAAAAGTTTGGGCATTTTGCAGGTAAGCAGTTTGTGGGATATCGGTAGGGATACCCGGTGAGGGATTGTTTTTCCAATACCGGGCCAGTTCTATAATGGGTTTCTCGCCCATGCCGTATACCAGCAGATCGGCCCCACTGTCGCACAGGATGCTTTTGCGCATAGCATCCTGCCAATAGTCGTAATGGCTTAGCCGGCGCATGCTGGCTTCGATGCCACCCAGCACCACCGGTACGTCGGGGTAGAACTGTTTCAGTATCTTGCTGTAAACAATGGAAGGGTATTCGGGGCGCATGTCGGGTCGGCCGTCAGGGGTGTAGGCATCTTCACTGCGCAGACGTTTATTGGCGGTGTACTTGTTCACCATCGAGTCCATGCAACCGGCAGAGATTCCAAAGAAGAGCCGGGGGCGTCCCAGCTTCTTGAAGTCGCGCAGGTCGTCGCGCCAGTTGGGTTGCGGCACAATGGCTACGCGCAGACCTTCGTTTTCGAGAACACGTCCGATGACGGCTGCTCCGAACGAGGGGTGATCTACATAGGCATCACCGCTAAACAGGATGACATCTACTTCGTCCCATCCACGGAGTTCCATTTCTTTTTTGGTGGTTGGTAGCCAGTCGGTAAGCCGGTATTCTTTCATGCCGCAAAGATACGGAATGCAATTGATAATTGACAATTGGCAATTGACAATTATTCGTAATGTGGGGGTCCATGCAGTGATCCCTTCTTATCTTTCGACGGTGAATTGCAAGGTCAATACCTCGCCGTCATACACTTCACGGAAACCGATGTCTTGTTCCGAAAGATATTCTTTCAGATCCTGAAAGGCTTCGGGATGGGTCATGATGATTTCCAGCTTTTGGCCGGAGGGCGCTTTACAGATGGCCTTGATAGCCGGTATGAGCGGACTATAGGCCGTGATGTGGCGGGTGTCGATGGTTTTCATGAATTCTCCTCTTCTGCTTCCGGCACTGGTTGTTGCATGGTGCACCAATGTGCGTACAACTTAACTAATTGTTGCAGGCCGAATGCTTTCATGTTATTATGGTATATCACGTCGATACAGAGGTCGAGCAGATCCTTGCTGTCTTCTTCCTGGCTGGCGATGAGCGAGCGGATGTTCAGTTTCAGTTTGTCGAGTACCGTCTCGTCGATGATGCCATGGCTATCGATAAGACTGTTGAAAAGTGCGTACTTTTCAATGGTTATCAGATTTTCTTCCGAAACTTCTAAGTGGCGTGTGCCGCTGGGATTGGCTTGTATGCTATACATGATTCTTGTGTATTATAGTTTGTAGTAAGCACAAATATAAAACATTTCGCGGGATGTTTTGTTTTTTCGCACGAAAAACTACTTGCTTTCGAAGAAATTCAGTATGGCAGCCATCGTTACCGACCGGTCGGCATCCGAAGTGATGCTTTCGAACGGGAAACCTAAGGCGAACACCCTGTATGTTCCTTTGTAAGCAGTACCCGCACACTGATTGCCCGGTTGATAGGTAAAGACCGGAAAAGCCGTACCTTGTGGAACCAGACAGTCGGGAGCGGTCACGGCATAAGCTGTTTCGTTGGGGTAACGGGGGATGCTGAGCGTGCGCCCCAGCCCGTTGATCTGTCCCGAGTTCTTGTCGCGCAATGAGCTTCCGTAGCTGTATTTCAGAATATTTCCGGTGAACTCCCGGTTGCCTTGCGAGTTGTCCATGTCGCTTCCGATATACGAACCGCTTACTAATAAATTACCGCCCGACTGGCAGTAAGCCGTCAGGATACGTTGCATTTGTGAGGAGAATGTTTTGTAGAACATCCGGTTCGATGCATCTTCTTTTTCGAGTCCGAGGATGAGGTCGACTACCGGGTAGGCTTCCAGTGGAATCCGTCCGCTCTCCACGGCTTCGTCGCTGCACGAGGTGAAGCTATATCCTCCGGCGGCCTGAATAGCTTTGCCGTGTATGAATGAATAGTCGAATGTATTGCCGGCTATTTTTACTCCTTCTAATTCACTGCCGCTGTAGCCTAAGCTACCTTTACCCTCCTTGCCGGCCTGCCGGCGGTCGAAGTTGAGTTGCGCTCCGCAGAACGATGCATTATATATATAAGGTATACCGGGGTCTTGATTCAGGTCGAAACCGGCGGCATCCGGAGTATGGATCACTGCCGGACCGCTGATGCGGTTGAATCCGTTGATGATAAGCACCCGTCCGCGCTCGCGGCGTGCCTTGTAAGCGGCCAGTATTTCGGAAGGAAAGCTCTCGCCACCCCGATTTACAGCCGTTACCTTGAACGAGTATACCAGTCCCGGCTCGATGCTGACCGTATGCGATGCCCGGTTTACACGGGTACCATTGTCGAACCCGCCATACCCCACACGCGTGTACACGATGTATTCTTTCGGGCTTGCCGAGGGCTCGAGCGGATCGTCCACACCTTCCCACGATAGCTCCAGGGTGTTCTTCTTCGAACCGAAGTGTATCGAGAAGTGACTTACGGGTAGCGGTTGCACTACATAATCACTGCCATGCTGATTGCTGAGGAAGCGCAGTACAGACTTGTAGATGGCTCTTCCGACTGTAAATTTGAAATTGGGATCGTGTCCCCACTGCATATCAGCAAAATTCTGGTGCGACAGCAGTTCGATGATGGTCGAGGGGGAAGCAGGGAGGCGGGTTTCGCTGTAGTTACGGTCCCATAAGGCGCGACGCGTCCAGGATGTCTGGAAGGTACCGTTGATGTCTTTTTGCAACTGAGTCAGCAGGAGGTCGGACAAGTCGCGCGATGCCAGGCGGTCGGTACCGGCATTCAGCTTCCCATTGTTGGAAGCAGTGGTGTAGATGCCCAGCGTGCCTATTACTTCGTCGGATTTGCTGTAACCTGCATCGCTATGCAGCGCCAATGACATTTCGATGGGTACTCCCAGTCCGGCCTGACCAGGATTGAACACCGATCCGCCCGAGAGATAATTGGTGGAGTTGGAGCGGGTGTTGATGTCGTCCGAGTAGTCGTCGGCCCCCTTCTTGCCGCCGTACACCTCGTACGGCATGCCGTTCCACTGAGCCGCATAGCGTGCCCCTTCCAGGTAGCGGGGAAGTCCGCTTACCATACCTCCACGGGCCATGTTGCCCATTCCTCCGCCGAAGCGTATGGCGTCGGCACACACTACGCCGCTCTCTTTGCTTTCGTTGCTGAGTACCACCATGCCGTAGTCGTTGCTCCCTTTGTCGAATTCAAAGGTGCCGAGGTACACCCATGTACCTCCGCCTATCTGCTGGTTCACTTTAAACTCCGTAACGCCTCCTTTGTGGAATATGAGGTATTTGGCATCGCTTACGCTTTGCGGCAGCGTGCGGTAAGATACATACACGGCGTACGCTCCTGTGGCGGGGATATCGGGTATCCATTCGGCAAACGCCTTGTTCTTCTTTCTTTCCGTCCGGGCAAAACGTGCAGTACCGGTCAGGAAGGGGTTCTCGCCGTCCTGGTATGTCTGTTTGGTCTGGGCGAATCCGGGTCCGTCGGCAGTAGTCCAGCGTGCTTTGCGACTCTTCAACTCCAGGTACATGGAGCTGTTGCGGGTGTCGTTGTCGACAATGACTTCATGCTTTTGCGTATCCCGTTCGCGGGGGGTGAAGACTTGAGCGCCGGCGTTTTCGAGCATCGGAATCACATAAGGCAGGATGAACGATTGCGTAAACATATCTTCGTTGGTGCCGAACAGGTTGGGACGTTGCCAGCTCCATTCTTTTTTGTCGCTTTTGTAATACTTGCCATGGCTTTGCCAAAGCGCGATGTGGCGTCCGTCCAGGCCGCGCGATACATCGTACGGGCGCGAAGTGTTCGTTACCCACGGAGAACCTTTGTAGTCGATACCGAGCGACAAGCGTTTCTTGTCCTGCTTCCGTCCCCGGAAGTAGTTGGGTACAAGGTCGTCGATAGATGTATCGCCTGCCAATACGGAAATATTGAAATAGTTGACCGGCCCGGGCAGCAGTTCGCGTATCCGTCGGTAGATGGTTTCTACTGTTTCGGGGAGAAACGGTTGATAGGCAAAGCTTTCCGAAGTGCGGATGGTGATGGTACGCCGGTTGAAGTCAATGTCGACGTCTGATAGCTTGACGGAGTTGATTTTGGCAGTGGGAGCCGTGTAGGTGCCGAAGTAATCGGTCAAGCGATCTTGTACGGTTCGTTCGATATCTTGTGCGAAGAGCATGCCTGCCCAGGTGAGCAGCATGAGCATAAACAAGAGTCTCCTTTTCATTCCGTATATAGTTTCCGGAGTTTCTCTATATCCACTTGAAGGTGGTGTGTCAGGTAGTTGTCCATACCTCCGAACTCGCTGTCGATGGTTTGGAATACAGCCTCAAGGTATTCCTTCTGCACGGTGAGCATGGGTGCAAGCGATGGGTAAGCCGCAGCAAGCGTTCCGTATTTCTTTTTCAGGAATTCGACCGAGAGCAGATAGTCCTGTATAATGACGGTGCGGTCTACGCCCAGTGCCGAAAGCAGCAGGGCGGCGGCAATGCCCGTACGGTCTTTTCCGGCTGTGCAATGAAACAGTACCGGGGCCGTGTGCTCACTGGCCAGTAGCTGGAAGAATTCCCGGAGTATGGGTTGGAAATGGCGCACGATGTGAAGGTATATCTTCTCCATCGGCGATGAGGTTTGATCCGTTTCGGTGTCCAGAAATGAACTGATGTTGGCTGCATCGATGCAGAGCGGGTGATAAGCCGGGGAAGGATCGGGAAGCCTGTCGGGTGCGCTTTGCTGTTCGGGTTCGCCCCGGAAGTCAATATCCGTGCGTAGCGGAAGCCCGGCTAAATAGTCGAGATCGGCATCGGTCAGATCGCATAGCTCGTCCGACCGGAGCAACGTTCTCCATTTGATGTGTTTGCCTTCGGCTGCTTCGTAGCCGCCTAAGTCGCGCATGTTATGGGCTCCCTGTACGGGGAGCAAACGGGTCATTTCCATATTGCTTTATATAGTAAGTCCACCACAGAGACACAATAACCAAAAACAAAAAAACATGAACTTCTATGCGACCTGTGTCATCTGTGGTGAACTATATTTTTACAGCGGAATATACTCCACGAACGCTTCCATGGCTTCGTACGATGCCAGTCCCAGACGGTCGTACAAGTCGGCTGTAGCCCGGTTGCGGTCTTCGCTGCGTTGCCAGAACAGGCGTTCGTCGTTTCCGAGGAACGGTGCGCTTTCCATCTGCGACTGGTGTTTCAGGATGGAGTTACGTTTGGCGCGCAGCTCTTCGGGGCTGATAGGAACCGCCATCTCGATATTCTCAATTTCCCATTCGGCCCAGGCGCCACGGTACATCCAGATGCGGCAATCCTTCAGCCACTTCGCGCTTTCTTCCTTTTCGAGGTCGATGGCCGCGAATACGGCATCGGCACACACGCGGTGTGTTCCATGTGGGTCGGCCAGGTCGCCGGCAACGAATATCTGGTGTGGTTTCACCTCACGCAGCAGGTTGCGTACTATTTCCACGTCGGCCGCGCCGATGGGGTCTTTCTGTATCTTTCCGGTTTCGTAGAACGGAAGGTCGAGGAAGTGGCAACGGTTGAGCGGTATATTATTATAGGTACAAGCCGTACGTGCTTCGCCCCGGCGAATCAGACCTTTGATGGTAAGCACGTCGCGCGTGTCTACATCGCCGTCCTTCTTCTCGCGGAGGAATTGCTTGATTTCCGTATATTTGTTTTTGATGATTTCGTCCTGACTGTTGTTGAATATCTGGTTGAAACCATTGATGAAATGCATGAAACGTGATACCTCTTCGTCGCCCACGGCAATGTTGCCCGATGTTTGGTAAGCGATGTGCACCTCATGCTTCTGTTCTACCAGGCGGCGTAGCGTACCTCCCATGGAGATCACATCGTCGTCGGGGTGCGGAGAGAAGATAATCACCCGTTTGGGGTACGGTTTGGCCCGTTCCGGGCGGTGCGTGTCGTCGGCATTCGGCTTGCCTCCCGGCCATCCGGTGATGGTGTGCTGGAAGTCATTGAACGTCTTGATGTTTACGTTGTAGGCCGATCCGAACAGGGCCAGCAGTTCGCTCAGGCCATTCTCGTTATAGTCTTTGTTGGTCAGCTTCAGGATGGGTTTGCCGGTTGCCTGGCATAGCCACACGATGGCGCTGCGTATCAGTTTATCGTTCCAGTCGCACGATGTCACCAACCAGGGATGGTGTATCCGTGTGAGGTTACTGGATGCCGACAGATCGATGGCTACCGTTACATTGTTGTGCGCTTGCAGGTACGATGCCGGTATGGTGTCGGTGATAGGTCCTTCGACACACTCGCGAATCATCTGCGCTTTGTTCTCGCCCCAGGCCAACAGGAAGATCCGTTTGGCGCCCATGATGGTAGATACCCCCATGGTGATGGAGCTGATAGGTGTGCTTTCGAGACTTCCGAATATCTTCGATGCTTCTTCGCGGGATGCGTTATCGAGCAGGATGAGCCGGGTGGTGGAGTTGTGGCGCGAGCCCGGTTCGTTGAAGGCGATGTTACCCACGCGTCCGATGCCCAGCAGGGCTACGTCGATGCCACCAAAGCTTTCGATGCGTTGTTCGAACAGTCGGCAATAATCGAAGATGGTATCTTGCGGGATGGTTCCGTCGGGGGTAAATACGTTTTGCCGGTCGATGTCTACGTGGTCGATCAGCATTTCGCGCAGCGAATTGAAGTTGCTGTTGATGGCGTCGGGAGCCAGCGGGTAATACTCGTACATATTAAATATGACTACGTTGCGGAAGCTCAAACCGTTTTCCTTGTGCATGCGTACCAGTTCGGCGTATACGTTACGGGGTGAGTTACCGCCGGGCAATGCCAGCACACAGAAACGTCCGGCCCGTTGCTTTTCGCGTATGGCCTGCGCTATTTCGTGGGCGATGTAGTTAACACCTTCCTCGATAGACTCGTAAATGTCTGTCGGGATTTTTTCTAACCGGGTTAGAACAGACTTTTCAAATGCATTCTCAGGGCGGTAGTACCGGGGGGATACCCTGTTGAGAGTGATTTGAGAACTGAGATTTGTTTTCATAAAAAAATCTAATGTTAAGTTATATAGATGATTGTTAGTGGGTCCGCGAAATTGTATACAAAGATACGAAAGAAGTTTGTTAGAAAAACTACCTACGAATAGGTATTGTTGTATTTATGTATTATTTTTAACATTTGTTTCAGTCCGTGTCGATGCTGAATTCATCGGCATCGGCCCAAGCAGGGAATTTTTTCCGGAACTGTTGCAGCGCCGGTAGATCAAGTTCGGCGGTTGCTGTGGCGGCCTGTCCGTCGGGTAGGGAAGCCAGTGCTTCGGCACGGGGAGAACAAATCACGCTGCCACCGTTGTAGCGCAGTCCGGCGTTGTCCGTACCTACGCGGTTCACTCCGCACACGTAGCATTCGTTCTCCAATGCACGGGCCCGTAACAGGGTGTCCCACACGGAGCGGCGTACATCGGGCCAGTTGGCTACATATATTAATAGGTCGTATTCATTGTGCACGTTGCGGCTCCACACCGGGAAACGCAGGTCGTAGCACACCAGCAAGCGTATGTTGAATCCTTTGTAAGCGAATATAGCCTTTTCGTTTCCGGCGGCGAAGTGATCGTTTTCGCACCCCATCCGGAACAGGTGGCGTTTGTCGTAGTAGTGCTCCCCGCCTTCGGGAGTGAGGAAGAAGGCGCGGTTGTAGCACTGTCCGCCGGCATGGGCTATGTAACTGCCCGCCAGTGCGATGCCCGATTCGGCGGCGTACGCTTTCAGGCAGGTGATGGTTTCACCGTTGGCAGGTTCGGCCAGCGCCTGGGTATTCATGCTGAAGCCGGTGGAGAACATTTCGGGCAGTACAGCCACATCCGTCGTTCCGCGAAGCGTTTGAAGTACTTCGCGGAGGTTCCGGAGGTTTGCTTGCTTGTTCTCCCAATGTATATCGGTCTGAACGATGGAGATCTTCATTTGGCTAATAAGCAAAGTTTTCGGGATGTTTCCCTTTGAAATCTTTGTAATAGAGTTTAATTTCCTGCATATCTTTTTCTATATCGCCGGTAGGCATGATGCTCTTGGTCGATGTGATGGTTTTCGTACTATAATCTATTCCGATGAGTACAATGGGCACATTGGCTTTGAGGGCGATGAAGTAGAATCCCTTCTTCCAGTTTGCATTGGCTTTACGGGTTCCTTCGGGCGTGATGGCGAGGTGGAATTTTTTGCGGGCAGCGAAGACATTGACCATCTGGTCTACCAGTGATGTCTTCTTGCTCCGGTCGACCGGTATGCCACCCACTGCCTTGAATATCAGTCCGAGTGGAAAGAAGAACCATTCCTTTTTCATCATGAAACTCGTTTTGCGTCCGATGGCTCCGTAGAAGAGCTTACCGATGAAGAGGTCGGAATTCGAAGTATGTGGGGCGGCACAAACCACGCATTTGTCCACATTGGGTACGGTGACGTTGGTTTTCCATCCCAGCAGGCGATAATAGATAAAGCCGTAGATTGCTTTCTTCATGCTTCCTTTATGCCAGTTTCTTGAATTCGTCGACGATATCGTTTACATCCTTCTTGATGTCTGTATGTAGTTTCTTGTAGAAGCCTTTTACATTGCCCGGCTCGGTATGGCTGATACGGGTGATGTATTCGTTGTTGGCTTTTAAGATTTTGTCTATCAATGCTTTGAGTGATTCGTTGTCGGCTTTAGTAGTGTTGGCTGCTACATAGAGGAATTCTGAAACGAGGCTGTCGAACACCCCTTGTACATTCTTCTTTAGTTTTCTTCTGCTTGTCATAATCGCAAGTTTTTAGTTAGTAATTGGAATATTTGCGGTAAAGATAGTGGTTTTTCTTTTCTTTTGTCTTGAAACAAAAGAAAAGAAACAAAAGAAAAATTCAAGGCTGCATTTTCTCCGCTACTCCGCCTGTACAAAAAGCTAAAGCTTCGGAACTCGCTCGCTACGCTTTGCTCAGACAGCCGAAGCTTCTTAACGCTTTTCGCACAGGCTCCGCTTAACGCTTCGAAAATGAGGCCGGTCTTTATTCGCCACATCGCTTCGCTCGTGTTTTGGGTTCTTCGATATCTGCCCAAAGTAAAGTTTAAAAACTACTCGCGCACTCACGCACTTGCTCTGAAACCCTTTATTCATGGGCATTAGAGGTGCGTGAGAGGACTCGTTTTCTCTCACGCACCTCTCACGCACCTGTTCTCGTTCGTATGCCGATGTACCAGCAAATGAGTCGAACCATCGCTGGAATCTTATGGCTTCTAAGCAACATTGTCTTGACTACAAAGGAGGAAACGACAGGTCGCAAAGGAAGATAGTTTTCTGTCCATCCGGGTGTACGACCTCTGTACACCCGGGTGTAGAAGGCCTGTACACCTACATGTACAGAGGTTGTACACCCGGGTGTAGCAAAGGTTTTCTCACTTTGAAACCAATGGTATCATGCCTTGAAACAGTTTCTATCATCCTTTGTAGTCGTTTCTATCCTCGCTTGTAACAGGAATCATGTTGCTTGCAAACTGACAAAACAGGTGCGTGAGAGGTGCGCGAGAGAAAAAGAGGCCTCTCACGCGCCTCTAATGCCGATGAATAAAGGGCTTGAGCACTATCGCGCGAGTGCGTGAGTGGTTTTTCAAACTTCTTGAGGAGGAAATCGACGAAGAACCCAAAACACGAGCGAAGCGATGTGGCGAATCAAGACCGGCCTCATTTTCGCAGCGTTAAGCGGAGTCTGTGCGAAAAGCGTTAAGAAGCTTCGGCTGTCTGAGCAAAGCGTAGCGAGCGAGTTCCGAAGCTTTAGCTTTTTGTACAGGCGGAGTAGCGTAGAAAATGCAGCCTTGACTTTTTCTTTTGGTTCTTTTCTTTTGCGTCAAGGCAAAAGAAAAGAAGAATCATTCGCTAATATGGAAAAAAAATACGAAATTTGCAGCAATTTTTAAAAAGGAACACCAATTTATTACTAACCCCTTTAAATAAACTGAAGAGAAAATGACTACTAAAAGTGCATTGCAAATTGCCCGGGCTACTTATCTGCCCAAACTCCCCAAGGCATTGAAAGGTTCCGTGCAGGCTGTCGATGGTGCAGCTACGCAGTCCGTTGCCGATCAGGAAGCTATCAAAGCTTTATTCCCCAATACGTATGGTATGCCGCTGATTCGCTTTGACGAAGGACCGGCTGTACAATATCCTGTCATCAATGTAGGGGTGATCCTCTCGGGTGGACAGGCTCCCGGTGGACACAATGTGATCTCCGGATTGTTCGACGGTATCAAGTCTATCAATGCCGATAGCAAGCTGTACGGATTTATCCTTGGACCAGGCGGACTGGTAGACCATAACTATATGGAACTTACCGGTAACATTATCGACGAGTATCGCAATACAGGTGGTTTCGATATCATCGGTTCGGGACGTACCAAGCTGGAAGCGAAAGAACAATTCGATAAGGGGCTTGAAATCCTGAAACAACTCGACATTAAGGCATTGGTTATTATTGGTGGCGACGACTCGAATACCAACGCTTGTGTGTTGGCCGAGTACTACGCATCGATCAATGCCGGTGTACAGGTGATCGGTTGCCCGAAAACGATCGACGGTGACTTGAAGAACGAGATGATTGAAACATCGTTTGGATTTGATACTGCTTGTAAAGTATATTCGGAGGTAATCGGTAACATTCAGCGCGACTGTAACTCGGCCCGCAAATACTGGCACTTCATCAAATTGATGGGACGTTCGGCTTCGCATATCGCACTGGAATGTGCTTTGCAGGTACAGCCCAACGTATGTATCGTGTCCGAAGAAGTAGAAGCTCAAAACCTGTCGCTCGACGACGTGGTGACGTACATCGCTCAGATAGTAGCCAACCGTGCCGCTCAGGGCAACAACTTCGGTACTGTACTTATTCCCGAAGGATTGATAGAGTTCATTCCTGCCATGAAACGTCTCATCGGCGAGTTGAATGACTTCCTGGCTCACAATGCCGAAGAGTTCTCGCACATCAAGAAATCGCATCAACGCGACTATATCATCAGCAAACTGTCGAAAGAAAATTCAGAGATCTACGCCAGCCTTCCCGAAGGTGTGGCCCGCCAGTTGACTCTCGATCGCGACCCGCACGGAAACGTTCAGGTATCGCTCATCGAAACCGAATCGTTGTTGGCCGACATGGTAGAGAAGAAACTCAAAGCATGGAAGAAAGAAGGCAAGTTCGTAGGCAAGTTTGCTTCGCAACATCACTTCTTCGGTTACGAAGGACGTTGCGCCGCTCCGTCTAACTACGATGCCGACTACTGCTATTCATTGGGCTATACGGCTTCGATGCTGATTGCTAACGGCAAAACAGGTTACATGTCGTCTGTGCGCAACACCACAGCTCCTGCCGAACAATGGATTGCAGGCGGTGTGCCCATCACAATGATGATGAATATGGAACGTCGTCACGGCGAAATGAAACCGGTGATCCAGAAGGCATTGGTACGTCTGGACGGTGCACCCTTCAAAGCATTTGCTGCTCAGCGTGACGAGTGGGCCATCAAGACCGACTACGTATACCCGGGTCCGATCCAGTACTTCGGTCCGACGGAAGTTTGCGATCAGCCTACCAAGACTTTGCAACTGGAACAGGCCAAGTAATTTCCGGCCATAGACATACAGGCTTATCGTGTTAAGTCTGCTGCTGACCACAGGTTGACAGATAAAACTATCTGGACAATCTGTGGTTACTTTGTACATATTTTCCTATCTTTGTCCTTCATGACATCAAGAACCACTCCCCCAGTGTCTCCCCGAAAGAAAACCACTGCTTCCCGTCCCCGCGCTCCGCGAAAAAAGAAGCTGGTGCGAAAACATATACCCGTATGGCTGCGCAACCTGTATGCCCTGGTGCTCATCACCGGGTTCTCGGCTGTGTTCTACTACTTAGTGATCCGCCCGTATGCCTACCGCTGGAAAGAATGCAGCGGCCGAAAAGCGTACGGCATCTGCATGCCTTGCTGTTACGATGTGCATGGCATTGACATCTCGCACTATCAAGGGAACATCGACTGGGATAAAGTGCTCGGCGAGCAGGTAGAAGGGTTTCCCATACATTTTGTTTTTATGAAAGCCACTGAAGGAGGCGATCTGGCCGATGATACCTTCGAACGCAACTTTGCCGAGGCCGGCAAGCGGGGCTTTATGCGGGGAGCGTATCATTTCTTCTCGCCCAAAACCGATCCGGTGAAGCAGGCGGATTTTTTTATCCGTAAGGTGAAGTTGGCTAAAGGCGATCTGCCCCCGGTACTCGATGTGGAGGTGACGGGAAAACGAACCGCCGCAGAACTACAGAAGAATGTCAAGATATGGTTGGATAGAGTAGAGCAACACTACAAAGTGAAGCCCATACTCTATACCTCCTATAAGTTTAAGACGAAATACCTTTCGCACGAACAGTTTGAAGAGTACCCATACTGGATAGCCCATTACTACGTAGACTCGGTGCGTTATACCGGGAAATGGCATTTCTGGCAGCATACCGACATCGGTGCGGTGTCGGGCATCCGCGAAGATGTAGACCTGAATGTGTTCAACGGCACGTTGGAGCAACTGAAAGATCTGGGTATTAAGAATTAAGATTCGTCATACACAGAAGCCATCTACCGGGTAAAATCTACCAGCACGCGGAATACCTTTCCCGGGTCGGCAGCCCACGCTTGCATGGCAGCTAATGCTTCTTCGGGCTTGGCAACTGCGGAGATGAGTTCCTCCTTCGGGCAGGTACCTTGTTCCATGTAACGGATGACGGCACGGAAATCTTCCGGCAAAGCATTACGCGAACCGCGGATATCCATCTCTTTCTGCACAAACAGCTTGGTCTGGAAAGCGATTTCGCTCTGAGCATAACCGATGCAAACTACCCGTCCGGTGAAAGCTACTTCTTCCACAGCCATAAGGTAGGTCATCGGGGCACCCACGGCTTCTATCACCACATCCGGTCCGAAGCCACCGGTGAGTTCCTGCAAGCGTTCGTGTACATTCTCCGTCTTCGAGTTGATAGTGTAACGGGCGCCTACGCGTTTTGCCAACGCCAGTTTCTCATCGTCCAAGTCGACAGCGATAACGATAGCGCCACGCAGGGCAGCACGTACGATAGCGCCTACACCGATCATTCCACAACCAATCACCATTACAGTGTCGATGTCTGTTACCTGTGCACGCGATACGGCATGGAAGCCTACGCTCATAGGTTCGATCAGGGCGCAGTCGCGGGTAGACATGCCTGCTGCCGGGATGATCTTCGTCCAGGGCACGGCTTTGTATTCGCACATGGCACCGTCGCGCTGTACGCCGAATGTTTCGTTGAACCGGCAGGCGTTAACGCGTCCGTTGCGGCAGGAAGAACACTTTCCGCAGTTGGTGTATGGGTTGATGGTGACGCTCATGCCTTTCGTGAATCCTGCCGGAACAGCAGAACCTATTTCCTCAATCAGCGCACCAATCTCGTGGCCGGGGATAACGGGGAGTTTCACCATCGGGTTCTTTCCGAGGAACGTGTTCAGGTCCGAGCCGCAGAAACCTACGTATTCAATCTTTACCAGTACCTCGTCCGGTTGTATAGCCGGTCTTTCAATCTCTACCACCTTCAATTCCGAAGGGGCTGTAATTTGTATTGCTTTCATTTATTTATTGTATGATTGTTAATCGATGATCTTGTAACCTTTCCAACCGTAGTAAGCGCAGAACGCAAAACAGATCATCGGGATGATATACGCAATGTAGTAGATATGCTCGTTGAGATGCATTACATACGCCGTGAGCTGTGGCAGACAGGCATTGCCTACGATAGCCATTACCAGAAAAGCCGAACCGCTCTTGGTATTCTTACCCAACCCTTTCAGTGCTAATGAGAACTGTGTGGGGTAGATAATAGACATGAAGAATGAGATGGCGAGCATGGCATACAATCCGATTTCACCACCGAAGCAAACCACTACCACACAAAGCGCCACATTGGCCAGTGCATAAACGGTCAGCATGTTTTGCGGACGGTACTTGCCCATGAGCAGTGTACCTACCCATCTACCTACAAGGAACGCCAGCATGTACAGGCCGAAGTAGGTAGTTGCCTTGCCTTCGTCCAAACCGGCGTATGTGCAGCAGTATACCAGAAACAAACTGTTGATAGCCGTCTGACCACCGTTGTAGAAGAACTGTGCAATCACTCCCCAACGAAGATGCGAACGCTTCAGTACTCCGAAATCGATCAGCTTTTCGCCTTTGGTTGCTGTTCCTTCTTCCTGATCACCCTCTTTGATTTTCGGGAGATGTGCAAAGACAAATACGATGGCAATGACGATGAGCAGAACCGCCAGAATGAGATACGGCAACTTCATGGAATCTGTTTCCATTTGAATGTATCCTTCCCATCCACCGGGATAATCTACAGGCAGCGAATCGCGCGAGTATTCCTTTCCACTTAACACCAGTTTGCTGAGGAACATGGCGGCAATGAATGCGCCGAGTCCGTTGAACGATTGTGCCAGATTCAAGCGTCGGGGAGCCGTTTCGGCATCGCCCAATGCGGTGACATACGGGTTAGCAGCTGTTTCGAGGAAGCACATACCCGTGGCAATGATAAAGAAGATGCACAGGTAGGCCCAGTACTCCTTCAACATGGCAGCGGGGAAGAACAGCAGTCCGCCCACTGCAGCCAGCAGCAGACCAAAGATGATACCCGACTTGTAGCTGTACCGTTTCATGTACATCGCAATCGGAATGGGGAAGATAAAATAAGCCAGCCAGTAAGCCGTTTCGGTGAACGACGCTTCGAACGTATTCAGTTCGCACGTCTTCATCAGTTGGCGAATCATGGTCGGGAGGAGGTTGCTGCTGATGGCCCACAGAAAGAAGAGGCTGAATATCAGTGTCAACGGTAGTGCATAATTGTTTTTCTTCATGGCAGATGTTTGTTATTCGGACATGTTTTTAATGTAAGGTAACTCGATGAGGTTGGTGAAGCCGTAGAACTGTTCGGCATTGCGGCCCAGGAAGAGTGCTTTTTCTTCCGGTGTCAGTTCCGGCGTTTTCACGATGAAGTCATATGACATGCGGTAGGTGATGGCAGTGATGGTGCGCGGATAATCCGAACCCCACATTAGTTTGTCCATGCCCACCAGTTCGGCCGACTCGCGGATGGCGCGTACGGCACCGGCAAAAGGGTAGAACTCTTCATTGAACAGCCATGTGATGCCACCCGATTCGATACGTACGTTCTCATGTAGCGCCAGCTTGATTTGTTCTTGCCAACGCGGGGTAGTCACCATGCCGAAGTGACCGATGGCTATTTTCAGGCGTGGGCATTCCCGGATCACTTCTTCCATCTCAGCTGTTTGTATATCGCCGTCGGCGAGGTCGATGGAGAGAATAATATCGTTGTCTTCCATCAGATGGAAGGTGCGCATCATCTCGTCGCAGGTCAGCATCACGCGGCCTTCGGGTAGTAGCAGACGTTGTGCCGGAATCTTGATGGCTTTGAATCCATCAGCAATCAGTTGCTTTGCCTGTTCGTAATAGCCCGGACGGCGAAACTCGCACATCCCGCAAATGAAGAAGCGGTTGGGATATTTCCGGGCGGCTTCCATCAGATAATCGTTCTGAATACCGTCAATGTACTCTTGTGTGATGACAGCAGCCGACACTTGTGCATAGTCCATGTTCGACAAGAAGATCTCGGCTGTATTCCGTCCATCAATAATGAATGGCGGAATCATTTGTCGCACTTCGCCCATAAAGAGCGACCGACCATTGTCAAGTGTGCGGATAGGCAGCCCGTTGACTTCCGTGTCTTGACGGAGCCAAAGATGTGCGTGCGCATCTATTATTTTATATTCCATGATGGTATGCGTTAAGAGTGCAAGATCTTCTTGTATTAGGAATTAGCCCAGCTCACACGCTTCTGTTCGCCGATGATATCCTGCACTTCGGCTACAAGCGTCCAGTCTATCGGCTCTTCGATGAAAGCAATATTCTTCTTCACATTTTCCGGATTGGCCGAACTGAACAACGTAGTGGCAATACGCGGATTGCTCACAGAGTACTGCATCGCCAGTTTCTCAATAGGATAGCCCTTCGATAGGCAATGTTGTGCAGCTTTGGCACAAGCTTCTACCAACGGTTTCGGAGCTGGATGCCACGCCGGAACACCCCGTTGCGACAGCAAACCCATTGACAACGGAGAGGCATTGATCACGCCGACGTTGTGCGCTTCGAGGAAGTCCAGATAGTCGGCCAATTTATCATCGCACAAGCAGTAGTGGCAGAAGTTGAGCACACTTTCGATACTGCCCGGTTCGGCATGTTCCACCACCCAGTGGATGTTTTCCAGTTGCAGGTCGGTAATACCCACATGACCTACCACGCCTTTCCTGCGCAACTCTACCAGTGCAGGAAGCGTTTCGTTTACAATTTGATTGAGATCGGCAAACTCTACATCGTGTACATTGATGAGGTCGATGTGGTCGATGTGCAGGCGTTCCATACTTTCGTACACGCTTTCTGTGGCACGCTTAGCAGAATAATCCCAGCAGTTTACGCCATTTTCTCCATAACGTCCTACCTTAGTAGAAAGGAAATACTTATCGCGCGGAATATCTTTCAATGCTTTTCCCAACACTGTTTCGGCTTTGTAATGACCATAATAAGGTGATACATCAATGAAGTTCATTCCACACTCAATGGCTGTAAATACCGATTGAATGGCTTCTGTTTCGCGAATGTCGTGAAATACTCCACCAAGTGATGAGGCTCCGAAGCTGAGGCTTGATACACGCATTCCTGTTTTTCCGATTTCGTTGTAATTCATGGCTTTATAGTTTTAATTAATTGATTCTTTCTCAAAAATAGGTGATAAAGAGATTGCTTCTTGCTGGTAGTGATGTGAAAATGCACGCAAAGGTTTGCGCTCCCGTGTATCTTTTAATCGTTCCACAGCTGTGAATCGATAAACGTGCTTACATGTTTTCTTGAAACCTCTGCAAGGAACGATTGTTTTGTTTAAATTATAATTCTATATTTGTTGCTAATATTGTCCTCATTTATATAAACTAAATAGAACGAATTCATTAATGGATACTTCTCATTTGATAATCTTAGGGACCGGCAATGCTATGGCTACCCGCTGTTACAATACTTGCTTCGCCTTACAAACAGGCAATGAGTATTTTCTTGTCGATGCCGGAGGCGGCAACGGAATCTTCACGCAATGTGAGAAAGCAGGTATCTCGTTTCTGAAAATCCGCGATATGTTCGTTACACATGGGCATACGGATCATGTGTTGGGTGTTGTTTGGGTAATCCGGAAGATTGCTACCCTCATTAACCAAGGCAAGTACGAAGGAGTCTTCATCATCTATTGTCACTGGGAGTTGGTCGAAATCATCATGACTATCTGCCGGTACACATTGCCTGCAAAGCTGACGAGAACCTTCGGCGAACGTATCCTCTTCTGCGAAGTAGCTGATGGCGAACAAGTACAAATACAAAAGATGCCGTTCCGCTTCTTCGATATAGGTTCCACGAAGATGAAGCAATTCGGCTTCCGCGTGGAGTTGCCGAACGGAAAGAACCTGGTTTGTCTTGGTGATGAGCCTTATAACGAACGAAACAGGGAGTATGTATCGTCGTGCGACTGGTTGCTCAGCGAAGCTTTTTGCCTCTATGCCGATCGTGAAAGGTTCAAGCCTTACGAAAAGCACCATAGCACTGCCCTCGATGCCGGACGATTAGCCAAAAGTCTGGATGTGCGTCATTTAGTCCTGTATCACACCGAAGATTCCAATCTTGCCGGGCGAAAGGCGCGTTATTCGGCAGAGGCTGCTTTGGCCTTCACGGGCGAAGTGTTCGTACCGGATGATCTAGAACAGATCAGATTGTAGCTTCTTAAAAGAATACCATATTATGTCCTCACACATCTCCCTCAAAGACCTGGCGCGCGAACTGGGCGTGTCTATCTCTACCGTATCACGGGCATTGAAAGATAGCCCGGAGATAGGGGAGGAGATGCGCGAACGTGTCAAAGCGCTGGCCCGGAAGTACAACTACCGTCCCAATCCGTTTGCCATGAGCTTGCTGAAGAACAGTCCGCGGATTATCGGGATTCTGGTACCTGATTTGGTGACGCATTTCTACGCTTCCATTATTAGCGGTATCAGTGATGTGGCCCGGCAGAACAACTATTCTGTTATTATTACTTCTTCTTCCGAGCAGTACGAAGAGGAAAAGCAATGTATCGAAAATCTTATTAATATCCGTGTAGAAGGAATCATCGCCTGTCTTTCGCAAGAGACGACGGACTTTGCGCACTTCGAGGCATTAGAAGCACAGAACGTTCCGTTGGTATTCTTTGACCGTGTTTGTCTGCAAGAGAAATTCTCATCGGTAGTAGCCGATAATGCTGACTCGGCAAAAGAAGCGACATTGCATCTGCTGGATTCCGGTTCGAAGAGGGTAGGGTTCTTGGGTGGCTCCAATCATTTGGAGATAGTGAAACAACGGAAACATGGTTATCTGGAAGCTTTACGTGAACATCGCATGCCTATCGAGAAAGAGTTGGTAGTGTGCGGAAAAATGAGTTACGATGAAGGCCGTGAAGCTGCCCGCCGTTTGTTGAACTTGCCGCAACGTCCCGATGCTATTCTGGCAATGAACGATACACTGGCTTTTGCCGCAATGAAAGAAATTAAGAAGCAAGGCTGGCATATTCCGCAGGATATTGCATTGATAGGCTATACCGATGAAATGCATTCCAATTATGTGGAACCTGCACTTACAGCAGTCACCCATCAAACGTACCGGATGGGCGAAGTGGCTTGCGAATTGCTGCTGAAGCAGTTGAAGAAAAAAGAAAACCCGGTCCGGATGGTAGTTCCTACGCATCTGGTAGTCCGGGAATCGTCGAAGAAATAAAGACGCTGTGCCACCGCCCGTCATTTGCCCAGCATTTCCTGGCTAAGCCCGAACTTCTCTTCTTCCTGGCAATTGTTGTACGGTTCGACATGTACCACAATGTCGTACACATCCTCCACCGTTTCGCGGATGCTCCGTTCTACGTTATTAGCAATGTGGTGCGCTTCATTCACCGTGATGTTTCCGTCTACCTCAATATCCAGCGCAATCATATACATATTACCGATCTGCCGTGACCGTACGCGGTGCGGGTTACTTGCTTCCGGCACTTGCGCAACAGCTTCGAATATCTTATTGTATACCGTCTCGTCCTTCACTCCATCCATCAACTCAATGTTCGATTCAATAAAAATACCGATGGACGACTTGATGATAAATAGACTGACTATCAGACCTGTAACAGAATCCAGAACAGGCATATTCAGCAGGAATGTAAAGACAAGGCCCCCCAGTACGCTTGCCGAAATAATTACGTCGTTCCGCATATTCACCGCATTGGCTGTGAGCAGCGAACTGTTGATGCGCTTTCCCTGCTTGTATTGATAAAGCGCCAGCAGTAATTTTCCGATGATGGAGAACACTGTTACATAGATAGCAAGGGTAGCGGGCAGTTCTTTTGCTTCGGAAGAAAACAAACTCTCTATGGAAGATACCAACATCTGTACACCGGCATAGAAGATGATCAGTGACAGAATCTTGGTGGCAATGCTTTCGGCCTTCTCGTAACCGAAAGCGTATTTTCTTGTCGGCGGTTTGCTCACGATCTTTGCCGTGAATATCATCACAATAGAGATGATCACGTCGGTAGCCGAGTCAATACCATCGCCAAGCACGGCAAGACTCCCCGCCCAAAGTCCGATGATGATTTTGGCAACCGATAAGATAAAGTTGCCGATGGTGCTGATCCACGATGTGCGGATAAGTATTTTTTCTCTGTTAGGAACGGTCGTTGCCATCTGGTTCTGTCTTTAAAATGAGAGCCCAAAGATAGAAAGATTTCCGTTTCGGATGTGGGATATGACAAACATTTATCCGGCTATGTTGTTATTTATACATACATTAAATAATATAGAACATGAAATTGCTAATAGCTTTACTTATGGGATTGTTTGTAACAACAACAGGAAGTGCTCAGGGGAAATCGTTTTATGATTTTACCGTGAAGACGATTGACGGCGATAATTTCGCCCTTTCGCAGTTGAAAGGAAAGAAAGTGCTGGTAGTAAACGTAGCTTCCAAGTGCGGACTCACTCCGCAATACGAAGATTTGCAGAAGTTGTATGCGAAATACAAGGACAATAACTTTGTTGTCATCGGCTTCCCCGCAAATAACTTTATGGGTCAGGAACCCGGAACCAATGAGGAAATCAAGACATTCTGCGTGTCGAAGTACGATGTGACCTTCCCTATGATGGAGAAAATCTCGGTTAAAGGGAAAGACATGGCGCCTCTCTACCATTGGCTGACGGAGAAAAGCGGCAACGGCAAGGAGGATGCTTCCGTGCAGTGGAACTTCCAAAAATTTATGATCGATGAGAATGGCAACTGGGTAGGAGTGGTATCGCCCCGCGAAAAACCATTCTGTGATACGATAGTGAAATGGATAGAGACTAAATAACTCCTTTGCGCGTATTAATTATTTAACTTTTTCATTGTTTACATAGAAGAAATACTTATCTTCGCCGCTGATGTTAATATGGAATGGATTTTTGTGAATTTTCTACTCTTTTGATAGATAATTTGTTTTAATTCTGTCTCTATGTTATCTGATGAGTCGATTGAATATTGTTTACGTTAATTGAATTTGTACAATGAAGAAGACAGATTTTTTATTCATTCTCGCCTTATTGGCGATATTTGTTCCTTTCGCTTTATCTGATACCCTGTATGCATGGTATGTGGATTTCAACCGGCAGCATGCTTTTTTCATGGGATTCCTTAAGTTTGGTATCCTGGCTACTATGGGTGAGATGCTGGGGCTGCGTATCAAAACAGGATGTTACAACGAAAAAGGCTTTGGTATTCTGCCGCGTGCCGTGATCTGGGGATTGCTTGGCATTTGGATTGTAGTGGCTATGCGTGTATTCTCTGCCGGTGCACCGGGTATTGCAGAGTACCTCGGAGCAACAGGAACAGTCGATGCAATGAAGGGCGATTTCACTTTGTTGAAACTGATTGGTGCGTTCAGCATCAGTTTGCTGATGAATACTGCTTTTGCGCCTGTGTTTATGACGGTTCATAAAATTACCGATACACATATATTGAATAACGGCGGTAAGCTGTCATGCTTACTAAAACCGATACCTTTCGGCAACTACATGGCTGGTTTGAACTGGAAAGTACAATGGGGATTTGTGTTCAAGAAGACGATTCCTTACTTCTGGATTCCGGCGCATACACTGACATTTATACTCCCGGCAGAATTCCAGGTGTTGTTTGCAGCGCTCTTGGGTGTGGCATTGGGCGTATTGCTTGCTATAGCTGCTATCAAAGGTAGAAAGTAGTACTTTTACAAAATAAAAATCCCCGGCAGGTGGTACTCATGTATTCCACTGCCGGGGATTTTCTATTCCGATCTTACTTCTTGTAATACTTCATTGCTTCGGGAATTAACTCCTGCAAACGCTTGATACGATTGGCATCCGAGGGATGTGTGCTCATAAACTCCGGCGTAGCGGTGCCCGAACTTTGTGCCATCCGTTGCCAGAAGGTAATTGCCTCCTGCGGATTGTATCCGGCCATAGCAGCAAAGATCAGCCCCATGTGGTCGGCTTCGTTCTCGTTGAGGCGCGAATAGGGAAGCATCACTCCGTAATTGGCTCCCAGACCATACACGGTTTGAGCTATCTGTTGCGTCGATTCCGACTTCTTGCTCAGGATGGCTCCCAAAGCGGCACTACCATAACTTGCCATCATTTGTTGGCTCAGTCGTTCGGACGAGTGCTTGGCAACGGCATGTGCCACTTCATGTCCCAGTACGATGGCCAGTCCGGCTTCCGTCTTGGTATACGGCAAAATACCCTCATTAACTACGATCTTACCTCCCGGCATACAGAATGCGTTCGGTTGGGCATCTTGTACCAGGTGGAATTCCCAGGCAAAGCTGCTCACTGCATTGGCCATACCATTGTTGCGCAGGTATTGTTCCACGGCGGCAGCAATGTTCTTCCCTACTTTCACCACCATAGCCGTATTGGTCTTATTGGTCGATGCTTTGGCTGTCTTCATATACTCGGTGAAACTCTGGTTGCTGAGGCTCATCACTTCTTCGTCCGAAACCAAATTAAGTTGCTTGCGCCCGGTGACAGCCACGGTGCTGCAACTACTGAATCCTACTGTCAAGGCCAACAGGCAGGCTGCCGGCAAAACTTTCCTCTTTCTCATACGCTACTTTCTTGCTGTTTTTACTGATAAAATACTGTGTTCTAAGAACCGGAATACAAATATAACGAAAACTTATTCTCTGTACAGGAATACCTGTCCTGAATATATATCTATCGGACAAATTTTTATTTGCCGAAGCCGACTTTCATGAATTCTCCTTCAAAGTTGGGCGTGAAGATCCCTTTACCCAAGCTTTCTTTAATCTCGGAGATACTCCAGAAACGTCCTTCTTCCAACTCTTCACTGGGCGATATAGTGCCGTCATAAGTTGTCTTGTGCGAGAAAACCAGTTCCCGTTCCCGGTCGGACTCGAAAACATAATGGGTCAGTCGCTCGGGGGTGAACTCCGTAATACCCAGTTCCTCACGGGCTTCCCGCTGGAGGGCTATCTCCACACTCTCGCCCAGATCGATGTGTCCGCCTACGGCTGTGTCCCACTTTCCCGGTTGGATATCTTTCCATTCCGGGCGCTTTTGCAGGTAAAGTTCACCGCGCGAATTGAATACATGCAGGTGAATCACCGGATGGAGCAGTTTGCTGCCGTTGTGACACTCTCCGCGGGTGGCGGATCCGGTAATATTGCCCTCTTCGTCAACGAGGGGAAATAATTCGTCTTTATTGTCTGATCTCATTTTCTTGCAAATTATTAAGGGTTGCCGATAGGTACACAACACTTTATTGGAACGTCTTTGAGTTTGTAGATGTTCCGTAAATAGGAATTATTGTGTAGCTTAGCAACCAAATTGGATGCAAAAATAATGAAAAGAATGAAGAAGTATAGTGCAAAGGTGATGCTAACTGCTGTTTGGGTGGTAGTTGCAGGCTTATCGGGTAGTTATGTACAAGCGCAAAACGGTGTTTCGGCACCGAAAGTGGCTGGTATTCCGTACACATTGGAAGTGGTTAATGAACCGGTTGCCTGTTTGGCAGATGGAAATAACCTGTCTTTGTCTGCCAAAGGAAAAACCAACTTGTTCAATAACCCAAATGGTATCACCCGGGTGCAGAATGCCCCCATGGTGTTGTTTAGCCCGAAAGGTGATTTCACGCTCAGCGCCAAAGTAACTGCCGATCTAAAGAGTATATATGATGTGGCTGCGCTGGTTGTCTTTCAGGATGCCGACACATGGGCGAAGTTCTGCTATGAGTATTCGGTGGATAAGCTTCCTACAATGGTATCGGTGGTCACCCGTACCTATTCCGACGATTGTAACTCGGTAACTGCCGGAGAGTTCGCTTATATGTCGGTGGTAAAGAAAGGAGAGGAGTTTTCGTTCTTCTACTCTACGGATAATGTCAACTGGAAACTGATCCGTCATTTCAGGTTGCAACTTACCGGTACGTTGAAAGCCGGTTTTGCTACACATGGCTCGCGGGGTGACGGTGTAAGTGCACGTTTCTCCGACATAAAGTTCCTGGACAAGGCATTGGAGAATATGCGGAATGATAACTGACTAAAAAAGAAAGGGCGCCTGGGTAAATAAACCGTGGCGCCCTTTCGGAAACTACTATCGTACTCATTTATTTCACTTCAATTCCTTTGTTCTGTAAAGTTACATTCAATACTCTCGTGTACTTGGTGTACTGTTCGGGAGTCAGCATCTGTTTCATCAATTTCAGGTTACCGTAAACGGCGTTGTGCAATTTCTCTGCCTGGTCTTTCTTGGCATTTGTTGCCCTATCCATTTGTTCGCTGAAATACTCGCTGATGAACTTTACCTCTTCACTCTGATCAGATGACAAGTTCAGAAACTTGCCCAACTTATATACGTTGATGTCTGTATCCCACTTGGCCTTTGCCGGTTCATCGTTTGCTGCAAAAGCGGTTGCACTAAGGGTTAATATCGCTGCTAATGTAAATATTGACTTTTTCATAAAATAATCTCCTATTCATTTGTTTCTTCTTTGGAATCTTCCCAACGCTCTGAATTTCGATGCTTATGTAAGCGTTATATTCTGAGGTGTTGCTTTCTGTTCCTTTTGTAATTACAACAATATGTTTTACAACATTGTTTTGCGAGGGAGTGAAGAAATGTGTTTTATAGCATATTTCTTGATCTGCGTCAATTCTTTTCTGATTTTTCTACCGATACATAGTTGTGCTTTAGAGGCATGGAAGCGATACTAAGGAAGCAAGCTACCTTTGTTCGTAGAGGGAAGCACCTTTACATTAAAAGGTAGCATGTCAAAGATGTACATCTTATGCAGCATAACATGTACATCTTATACAGTCTAAGATGTACATCTTGTACTGCGTAAGATGCACATCTTATACATCGATGGTAGTTGAGCTAAATAACCTTGGTCGTAGAGTGTCACAAGTAAGGTCGTAGAGCAAGCGTATGTTGCCCTACGGGTGAGGTAAACCGGCAACTGAACCATTCTTTGCCGGGTAATTTATTTTCTATCAGGGGATGAGCAGCGAGGAGTCACCATAGCTCAGGAATCGGAAGTCGTGAGCGAGTGCATAGTCATATATTTTCTTCCAATTGCCTTTGACGAATGCCGAAACAAGTAGTAACAGTGTACTTTGTGGCTGGTGGAAGTTGGTGATCATGGCTTTCACAATTTTGTACTCATATCCGGGAGCGATGATGATTTGTGTGCTTCCGTGGAAAGTCTCCATTCCATGCCTATCTAAGTAGTCGATAATGTGCTGCAAGGCTTCGACCGGAGATAGCGGTTCTTTTCCGGTATCGGCATACGGTTGCCATTGCTTCACATGGAGTTTTTCTTCCGTGGCTTCCGGATTGGCAGCCAATGTTACACCTATGTAATATAAGCTTTCCAGCGTACGTACCGATGTGGTGCCAACAGCAATGACCGATGCTCCATGCTCAATGATGCGCTGGATAGTGCTGCGCGCTACGGAGATATACTCTGTGTGCATCTCATGCCCTTCGATTTCCTCGCTCTTTACGGGTTTGAAAGTACCTGCCCCTACATGCAATGTGAGTTCTTCCAGGTCGATGCCTTTGTGTTGCAATGTTTCCAATACTCGCGGAGTAAAGTGCAATCCTGCTGTCGGTGCGGCTACCGAACCTTTTATCTTGGAATACACCGTCTGATACGTTTCCTTATCACTCTCCTGTGTCTCTCTATTTAAATAAGGTGGAATGGGCAGTTCGCCGAAGACTTCGAGGATATCGGCAAAAGTCACTTCCGGGTTATCCCACCGGAAGTCTATCCAGTGGCTTGTTCCCCGGCTTTCGCCCCGTGTGGCTGTCAGCGTCAGTGCATGCCCCTTCACGGTCATCTCTTTGTGCAGGCTGCCCTCTTTCCACTTTTTCAGGTTGCCTACCATGCAGAGCCATGCCGCATGTTCCGTCTGTTGGAAGTTCAGTACATAGTCGTTGGGCTGGATGGGTTCCAGGCAGAAAACCTCGATCAATGCGCCTGTCTCTTTTCGGAAATGCAGGCGCGCCTGTATTACTTTGGTATTGTTGAATACCATCAGACTACCTTCCGGCAAATACGAAGGAAGTGAGGTAAATGTATCTTCCGTCACTTCTCCATGCCGATAGACGAGAAGCTTCGACTGATCGCGTTCGGGTAGCGGAAATTTGGCGATACGTTCGTCGGGTAGCGGGTAGTTGTACTCGCTGATGCGGATATATTTGGGATTTTCTTGCATGGTAATTCTTCTTTAGTCGGCAAAAATAACGATAAAATCTGTTTTGGTAAAAAAGAATGGTTGTCAATAGCTATTTAATAAAAATAAATTCTCATTTTTGGAAGTGTCAAATTAAACAATACGATTACAAATGGAAGCACATCGATTTTTATGGCTCTGTATTACTATTCTTTTGGGAGCTTGTACTTGTAATGAAAAACAAACTTTTGGAGGTGAAGATGAAATTGTTAAGTCGGTAACAACATTCAGTGCTCCGGTTAGTTGCATTTTGTATGAAGGAAAAGGCCAATGTTATAACGTTGGTTTAGAAAATGGTTCGGTAGTCATAATGAACAGAAGTGATGATAGTCAGATGGTAATTCCTGCCGGAAAGAGTCGTGTATATGATCTAGTTACTGTTAGTGATACCCTTTTCGCCGGTTTGCGGGATGAGGGATGTAAGATGATCGTAAATGGAGATATTTGTAAAACATATTCTATTATTGTTCCAGGTTATTATGATAATAAAGCCACCACTAATTATGCCCCTTATGATATTGAGTTGTATCAAGGCAACTTATATATAGCCACCAGTTCCGGCGTATATGGAAGACGAAGGGGAGATTCACAGGATGCTCCCCTCACGTTGTTGTACCGGCCTGAGAACCATACAAGACTTTATTTTGGAGTGCATAATATCCGTGTGGAAAATGATTCTTTACATTGTGCCACAGATGCTGGACTGATTGTATTACCTATCGATGGAATATTTGATGAACCACAGAAATTCCGTCCGGTTGTAAAAATCAACAAAAAGGTATATCAACTGTTGCCTGTGGATAATACCCTGTATGCATGTACTGATTCAACTTCTTATAAGTTGAATATTAAGACAGGTCAATATCTTCCAGTATCCTCCTCTGATAATCTGTTTACCTATAATCCTGATTCGTACAATGGAACGTGGGTGGTATCTTCAACCTTGTTGAAATATATAAAAGACGACAAGACTTTGTCATATTCTCTCCCTTTCACGCTAAGCAGAAGTTATAAGAACTATTGGGCTGTTGGTAAGGACTTCTTTTTATTGGCCTGCAATAAACAACTACTTCTACTCTCAAAACATCAAAATATTCATGGAGCTTCTAATCACGTTGTAGCTGCACATACTCAGAACGATATTTGTTATTTGATTACGAAAGATCATCGGTTGTACACCCTTCCTGTTAATAGCAAGGATCCCGCATATGTAGCGGCTATTCATCGGTTGGATGCCGGCTGTGAAGTACGAGGGCTTTGTGCATCAAAGAAGTATTTGTGGCTGATTACAAATGAGAAACTTTTCAGAATACGGAAAGAGAATGGCGACGCCACCATTGTAGGCTGGAGTGCGGATTATAAATCCGTTTATTATGCTCAGGACGTACAGAAGTTATATATTGGAATGCGTAACGACTTATATTGTATCTCTCATCCCGATCAGGATACTGTCGGAGAAGAAAACTTTGCGTCCATACGTCCCGCAGAAGTTGATAATTTTTATGCAACATCCATACTTGAATACAAATATAAAGATACGGAAAAGGGGAAGTTGTATTGTTCTACACTCAATTCCGGTCTTTATTGTATAGCCGATGGCTCAAAGGCGATCCTGGTGGAAGGTTCGGATAGTATTGGAAATATCAACAAGTTGATAGAATTGAATACAGAAGACTTTTTGCTTCATACTTCTAAAGGTCTCTATTTGTACAGTGCGGATGCTGGTTTTAGGTTCAAGGCTGATTCCAGGCAGACGGCTGATGTCTTTCGAAAAGAGAAAGGTTTGTTCATTATCGGTTATTCAGGTATTGGGACTTACCGTTCGGATATGAAGGCAGATGCCCCCATGGCTTTCTATGATGTATCTTTTAATAAAGTAGCCATTGCCGGGGGTGGGAAGGAGAAGTTGATACTTGGGACACCTTCGGGTTTGTATGTATACAGTTCTCAGGAGGGCTTAAGCAACATCGTTTTGGAATATCCGGTAAATCATACTTGGCCTGGAATTCTTTACATTATCATGGTTTTGCTTGTCTTGCTGATATTGCTGGTTGGCTGGGTATGGATGTGGCGAAAAAAACAGAGAAAAGTGCCACCTGGTCCTACGCCCCCTATTGTCGTAGAACCGGATCCGGAGGAAGTGGCTCAGTTTGATCATGATTTGGAGGAGATACGCACCCTGTTGCGAAAAAGTGATGAAGTGAACAAGATTAAGAATCCGCATGACAGGCAAAAACAACAAGATGCTTACCTTGTTGAACTCAATACGTTGTACGATGAGTTTAGAGAGAAATATGGGTATCTCTATAAAGAGCTATTCCCTCTATCGAGTGATGATAAAGAAAAAATGCATGTAGTCACTCTTTGGTTCATAGAAAAAATGGAAGCCAAGGATATTTGTAGACATTGGTTTATCAATGGCGCCATTTATAACAATGTAACGGTTGGGAAACAAAAGCATGCCATGATAACCAGACTCCCCAAAATACCTTCTTATGTGAAACAGCAGTACCCATTATTGGTTCTCATCGAGAAGCGCCTAATCCAATAATAGGCTTATCCTCGGGGAAAGTGTTGGCGAGTCCTGGTGGCTATTGTGTCCCCCCCAAAAAAAAATATTTGATGGATGTAATAACAATGCATGTGAAATAACATTACGCCTATTGTAATGTTGTTTCACATGCATTGTTATATCCTATTGGTGGATAAACGTCAAATGTGCCCTATAACTGCTTCAAACCACTTTCCATACTTCTTTCCCTTCCTTTTTCCCTTTCCCAATGGATAGAAATAGGGAAGAAAAAGCCTTTTCATGGGAAAGGAATCCTCCTGAAAACCCCCGATATTGCAGCCGAATTCAAATGCGTTGCTGTGATATATATATTTCCATAAAGGAAGTTGCCGATGCATGATTGCTTGGAATCATATTCTTCCCGTTTGGGGAGTGTTTGAATAAGTGACGCTTTTGTAAGTAATACTAAACATTATTATTTGAAAGAAAAGTTGCACAATTCTAATTTTGCAACAATAATATGGGTTTTAAAGGAATTATTAACTTATGAGTATGAAGGCATGAAGAGACTTATTGTATGGGCAATGTTGCTGATCGTATTGGCAGCTTGCAGTAAAGACGAATCAGGTGAAAATCTGGATGTTCAGTTGATTGTGGGAACCTGGACTTGGGAGTCGATGGAGACGGGAGGGGTAGATATACCACTTTCATCGGTTGGAATGTCATTGAGTATGACTTTTGCGTCATCGGGTTCATGGACGGCGCATGCGGACGGGTTGCCGGTGTCGTTTGGCAGTGGAACATATTCGGTATCGGGTAATAACTTAATCATTCATGAACTAGGAAGCACTTACAATTGGGAAATAAAATCGATTAACAATACTACGATGGTAGTCAATTGGAGTGAATATGGTTTTAAAATGAAGTTTGTAAAGAATTGATTATTTGGTAATCGGTCGCTCAAAAGGAGGTTCTACACAATGGAGAGAGTTCATGTTGGCGAAATGGTTAGAAGGCGTGTAGTCGAGAGTGGATTTAGTGTCGCAGCTCTGGCACGTTCCATTCATTGTTCCAGAAGCAATATTTATTCCTTGTATAAGAGGAAAAGTATTGATATAGAACAATTGTTGCTTCTTTCCAAAGTCCTGAATTATGACTTTGTATCGGAATATATAGGCGATGTGGGGCTTCGACACAAAGTACATGTGTTACTAATCGAAGTGGATGGCATTAAATACAAGGAATTGCTGAATGACTCGTCAGTAAAGATTGCAAAGCTCTGGACGATAACCGAATAGTCGTGAGTGTTATTGAATTAATTTAAGTAATTTAAAATATTTAATATGATGAAAGCGTATATACAATTATTGGTAATTATAGCCTTATTGGGCTGGGGATCTAAAGCAATGGCGCAAGATATTATTATCGATAAAAATGCGGAGGAAATGAAGGTGAAAGTAATAGAAATTACAGACACACACATCAAGTACAAGAAATTTAGTAATTTGGATGGGCCTACCTATAATATAGAGAAAGCGAAAGTGTTTAAAATCAAGTATGAGAAAGGCGGGGAAGAAATTATTACCCCCAATGTTCCTCCGCAGACACCAGCTTCTACTGCCGGCCAGGGAGAATTCAAAGAAGTAGAGCATGTCACTAGAATCACAGATCCTACATTACGCAAGAATAATTATGAGTTCGGAATCAGGGCAGAAGGATCGCTCTCTTACTTGAAATACTCGAAAGATTATGACACGTTTGGTGCTCTAACAGGTGTAGGTGCTTTTTTTGAAGCCTATAACGGCAAACGTAGTTACACACTGGTTGGCTTTGCATTGACGCATACCTGGAGTGTATATACCTATCCGGATGAGCATTATGATTTGAAAATGAACCGGTTGGCTTTTGATATATACATGGGCGATAGAGGCAGTTGGAAAGAATATATATACAGCAAAACAGGTGCCCGGTTTTATTTTCCTCTGAATGCATCGCTAACCAATCTGAACGAGGATATCGATGTGAAAAAATATGCAAACTGGATGGTCGTGGGATGGTACACTGAGGTTGGTTTTACATACAAAAAACTCGATGTTGGTGCGCAATTTACCTGGGTGTTGACGGATTTGTTCAAGTCGGATTATGGTGGTGGCGGAACCGGCTGGGATATTGGACTAACCTGTGCATATAGATTTTGAGTATGCGGTATCAATTATTCATTCTTATCATATCATTGAGCATTTGTCTGGCAAATGCTCAGGATATTATTGTCAAGCACAGCGGCGAGGAACTGGAGACTGTTATCACTGAGATTCTCAGTGAAAGTGTGCAGTACAAACTGTTTCGTGAGAACTCCGGCAAGGTGTATTCCATCGATAAGTCTGAAATCTTCTATGTGAAGTACAGGAATGGCGAAAAAGAAAAGTTCGCAACAGAAGCTAAAAAAACAGATGCCAAAACGCTCCCCTATCCCTATCCTCATACGACGAGGTGTTATCGTATAGGTGACCTGTTCGATGAAGGTGGGGTGAAAGGAGTTGTTTTTTACACGCAAGATAACGGGCAACACGGATTGATCCTTTCTCTGCAGGCGGCGGAGGTGGCGTGGTCGAGTTATCAGGCATACGATGTCTCCTGGGAATTCATTACCCACTCTGATGATGAGAACGATGGTTGGGTCAATATGTGCACAATTGAGCGTTGTGTCAATCAAACGGCTTTAACTTGGGATAATTTTCCGGCTTTCAAGTGGTGTCGTGAACAGGGGACGGGTTGGTACTATCCTTCCATCAATGAATTGCAGAAGTTGTATGACTGTTTCAACCATTGGCAGCCGAATGCTCCCAGAAAAGCTTTCAACGATTTGTTGAAGGGAGTAGGTGCTAAGAAGATTTATGAGGATATTTATCTTTCTTCTTCGGAATCTGATAAGGAGTGGGTATATGGAATTAGTTTCTCCAGGCATGGAGCTGTTGCAACCCGATACTCCAAAGGCTGTGCGAGGGTCCGGGCCGTTCATCGATTTTGAAAGCTGCCGATTGAAATTTCTGTGATAAAATAGGATAAAAGCTCCTGTTGTTTACTTTTGTTTCGGTAAAATCCCGATATTTGCTGACTGAACAAGAAAAGTAAACAGAAGAGTAAGATGAAAATAGGAGATAAAGTACGCTTCCTCAGTGAGGTAGGAGGAGGAATCGTGAAAGGATTCCAGGGCAAAAGTATTGTATTGGTAGAAGATGCCGATGGTTTTGACATCCCCATGCAGATAACCGACTGCGTGGTGATCGATACCGATGATTATAATATGAGGAAGAAACCGGCACCTGTGCCGAAAGTAGAAGAACCGGCTAAGCCGGTCAAACCGGAAGTGTCGCCAGTGAAGCAACCGGAGGTGAAAGGCGGCGATACGTTGAACGTTTTTCTGGCATACGTGCCCGAAGATGTGAAAGCCATCAGCAGTACTCCGTTCGAGGCTTATCTGGTGAACGACAGTAACTATTACCTCTATTATACCTATCTTAGTGCCGAGGGCAAAGCGTGGAAAACCCGCTCGCATGGAGTGGTGGAGCCGAACAGCAAGCTGCATCTGGAAGATTTCGGCAAGGATATCCTGAATGAGTTGGAGCATGTGGCTGTGCATTTCGTGGCTTTCAAGGACGGGCGTACGTTCATCATGAAACCGGCGGTCAGCGTGGAACTACGTATCGATATCGTGAAGTTCTACAAGTTGCATACGTTCAAGGAAAGCGACTTCTTCGAAGAACCGGCATTGATCTATGATATTGTGAAGGATGATGTACCCGTGCGGCAGATATATGTTTCGGCAGAAGAGATCCAGTCGGTCTTGCTACAGAAGAAAGATGCGGACAAGCCCAAGTCGCAACCCATTGTGAAACCGGCCAACCGTACCGAAATCATCGAGGTCGATCTGCATATCAACGAACTGCTGGACGATACCCGGGGGATGAGTAACGCTGAAATGTTGAACTATCAGCTTGATAAATTCCGCGAAGTAATGGAGCAATACAAAACCAAGCGCGAACAGAAAATCGTCTTCATCCATGGAAAAGGCGATGGAGTACTTCGCAAAGCATTGATTGACGAACTGAAGCGCAAGTACAGTACCTGCCGCTATCAGGACGCTTCGTTTCAGGAATACGGCTTCGGAGCTACACTGATTACCATCCGGTAAAAAATAAGAAGGGCGCCACGGTGAAACCATTGGCGCCCTTGCTGAAACTACTTTCATTTTGTTTATTTTACTTCAATACCTTTGTTATTCAACGTAATGTTCAGTAACTTGGCATACTTGGCGTACTGCTCAGGCGTCAATGCCTGTTTCATCAGTTTCAAGTTGCCGTAAACGGCGTTGTGCAACTTTTCTTCTTGGTTCTTCTTCGAAGCTGTTGCTTCCTTCATCTGATCTGTGAAGTAATCACAGATATTTTCCACTTCACTGCTTTGGTCAGGAGTCAGGTTCAAATAGCGTCCCAACTTGTACACGTTAATGTTACCTTCCCATTTGGCATTTGTAGGTTGATTACCTGCTGCAAATGTGCCGGCAGCCAGGCAGAAGGCTGCCACGAATGTTAATACTGACTTTTTCATACTAATACCTACTTTAAATTTGTTAATCCTAAAAACTCTCAATCTTTTTAAAAACTAATACCTATTGAGAACTGAAGTTTAAGCGCTTATTTCGTTTTCTCTTATGCAAATGTAACAATATGTTTTATAACATTGTTCTCGAACACGAAGAAAAATGTGTTTTATAGCATGTTTTTTGATCTAAATCAATTCCGAAAGGCATGAAATTACATTTCTATGTCTTGTTTTTCACCTTTATTGGTGTAGTATAATGTGGAGTCGGTCAGCACTTACCAACAACTTGAGCGGGTTGCCAATTGATACATGTAAGATACCTACTTATATTCCTTCTGAATATTAACGCTCGTTTCTGAGCTGATGCCTACGATTCCCGTTCCCCCGTGTACATTACTGGGGAACGAGATAGGCTCATGCAACACCTCATTGTATGAGCCCGAATCAATGACGTTGAGTAACTTCATGTAATAATATTCTTTCTCGGTAATGCTGAGCAGACGTATATGGATGTCTGAACGGCACCATTGATACTGGTATTCTTCGTACTCTCCTTCCGGGTTATTCCACTCATCAAGGTTAAAGTACACTTTGTTCACGAGTGTGTATGTATAGGCAGTCATGGCATACTGGCTGTCGGCAAACCGGTGGTCGTCAAATATTGAATACATATTGGTAGGACGAGTCACCAAATCACTGCTTTCGGTCAATGGGGGCACCCCGTCGGTGAGCACCACATCTCTACTACCATCTAAGCCAAAAGCTTTCCATATGTTATATTTGTATTCGTTCTTCGCACTCTTGTAGCACACCGTATCGTTGCTTTCAATGATGAGGCGATAATAGTTCTTCTCCTTCGGCCGGTCTTTGATCACAATTGTATAGCACGCCATCTGCAGCAAAAGTTGGTACGAATTGTACATGCTGGCTTGGCTATAGTCTACTAATGCCGTCATGCTATCTACCTTGACTATCGATGCCGGTTGGGGCACCGTGACTTCTGCCCAAGCGTGGTGCTTCCCGTCATTAGTACGTGCATCGATCCGTACCACATCATTGGGGCGGAACTTGGTAGTGATCCGGAATAGTTTTTCTTTCATCTTGTTATCTTCCTGTGATTCGGGGGCGATGGTTTCTGTCAGCGTTCCGTTTACTTGCACGGTTACGCTTGCATCGCCTACCTTTTCTACCTGATGCGGACCGGTAAGGCTCAGCAATAGATAATTATTGATACTATCACTGTTAATGAATGAGTTCATGATGAGCTTAGGGGTGTTAGCTCCGAAGTCCAGCTCTATCTCGTTTTCGCAGGCTGTGTGCAGCAATGCCCAGCCCAGCAAGCATACTATGAAATATTTTATCTTCATGCTGATTAAAATTTATAGGTGTATGTTACCGATGGAATGCAGGGGAGGATGGTCCATTTCGCTATATGCGGCTTTATGAATACATCCACCCATTCTCCCTCCTCGCTTGAATACTTGCGAACCGTCTTTCCCGGTTCGTAATACACAAAATTGGGATTCATAGCGTTGTATGTGTTGTACAGACTGATGTTCCAGGTACGCATTCCATGCTTGGTCTTCTTGTTGAAGTTAATCCCGACGTTCAGTCGGTGACTGGAAGGCAAACGGTAGTTATTCCGGCTCTCGATATAGCCGGTTTCGCTGGTTTCGGTGGAGTATGGACTATTCCACGGATGAATAATAGAGGTTGTTTCTGTGGGGATGGTGGTGGTACCTCCTGTATTGAAGGTCCAGGAAGCCCCTACGTCGATACGCTGGCTGAATGTATGGTTAATCACCACGGCCAGATTGTGTCGGCGGTCGTATTTATAGGGAAAGCTTCTGCCGTCGTTGATGCTCCCATTCTTGAACTGACGGTCGTGCCGTGCCAGAGTATAACCTATCCATCCGGTCGTCTTTCCGGTTGTTTTCTGTACCATCAGTTCCAGACCTCCCGAGCGTCCCGTACCCATTTCCACTTTCTTATCCCAGCTATCCGAGGTCCCGAAGAAGGTTGTTCCGTCTTTATATTCCAATACATTCTTCATATATTTATAGTAGAGCTCAGCCGAGAACTCCCATCCGTGAATGCCGGTATAGTATGCTCCTACAGAGAACTGATGCGCCTGCATGGGTTTGATATCGCCTGTCACCGGTACCCATAAATCGGTAGGCATGGAAAAAGGGGCGGAGGTGAGCAGTTGCACATACTGGTTCATCTTGGTATAGGCGGCTTTCAGCGCAATGTCCTTGTGTACCTGATAGCGCAGGGAGATGCGGGGCTGGATGGAGAAGTAGGTCTTCTTTTGTACGTTGAACAGGGAGAGATGCACTCCCGCATTCATATTGACTTTGGGTAACAGCTCAAAGTTATCTTCCACGTAGGCAGTTGCCTCGTGAACCATGATGGGGTCGTTGGCTATGTTACTGTAAATGCTGTCGTACACTTGCTTATCGTTCTCTTTTTGAGTAAAGCTGGCAGTCGACACCTCAGGCTTGAACGTGTGGTGAGTATATCCTGCACCGAATTTAATGTTGTGTTTCGGATTGGGGGTATAGTCGAAATCCGTTTGCCAGCTCCAGTCGTTAATGCCCGAGCGGTAATCGCTCTGGTATTTGTAGTCGATGGTTTTATCATCATAGTTCCGTTGTTCCCGCAGAGTGTTCGTTTTCATTTGGTAGCTGTTGTAAGCCAATGTGGTATTGCTGAACAACTTGTTGTTGAAGATGTAATTCCAGCGACCCGAAACGATGGTGTTTCCCCAACCTATCTTCCATTTGTTCAGGTCGGTAGATGTCGGTCTGTCGGCGCCGTACTCCTCTTCGTTGGAGGCGGAATAGTGATCTATCCCGTTGTAGAAACTCAGGTACAGGCGGCTGCGGTCTGAGAATTTATGATTGATCTTGGCGTTCATATCGTAAAAGTAGTACCACATCTTGGCCTCTTTCTCCATGAGTGGACGGGCGATGAGATCGAGATACGAGCGACGCGCCGAGATATTGAACGAAGTACGATCTTTGATGATCGGGCCTTCGAATTGCAACTTCGATGTCAGCAAGCCGATGCTGAGTATTCCGTGGAACTTCTTCATATCCCCGTCGTTGGTACGGATATCCACTACCGACGAGAGACGTCCGCCGAAGCGTGCCGGAAAGGAACCTTTGAACAGGGTCACTTTCTTGATGGCTTCGGGCGTAAATACGGAAAAGAATCCGAACAGGTGATCGACATTGTACACGGGAATACCGTCGAGCAAGATCAGGTTCTGGTCCGGTCCGCCGCCGCGTACATACAGACCGGCCGATCCCTCGATACCCGATTGTACCCCCGGTATCAGTTGTACAGTCTTCATTACATCGGCTTCCACGATGCTGGGTGTATGCCTGATCTGTGCCATCGGGATGTCGATGGCGCTCATCTGCGTGGCCTTGATGCCAGCCTCTACCTTGTTGGACAATACGACGACTTCTTCCAGTAGGTTGTTCGATTCCAATCGTATGTTCAGCACGGTGTCACGTGTCAACGCCAGATTGAGTTGCCGGGTGGTGTATCCTAAGTACGAAAAATGGAGTGTCGTTTCACCTTCGGGCAGGGTGAGACTGTAGAAACCATAAGGGTTGGTGGCGGTTCCTTGATGTTGACGGCTTTCTAAGATGTTAGCTCCGATCAGCGTCTCGGACGAGGTACCATCGGTTACATATCCGCTGATGGTGTGTTTGCGTTTGACCGGTTTTTCCTGCTTCTTTCGGAGTAAGATGTGCTTGCCCGTTATCTGGTATGTCACGGGTTGCCCGGTAAAAGCCTGCTCAAGAACCTTCTGGAGCGGTTGCTTGCTGACTTTTAGCGTAATGGGGCGAGCTAACTTCACTTCCTCGCTGTACACAAATGAGAAGCCGGTGGCGGTTTCCACCTTCCGGGTGAACTCTTCCAGGGTAGCGTTCTGCAGGTTGAGGGATAACGTAACGTCGTTAGCATCCTGACCGTAGATCGGGTGGGAGAAAAGAAGGATAACTCCCATCAGAAGCAGTGCTCTGAGGGGGAATCCCGTGGGATTAGTTTTTTTCATGATATTCATATATAATAGGGGCTGATGATTTCATTGAATGATAAATGGATCATTATTGTATGTACTCTTCCGGAACATTGTCCCGAATCACATGAATCCGTACACTTGTTTCCGAACTGATGCTTACCAGCCCTGTTCCACCCTGTACGTTGGTGGGGAACAAGATCTGTTCGTCTATCGCCTCGTCAAAGTCGCCCGAATCAATGATATTGAGCAATTTCAGGTAGCGATATTCCATTTCGGTGATACTGAGCAGCCGGATGTCGATGGTGAGGTAGCACCACCAGGCTTCCCGACTGCTGAATGGATAGGAGTAGCGCTCCCACCAGTCGTCTGTGTAGACGGTCATCGTATAATCTTTGTTGGCAAACCGGTAATCGTCGAATACACCATATACATTTTTTACGGGTGATAACAGGTCGGTGTCTTCCGAAAAAGAAGGTTGCCCGTCGGTAAGTACAATGTCTTCCCGGCTGATATAATTGGTTTCCAGCGTATGGTAGATCTGCCGGTAGCTCTCGAATGTCCGGTGCTGATCGATGGCGAGCCGGTAGAAGTTCTTTTCGTTCGGGCGATCCTGTATGTTGATCTTGAATTGAAGCAACCGTTCGCGGTTGTACATGTGCTCTTTCCGTACGGTCATCGTATCCACCCGGTTGATGGTAGCCGGTTGGGGAACGGTGGTCTCGGCCCAGGCGTGGTATACCCCGTCGGCAGTGCGTGCGTCGATGCGTACCACGTCGCCGGGACGGAATCGGTGGGTGATGAGGAAACGTTTCTGCTTGTCGTCCTCCGTAGCCGGGGGGATGGCTTCGGGCGTTTCGACGAGGGTACCGTTCACCTGCACCTCTACCGTGGCGTCTGAAACATGCGCCATCCGGTAGGGGCCGGTGAGGTTCAGGTAAAGAACGTTGTTAATGCTGTCACTGTTGATCAGGGCATTCATTACCAGCTTGGGCGTCCGTTCCTGGAGCTTCAGGTCGATCTCATTTTCGCAGGAAGTTGCCAGCAGCCATCCCAAACAGGTAAGTAAAGTGTATATCTGTTTCATGATTTAAAATTTATAGGTGTACGTTACACTGGGAATCAATGTCAGTACCGTCCACTTGGTGAGCTTGGGTTTCTTTTCTTCGGTTACCGTTATTTCCTCAACTCCTTCGGGGGTGAACGTTTTGTAACTGATTGTTTCTCCTGCTTTGTAATAGGCCATGTTGGGATTCATGGCGTTGTACACATTGTACAGGCTGATGCTCCAGGTACGCATACCGTGCTTGGTTTTCTTGTTGAAGTTGATGCCCAGGTTGAGCAGGTGGCTGGGTGGCAAGCGGTAGTTGTTGCGGCTTTCCACATAGTTTCCGTCGGATACTCCGCCACCGGGCCGGATGAGGGCAGTGGTTTCCATGGGGATGGTTGCCATGCAGCCGGAGTTGTATGTCCAGGAAGCGCCCACGTCGATCCGGTTGCTGAACTTGTGGTTGGCAAGTATGCTGATGCTATGCCGGCGGTCGAATTTGTAAGGGAACCGGCGGCCGTAGTTGATGCTGCCGTTTTCGAACAGCCGGTCGCTCTTGGCCAACGTGTAAGCTACCCATCCGGTGGTTTTTCCGGCAGTCTTCTGAATCATCAGTTCGATACCGGCCGCCCGGCCTGTACCCATTTCTACCTTATTGACCCAGTTGGACGAGGTTCCGAAAAAGCTTACCGCATCCTTGTATTCCAATACATTCTTCATGTTCTTGTAATAGGCTTCGGCAGAGAACTCCCACCCGGCAATACCGGTATAGTATCCGCCCAAGGAGAATTGATGCGACTGCATCGGTTTGATGTTGTCCGTCACCGGCACCCACAGGTCGGTGGGCAGGGAGACGGGAGCGCCGGTGAGTAGCTGTACATATTGAGTCATCTGCGTATAGGCCGCTTTCAGGGCGACCTCCCGGCTAAGTTGATAACGTAGTGAGAGACGCGGCTCTATCGCATGGTAGGTTTTCTTCTGTACATGGAACAGTGAGAAGTGAAGTCCGGCATTCAGGCTCAGCTGCGGAGTGAGTTCGAAGTTGTCTTCCATATACGCCGAGGCTTCGTGGGCTTTGATAGCATCGCTCGCAGGGTTGGCGTTCACCTCTTGTGTGGAGCTTTCGCCTTGCCGTTCGATCACCTTGCTGGTACTTACCTCAGGATGGAACGTATGATACAGGTACCCGGCACCAAACTTTATATGATGTCTTGGGCTGGGTGTGAAGTCGAAATCGGTTTGCCAACTCCAGTCGTTGATGCCCGAATGGAAGTCGCTGTCTAACTGCGTTTCGGATTTGCCGACTTCACTGCTGTTGGTATATTTCTCGTGCGAGGTGGTTATCATTTTGTAATGGTTATAGGCCAGTGTGGTATTGCTGAATAGCTTGCTGTTGAAGATATAATTCCAGCGGCTCGACACAACGGTATTTCCCCAATCGAGTTTTGTCCGGCTATAATCGTTTGTGTAGTTTGAACCGCCACCCCACTCATCATCAAGGGTGTAGCTATACTTGTCCTTTCCTTGGTAGAAACTCAGGAACAGGCGGCTACGGTCGGAGAATTTATGGTTCAACTTGGCATTAACATCGTAAAAATGATAACCCATCTTGTCGCTGCTTTTCATGAAAGGGCTTGCCAACAGGTCGAAATAGGTACGGCGCAGTGAAATGTTGAACGACGTACGATCCTTGATGATAGGACCTTCGAAATGTAGTTTCGACGTAAGCAGTCCCACGCTGATGGTACCGTGATACTTCTTCATGTCTCCGTCGTTGGTGCGTACATCGACTACCGATGACAGGCGTCCGCCGAAGCGTGCGGGGAAAGAGCCTTTGAACAGGGTTACTTTTTTGATGGCTTCGGGTGTGAATACGGAGAAGAAGCCGAACAGGTGATCAATGTTGTACACCGGAATGCCGTCGAGCAGTATCAGGTTCTGGTCGGGACCGCCGCCACGTACGTACAGCCCGGCCGAGCTCTCCATCCCTGCCTGTACGCCGGGCAGCAGTTGGAGGGTTTTCAATACATCGGCTTCGCCCAGAACGGTAGGCGTATTCTTGATTTGCGTGATGGGAATGTCGACGGCGCTCATTTGGGTGGCTTTGATGCCGGCTTCCACTTTGTCGGATACAACAACAATCTCGTCCAATAGCAGATTGGAACTGAGCTGTATGTTGAGCACAGTGTCACGCTTCAGGCTGAAACTCAGGTTGCGTGTGGTATACCCCAGGTACGATACACTCAGAGAGGTAGTCCCTTCGGGCAGGGTAAGACTATAAAAACCGTAAGGATTGGTGGCAGTTCCTTGTTGTTGACGACTCTCAAAGATATTGGCCCCAATCAACGTCTCGGACGACGTCCCGTCGGTCACATATCCGCTGATGGTGAATTTGCGGCTTACCGGTTTTTCTATTTTCTTTTTTAGCAGGATGTGTTTGCCGGTAATCTGATACGTTACCGGTTGGTTGGTAAAGGCTAAGTCGAGTACCTTACGAAGCGGTTGCCCGTCGGTGTTCAGACTGATGGGCCGGGCGAGCTTCACCTCTTCACTGTACACGAATGAGTAGTCCGTGGCAGTTTCCACCCGGCGGATGAACTCCTCCAGTGTAGCGTTTTGTAAACGAAGAGATAGGGTGGCTTCGTTGCTTTGTCCGTATGACGGGCACGAGAAAAGAAGGATAGCTCCCATCAGAAACAATATTCTGATGGGGCATCCCGTTAGAGGGCGTGTTCTCATGATTATTGATTAATTTCTTGGATCGTAACTTGTTTGTTCTTTTGGGTGTACTCGAAGCATCCGGCCTGCTCTTGAAGCAGATCGAGTATGTACGTCAGGCTTTCGCCATCGGCAAAACGAGCGGTGAAACGGTATTGGCGCAATGCCTCACTTTCGATACGGATAGGGATACCGAACGAGTTGGACAATTCGCGGGCGATTTCCTGCAATGGTTCGTTCTGAAAGATGAACTCCCCTCGTTGCCAGGAGACAAGCGGGCGTATGTCGGAAACTTCTTCGTGTACCAGCCGGCCTTTCTCCTTATTATATATAGCCGTTTCGTTGGGTTGGAGTACAATGCGTTCATTGCCTTCCCGGTCGCTCACTGCTACCGAACCTTCGAGCAGGGTGGTCTGGATATTCGGGTTATCGGGGTAAGCTTCCACGTTGAAGCGTGTACCGAGCACTTGTACGCTGATGGCTTCTGCCTGTACAATGAACGGATGTTGCTTGTCGTGGCTTACCTCGAAGTAGGCTTCACCATGGAGCGAAACTTCCCGGGTGGAGCTCCGGAACTTTTCGGGGTAGGTGAGCGAAGAGAAATGATTCAACAACACAACAGAACCGTCGGGCAGTTGTACGCTTTTTCGTTCGGCAAGGGTCGCTACCGTATGCATGGCCGGTGGGGTGGCGTACTGGTAAGCCACCCAGCCCAGTACGCATAGCAATGCAACGGCGGCTGCGGCGCTTAGTGTACGTAGCGGAAGCAGGTATCGGCGTGTAGCCGGCAGGCGTTGTTGCAACTGCTTGTAACTTTCCGCTGCCGAGAATTGACCTCTCGGCGAGCGTGTAGAAGCGATGAGTTGCTTCAGGATTTGCTCTGCTTTTGTGTCGGAATGCTTCATCTCGATTTGTTTGATTATTTGGGTTCCAGACGGATGACGAGCTGGGAAGATTCGGCATCTTTCCATTGAGGTACGCAGGTGACCTGGATGTACGAATGCTTGATGACTCGTTTGGGGAAAATCTTTATTTTCGTTGAAGCCTCTTTGGTATCGGCTTTAACGGTGACTGTGTTCCCTTCCAACTGGAAGGTGGGTGCTTCGCCCGGAATAGTGATACTGGAGGCCGATAGTTTCACTACCCGGTCGGACTTTGTCTTCTCGGCGGCAACGATCTTGAGGGTGATGGTTTCCTCCTCATTGTTGACGTTGTAATGGTGCGTCAGTCCTTTCTTGTCCAAGCCTACGTAGCCTTCGGGATAGTTGTTGTTACTGCCTCCGCACGATGCCACGAGGAGGACGCTCGGCAGCAGGGCTGCGGCGATGATGTTTGATACTGATTTCATTGATGTAAGATTTGATGTTCGGTGATGAAGACAGGCGTTAGGCAGAGATTCCCTATTCAGTTATTATTAAAGAGTGTTAATAGTTCAGGGGTGATGTAAATAATCCAGCTATTTCTCTGAAGGTCATTACCGATCAGGTCGTAAAATTGTTTACGGCCGATAACCACATCGTGCTTTGTACCATCAATATGCAGTTCGAAGTTTTCGGGGAAGCCTATATCCTGCCCGCTTTTGTGAGGGATGCGGAAGGATGATGCACGGTTCTCTATGTGATCGTGCCAGCTATAAGGAGTTGCAGTAGACCGGGCGCTGATGTCATCCTCGTCCGGTTTGTCGGTCATAGTGCGTTTCTCGGCTTTGGTGTAGTTTCCGGTGATGTAAACGGAAAGCGTATCGGCAGTGAGGTTTACCACGTAGAGTGACTTGCGTGGATGGCGGCGTTCGCTTTGCTGGTGCTTCTCGTAGAAGACGATTCCGCTGACCAGTACGATGGTGACGAGGGTGTACACTATCATCAGGCGGGTGACGAAGCGTGTCATTGGTCACCTCCTTTCTGCTTGGGTAGGAGCATGATCGATGGCGACATGACATTTAGCAGGCTGTCGGTAACATCTATTTGCATGTTGTGCTGTGCCAGGCTATCGAGATTGTCTGTATGGAAGTAGGCCAATGGTGTGCCTTGCGTGTCGCTCAGTAGGAGGTAGAATCCGGAAGGCCAGTGGGTACAGGAGTCGCACCGGATGGGAGTGTCGAACGTATAGCGGTTGCTGTACATTTGTCTGGAAGCGGTGTAGATGGGAATGGGTACCTGGCTGTATGTGATGAAGTTGGCCAAAGGGAGGCTGCTGTCCCATTCGAATTTCTCCAATTCTTCCCGGGTGTAGGCGAAGCAGGCGTCGGCTACCAAGTCCGTAGAACTGTAGTTTGTCACGACGAAGGGTTGGCAGTAGTACTCGTTGTCATGTGGTCGCGGGTGTCCACCCCAAAGGCAGATGAAGAGTACCACTACACCGATCATGAAGAAGGGGATAGCTACGCCGATGGCCATGAGAAGCTTGGCCGCGAACATCTTCTTGCGCGATGCCAGGTAGAGCGACAGTCCTACCGGAATGCATATAGGCAGGGCGATGTAAAGTGTAAAATAAAGTATTCCTTCCATATCATTGTATCCTTAATGCTGGTAGTGGACTATATCTCTCCATTCAGGTAATGGATCACATCTTGATGTTTTGCGAGATCCACATACCGATATCCTGTTTGCTCAGCGCAGCAGCCATCAAGTCGGGGAACTTGTCGGGTGTACAGGCGAAGGTCGGTACGCCGAGAGCCGCCAGAAACTCGGCATGGTTTTTATCATACGACGGGGCACCATCATCGTTCAACGCCGGAAGCACAATCAACTGCACACCGCTATTGACGAGCGAAACGAATTTCTTACGCATTCCTTTCGGGTCGCCGCCTTCGTACAAGTCGGTGACGAGCACCAGTACTGTGTCTTGCGGACGGGTGATCACGCCCTGACAATAAGCCAATGCCCGGTCGATGTCTGTTCCACCGCCAAGCTGCACGCCGAAAAGCAGATCGACAGGGTCTTGCAGGTCATCCGTGAGGTCTACTACGGCAGTATCGAACACCACCATGCGTGTACTGACAGCCGGGATCGAGGCCAGTACCGAGCCGAAGATGCCGGAGTAAATCACCGACGTACCCATCGAACCGCTTTGGTCGAGGCAGAGGATGATGTCTTTCATCGCCTTCCGTTTGCGTCCGTAACCGATGCGTATTTCAGGGATGATGGTCTTGTAGTCCGGTTGGTAGTTCTTGAGGTTCTTGGTGATGGTTGTTTTCCAGTCGATCTCGTTGCAGCGCGGGTTGCGACGACGGGACGAACGGTTCAGTGCACCGGTTACTGCTTGCTGTGTGGGGGCAGAAAGCTTTTGCAAGAGTTCGTCTACTACCTTGCGCACTACCTGGCGGGCCATCTCTTTGTTCTTCTCCGGTATCACCCGGCTAAGCGACATGAGTGTGGCAACGAGATGTACGTCGGGCACAACGGTTTCGAGCATCTCTTTTTCAGTGAGCAGTGAGGTGAGGTTGAGCCGCTTGATGGCGTCCCGTTGGATGACTTGTACCACCGTTTGCGGGAAAAACTCACGGATATCACCCAGCCATCGGCTTACCTTCGGGGCCGACGAACCGAGTCCGCCACGGCGGTCGCTGTCATATACGGCTTCGAGCGACTGGTCGATGCGTTGTTCTTCTACGCTGAGGGTTACGCCTGTACCGTCGGCTTCGTCTCCGCCCAGTATCAGGCGCCAGCGTTTGAGGTATTCTTCTTCCATTGTTTACGTCGTTTCAAGTCCTAATAATTGATGCATCACAGGTAGCACGAGGGCAGCTTCTTTCTGGTTGAATGCGCCTGTACTTGATTGTGATTGTACCTGTACACCTCCCACACCGCTGGCTTTGGCTTTCTCGCCCAACTTGCGCCGTTCGGCCGTAGTAAACTGGCTGAACGTGCGTTTCATAATAGGCAGCAGTTCGGTGAACGTATCCGGTTGCTGAGCACATATCCAGTTGTTGACGAGATTCCACAAGCGGTCGTCCAGCAACAGGATGGAGCCGGAAGAGCGCAGGAAACCTTCGAACCAGTAGGCGATATCGGCCGGGGAGTTGCCTGGGGAGGCATAGAAGCTGAGGGTATTTTCCATCTCTTCAGGGGTGATGTCACCTTTGTCGCCCAATAGGCGGGTAGCGTACCCGGAGAGCAACGGGTGTACATGTGCAGCAGTTCGTACCTGACGGATGAAGCTGAGCCACATCCCGTTCAACTCCTGATCATTGAGGATGCTGATGGCATAGTCTGTCGATACGAGTTTGGAGAGGATGTTATCGGCTGTTTCTTCATCGATGTTGATACAGACGAGGACACCTCCGGCAAGGATGCGGGCGATCATGGCCTGAAGCATACCGGCTACTTTGCTGAAGTCGAGTTCGCGTACGCTGCCGTAGCGGACGATGTTGACAAGGTCGGGCACGGCTTCCATCATTTCGAGTATGTCGGAGGAGGCGGCCGAAAGATTGTCTAACTGTACAGTCATGGCGTCGACCAACGGTGGTAGGTCGGCAGGGATGACACGGTTCAACAGGCGGGTAAGTTCGGGGATCTGCCGGATGTCGGCCATTTGCTTGAGCAGGTACTTCTGCGTGGCTTCTTCGAGGGTATTTCCCCAGATGGCACGTTCGATGATGGTGATGATCTGCTCGGGCTTGTGGTAGAGTGTCCATTTCTCCTTGAAGGTACCTTTACCGTCGGAATGGGCGGGAATGCACCAGTCGATGTCCGACAGATGGAGGCGGTGGAAGAAGATGCTCTTGTCCAGGTCGTTCGGCTTACGGAGATCAAGGGTGACGTCCTTGATCTCGGCGGTGAACGGTATGCGCAGGCGTTTTTGCGTCTTCTCTACATCGACGAGCAGGGGTACTTTGGGTACGTCGTCGGGGACACGTCCCAGACGGTTGCTGATGATGAGTTCCTCGCGGATGATTTGTAAGAGGATGGGGTCTCCAAAGCCCATGACGGTGGTAATGGCTTCGTTGAACTCGGCCAGTGACGGGTGCGAGAGTCCACGCAAGGCGGCGGTGGCCTGAGCCAGTCGCACGGTTTCGATGACGTGGGCTACACTGATGTCCATGTTTTTCTGCAGGAAGAGGGTGGCTACTTCTGCCATCAACAGGGAGACGTCGTCAGTGGGTTGATGCCACAGGTAGTGGTACCAGCCGGGGGAGTTGATGCCTGCTCCGTAGCCGCTGCGGTAGGAGAGACGGTCGTATGTCCACGGTATCCAGGTGCAGTCTATTTTGACTTTCGGGAGTCCTTTGAGGAGCTCGTTGTCGTCTTTCACTTTGACTTTGGCTTGCAGGGCGGGGGCGTGCCAGGCTCCGCAGACTACGGCTATGTGCTCGTAATTCTCCTTCTGGGCTGCCTGCAGCATGCGACGCATCCATGCTTCGCGCAATAGGTCGCGGGGCGAAGTGTGTTCGGAAAGTTCTTCGCGCAGGGCGGCGACGGCTTCCTGCACGGCCTGGAAAATGTCGGCAGTATCACGACGGTGTTCTACGGTGGCTTCCCACCAAGACTCGCCGTCGGTGTAGCCGGATGCTTCGGCTAAGTAATTGAAGGGGTCACCGTGGAAGGGGGCACTCTCCTGATCAGCTGAATCGTCCTTGAAGTTCTCTATATCGGGCTGATTATCTCCTTCAGCTTCCTGCTCCTCGGCTTCCTTCTTCTTCAATCCCATTGAGATAGCCAGCGGGAGGTCGAAGAACCGCACGGGAACATCGTTCTGCAAAGCGTACCGTAGCGTCTGCCACTCGGGCGAGAACTCTGCAAAGGGATAGAACACGGCGTTCTGCGGCTCATCGGGTTGATAAGCCAACAGGGCGACGGGCGGTTCCATCTGCTCGCTGAGTATGGCAGGAAGCAGGGTTTCGGCTTCGGGCGGACCTTCGAGCAGGATGAGGTCGGGTTGGAGTTCTTGCAGGTAGGCCAGCACGTTGCGGCAGGAGCCGGGACCGTGGTGACGGATACCTAATATATGTATTGCCATTCGTTTAACGGAGTTAAATCATATCTCTGGAGGCGCGGTAGATGTCTTTCCAGCCGTCGCGGTTTTTGACGACTGTCTCCATGTACTCTTGCCAGACTACTTTGTCCTGCACGGGGTCTTTGACGACAGCACCGAGTATTCCCGATACGAGGTCGTCGGCATGTAACTGACCGTCGCCGAAATAGCCTGCGATGGCGAGTCCATTGTTCATCACGGAGATGGCTTCGGCGGTGCTGAGGGTTCCACTGGGTGTCTTGAGCTTCGTTTTACCGTCGGCAGTAGCACCCTGGCGAAGTTCGCGGAAGATGGTCACTACGCGGCGGATCTCTTCGAGAGCAGGCTTCTCGGCAGGAAGTTGCATCACCTTCTCAAAGCTCTCTACGCGGCGACGAACAATGTCGATCTCTTCGTCGACAGTCTCGGGCAAGGGGAGGATAACGGTGTTGAAACGGCGTTTCAAGGCGCTGGACAGATCGTTAACTCCTTTGTCACGGTTGTTGGCTGTGGCGATGACATTGAACCCGCGTACGGCTTGTACTTCTTTGTTAAGCTCCGGTATGGGGAGGGTCTTCTCGGAGAGGACGGTGATGAGTGTGTCCTGCACGTCGGAACCGATGCGGGTGAGTTCTTCGATGCGGGCGATCTTGCCTTCCTGCATGGCTTTCATCACGGGGGTGGAGACGAGGGCGCCTTCGCTGGGGCCTTCGGCCAGCAGCCGGGCATAGTTCCAGCCGTAGCGGATGGCTTCTTCGCCTGTACCGGCGGTTCCTTGCACGATTAGGGTGGAGTTGCCCGAGATGGCAGCAGCAATGTGTTCGCTTACCCAGCTTTTAGCCGTGCCGGGGAGGCCGTAGAGGAGCAGAGCACGGTCGGTTACGAGAGTGGCGACGGCAATCTCCATCAACCGGCGGTTGCCGATGTATTTGGGCGAGACTTCGAAACCGTTCTTTAGTTTGCCGCCCATGAGGTAGGTTACGACCGACTGTGGGGACAGTTCCCAATTCTGGGGGACGGGGTTGGTTTCGCCCTTCTTTAGTTCGTGCAGCTCTTCGGCGAATTGCTGTTCGGCATGTTGCCTTAATACGTTGTTGCTCATATCTTTATTCTTTTACGATTTTGTATACTTTAAATAAATAGCTCGTCAATTTGCTTCTTCTGATGCATGTACTCCAACATGTAGCGGGCGAAGCTGGTGTTCGACTGCTCGGGATCACCGGAAACGGCCATTTGCTCCACTTGTTTCAGCATTTCCGGCGGAAAGTAGATGGACAGTGCTTCGGCTGTTTCCTTCGATATGTAGTAGTTTTTGCCTTGCATGACGCGGCGGAAGGCATACGTTGAAAACTTCATTCCCCACAGGGTGCCGTCGCTGTTGAACCACGTGTCGGGGATGTAGCCATGTTCCTTGTCCGGTTTCAGCGGGAGCTCTTCTCGTTGTGCAGGGGTGAGGAAGGACACGAGTGAGGCGACGAGATTGTCGTCCTGATTTTCCCGGAGCGTGTGGTAAGCCCAGGCGGTATCGCCGAAGTTGGCAATTACCTTCCCGAGATTGAACAGCGGGGAGAATGGCGGAGACTTGACCAGCTTCGTTGCAGCCTTCTCCGGCGGGCAGTCGAAGAGCTCGCACCAGAAACTGAGCGGAACACGTTCGGCAAGCTGGCGGAGAAGGAAGCGGCTGTCCTTTTCGCCTTTGTTGGAGCTGACTGCTTCGAGGCCGAGTTTCTTCATCTCGGGCGTGAAGTCGAGGTCGGTGTACGACCAGCCCATGAGTATGTTGTGACGCAACCGGCCGCGTAGCATGCCGGCAAAGGTGCGGACGAGTTGCGAGTCGGGCATGCTGCATAGTAGGGTACGGGCAGTTTCTTTCACGTTGCTGCTGCGGTCGGTGGCGGCAATGCCTTCGAGGAACGATTCATCGGCCTGACTGAGGTTGATACGCAGGCATTGGATGAGCTCTTCGCGGTGAGCAGCCGATTCGTTTTTCAGCTCCGTTTGCAGCAGGGCAAGACCATCTGCCGGGTTTTCCCGACGCAGGGCAGTGAGCATACGCTTACGTTCCTCGTGCGAGGCTGTTTCCCAGGTTTCGTTACCGGCTTCGCCCCAGGCGGGAAGACCCAAGTGGGGAAGTAGCCAACGGCCGCGTTGTCCGGTGATGCGGGCGAGGGTGGCTTGCTCCTCATGGCGGGACGGGTTGTTGCGGTCGAACGCCCGGTTCAACAGGGCAGGTAGGAATGAGGGTGGAATGAGTTTATCGCTTGCCGATGCTTTGCGGTAAGCATACAGTAGCAGGTGACGGTTGCGGTTGCCGATGAAGGTGGTGAGCAATTCGCCTGCCTGTCTGTTGAAATAGGGCTTGTCGTCGATGGGAGATGCTGTCAGTGGACGTATGGCCGACTGAGAGGTCGATATCGGCCCGGAAGAGAGTTCCTCTTTGATGCTATCGGTTTGCGGTTCCAGTCCGGCACGGCTGTAAGCAAAAGCGGTGGCCGAAAAGCGGTAGAAAGCTGCTTCGGCATCTTCTGCTTTCGACCGGATGGTTTCATGAGAGCTTTGCAACTCCTCGGGCAATCCGTCGGGAACGAATTCTTTGGCGGCTGTTCCCAGTAAGGCCGCGTTTATGAGTGAATCAGTTACGTTCATCTTTCCATATATAATATTCGGATGGATACCAGATAGCGTTCAGTTCCCAGCTCGTGGCGTTGGCCAGGAGGAAGGCGGAGAAGGGTTGTCCGCCGGTGATGGCGAGGATGTCCGTCGTCATGCCTTCTTGTAGCCGGATGGGGAATGATGCTCCGTTTTTATCTTGCAGGTAGAGTTGTTTGCCGATGGCGGTGATGGCAGTCAGGTTGCCGGCTGCTGCGTCAGTGCTACCATGAGAGGTTGCTGCCGGACTATGAACAGCTAGTTGTACGTTCTCCACCAGCAACGGTACATTCTCGGCCAACGGGTTCTGTTGCACAGCCTGCCGGTACGTTTGTGCTGCTTCCTGCAAATCAGCATGGCAGAAGGGTGTGAATTCTTCCCGCGACAGCGCACTCTCCTTGAAAAGCGCACGGGTGGCGTTCACTCCTTTGTAGAAGCAAAGTCGACCTTCGTAGATGCTTCCGGGAAGCAGGCTGTACTCGGGCAACGAACCGGGAATGATAAAATTAAAGAGTAGCGCAAACCGTCGTGAAGCACGTCCGTAGAGCCAGAACATCTCCGTGTTGATGTCGTTCACCTTCCGGCTACGTTTGTGCAACACCATCCAGTGGTCGGCTACGGCTTCGCCTGCCAGCACCTCTTCTTTGGCCTGTGGATAACCCACTTGCGAGCGTATCTCCTGTTGCCATGCCTCGGGTTGACTATCTATATGCTTGTATGCCTCGGTGAGCAGGAAGAGTTTGCCTAATTGGTCGATGAGTTCGTACTTCCATGTGTCCTGGTAGAAATCGATATCGGCGATGGTCCGTAGGCGGGAAGCCAACCCCGGTGCCTGTGCGTCGACCATACGGCGGGCGATGTTCTCGAAGAGCGAGTAAGCACGTTCGGGCACGTTGAGCAAGCCATTGCGCAGGAGGTCCTTCATCCATATTTGCAGGTCGTCAATACCGTTCAGTACCTTCTGGTGGCGGGCAGCCTGACGTTTGGCTTGCGCCGCTTCATCTACCGGAGCTTCGGCTTTGGCGGCAGCTTTCTGCACCTTCTTCTCAGCGGTAGCTTCTCGTTTGGCAAGCCAGGAACTTACCCAGTCGGGATCATCGGCTGTAGGGAAATAATCGGCATGAGCAGCATAGAGCAGCAGCAAGCCGAGCCCGTGCTTGCACGGAAACTTATGGCTGGGGCACGAACATTTGAACGCAATGTTCTTTACGTCGATGGCTGTTTGGTAGGGTGTTTTTCCACTTCCCTGGCAATGTCCCCAAATGGCATTTTCGTTCTGTTGGAGCAACACCCATTTGGCTTTGGTGGCCAGTCCTTTCCCGGCTTTTACGGATGCTGCGTCGGGGGCAAGCTGTATAACCTGGTCTTCAGTCAGATTTAATGACATGTATTTTTGCTGTTTTACGTTTTTTCGGCTACAAGTTTACGGCTTTTTTTTGATTTTAAGTCAGCAAATGTTGAATTATATTCACAATGTTTTATAAACTAAATACCCGACATGCATAGAAAAAATATCTAAGATACATAAAGCAAGTTGGTTCCTTGCAAGGATCCCACTTGTTGTTTGTATACAAAATAGTTCGTATATGCACGTTAGGAAGCTCTTAGAACTCGAAAATTTGATTGAGTTCAACAAGCGATTGCCCGTTGGGAAGCATCTTGGGAGCCTTTGCCAGTTTCCCGGCCAAAAGGGGAGTGGGCAGTGCCCGGTGCTTCTTTAGCATTCCCACACTGTTGGCAGCTCTTAGTAGTTGGAGGATGATTTTCTCTGCCAGCCGGTCAGTGCCGGGGCGGTTCAGCATACCCGGGCGGAAGATGATGTATTGTTTGAAGGCCAGTTCGGCGATTCGGTCTTCGAGAGCGCCTTTCATACGCGGGTAGTAGAGTTTGCTTTTCGAACAGGCATTGATGGAGGAAACAAGCACATAGGACGATATACCCTTCTCCCGCGCTATCTCGCCAAAGCGGGCGGGGATCTCGTAATCTATTTTCCATTGGGCAGTTTTGGAACCGGCATCTTTGAGCGTAGTGCCGAGACAGGAGAAGAGCACATCGCCGGTGATGAAGCCGGCGTACTGCTCGTTCGCCCAGCACGAACGTATTCTAATGGGTGTAAGTCCCTAACGCGCCCTAACAACGGGAAGTGTCCAGCCGCCGGCAAGGGTGTCCATCGTGAGTTGGAATCTGAAGGAAGCCTTAGGCAAACATCTGGCCTGACGTACAGAAACTTGATATGAAGGCTTATGAGTGTGGATTAGTTTGCTAGACAAAACAAAGTCCTATAGTTGTTCGGAACACTCGGAGTAAATCAAGCAGGTATAAGATGGAAAGAGTGCGTTCTTAACTGGGGAGGTCTCACGGGCGCGGCGTAGCCAAGCAGTAACAACGAACCGTGAGAAGTCAGCAGAAGCCATAGTAGTCGGTTAGGTGAAAAAAAAAATCGACAACCGATGAAGGGCTGAACTTTAATAAAACAAGTATTATTACCTTATTACCAAATGGAAGAATTAATGCAGAAAACAACTTTAAATGTTGGCTGTCCTCAAAAGGATAGGACGGAATCCCAAAGCTATGAGGGAGCGCAGACTTTTATGTGGATAGTAGATGAGAAACTTGTGGAAGTGCAAATAGGCACCCACAATTTGTTAGAACTCATCCTAAGTCCTGCCAATTTGAACCGTGCTTATGTTCAAGTTGTGGGTAACGGAGGAGCGGGAGGTGTCGATCAGATGGGAACGAGCGAACTGTTGCCATACCTAACCCTCCATAAAGACGAATTGTTAGGGCAGATAATTTCGGGTAGATATCGTCCGTCTGCTGTGCGCCGGGTCGAAATCCCCAAGTCTAACGGCAAGATTCGTGAATTGGGTATTCCCACCGTCATTGATCGATTTATTCAGCAGGCCATCAGCCAAGTACTGACACCTATTTATGAGTGCCAGTTCAGTGATAACAGTTTCGGTTTTCGCCCCAATCGTAGTGCACAGGATGCCCTTGAACGTGTTCAGTCGTACGCCGATGCCGGATACCGCTATTGCGTAGACCTTGACCTTGAGCGTTTCTTCGACACGGTAAACCATAGCAAACTGATAGAGATACTTTCGCGTACCATCAAAGACGGTCGTGTTGTTTCACTGATACACCACTACCTGAACGCTGGTGTTATGGTTGGTCATAAGTTCGAGGATTCGGAAGAGGGTGTTCCCCAAGGTGGTCCTTTAAGTCCTATTCTTAGCAACATCCTGTTGAACGAATTGGATAAGGAACTTGAACGTCGGGGTCATCCCTTTGTTCGTTATGCTGACGACTGCCTTATACTGGTTAAAAGTCGTCGTGCTACGGAGCGTGTGCGCGATAGCATCTCTTCCTTTGTAGAGAAGAAACTATTCCTGCGAGTGAATAAGGATAAGACCGAACTGGGCACCCTGAGTGGCAAGAAGTATCTGGGTTACTCTTTTTACTGAAGAGCAGACAAACGGTGTGGTTTAAATCCCCATCGTAGCAGTTGCTTGAAGTTTCGACGTACGCTTAAACAAATCACCAGTCGTAGCAACGGCAAAGGTTATGCGTGGTTGAAGCACCGCTTGACTTTGTATATACGTGGTTGGCTAACGTATTACCGGTTAGCTGATATGAAGAGTTTTATCACTCGAACTCATCAGTGGTATCAACGTCGTTTACGCATGTATATCTGGAAGAGTTGGAAGAGAGTCAAGACGAGATTTTCAAACCTACAAAAATGTGGCATCTCTAAATCGCAGGCTTGGCAGTGGGCTAATACTCGTAAAGGATATTGGCACATATCTAATAGTTGGATACTTAGTCGTGCCATCACCAATCAAAATCTTATCCAAGCCGGCTATCCTTCAATCTTAGGATTGTACAGCCATTTGCATCGTAATTAAAGAACCGCCGTATGCCGAACGGCACGTACGGTGGTGTGAGAGGTCGGAAAACGAAAGCAGGAAGAAAACTCCTAACTTCGTTTTCCTCCTACTCGATTACAATGTAAAATTGGGTAATTTTATCCACCGTGTTTCATCACCTCATTCACCGCTTCCGATTCAAGCTGTTCGCCTACTTTCTTGTCAAAAGATATTTTGAAAGAGTAGGCATGTTCACAAGGCCGGTTCTTGGGGAAAGAAAGTTTGAGACCGTCTTTGGTTTGTTCCCAGTTTATTTTCTCGTCAGAGCCTAAGAGGCTGACGCTGAGTATCCCGGCATCGGCAATGGCTTCTTTATTCAACGATTTAATGAGCAATCCGTTATCGTCCCAGTTCAGTGCGATGGCGTAAAAGTCATTGCCTTTGGTGGTAAAACGGATGTCTTGTGCCGTATAGGCAGAAGCTTCGTTGTCGGTGAAAGAGCCTTTGGTGGGTTCAGTGTTTCCTTCTCCGAACTTCTTCCAGCAGCGTGTTCCGTAAATGGCTTCTCCATTCACATCAAGCCATTTCCCGATGGAAAGCAGTACCTGTTTCTGTTCCCCGGTAATGGTTCCGTCGGCGCGGGGACCGATGTTCAGCAGCAGGTTTCCGTTCTTACTGACGATATCGATCAGGTCGTGAATGATCTGGCCGGGTGTTTTGTTTTCTTCACCGTCGATGTACGACCATGATTTCTTGCCGACGGACGTATCTGTCTGCCAGGGGAACTGCATCATCTTTCCTGATTTTCCGCGTTCCACATCCCATACCTGCACGTTGGTGGGATATCCCTGTTTGGTGTTTACCACTACACCTTCGTTCCAGTCGAGCGCGTTATTGTAGTAATAGGCCAGGAACTTGTTGAAGTAAGGCATCAGAACGGGATTGTTTACCGTCCAGTCGAACCAGATCAGTTTCGGTTCGTACTTGTTGATCAGTTCGTACGTGTGTGCCAGCCACTCGCGGGCTACATCTTCGGTGTATTTTTCATTCTCGTAGCGACGGCCGTACAGGGTGATGGTGGTGTCCTGCACATCCGACGGGAATTGCATGCCGCCGTTGTAGAACCAGGCGTTTTCGGCGCGGTGGGTGGATAGTCCGAAAACAAGTCCGTTCTTTTCGATGGCTGCTTTCAGTAAGCCCAGGATGTCTTTCTTGGGACCCATTTTCACGGCGTTCCAGTCGTTGAGGTCGCTGTTGTACATGGCAAATCCGTCGTGATGCTCGGCCACGGGGACGATGTACCGGGCGCCCGATTTCTTGAACAGTTCCGCCCATTCATCGGCGTTGAACTTTTCGGCTTTGAACATCGGGACGAAGTCTTTGTAACCGAATTTGTCCTGCGTACCCCATGTTTCCACGTGGTGTTTGAACTCAGGGCTATCTTTCAGGTACATGTGGCGGGGGTACCATTCGTTGCCGAAAGCGGGCACCGCATATACGCCCCAGTGGATGAATATGCCGAATTTGGCATCGGTGAACCACTCGGGGAACTTATAGTTCTGGACTATGTTCTCCCAATTGTCCTGGAAGGTGGCTGTTCCTTTGGGCGAGGCCACGGAATCGATGTTATAACTTATCTTGCCGGACTGGCAGGAAAGGAATAAAAACACAGTGAATAATGCACATAAATTCTTTCTCATGGATAACCTATTTTGATGTTTATTTTTAATGACTATCGTTCTGAAACTACCGGTACAGGCAATACTTTCAATGCTTCTATTTGCGAACTTCCGCCGTACAACAGTTCGTAATCGCCTTTCAGCGTATGCACGGTGTTGGTGGCGGTGTCGAACCATTCGAAGCTCTCGCCCGTAAGGGGGATGCATACCTGTTGTGTTTGCCCGGCAGCTATTTTTACACGTTTGAATGCGCGCAGGGTACGCAGGGGGGCTTCCTGATCGCCCGGTTTGCGCAGGTAGACCTGTACTACTTCTTCGCCGTTGCGACTTCCGGTATTGGTTACCGGGATAGTCAGCAGCATGTCGTTGCTATCCGGTTGGGGACGTTGAAGCCGGGCGTCGCCATAAGAGAAGGTGGTATAGCTCAAGCCATGACCGAACGGGAACAGGGGAGCTTCCTGCATATAGCGGTAGGTGCGGCCTTTCATCGAATAATCCTCATAACCGGGAAGTTGGCCGATGTTCTTGTAGAAGGTAACCGGTAATCTTCCCGAAGGATTGTAGTCACCAAACAGCACGTCGGCTACGGCTGTGCCGCCTGCCTGACCGGGATACCACGCCTGTAGGACGGCAGCGCAACGTTGACTCTCAGGTTCCAATCCCATAGCCGACCCGGAGTAGTTGATAAAGACGATTTTCTTCCCCGCATCGGCTAATGCCTTGATGAGGGAACGCTGTATTTCGGGCAGTTCGATGTTGGTACGGTCGCCCCCTTTGAAGCCGGGAATGTTGACGGGCATTTCTTCACCTTCCAATGAGGGCGATATGCCCCCGGCAAAGAGAATGACGTCGGCATCCTTTACCCGTTCTACTGCCTGGCGGATGTTTACGGGAACGACTTCGCCCAGATCGAAGTTGAGCGAGGCGTCTTCGTCGTACATCTGTGCGAAGCGGAGCTCTATGTCATACGTCTGGCCTTTCCGCGCTTTGAGGGTATAGAGGTCGGTTTCGTGGGGAACATCTACGCTTTCGCTTACGGTTTTTCCATTGACGATGAGTTGCATTTTTCCTTTTGCTTTCAGCCTGAAAACCACTGTTCCGGTTTGGGAAGGGGCGAACGTGGTTTTGTACACGCCCGAGAAATCGCGTATGTTGACACCGGGAGCGAAGGTAGTGGCCCCCATAGTGGTAAACGCGAAGGGAATGCCAATGTGGGTCCGGGTAACGGGGTCGCCCTCGCCTTTGCGGTTGTTGCGGTATTCGGCTGCAAATCCGGTTTTTCCGTTGATACGGCATTCATTGAACAAGCTCCGGAGGGTTTGCGTCGTGGTATGGTCGCATCCCGGTTCGTATATGATCTGCGCATGGGGCAGCTTGGCGCGTACGCCTTCGAGCAGGGTGACGGTGTGGCTGGGAGATCCGTTGTAGTTGCCCCATTGCATGACGGAGTCATTGGCGTTAGGACCCATCACGGCTACTTTCAGGTTTTTGCCGAGCGGCAGCAGGTGGTCGTTGTTTTGCAGCAGTACGATCGACTCGCGCGCTATTTGCAATGCCAGATCCTGGTGTGGTTTGCTGTCGACCACGGAGTAAGGCACGGGCCAGGCGTTGTTGTCCTCACTTAGCTCGCCCAGTTCGTAGCGGGCTTTGAGCAGGCGCAGCAGGGAGGCGTTGAGTTGGGTTTCGCTTATCAGCCCTGTCTTTACCGCTTCCGCGAGTTGCCAGAAAGTGTTTCCGCATTCCAGGTCGGTTCCGTTCAGTACAGCATCGGCCGAGGCATGTACCCCGTCAGGATGGGTTTTGTGATTGTTGAAGAAATCGGGAACGGCCCAGCAATCTGTCACCACCATGCCCTGAAAGCCCCATTCGTCACGCAGGATCTGCATCAGCAGGCGGTTGCTTCCACAGCAGGGAGCACCTTCGTAGCGGTTGTAGGCGCACATAACTTCTTTCACATGGGCTTTTTGTACGAGGTCTTTGAAGGCTGGGAGATAGGTTTCCCACAAGTCGCGGGGGGCGATGTCTTTTGCATCAAAGCTATGACGGTTCCATTCAGGTCCGGAGTGGACGGCAAAATGCTTGGCGCAGGCATGCATCTTGTCGTACGCGGCATCCCCGGGGCCTTGAAGCCCGCGTACGACGGCCATTCCAAGGCGGCTCATGAGGTAAGGGTCTTCGCCGTAGGTTTCCTGTCCACGTCCCCAGCGGGGGTCACGGAAGATGTTGATATTGGGTGTCCATACGGTGAGTCCCTGGTAGATGTTAAGTTGGCCCTGCTTGTTGGCAGCTTCGTTGGATTTGGCGCGGGCCTCGTCGGACACGGCAGTGAATACCTGATAGAGTAGGTCGTCATTGAAAGAGGCAGCCATGCCGATGGCTTGGGGGAAGACGGTGGCAAGTCCGGCTCTTCCTACGCCGTGCAGGGCTTCGTTCCACCACGTGTAGGCTTTGATGCCCAGCCGGGGAATGGCGGGGGATGAATGTTGCATCAGAGATACTTTCTCGTCCAGCGTGAGTTGCTCCAGCAGGGTTTGCGCGCGTTCTTCGGCGAGTAACCGCTGGGCGGAAGCGGTGAGCGAGAAGCAATGCAGGGCAATGATGCACAGGCAGAGTTTACTTTTTATCATTTCTTTTCTATTTTCATCTATTAATGGTAGTGCATACATACTCTTCGCCTGCTATCGCTTTCATAATGGCAGCGATGTTGCTGACTTCTTTTTGCTCGCCCGTTCTGCGGTTGAACATGAGGCCGATGTCCCAGTTTACGGGCAGCAGGTCATACTTCCGGCAAGTTTTAGCAATGTACCAGTAGTAATAATTGCGCGAATCGATGTGTCTTTCCAGTTCCTCGCCTTTGAGTTCTCCCCGGAGTCTGGCGATGGCTCCCCACTCGCCGAGCATTACGGGAAGGTTCTGGTCGGTGAATTTGTTGAGGGATTGGAGCGTTTTGTCCAGCGCTTCTTCCATCCCCCAGTTGGGAACATCGTAGCCGGCATCGGCAAAGGGTTTGCCCCATACGGTTTTGTAGTTCTTGGTGGAGAGACAGAAGTCGAACGGGTCGTAGAAGTGGCATTCGAGGAAGGTGCGGTTCTTCACTACATCTTTGGGGTGTTCGAAGCCGGAGATAGCATAGCCGATGTTGGTCAGATAGGCCGGCAGCACCAGGTAGCGGTAGTAGTTCCGTCCGCCGGTGCCCCTGACGATGTCGACGAATTGTTGGTTGAGACCGTTTTGCACACGGAGATGCTCGGCAGTGGGAGGTGTGTTCCACATGTCGGCTTCCACATCGGCTACCTCGTTCATGGAGGCGAAGAGCAGATGCTCGTCGTAGTCGCGGAACCGCAGGGAGATTTGTTTCCAATAGGCTTCGAAGCGTTTGCTGATGGCTTCTTTGTGGCGGTCGTTCGGGTGATCCATCCAGCCGCCGTCCCAGTGGATGTTTATCATGATGTAGAGTCCGGCGTCGATGGCGTCGTCTACGGCTTTGGCGACTTTGTCCAACCATTCTTTTTTGATTTCAAAGCTGTTGGGATCGACAAGCTGATGCGAGTAGGAAACGGGCATGCGGACGAAGTTGAAACCTGCCGCTTTGATGCCACGGAACAGGGCGGCGTTGGGCGTGGGATTTCCCCAGGTGGTTTCATCGCCGGACAGTGTGCCGTCGGGGGCTTTGCGAATGGCTTCGAAGGTGTTGCCTACGTTGAAGCCTACTTTCAGCTTCCTGGAAAGTTCCATGGAAGTGGTTTGCAGATTCATACCGGTGGCATCGGGCGGAATGGCGTCTTTGCGGGTGGCGCTGCACAGGGTGAGGCACAGGAGCAAGGCGCAAGAGAGGAATGTCAATCGTTTATTCATATTTTTATTATTTATGTTATTCTATTTACATATATAAATCAAATGCCCGTCACGGCTTACTCCTTCTACAACGACGGCATATTCCGAAGGCAGATCGGCGGAATAGAACGTGAGAGTAGCTCGTCCCGTTTCGTCGATCACCACATCCGGTTTCCAGTAAAGGGTGGTACGCAGGTCATGTATGGGCGCTTCTTTCTGGAGTTGGGTTTCGTAAACGGGAGAATAGAATTCCGCAGGTTGCTGGTATCCGGCGGCGGGCACGATCTGTATGTTGCTGTTCAGCTTGTTCTGCTGTACGAAGCCCTTCTTGGTATTGATGACGATGGCGCCCCCACTGGCACGCGACCCGAAGATGGCATACACGGAAGTAGCAGGCAGGGCGAAGGCATCGCTGACATCATTGATATCAAGCAAAGTGTGGTCGAAATCATCGTTGGGCACGTTGTCTATGATGAACATAGGCCTTTCGTTGCGGTAGAATACCTCACCGCCACGCACGGATACACCTGGTATACGCATAAGCAGGTCGGATACGGAGAGGAGTTTCCAGCGGTCGATCTCCTCGCCGGAGATGACCTGCGAGGCGCTTCCCGAGTAGTAGGGCGATTCGGTCTTGGGCTTCTGAATCTTCCGGGCGGTGACCACTACCTCGTCCAGATCGTACATGCGCATGCCGTCTTCCGTCTTGTAGAGGCGGTATATATCGGGCAGAAGCGCTTCTATGGGCGCTGATTCGCGGGAACCGGTGGGTGGTGGAGGAAGGGTGATACCGGGGAATGGGGCGGGATCGTCCATGGTGAGGAACACCTTTTTGCTTCCTTTTTTGGTCAATGCCTGTATGATGTAGTGGCTTCCTTCGGGGTATTCCAGGCGCTCGAAGACAAACTTACCTTTCTCTCCGGGCTCGGACAGGGCGGTACCTATCACCGAGTCGTTCACGGCCAGCAGGGAGATCCCGCCTTCGTTCAGGCCGGAGAATACGCCGCTCGCTTTTCCCGACACGGTTTCGCCGGTTTCTACGGGATAGGGTAGGTTGTCCGTCAACTCGCCTTTCAACAGGGCGGGGACATTGTATCTTCGCCAGCCTTGCGTCATCATCAACGCGTCGAGGGCCTGGGTTGCCTGCCGGTCGTCTTTGCGGAGATAGCTCATGGGCGACTCGATGTGTCCTTTCAGTTCCGAGGTCAGCAGCAGCGTGGACAGGATGGTAGAGGCGCTGTCGATGGGTACGGCCTTCCGGTCGACTACGGACAGGGCGACGTTGGCTTCGAGGGGTTTCTGATCCGGTCCGGTGATATCTATGGCGAGGGTTATTTTTTCTCTGGATGCGTAGGATGGTTTGTCGAACGTGATGGCGGCCTGGGCCTCGCTACCGGGGTGCGACGAGAATACGAGCCGCTCGCTCAGTATGTTCATAGCATCATCGATAAATAGGAAGTGCACGATGCCGGTGGGAAAGAAATCGCGCTTGAATACGACGTATCCTTGTTTTTCGTTCCAGGGTTCCTCATAGAGTACGGCTCCGCGGATGTGGGCTATGAGCCGGGTGCGCGGGGGCAACTTGGTGTCGGGCGATTGGGCCAGCGCCACCCGGAGGTGTTCTTTGCTCCAGATCGTTCGCAGGGAGATGGCTCCGGCGGAGGGTTCCGGCAACGGGAACCGCGCGGTGACCTGGTCTTGGTTGGTGCATACGGCTTCGTATTTCCGGCCGGGGGTGTAATACATGCGGAAGCTTCCCATGCCGAGGTGCAGGCTTTGGAAGGTACCGGAGAGTTGGCCCTGGTCGTCGTAGATTTCTCCGGTTATGTCTTCGGACAGACCGTCGGTGCCGATGGCTTTGAAGGCGATCTGTACGTGGGTGGACAGGGGTGCGTTTCCTCCTTCGGGGAAGAAGGAGACGTGAAAGGGTGTCTGCGATGCTTTTTTGTTTTTAGGGGCTTTGTCGGCCGGTTTTTTTTCGGCGGACGGGGTGTCATCCGTTTCTTCTTTTTCGGGACGGGGAGGGAGTATGTGTATGGTTTTGTGGTCGAAGTATTCTTCTCCCTGATTCTGCATGAACCAGGTGTAGGTTCGCAGGGTGTAGGCGCCTGGGGCGAGGTCGTCGTGTAGCGGTACGTGCCCGTGGAAACAGCCGATGCTGTCCGGCCTGACCTTCACGCGTTGAATGGATTTGCCGGCATCATTGATGAGTTCGACGTAGGTGTAGCGGCTGGCGTTGGCTTGCCGGAGCAGGAGGGCATCGACCAAGTGAACCCGGAACCAGATGTTGTCGCCGGGCATGTAGGTGGACTTATCGGTCTGAAGGTATATTTTTTCCTGCGGATACAGGGATATCTGTTTCAGGAATAGCTGGCCTACAGGGCCTGTATCTGCTTCCTGTGCCTGGGCTTTGCCGGCAAGCAGACTTACGAGGATTAACAGGATAGTGATATTCTTCATGGTCGTTCGTATATTTTTATTTCGGGAGTAGAATAATGGTATTCTTTTGTTAGTAAACGGCTAATCGTATCAGTGCATTAATTCTTTCGTCTCAATGCATTAAGACGAAACGATTAGTGCATTGATAAGAAAGAAATAGTGCATTAATACGATTAGTTGTTAGTTGATTCATGAATAGTTTTATTCTATCCGGGATACACGGCACCACTACGTGGCGTATAAATAGGGTATGTGCTGTTCCGGGGGCTTGCGCCCCCGGCTACGAACACGTTGGCCCTCTGGGCCAGGATGGGATGAATGGATGTACAAACGGGTTGTCCCTTCAGGTAATCCTGAAGGGACATTTGAAAAAACACTTTTGCGTTATCCTTCTCCTTGTTCTTTCAACCTTAACTGTTCATCTATCCAATCATCAATATTTTCTTGTTCAATTTCTGTTTCGGGCACCTCGTACAGGTAACCTTCCACGCGGTATTTCGTGTCGCCAGAGGTGTATTCATACCAAAGGTCGAACAGTTTCTTGCCGGGCAGGTAGGTACCACCGCCTCCGCTGATGTTGAAACTGTTCCAGGAGTCGAAGACGAGAGATTTGTCATCCTGCACCGAGATGGTGATGGTGCTGTTTTGCAGGTAAGTCTTCGTCTCGGGGGCTTCGTGGAACATACGTATCGAATTCCGGTTGGTGGCTACCAGCGTGCGGGGCATGTCGTACGTCTGCTTGGAGTCTGCTTCCACGTTGATGATGGAACCTCTCATGTAGTACTTGCCCGAGTATTTGTTCACCAGGTTGACCTTAGCCAGCAGCACGGTGTCGATTTTCGTTTTTATCTCATAAGCGGATACGGACGCGATGCTCATGGGAAGCATGTAAAGCGAATCGCAATGCAGCTTCTCGGGGTGGATATATACCGGATAAATGGCGGTGGTCTGTCCGGCTTTGATCACGACGTCCTGTTGTGGGTATTCGTATGCGTCGGCCGGCAGGTGACGGTTTTGAATGTCGGAAGCCGAAAGGTTACGCTTGTTGTAGGCGGCTATCGCTTCATCGTCTTCGCGGAAAGTAACCCTGATATCGCGATCGGTAGATGTCGTTCCGCTTACCGACACGGATACGTAGATGGTATCCCTGTCGTAAGCATAGTTGACATACTCGTTTTTCACTTCGTCGATGGCCCGCGTGAGGTACACAATTTTCTGGTATTGTTCCTCGTCGATGGGCAGGTTATCGTTGCATCCCACCAGGCTGAATACGGTGGCGAGGCAAAGTATGGATTGTATAGTTTTCATATTCTATGTCTTTTTAAATTAGAAGGTAGATTATCTCCATCCCGGGTTCTGAACGAGCTTGCGGTTCCGTTCGATGGTATTCTTCGGTATGGGGTAGAAATACATCTTCTGATTGAAGGTGCGGCGATAGATCTCTTCCTTATCCAGAATAACGGGTGTGTAGAAGCGCTGGCGTTCGCTGGTAGACGCGTCGACGTTGTATCCGTAGATAGGTGCGCCGATGTATTCCTGTGCCATTCCCCAACGACGGAGGTCATAGTAGCGGTGTCCTTCGAAGGCGAACTCAATCTTCCGTTCTTCGATGATGAGCTGCTTCATGCGTTCTTTGTTTCCGGCATCGGCCTCAGTGATTCCGGGCATTCCGGCGCGGTAGCGGATCATGTTGAAGTATTTCACCATGTCCTGTACATTACGTGTCACGGTGATTCCTGTCGCCTCGTCGGTGTAGCTGCCTTCCATCTCGTTCATGGCTTCCACGTAACCCATCAGGATCTCGGCATAGCGTACGATGGGCACTGTTTTCGAGCGGTTGCGGCTCCAATCCCATCCGTAATAGTTGTCTTCCTGGTTTAAGAACTTCCGTGAGGTATATCCGGTGCGGCTATAGTGGTTAGCATCGCCCGAGGCTGCTCCGGTTCCGTTCTTGTAATAGGTTATCTCTAAATTAGTAAGGGGCTGTGTACCGATGTACGATGTTCCCGGCCAGATACAATGATTGTAACCGATGGACGCATAGAAGCGCGGTTCGCGGTGAGCGTCGCGGTAGGCTACGCTAGCTCCTACGGTGTACTCGTCGGAGAACCGGTAGGCTTGTCCGATGGGTTCAAAGGACTTTTCGGCTTCAGTAGCATTTTTGTACTCCGTTCCGTCGGCCATACGGTAAGAATCGATGAAGGCCAGCGGTATGTTGAACGAGTTCTCACCGTTCAGCACGGCAGGGCCCAGCATTCTGGAAATGTCGTGGCTGGCCGGGCAGAAAAGAATCAGCTCGGGGTTGAGTGAAGGCATGATGCTGCCGTCGAATATACGTTTGTACGACAAGTAAGGATCAATATTTCCGGCTCCGTTGGGGAAGGCGGCATCGGACACGGTGGCTGGCAACGGTAGGGTGCTGCTGTTCTGCTCTATGGTATGCAACTTGTACAGATTCATGTCGATGATGCGTTTGAAGGCTGCCGCGGCTACGCCCCAGCGCTTGGCATCACTTTCCTGTGCGATGAAGGGACGTCCGTCAGTACGGGTCCATTGCGAGTAGCGTGTATTTCCGTTGTACCACGTGCTGGCCTGGTAGAGGCGCAGGCGGGCGATGATGGAAATAGCTGCGGCCTTGGTGGGTATATACTCGAAAGCACGTTCGCGTTGTGCGGGCAGGTAGGTGGCTGCTTGTTCCATATTCTGGCAAATGTACTCTACGCAGTCGTCCCAGGTATCGCGTTCCTTCGCTACGTTATCTGCCGGTTCATCGGTATCGAAAGCTAAATCGGGCAGAATAGGCACCGGACCATAGTGGCGGAGCAGTGCATAATAGAAGTAAGCACGCAGGAAGTGGGCACGGCCCGTATAGTCACGCCGTTCGAAATCTGTCAGGTCCTTACACTCGTTGATACGCGCCAGGATGATGTTGGCTTTGCGTATTCCTTTATACATTTTACTCCAGGTGCCTGCGTATTCCCAGCTTTCGGGGGTTATTTCGTCGAGCAAGAGGGCCATGGAAGCGTTTTTCCAGGAGTAGATGAACTCATCGGAAGCAGCTGCACCCGGAGAGTCGGTTTCGTCACGGTATAGCCTACCTTCGTTAGGCAGGAATGCCGTGGTACCGTTCATATACTCCATGAGTTTCAGTTTTGATACAAAAATGGAGTCTATGGTGGTACGGTCGTAGATATACTCGTCGATATCCAGATAGCTTTCGCAAGAGGTGAACAGGGAGCTGATGCTCATGATAAGGACTGTCAACAGTCCGCCCCATCTTGCCTGATTTATTTTATTCGGTATCATAGATGTGTTTTTTTAATGTTAGAACTTAAGCTGTACTTGTAATGTATAGATACGCTGTATGGGATATTTCATACCGCTTTCCTTGGTCTGGGCAGGATCCCATATTCCCACTTTGTCCCATACGTGCAGGTTGTCGCCTATGAGGCTGAGCGTGGCGTGTTGCAAGCCTACGCGCTTCAGGAAGGGACTGTCCCAACGGTAGGATACCTGAACGTTCTTCAACCGGAGATAACTGCCGTCGACCATCCAATGGGTGGAGTTCACAAAGTTGTTGGTGTGGTCACCATAAGAGAGCCGCGGGAAACGGGCGTTGGGGTTTTCCGTCGACGGATCGCCCGAGTACCAGGCGGGAGTCCAGCGGTTCTTCTGGTCGGCCACCATTTGGAGTACGTTACCCGTTTGCCGTCCGACGAACGGATAATATCCGTATCCTCCATTGCCTTGTCCGTAGAAGTAGGTTACGTTGGCAGCTCCTTCGAAGAAGATGTTGATGTTCCATTTCTTCCAGTTGAACTCGGTAGCAAAACCGTAGTTCACACCCGGATTTTCGCTGTATTTCAGCGGCACCACGTCATCCCAGTTGATAATACCGTCGCCGTTCACATCCTTGTACTTGATATCACCCGGCATAACGGTTCCGCCTAATGTTTGTCTGGGGCTGTTGTCAATATCGTCCTGATCCTTGAACAACCCTAAGGAGACGAATCCGCGCTGTACCCCGCTTTGGTATCCTACGGCTGTCTGGTACGGATAGAGTTTCACGGTTTCTTCGTACTGGAGTACTTTATTCTTCGACTTGGTGAAGTTGGCACGCATCGTCAGATAGGTATCCTTGTTGAAAGGTTGTGTATAAGAGATGTGTCCGTCCACTCCCCAGCTCTTCATTTTGCCTACGTTGGCCCAGGGCATGGATACGAGTCCCATTTCGTCGGGGATATCGGCACGTTGCTGGTAGATACCCGAACGTACATCCTCGAAGATGTCCACGGTCAGGTCGAAGCGTTGCTTGAAGAGCTTGAGGTCGATACCCAGATTCTTCTTGGTGGATTTCTCCCAACGCAGGTTGTTAGAACCTACCTGTGTTTCTACCATAGAGTATCCGCTTGGGTTCCAGTATCCCGAAGAGCCGGTTTGTTCCATGATGGTGAGGTAAGGAAAGCGCACGGAGTCGTCCCAGGTCAGTTTGTCGTTACCTACGAGTCCGTAAGAGGCGCGGAACTTCAGGAAGTCCAGTATGGGCAGGTTGTCTTTCACCCATTCGTACTGTGTGGGTACCCATGCCAGTGATATGGCGGGGAACCAACCGAACTTTTTGCCTTTTTCGAATGCTTCCGAACCCGTGTAACCCAAGTTTCCTTCAATATTATAGGTATCCTTGTACGAGTACGTGGCACGTCCCGAGAAGGCTACATAGCGCTTAGGAATGGCTGTGAGGTCGGTCGTGTGTTTGGCTGTGACGTAGTCGGAGAGGTTCATATTGAAAAGAGCCGTTACACGGTGATCCTTCGCAAAGATGTTCTCGTAATTGACACGTCCTTCGTAGTAATAGGTTCTTTCCACAAACGGATCGCGGTAGTAGTAAGGATCCATTGGATCGACGGTTTGCTTCAGGTTGAGGCTACCATCGCGTTTGCGTCCGTTGGCAAAGAAAAGTGCGGGTATCTTAGAACGTTGTGAGTTGAGTTCACTGTTCGAATTGAGGTTGAACAGTAAGCTCATGTTCAATCCTTTGGTGATCATACTCAGGTCCTGCTTGAATTGCAGGTTGATTTTATTCGTATTGCGGTAGTGTTTCCGATAGCCCGTATAGTTAAGCAACACGTACGGGGATATCTGTCTGTTAGTAGGTCCGAAAGCAGGCAACGAACCGTCGCTGTACATAAGCGGAACAGTGACCGGCGTCATGTAAGCCATGGACTGCCACAAGTCGTCGCTATTGTTACCGTATCCAGGGAAGTTCTGGTTCACAATCACAGTTTCCAATCCCAACACTAAGTTGGTGGTGCGTGTCATGTCGATATCTACGTTGGCGCGGAAGTTATAGCGGTTGTAGTTGATGTTGGTATCGTACTTGTTTGCAGCCTTATCTTGCTTGAAAAGGGCTTCTTTACTTTGTACGCCGAGACTGAGGTAATAGCGGGCATTGGTTCCACCGCCCGAAGCGCTGACGTGATACTCCTGGTTCCACACGTGATCGTTGAGGATAACATCCTTCCAGTCGATGTTGGGATAGAGGTCGGGGTCGAGTCCGGTATCAAAAAGGCGAAGTTCGGCATCGGTATAGAGCGGACGTTGTCCACGCACTACGCGCGCTTCGTTGGCCAGGTTGGCATACTGGTGGGCATTGACGTACTTGGGTGAGCGTGCCGAATGCGAAAGGCTGACGTTGGTCTTAAAGTCGATGGTGAGCTTACCGGCTACACCGCGCTTGGTAGTTACCAGTACTACCCCGTTGGCACCCTTCATACCGTACACGGCTGTTGCCGAAGCATCTTTCAGTACAGAGAAGCTTTCGATATCGGCGGGGTTCAGGTCGTTGAGATTGCCTTCCACACCGTCGATCAATACCAGGGCCGATGATCCGGCTCCGAATGTACTGATACCGCGGATCCAGAACTCGGAGAAGTCGTTTCCGGGCTCCCCGCTACGGGTCACGGCGATAATACCGGGAACGCGTCCGGCCAGCATGTTGCTCACCGAGGAGGCGGGTACCTGTAGCGAGGCTGCTTCGATGTTGGTCACAGCGCCTGTTACGGATATCTTACGCTGCGTACCGCGTCCTACGACGACTACTTCGTCCAGCGCGTTCACATCGTCTTTCAGGACAATACGCAAGCGTTCGTCGGTGGCGGCAACGGTATATTCCTGATCCATGTATCCTATATAAGAGAATACCAGTATTTGTCCCCTGCGGAGATTGGTCATTTTGAAGTGTCCGTCCATATCAGTTATGGTACCTTGTGCGGGGTTGTTCTTCACTACGATCGACACGCCGATGAGTTCTTCACCCGACTCGGACATGACCGAACCACCGATGGTTACGCCCCCTGTCTGCGCCTTCATAGCAAACGGACAAGCCAATAGCGCGGTCAGCACTACTAATAATATATATTTGACTTTCATAAGAATCTGTTTGTATTAATTATTCAATAGAGTATTTGTGGATTTCGTGTCCTTCTTTGCTGGCGATGAAGAAATTCTCTTCTTCGTCTATGGCAATGGATGAAGGATAGCAGAACTGCGATTCAAGCGGTTTTCCTACGATGACAGGTTTCTCTACCCAGCCATCTTTATACAACCCCGCTACGTGTTCCACGCGTCCGGTCTTGAGCCATATCTTGAATATGGTATGGTTGGACTGGTTGGTCACAAATACATTGCCGTAATTATCGGCGCAGATACCTATGGGGAAAGCGAACTTGGCATCGGTCAGGCGGTCGCCTTCGGAGTAGCCCATACCGTTGAATCCGGCATAACGTTCTATCTTCCACTGCTGGGTGGCTTTATCTTCCCATATTTTGTAGATACCGTGTTCCCCGGGTGATGTGGCGTAGAAGCAGTCGTTGAACTTGCTGTAGCAGAGTTTATTCATGCCTTCGCCGTGGCCATACGCCCATTCCAACAGCGGCTCGTAAGGATAGTTATTGGCCTTGTCTTGTACATCTACACGTCCGAAGTTACCCTGATTGTCGCGTACATACACGTAACGGTCGTCGTTGGCAAATGTAGCCGAACGGACTTCGCCGGGGAGGGGTACGCTGCTGCGTATCTGCACGGGTTCCCAAGCGTTGCTGCGGTCGAGGCGGTATAAACGGTGCGAGCCTCCTGTTTCCAGAAAGTAGGCTGTTTCGCGGTCCGAAGTAACGGCTCCTTCGTCAAAGCTGGCGCCCCAATCTCCCGAGATACGTACCACTTGATTGTCTTCGATGGATACGAAACGCATACGTCCGTAATAGCTTTCGCCTACGATGAGGTTTCCGCCGGCAACTACAGTCAATCCTAATATATAGGTATAGGAAGCCTGATCCAGTGGCCCGTCTTGAAATCCTCCCTGCCACCAGTTCTGGCGTTTATCAAAGGTTCCGGTAACGGTTATTACGTTCTGGAATTGTCGGTAACGGAATTTAATGGGGGTCACAAGGCTGTCCTGATCCAATACTACGGTGATGGTGTTGTCTCCGGCCGGTTGTTTGGGGACCATCCCGTGAAGGGTTTGCCCGTCGGTTTTCAGTAGCACGGCCCTTCGTTCGCCGAAGTAAACTTTCATTTTGGAGATGTCGTTTCCAAAGTTGCCTTCCAGTACGAAGTTGTCGTCAACACGTCCTACAAGCGGGCTCATACTACTCACTGCTTTTGGCTTTGAGGGATCGTACTTGTCTTCTATATCAGGAAACTTCTTGATATCCTCGCTGCTACTGCAAGCTGCGAAGAACAGAAAACAAAGCGGAATGAGAAATTTGTCTTTCATGTTCATAATATTAATAAAATAAGGATTAATGATTTATGTTGTACTCAACCATTCCGGGTTCAGTTAGCATAGGTCAAAGGTAAGCATTTATGTGTTTCAGCCTCTTCTCTTTTGTTTCGGCTTTGGGGCGTTTTAGTATTCTTCATGGGGCAGTGATGTTTTGTAAAGAGGGCTAAAATGTTGTTAATCTGGTTTAAAGGGGCTGTGGTGGGGGTAGCTTGCTTAAATCGCTGAACATTGTTTTGTGCTTCAGCACTTGGTTAATTAACATTTTGACTGTCTGGGGTATGGATAATCTACCATGAAATATGTGAGGTCGAAGCGTAAGGCACTTGGAATTTCAGCAGAATATAAAAAACTCAACTAATCGTTCCATATAGATCTGTATGTTAGAATGTTATTCAGCAATTTCATATCACCACCAGCCGATTCCAGCACCTTTTTTTCATCCCTCGAAAAAAAAGTTCCCCACCAACCACCCCGTTTTGTCCCCATTTTACCCCCAAAACCCCACTTTTTCCCAGCCACAGCATACTGTAGCGTTGTACCCAGACTATCGAAAACGACGCCCTATATTTGCATCGTTAACGTTAGCAAGAGAAAACAAATTCAGTACAAATCATTAAAAAAACAAACGATTATGAGTTTAACCCAACTTTCCGAGAATCGGCAAATAGTTTCAGCCGTTCAGCGCTTTAGCGATTCCTCTTTTACGTCTGGGTACTACAAATTTTCATTTTCTTGAACGGCGTCCTCCTATATTTTAGTTTATCATAAATCTCTGCG
>JAVBVA010000031.1:0-3648 GCA_031554665.1 Bacteroides sp. | reverse complement strand
CTATTACTTTATTGGTTATTTATCTGATAATCAAATCGTTGAAGATGTACAATGGGATAAACTGTAGTCGTGTGGGTACCCACAGGGACTTTATTACGATGGATTCTCAGAGAGGGGAATTTTTCGCTGAGTAGTTACTATGGGTAGTGCTTCTGTACAGTAGCGGTGATTTTACGGATGGCAATGTGCATTTGCTGTTCTACCGTACCTTCGGTGATGGATAAGATATGGGCTATTTCTTTGTATTTCAGTCGTTCATCGCGTGCCATGAGGAAGATGAGTTTGCAGCGTTCCGGTAGTTGGGCTACGGCAGTGCGGTATATGTTCAGCAGTTCTTCTTCCAGCAAACGCTCGTCGACCACAGAGGAGTCGATAGATAATTCTACGGGGAGATCGTCAATGGATATATTGACATACTTTTCTTTTTGCCGGATGTAGTTGTAGGCTTCGTTGCGGCTCACGATGTAGAGCCACGACCGGATGTTTTCTATCTCGGGTAAGTGTTCCCTATGACGCCAGGAGGTATAGAACACTTCGGAAACGACTTCCTCGCAATCTTCCTTCGTCGGCAGGAAATAGTGAATGAAACGGTATACCATCGGGTAGTACATGTCGAAGAAAGACCTGAAGTCTTTCTGACTACCTGAAGCTATGTTTCTGAACATCCGTTTCATAATTGGCTGGTTTTACATACGCAAAGATACTGTTTTATAGCAAAGGAGATACCAACCGAGCAAGGGTTTCGCCGAACTTTATCCAGCGGCTGCGACGGCTCCATTGCGCGGAGTCGAGTTCCGAGCAATGCGACAGATCATAGAGAAAGGCATCAGCTAATTGAGTGTTGATGGCATAGTCGAATACCATTGCATTGATTTCGAAATTCAGTTCGTAACTGCGAATATCCATGTTGGCTGTTCCGATGATGGATACATTATCGTCCACCACCATTGTCTTGGCATGGACAAATCCTTTGTTGTACCGATAAATTTTAATGCCAACTTCGAGCAATTCCCCGTAGTTGGAGCAGGCAGCGGCATTCACCAGAAATGAATCTGATTTGCCGGGGACCATCAGGCGGACATCCACCCCTTTGAGGGAAGCCAGTTTGAGAGCATTCATGACCGACTCGTTCGGGATAAAGTAAGGCGTGGTGATATACAGTCGTTCCCGGGCAGCGGAGATTGCGGCCATATAGGTAAGCATGATCTCGGGCAGTTCCGAATCGGGGCCACTGTCGATAATTTGTACCAACGAATCATTACGTACGGTCGATGTACTGAAATCGGGTACATATAGATTGCTGAAATCAAGATGCTGTCCGGAGCAGAAATTCCAGTCGCACAGAAACACATATTGCAGGCTGAGTACCGCCCAGCCTTGCAAAGCGAGGTGTGTATCCCGCCAGTACAACTTTTCTTTTGGGTCGTCGTTCCGGTTGATATAGCGGTTGTCTACATTGATGCCACCCACAAAGCCGTACTCTCCATCCACAATGATGATTTTACGGTGGTTGCGGTAGTTCATCCGGCTGGCAAGCATGAATATCCTGATCTTGTAGAAAGGGTAGACTTCCACCCCTGCCTCGCGCAGCTCCTTCACCATCCGCCGTTTCAGGGCGTGACTGGCAAAGTCGTCATAAATAAACCGTACTTGTACACCTTCCCGTGCTTTCCGGATCAAAATGTCCTTGATGCAGTTTCCTATTTTGTCATCGGCAAAGATGTAGTATTCAATGTGGATATGTTTCTGTGCATTCTCCAGTGTCCGGAGTACTTCCGGGAATTTCGTCTCTCCATTGATCAGCAGTTTTAATTCGCTGACAGTGGCTACGGGCAAGGACGATTTGTTGAGCATGACGCGTGCCAGCGAAGCCTTATCGGCCAGCATTTCCCGGTTCTTCTCGATATGTTCGTGCGAAACATCCGTAATCCGTTGTTTCACAGCTTGGAAGAGTGCATCGTCGTTGGTGAGCTTCTTGCTGTAAATTTTCTGCTTACGGTAGTTCACCCCGAATGAAAAATAAAAGATGATTCCGATGAAGGGAAGGAAGACAATGAGCATCAGATATCCTAATGTCTTAACCGGATTATGGGTGTCATAAATGATTTTGGCGGTGACTGCAAGTACCAGCAGTGTATAAAGAATTTCAATGATGATTAGTAACGTATCCATAACTCGTTTGTTGGTTGGTCGGTGCAAGATACGAATTTTGTAGTTAACTGGAAAGTCTAATCAAAATAATCCACTTTATCCAATTGACTTGCTGTAGGATAAAATGGATTATTCTTCTTGTTCCTTTTTTAGCACTTTCACTAGTGTCTTGCTTGTATACTGTTCTTTTTTAATTACTTACAAGATTAAACTTAAATAGGGGTGTTAAATTATTGTTCGTATCATATTCATACTTTTGTTTGTAAATTGCAAAGGAGATTTTAATCAAGCCTTTCTTTTCTTGTCGTAAAGTTGTATTGATAATGCCACTTGTTGTACCAATGCCTATGGTAGCTTCGCCTTCCTCCTTCATTATCCATTTATGCATGAAATTATCAATTGAAAAGAATTTCTCATTTTCTTTCAATTGAAATACAATATTGGTTGCTGATAATGCGTCAATAACAGGTTTTTCTTTTCCCAAGCTATCGAGTCCTATATACCATACTTTTTCTTCCCACGCTTGTTTGAATGGAAATTGATAATTTTTATCCAAAGTTTCTATATTCTCAAATCGAAATTCTCTTATGAACACATTTTTCTCTATAGACTCATGGATGTCTTTGGAAACTTGTGAAGGATTCTTGCTAATGTTCCAATTACAAGATAGCATGCTGAGTAATGCCACTATCATTATTGTTGTTTTAATCTTATTCCACATATATTTTAATATTAGGGTTTTGACTCCCAAAAGGAATTATATCAAATATGCTCTTATTGTTATCTTGAGGTGTATCAATTGGCACAATGTGATCTTTATTATTGTCTTTGATTTGTTTAAATCTTACTGTAGGCTCAGGGGATAACGTTATTATTGGATCCGCATGTGGATTTTCGGCACCCAAAACTGTATATCCAGGGTCCAAACCAATTGCCTGCAAACCTGCAGATACAGCATCAGCACAGTTGTTGAATAATGCATTGTACCAACTACTTGCAGATTTTTCTATGGTTTTTCTTGCTTTCTTATCTTGTTCCGAGGTAGTGGAGAATCTGACTTCTTGAGTATATCCGGCCAAATCATTATCTTCTGTTTGAGCTTTTCTATAGTCTTTGAGGGTGTCATATTGTCTGATTTTGGGTTTTGAGGCAGGACCTCCTGTATATTCATTAGAATACCAAGGAGATTTATTTCTACCTTCTTTTGATATAAATATCCAACCTTCTTTATCATTACCGATTAATGTTGCAGAATGTCCATATCCACCAGCGCCTTTAGGATTATTTAGGACAATTACATCTCGACCATCAAAGTCAATATTTCTTAAAGGATTATTCGCACAATAGGCATACGGCGAAATCGAATAATACTTCTCCGCCAACGGATCCATCGTAAGAAAAGGAGGTACATCAACAAACCTATACCTCGCCCCATGATCATATAAATTCAACCCTCGATCATTATCCAGTTCCTTATCACTATACTTGTAAGGCTGC
>JAVBVA010000086.1:0-29995 GCA_031554665.1 Bacteroides sp. | reverse complement strand
CACTCTTCACTTGTGCTGCGTTGATCTTTACTTTCTCGGGTTTGTCGCCGCCCCATGCAAGGCCTTCTTCACTGATGTAACCCAATTTTACGCCTTTGAATTCGAATGAATCAAGACCATACACGAAATTTGCATCTACTGTTGCCATAATTTTACAGTTTTTTGATGTTAATAAAATAAATAATTAAATACAGAACGAGTCCCGCAGCAGCCAGTTGTCCCAGCCTGATGAAAAACCATTGCCAACCAGTGGGTTCGTTCACTGTCGCCGGTGGCAGGTATTGCGTTTCGGTTGCACTCCGCAAGCGGGTGAATTCTTCCTGGAGCAGCAGGTATTGGCGTGCGAGGCTGTCACAAGTGGCGGTCACTACGAGGGTGTCGCCCATCCCTTTACGAAGGGTTACGGTAGCCTGGCCGTTACGGTCGGTATATGCTGCGTCCGGCGGAAGAGCTTCAATCGCTCCCGGCGGCAGGGTGAGGGTCACCCGGCTCATCGGGACGGGAAGCAGGCCGAACTCGACTTTTCTTTTTTGGTGGAGGCTGTCCGTCAGGGAGCTCGTCGCCATGCCGGTGGCGGGACTCTTGCAGCTCGTCGCGTACAGGGCAATCAGGCCAATGGCGACAAATGGTAGCTTGCGTGACAGCTTTTTCCAGACGGGCAATGGCCCGGTATAGTTTTCTGTTCTCATCTTGATTCTTCGTTAACGTGGTACATACGTCGTTGTACATCTCCTGGTAGATATCGTGCACTTCTTTCCGTTTACGGGCCCGGGACACGTTGCGGCTGCATACCCAGGCGATGGCTGAGCCGGCGCCGGTGGGAAACAGGTAGCTGAGTATTTCCATCATGGTATTCATGGTCGTTCCTCCCTTCGTCGGATTAAAGTAAGGCCCAGCCGGCTTCGACATCGGACAAGTGGGCAGGTACTCCGTTTTCGACACGGCTCATAGCGGCAGCCACACTGCACATGGTATGCTTGTCGTTGATGTTCAACCGGCAGTCGGCATCGATGCCGGTGAGTCGCGCCACGGTAGCGATGTAGCTACGGGTATCGTTCTCCACCGGAGGAGCCCACCGGCCCACCATGGCACGGATAGTGTGGCAGCCGTGTAACCGGGAATAGTTCTGGAGTAACCGGAGCATAGCCCGGTATCCGTATGCCATGGTGGTGAACTGCTTGAAAGCAGTATCGGTGGAGGGGGTTCGCTCGCCTTGCCACTTTACTCCGTCGTGGCGAATGTTGCCGGGGTTGCAGTTGCGCAATCCGCGGCTGAGTTTATTACTCTGTTTTTGTTCTGTTGTCATAACTCTTGGTGTTTAATCACACCGCAAACATACAACACAAGATATGGGTTTTCCAAAAAAGTGTGCAAGCCTTGCACACTTGTATGCAACCCTTGCACACTTGTATGCAAGCATTGCACACTTTTTTCGTCGGGAGCGAAGAATTTTACACATTTGCCGACGGAAACGGGAAACCCGAAAAGGTGGAACGGATCCGTAAGAATTTATTGTATAACTAAAACAAAATGGTAAAGATGAGAAAGCAGATTTACTTGGCCGTGGAAGAACGGCTGAAAACCCTGAAAGGGACAGATGGGGAACCGGTGGTGAAACACGTAGGTTTATGGAACGAACAGCAGACGCTCTCGCCCACGGACGACGCGGCGCTATTACCGGCAGTGCTGGTGGAGTTTATGCCTATCGACTGGAAAACGTTGGGCGGCGGCATGCAAGGATCGACTGTACAGTTTCGCCTGCACGTGATGACACTGGCGCACGATGCAACTGAACAAGACGATGCGTTGCAACTGTTCGACTTGCTCGACGACATTCATGCTACGCTGAACGGTTTACGGGGCGAACGGTTCCGGCAATTGGCGCGTACGTCGAGCATCACCGATCATAAACACGACGAACTGGTAGAAAGCATCGAGGCATTCCAGATCAGTGTGGACGATATGAGTGGGCGGATCGGCGCATATGTCTTTGAGCGATGAAAAACAGATCAGGGCTTCATTTATCCTGCGGATGGGCGAAGCCCTGATCCTGATAGCGCAAGAGGGTTCCAAAACAAAACTCCTTTACTATTGTTTTTACTCATAGAACAACAAATACAGACCTGCTAATAGTAGAGATGAGGAATCTATTGCTGTCAATAACAGCGACATAGACGCTACAAAAGGTTAAAATATTGATTGATTACTTATTTACTTGTTTGTTTGTCTTTACTTTTGTATCACCAAACGTTATCAACGTTATATTATTCAATTCATAAAAAGAGCTATACAACCAACATTATGGGAAATGTTAGACTGAAGCAACAAAAGGATTATTCTTCTAAGAATAATAAACTTGATTCTAAAAAGGCAGATTCAGGTAAGACATTCGTTTTGTCTGATGTTTCCAAAGAAGAACTTGAAAAAAGAAGAATACCCGTATACTCTTTTTTGTTGTAATTTAGGCCTCTCTTCCTGTTGCCTTTTTTGTAAAGTTGTCTACATTCGCCATCTTTTTCGACTTATCAGTCTGATTAAGTGATAGATACCCGATGGTGAATACCTTTTTCATTCACCATTCATTCACCATTTTCGGGGTATTCACCATTTATTTCTTTGCTGCCGAATCCGCAGTCAAGGCAGTCGAAGTACGAAATACTAAGCTATATCACACTTTCTCTTACGGATAGAAAGTTCCACCCTGCTTGAAACACTTTGTTTCTCGGTGTGAAACACTCTGTTTCTCGTAGAGCAACACACTGTTTCACTACGGGCAACAACCTGTTTCAAAGGACTGAACATTTTGTTTCGCCGGTTGTGGCAGAGTGTTTCACAGGTTCTAACAGATTGTTCCACTACGCGAAACAGGGTGTTACGCCCGACGAAACACTTTGTTAGCCTGCCTGAAACAGCCATACACAAGCGATCATCCCTTGGCATATATAGTCAGATAAATAGTTCGATTGCCGTAAATGGCTTGGAGAATGGTTGCTCCCTAATGGTGAATACCTCGCAAAATGGTGAATGAATGGTGAATAAAAACGGTATTCGCCATCGGGTATCTATCACTTAATCAGACTGGTAAGTCGAAAAAGATGGTGAATGGCGAATCAAATTCATTTTATCGCACAGGAGAGAAAGAGGGAATAGCACAGACCCAATTGAAGTGATACACCAGGGGAACACAGGATTATATGCTGACTTTTTGTCTTCCTTCACACCCTCATATACTGAAATTTCGTCAGTAAAACGTCATTGGCAAATCTTTTGCGCCCTTTTACATGTTATTAATAGACAACGAAAGGAGAACAAAGATATGAACTTTAACAATTTTACAATCAAAGCACAGGAAGCCGTACAAGAGGCTTTGAACCTGGCACAAAGCCGGGGCCAACAAGCCATCGAACCGGCACACATCATGCACGGAGTGATGAAGGTAGGCGAAAACGTAACCAACTTCATCTTCCAGAAGCTGGGCGTAAACGGGCAACAGATAGCACTCGTCATCGACCGGCAGATAGACTCCCTGCCGAAAACATCGGGAGGGGAACCTTACCTGAGCCGGGAGGCTAATGAAGTATTCCGCAAGGCCACACAGGACGCCAAGGAAATGGGCGACGAGTTTGTGTCCATCGAACACCTGATACTGGCGCTGCTCTCGGTAAAGAGTACCGTATCGACCATTCTGAAAGATGCGGGGATGACGGAGAAAGAGTTGCGCGGGGCAGTCAACGAACTGCGAAAGGGCGAAAAGGTGACTTCGCAATCGAGCGAGGACACGTACCAATCCTTAGAGAAATACGCCATCAACCTGTGCGAAGCTGCCCGAAACGGGAAACTCGACCCGGTGATAGGCCGTGACGACGAAATACGACGGGTGTTGCAGATACTGAGCCGCCGTACGAAAAACAACCCGATATTGATAGGCGAACCGGGAACGGGAAAGACGGCTATCGTCGAGGGGCTTGCCAACCGTATACTGCGCGGCGACGTGCCCGACAACCTGAAAGACAAACAGGTGTACTCGCTCGATATGGGCGCGCTGATAGCGGGCGCCAAGTACAAAGGAGAATTCGAGGAACGACTCAAAGCGGTGGTCAACGAGGTGATCAAATCGGAAGGGAACATCATTCTCTTTATCGATGAGATCCATACGCTGGTGGGTGCCGGCAAGAGCGAAGGGGCCATGGATGCCGCCAACATCCTGAAACCGGCATTGGCCCGGGGAGAGTTGCGCGCCATCGGAGCCACGACGCTGGACGAATATCAGAAGTATTTCGAAAAGGACAAAGCGCTGGAACGTCGTTTCCAGATTGTACAGGTGGACGAACCGGATATGCTGAGCACCATCTCCATTCTGCGTGGACTAAAGGAGCGGTACGAAAACCACCATCATGTGCGTATCAAGGATGATGCGATCATTGCAGCGGCGGAGTTGAGCAACCGGTACATCACCGACCGTTTCCTGCCCGACAAGGCCATCGACCTGATGGACGAAGCTGCTGCCAAACTGCGCATGGAGGTCGATTCGGTACCGGAAGGTCTGGATGAGATCTCGCGCAAGATCAAGCAGTTGGAGATTGAACGCGAAGCCATCAAGCGCGAAAAGGATGAAGCCAAGCTGAAACAATTAGGGAAGGAATTGGCGGAACTGAAGGAGCAGGAAAGCTCGTACAAAGCCAAGTGGCAGAACGAAAAGACGCTGATGGACAAGATCCAGCAAAACAAGGTAGAGATAGAGAACCTGAAATTCGAGGCCGACAAGGCCGAACGGGAAGGCGACTACGGCAAGGTAGCCGAAATACGTTACGGTAAGTTGCAGGAATTAGACAAGGAGATTGAGGAAACTCAGGTACAACTGCGCGACATTCAGGGCAGCGATGCCATGATCAAGGAAGAAGTGGACGCCGAAGATATTGCCGACGTGGTATCCCGCTGGACAGGCATCCCCGTGAGCAAGATGATGCAGAGCGAAAAAGACAAACTGCTGCATCTGGAAGATGAGTTGCATCAACGGGTAATCGGTCAGGACGAGGCCATCGAAGCGGTGGCGGATGCCGTTCGCCGCAGCCGTGCCGGATTGCAGGACCCGAAACGTCCTATCGGATCGTTTATCTTCCTCGGTACTACCGGAGTGGGGAAAACGGAGCTTGCCAAGGCATTGGCAGAATTCCTGTTCGACGACGAAACGATGATGACGCGTATCGACATGAGCGAATATCAGGAGAAGCACAGTGTTTCCAGGCTGGTAGGAGCTCCTCCGGGATATGTGGGATACGACGAAGGCGGGCAGCTGACGGAAGCCATCCGACGGAAACCCTACTCGGTAGTGTTGTTCGACGAGATCGAGAAAGCGCATCCGGATGTATTCAACATTCTGCTGCAAGTGCTCGACGACGGGCGGTTGACGGATAACAAGGGGCGGATTGTGAACTTCAAGAACACGATCATCATCATGACTTCGAACATGGGGAGCGCCTACATTCAAAATCAGTTGGAGAAGTTGAACAGCACGAACCGCGAGGAGGTGATCGAAGAGACGAAACAAGAGGTGATGAACATGTTGAAGAAGACGATTCGTCCGGAGTTCTTGAATCGTATCGACGAAACAATCATGTTCCTGCCGCTCACCGAGAAGGAGATCAGACAGATTGTGTTGCTGCAAATAAAGAATGTAGAAAAGATGCTGGCCGGAAACGGCGTGAACTTACAGTTGACGGATGGCGCCATCGATTTCATAGCACAAGCCGGTTATAATCCGGAGTTCGGCGCCCGTCCGGTGAAGCGAGCCATTCAGCGCTACCTGCTCAATGACTTGTCGAAGAAACTGCTTAGTCAGGAAGTAGACCGTAACAAGCCCATTGTGGTGGATGCCGGCGCCAACGGATTGGCCTTCCACAACTGAACGGCTATGCAATAACCCCATAAAAAAAGGTTTATACCCTTCTGTAGCAGAAAGAGGTATAAACCTTTTTTCATATTTCCAAGTGAGATCTTACTCGCCTGCTTCTGTTTCCCCGGCAGGTACTTCTTCTGTTCCTTCAGCAGCCTTGAATTCGGTGATGCCGTTAGACGTAAGGATGTTGTACCAGGATATCAGTTTCTTGATATCGTTCACATATACTCTTTCGCGGTCGAAATCGGGCAATACCTCGCCCATATAGGCGCGCAATTCGTCATTGGTGGCTTTCTTCACGTCGATGGAAGCTGCCGCACCGTTTTCTTTTTCCTGTATAGAGATCAGTACATCGCGCAAAGGCACTTCGCCCTCATTGGTGTACATGGCGATATCGCCTAATGAGACTGATTTTTCTCTGGTATAAACAGGCATACGTTTCTTTTCGGCATTTATGGTTTCTACAATAAATGCATTCTTACCCGGTGAAATCAGTTTATACAATCCCGGTTTGCCGGAGATCGATAAGATAGTCTTCAACATACTATTTCAATTTTGTGATTAGTTATTATTTTGCCCGGCAAAGTTAATGATTATTTTCAGACAGGAAAGAGATCAACTTTAAAACCTGCGGTATTAACGGAGTTTCACCATCGTTGACGATCACATAACCGGCCTGTGCCCGCTTTTCTTCGTCGCTCATCTGGCTATGTATACGCTGTAGTACCTGCTCCCGGGTAGTGCGGTCACGCTGCATGGCCCGCTGTACGCGCACCTCCAGGGGCGCATATACCATCACCACGACATCCACCTCACCGGCAAATCCGCTTTCGATCAGGATAGCCGATTCCATGGCCACCACCGGAGCGTGGTTTCTCCGCATCACCCACTCACGGAAATCCTCCTTTACACGAGGATGAATAATACCGTTTACCCGTACTGCATGAGCGGGATCACTGAAAAGATAGGAAGCCAGGAAGGGTTTATTCAATTCGCCATTCAGAAACACGTCATCGCCCAACAAGGCGCACAACTCACGGCGGATTACCGGATCGCAGCTCGTCAGCCGTTTCGATTCCACGTCCGAAATATAGACAGGTATGCCCATCAGCTCCAACAGACGGGATACCACACTTTTACCACTGCCTATACCGCCGGTGATGCCTACTCTAATTGACATTGGGAGAGACTTGTTCGATAAGGAAATCAACTTGCCCGGGAGAAATACGGATATTGCTTACTCCGCGCGGAACCGTCCTGAGCTTCACGGTATATTTGCGCGAACCGAGTTTAATCAGTTCTTCATAGGATACGCTGACAAAAAAGTCTTCCCCGTTAACGTCGCGATAGCGACCCGAACCTACGCGGAAAGTGACATTCACTTTAGAGGGGAAGGTACGCAACACTTTATCTGCCGGGAAGTTCACACCCGAAATCGGGACTTCTACCGTCTTTTCGTTGTAAATATCGACCGGGAAAGTAAGTCCTATCTTATCCGGGACAAACTTTGCGCCTTTCACAACCGCCAGGGGAGCCTGGTATTTCAGTGTATCCGAAATACCTTCCAGGCTGACGGGCGCAGTATAGGCTGCCGTTATGGTATCGAGCACATGGGCGGGAGCATAGACCACTACCGAATCGGGCGAATAGATCGTGTCGGAAATGTAATATTCCCGTCCGGCACTCACCGAGCCCGACACCCGCACAGGCACTAACTTCGACTTGCCGGTAGCATAAATATATTCCAGCGTATCGGGTTTGACAGACAACAGAACCGTTGAGGCACTAAGCCGGGAAAGTACCGGCTTCTCAAACTGATTGGAGAATATACGGATGCGGTTATTAGACGACTTGTAGTCGGAATAGTTCAAGGTTATGGGTAGCAGGTTCTTGCTCAGGATGTAGTTGACCAGCACAGTACCTTTATCTTTCACCTTGATTCGTAATTCGGTGACATTTTCCGAAGTAATGACCACATTGTTGGGAATCCCCTTCAAACGAACAGGGATGGAGAACTCCACTTCATAATCATTGTTCAATGCCTGAAGCAACCAGAAGGCTGCGGAGATAAAGAAGAAAAACAAAAAGATCAAGAATTCCCTGCTCTGTCTGCTGAACAGGAAATCCTTAATCTTTTGCAGAAGCCTGGAATAAGAATTCTGTATGTCGTCTTTACGTCTTGACATCGGCTTCACCCATACCTATCAAAGAGACTACTTAGCCGGCTGGTTAGTAGCTGATGATGCATCGGCAAAAATAGAAGCCTTATCTATTTTGACTTTTACATTCGAAGCTATCTCCAGCATGATATAGTCGTCGGTTATTTCTTTAATCACTCCGTGAATACCGCCGGCAGTAATTACCTTCTGGTTCACTTGAAGAGATTTACGGAAATTTGCAATTTCTTTTTGTTTCTTGTTCTGTGGACGAATCATGAAGAAATACATGATAGCGAACATAGCTATCAGCATAACCCACATTCCCATTCCGCCAAAACCATCTTGAGCGGCAGGAGCACCTTGTAAAAACATCGGTAGTACGTTCATAATAATCTGTTTTTAGTTTGAATCGATATATACAAAGGTATCAGTTTTTCGCTAACTTACCTTCTTTTTTCAATTGATTAACAATTCCGTCGAGCGTTCCGTTAACGAAACTGCCGCTTTTTGCAGTGCTGTACAACTTGGCAATCTCTACAAACTCGTTCAACGAAACGTTGATAGGAATATTAGGGAAGCTAAGCACCTCGGCCAATGCGCACTGCATGATGATGACATCCATGAAAGCAATACGGTCTAACTCCCAGTTGTTTGTATTATCACTGATGAGGTGGCGGTAGTAATCGGCATTCAGGATCGTGCGGCGGAACAGGCGACGGGCATATTCCTGATCTTCATCATCTTTGAATTCGGGCAACAAAGGCTGTGAAGCGCCCTTTTTCTCTTCGAACCGTTTGATGGTTTTCATAACGAATGTATCGACAATCTCCTTGTCGTCATTCCAATAAAGGCTTTGTTCCTCCAACACGGCATCCAGCTCTTCATTATTGTAGACGAATCTCTTGTATGCCTTACGCCAGAACTCACGGTCGGCCTCATACGAATCATCGGCCGACTCCATGTACTCCTTATAAATATCAGAATCGACGATCTTTTCGTAAAGCGATTTCACGAAATCCTGATCGTTGGTCCATGTACGTTTCTGGGTAGTAACAAACTCGGTAAGTTGCCTGTTGATCTCCAACTGTGCAACAAACCTGTTTTCCACAAATTTCATGTTGGGTTGTAACTCTTCCTGGGTAGGTGCCAATTTACTCTTGGCTGCATCAAGACGTCTTTGCGCGTAGTTAGTCAAGGCAATCATCAACAAAAGCAAATAATTATAAAGGTCGTAAGCCTTGGACAGGCTGAAAAACAACTCTTTCTCCGCTGAGTCTAAATTTTTACTTCCGTTCTGATAATAAGCATACACGATCTGTATGATTTTAAGACGAATAAGAACTCTGTTAATCATAAAATTGCAATAATACTGTTGTTTTGAGCTGCAAAAGTAGATATTTTAAATGAGTTTACACAAACAAACGCCCTTTTTTTGTACTCGGGTGCATTCTCTAAGGTTTTTCTTTTGACAGTTTAAAAAAATTAGTCAAATTTGAAGCCGATTTATAAAGAGACCTGAAAATATGGAGGATATTAAAAAGAGAACGAGCGTGGAAATCACTGATAAGGAAATTGTTTTTTCCAAATCGGTTAAAGCCGGAAAACGCATTTATTATCTGGATGTTAAGAAAAACAGAAAGGATGAAATGTTTCTTGCCATCACCGAAAGCAAGAAGATAATCACAGGCGAAGGAGATGACTCTGCTATCAGTTTTGAGAAGCATAAGATTTTCTTGTACAAGGAAGATTTCAGAAAATTTCAGACTACCCTGGAACAAGCCATTACATTCATAGAGCAACATCAAGGCTGTGCCGAACGGGAAGAGAAAACAAGTTACGACCCGATGAGTGAAGACTTTGGAAACGAATTCAATATCGATATTGACTTTGAATGAGGCTTTATGGCAATAAATATTTGATATTCCAAAAGAAATACGTACATTTGCACCGCTTTTTTGCAACATCATGTAGCTAACGTGGCTGCTGCATCGTGTAATGGTGAATTAAGCACTGATAAACTTAATTTAGAGTAACACAAAAAAATTAAAATGAAAACAATTGAAGTAAAAGGATCTGCAAGACAAATCGCAGAACGTTCTTCGGAACAGGCAAGAGCTTTGAAAGCTATTCGTAGAGACAACGGTGTACCTTGCGTACTTTATGGAGGTGAAGGAAACGTACACTTCACAGTGCCTGTTGAGAATCTGCGTAACTTAGTTTATTCTCCCGATATTTTCGTGGTAGAGTTGGTTATCGATGGCAAAACAACAAAAGCCATCCTGAAAGATATTCAATTCCACCCGGTAAAAGATACCATCCTGCACGTTGACTTCTACCAGATCAAAGAAGGTAAAGCCATCGTTATGGAAGTTCCCGTACAGCTCGAAGGTTTGGCAGAAGGTGTGAAGGCCGGTGGTAAGCTGGTATTGCAGACTCGTAAGCTGAAAGTGAAAGCACAGTATGACCTGATCCCTGAAAAGCTGACTGTGAATGTAGCTCATCTGGGTCTGGGTAAGACAATCAAGGTTGCTGAGTTGAAATTCGACAATCTCGAACTGCTGAATGCGAAAGAAGCCGTTGTATGCGCAGTTAAGCTGACTCGTGCTGCAAGAGGTATGGCTGCCGCCAACAAGTAACCGGCGCTTTTCCTTTAGGATATTTCAAACGCAGATTATCACAGATCCTGGTCTGTGTTAGTCTGCGTTTCTTTTTTAATTTGTTTGGATATGAAATACTTAATAGTCGGACTGGGGAATATAGGTCCCGAATATCACGAAACCCGTCACAACATCGGCTTCATGGTGCTCGATGCACTGGCGAAGGCAAACAATGTATCGTTTGCCGACGGCCGGTATGGATTTACCACCCACCTGTCGGTGAAAGGACGGCAATTGCTACTGCTCAAACCTTCGACTTACATGAACCTGAGTGGCAATGCAGTACGGTACTGGATGCAGAAGGAAAACATTCCTTTAGAACATGTACTGATTGTAGTGGACGATCTGGCTCTTCCTTTCGGAACATTGCGGCTGAAAAGCAAAGGCAGCGATGCCGGACACAACGGTTTGAAACATATTGCCATGATACTGGGTACACCCAATTACGCCCGCCTGCGCTTTGGCATCGGCAATGAGTTCCCCCGTGGCGGACAGGTGGATTTCGTTCTGAGCCAGTTCGATGATGAGGACTGGAAGACTATGGAAGAACGGTTGAAAACGGCCGGAGAGATCATTAAAAGCTTCTGCTTAGCAGGTATTGACATTACCATGAACCAATTCAACAAAAAATAATTCATCACTCTCAAAGTTATGCCCGAAGCAAGAATAGATAAATGGATGTGGGCGGTACGTATCTTCAAGACACGCACCATTGCTGCCGAAGCCTGCAAAAAGAACCGCATTACCATCAATGGCGCGTATGTAAAACCTGCCCGGATGATTAAACCGGGAGACGTGATACAGGTCAAAAAGCCACCTGTAACCTATTCATTCAAGGTGTTGCAAGCCATTGAGAAACGGATAGGTCCTAAATTGGTACCCGAGATGATGGAGAATGTCACAACACCCGATCAATACGAGCTCTTAGAAATGAGCAAGATCAGCGGATTCGTGGATCGCGCCCGTGGTACCGGACGACCGACAAAAAAAGACCGGCGGGAACTCGAGGAGTTTACCACGCCGGAATTTATGGACGACTTCGATTTTGACTTCGACTTCGAAGAATGACTCTATTCACCACAGAGTACACAGAGTATCACAGAGTCTTTTATTTTATTTCACTACAGATGGGTCTTTACCGCTTCAATCAGTTCTTGATATTCCACATCTGAAAGATATACTTTATCGGGATTCATCTGAAAAGTAGCACCGTAATCGGGTCCGTCGACATACTTCGGAGCCAGATGGAAGTGCAGGTGCGACAGTTTGTCGGAATACGCTCCATAATTGATCTTTTCCGGATGGAATGCTCTATCCATAGCACGGGTGGTACGTGCCACATCGGCCATAAAAGCATTGCGTTCTTCGTCGCTCAACTCATTCAGATCGTTTACATGACCATTGTATGCTACTAAGCAACGGCCTCTGTACGTTTGCTCCTTGAACAGGAAAACACGCGACACACTCAGTTGCGCAATCTCGATCATCAGGTTGTGCAACGTTTCATTGTTCTGACAATACAGACACTCTTTCGGATCACTTTTCATGCTATCAGTTTTTTAGTGATTAGTTTATATGATTCTTTTGTTCCACCAGTTTGTGGACATGTTCATTTTCGCCTACTACCCACACAATATCACCTTCCATAAATACGATATTCACATCAGGAGCCATCATCCCATCCGGTTCACGGTCTACCCCGGCTATCAGGCAACGGTACTTATCGCGGATGCCCGACTCGCGTAATGTCTTACCCAGAAAAATTGAATCGGGCTCTATTATAAATTGCTGCAGGGTCATCTCATGCTTCTCGAACACATTCGTATCGATGTGCGATACCCGGGTAAGCTCTTCGCCAAATGCCACCAACTGCTCGTCGGTACCTATCACCTGTAGTTTGTCCATCGGATACAGCCGGATGCTGCCGCCAGGGATATTGATTCTTCGTCTCCCCCGGAGAATAGAGGCAACGTGCACGCCATACGTCTTACCGAAATGCAGATCGAGCAATGTTTTACCTGCCCATACCGACTCACCCGGTATCTCAAAATCGGCTAAATGTAAATCATGTGAGAGAAGCCTTCGTGCATAAGACGGTTTTTTCTCGCCCATGTACTCGGCACGCATCTCGCGATAACGCAGGTTCTGGAAGAAACGCCGTTCGATAAGAATGGACTGCTTTTTCAATTGCCGGGAGAGTATCATCAGCGTCACTAACAGTATAGCCACCCCGATAACCAACCCAATGGAGGTCTTGAACAACGAACCGATGATGAAAGAGACAAACACCAGTGCAATAATGATACGCAGCAGGATGGTCGACACCAGCGGTCCCCGGTTTACCCGGCTATCGTTCCACAAAGTAGTGAACTCCACCGAATGGTTCTTCTTGATCATAATGGCGCGAAGGAAAGGAGAGATACACAGTATGGTAACAGCCGCTCCGACTACTGAGCCCCATACTCCGGGCAGGTTCTCGCGCAGGAACGGGACCAGAAAGCGGAAGGAAATCACTATAATCGAAATGCTGACAATGGAATAGACTGTTACGATACGCACCAGGGCAAGTAACAACCGCTTCCACATATTTTCATTGTTCACCGGTTGCGAACCAGACGAATAACGTACCAGAAAACGTTGCCAGGAAGGAGGCAGATGATGATCGACGTAGTTCGACGCAGGCTCGGCCAACCGGATCATGTAGGGAGTGAGAAAGGTTGTTATGACCGAGACAGCTACCACAATGGGGTAAAGGAAGTGGCTCGTCACACGCAACGACACTCCCAGAGAGGCTATAATGAAGGCGAACTCACCAATCTGGGTCAAGCTGAACCCACATTGCATGGCCGTCTTCAGCGGTTGCCCGGACAGGATAACACCAAACGTCCCGAATAAGGCCTGCCCACATATCACAGCCAGCGTAATCACCACAATCGGAAGGGCGTATTGCACAATCATCGCCGGGTCTACCATCATACCTACCGATACGAAGAAGATGGCGCCGAACAGATCCTTCACCGGCTTCACCAAGCGTTCGATGGATTCGGCTTCGATGGTCTCGGCCAGAATGGAGCCCATGATAAAAGCCCCGAAAGCTGCGGAGAAACCGGTATGCGCCGCAACAACGACCATACCAAAGCAAAGAGCTAAAGAGACAATCAGTAAGGTTTCCTCGCTCATCAGTTTCCGGCACCGCTTCAGGAACTCGGGAATGAGGTAGATACCCACCACAAACCAAAGTATAAGGAAGAAAAGCAACTTGGCAATGCTGCCCAACAGTTCGGTACCTTCGAACTCATGGCTCACCGCCATGGTCGAAAGCATCACCATCAGTACGATAGCCAGGATATCTTCCAATATCAGAATACTGAGTACCAGCCCGGTAAATTTCTTCTTCCGCAGTCCCAGATCATCGAAAGCTTTATAAATAATGGTAGTGGACGACATGGCAATCATACCACCCAGGAAGATACAGTCCATCCGTTGCCACCCGAACGACAGTCCGACTCCAATACCCAACAGGATCATGCAGAATATAATGGTACAAGCTGCAATAATGGCCGACCCTCCCACTTTCACGATCTTCTTGAAACTGAATTCCAACCCGAGGGCGAAGAGTAAAAAGATGACACCGATATCGGCCCATGTCTGGATATTGCCTGTATCCATCACCGAGGGGGTATAACTCATGTGTGGACTCGCCAGAAAACCGGCTACCACATACCCGAGCACAACAGGCTGTTTCAGTTTCTTAAAGAGTAAAGTCATTACACCGGCGCAGAGCAGAATCAGGGCGAGGTCGGCGATCAGTGTTGGTAAATGTGACATGCGCGTTATTCGTTTTTCGTCACAAAAGTAATATTTTTCGCCACAGAGTTACACAGAGTTTCGCAGAGTTTTTCATTTTATTTCACTACAGAGGACAAAAAGGGCACAGAGGAATAATTGTTTTATTAAACCTCTGTGCCCTCTGTAGTAAAAAACTCTTTGGAACTCTGTGTGACTCTGTGGTGAATATTTCTACTTTCTGAACGGTGGTTTCACGATCACTGCTTTCAGTTTACGTCCACGCATATCAATAAAAATCTCTGTACCCGGCTGGCTAAATTCCGGTTTCACGTATCCCATGCCGATACCGATCTTGCGCGTAGGCGACATCGTTCCCGAGGTAGCAACCCCGATAGAAGTCCCTTCGGCATCCATCAATCCGTATCCGTGACGAGGAATACCGCGATCGATCATTTCGAAGGCAACCAACTTACGCGTAACCCCTTCCGCTTTCTGTTTTTCCAGCATCGGACGGTTGATAAAGTTCTTACCCTCAATAAATTTGGTGATCCAACCCAGCCCGGCTTCAATAGGCGAAGTGGTATCGTCCAGATCATTTCCATACAGACAGAAGCCCATTTCCAGGCGTAAGGTATCACGGGCACCCAGTCCGATCGGCTTGACACCGAACTCCTCTCCTGCCTCGAACACAGCCTTCCAAACGGCTTCGGCAGCATCCGGATAGAAATAAAGTTCAAAACCGCCTGCCCCGGTATAGCCCGTGTTCGAGATAATCACATTCGGCTGACCGGCAAACTCTCCGACTTTGAACGTATAATAAGGTATTTCGGACAGGTTGATATCCGTCAACTTCTGCAAGGTGGCCATGGCTTTCGGGCCCTGTACAGCAAGCTGCCCCATATTGTCCGAAGAATTTTCCAGCTCAGCGCCTTCCGTATTGTGCTTCACACACCAGTCCCAGTCTTTCGGGGTATTTCCGGCGTTGACCACCAACAAATATTTCTCCGGTTCGTATTGATACACCAGCAGATCGTCTACAATTCCGCCTTCTTCGTTGGGAAAGCAAGTATATTGAATCTTCCCAGGCGATAAAGCCGCCACATTATTGGACGTTATTTTTTGCAGGAACGGTAGTGCGTTCGGCCCTTTCACCCAGAACTCGCCCATGTGCGATACATCGAACACACCTACCCCGTTGCATACAGTGAGGTGTTCGTCGATAATGCCGGTATATTCGATAGGCATGTCAAATCCTGCAAATTCATGCATCTTGGCACCCAGTGCCTTGTGCTTCTCGGTAAATGGAGTTGTTTTCATTTTCTTTTGATGGTATTTATGTAAGGTAATCTATTTCTCTGCTACTAAGCGTGCTATTTCCACAATCACCCTCATCGCTTTCTTCATACTTTGGATGGGGACAAACTCATAACGTCCGTGGAAGTTCAGTCCGCCCGCAAAGATATTCGGACACGGCAGACCTTTGAACGAGAGCTGGGCGCCGTCCGTTCCGCCACGGATGGGTTTCACGTTGGGTTTCACGCCTGCGGCTTCCATAGCAGCAAAAGCCGTATCAATAATATGCATCACCGGCTCGATCTTTTCGCGCATGTTGTAGTATTGGTCACGCAGTTCCAATGTAGCTGTTCCTTCGCCATACTTGGTATTAATGGCAGCCGTACAACTCTCGATCAGCGCCTTACGGCTCTCGAACGTCGCCCGGTCGTGATCACGGATGATGTATGAAAGCCAGCTCTCTTCCACCGTACCTTGTGTACCTACCAGATGAAAGAAACCTTCGTATCCGTCAGTGTGTTCCGGCCGTTCCCGGGCAGGCAACAACGCATCGAACTCCTGCGACACATGAATGGCATTGATCATCTTATTCTTGGCATAGCCCGGATGTACATTACGGCCCTTGAAAGTAATCTTGGCAGCTGCGGCATTGAAATTTTCAAATTCCAACTCCCCTGCTTCTCCGCCATCCATCGTGTATCCCCATTCGCAGCCGAACTTCGCCACATCAAACTTATGAGCGCCTTCGCCAATCTCCTCATCGGGATTAAAGCCAATACGAATCTTACCATGTTTGATTTCGGGATGTTCTTTCAGATAAGCTACTGCCGATATAATTTCGGCGATACCCGCTTTGTCATCAGCGCCAAGTAGTGTCTTGCCGTTGGTCACAATCAAGTCTTCACCTTTATGATCGAGTAATTCAGGGAACTGTTTCGGCGAGAGTATCACCTTGTCTTCGGCACAGAGCACAATATCGCCTCCATCATACTTTTCGACAATACGCGGGGTGACGTCCTTCCCAGTCATATCGGGACTGGTATCCACATGTGCGATGAACCCGATGACGGGCACTTCTTTCTCTATATTCGACGGGAGTGTAGCAAACAGATAGCCATACTCGTCCAAGGTGATCTCGTCCAATCCCAATGCTTCCAGTTCCGTCTTCAGGTATTGCAGAAAGACCATCTGACCGGGAGTACTGGGTGTCACACGTGTTTCGTCGTTCGACTGCGTGTCGAAGCTTACGTACTTCAAAAAACGTTCTACTATATTCATAAAATCCGAAACTATTAATTAGATATATTATATGATGCAAAATACATCTACAATGTTCGTCATTTTTTTGAATATCTCCAAACTTTTGCAATCAGAAATGGCTACTTCCGTCAAAACAGTGTGTACAAACCTGGCATTTTGGCAATCCGATGGCTTCGACAAGCGTTTCGAGCCTATTGAATTTCAGGGAACTCAGTGAGAATTTATCGGAGATGATCTTCACCATTTTCTCATATTCCGGCGTTCCGGCCTGCGTGTATTTATCCAGATTCTTGTTTTCGTCACCTTCCAGGTCTTTGATGATACGGCGGGTAATCAGCTCCAGGTCGTTCTTTGAAGCCGTGAAACCAACGAACGGGCAACTGTATATCAGTGGCGGGCAGGCAATACGCATGTGTATCTCCTTCGCTCCGCAATCGTAAAGCACCTTCACATTGTCGCGAAGCTGTGTACCGCGTACGATGGAGTCGTCGCAGAACAAAATGCGCTTGCCTTGCAGCATAGCCTTGTTGGGTATCAGTTTCATTTTGGCTACCAGCGCACGCATATCCTGATTGCTGGGAGTAAAGCTACGTGGCCAGGTGGGCGTATATTTCGAAATACAACGATGATAGGGCACTTTCATTCCTTCGGCATAGCCCAACGCTACTCCCACTCCGGAGTCGGGAATACCACATACGCAATCCACTTCCACCGTATCTTTCTGTCCCATCTTTACACCGTTGGTGAAACGCACTTCCTCTACATTGCGGTCCTCGTAGTTCGATGTCGGAAAACCATAATACACCCACAGGAAAGAGCATATCTGCATCTCTTCGGAAGGTTGGCGCAACTGTTCCAACCGGTCGGCATGGATGCGTACCACCTCACCGGGTCCCAGATAGCGGTCTATCTCGTAATCGAGGTTGGGAAAACTGCTCGATTCACTGGTAGCGGCATACGCTCCCTCTTTCTTACCGATAACAATCGGGGTACGTCCCCATTGATCGCGTGCGGCAATAACTCCATCCTCTGTAAGTAACAACATTGAACAGGAGCCTTTAATGCGTCGGAACACGTTTTCGATCCCTTCGACGAACGTCTTACCTTGAATAATAAGCAGGGCGATAAGTTCTGTTTGATTGGTTTTACCGGAACTGAGTTCGGCGAAGTGCATGTTTTGCGAGAGGAGTTCCGCTTCGAGTTCTTTGAGGTTGACTATCTTAGCGACAGTGACGATAGCGAATCGTCCGAGGTGGGAATTGATGATGAGAGGTTGTGAATCTGTATCACTGATGATGCCGATACCGGCGTGTCCTTTGAATTTCTCTAAATCGGATTCGAATTTAGAACGGAAGTACGAACTTTCCAGGTTATGAATCGACCGGATAAAGCCTTGTTCCTGACTGTAGGTGGCAAGTCCCCCCCGCTTCGTTCCTAAATGTGAATTGTAATCCGTGCCGTAGAATAAATCGTAGACACATTCCTTCTTCGAGACTGTTCCGAAAAAACCTCCCATATAATTACCTTTCTGTTTTTGTTTGATTTTAGAGGCGCAAAAGTACAATAATTAATTGTATTATCAAAGAGTCTTTTTCTATTCGCATGGAGCAATCATCTTTTTGTCGACAGACCCCGGAAGTTCAAAAAGAAACCATTACTTTTGCAGTTTATCAAAAAAACTCACAGAATGCCAAACAATCCGGACTCTCCCAAGACAGGTTTTCGCTCATTCCCACGTAATTACTGGGTAGTTATTATCATGGAATTTTTCGAACGCGGGGCGTATTACGGTTTGATGTCGGTTCTGTCGGTTTATCTGGTTACCGCCGTCGGCGATGGAGGGCTTGGCCTGACCCGGGAGAACGCCGGGCTCATTAGTAGCGTCACCAAGCCGTTGCTCTACTTACTCCCGATCCTGTCGGGTGCACTGGCCGACCGATACGGTTACCGCAAGTTTCTGATGCTGGCTTTCGTCGTGATGAGTGCCGGGTATGCACTGTCGGGTATAAGCACCGGTTACGAAACCATCTTTGCTTCTCTCCTGGTAATGAATATCGGTGCAGGATTCTTCAAGCCACTCATCGCAGGCACCATTGCCCGCACCACGCACGAAGGCAACTCTACGTTGGGCTTCGGAATCTTCTACTGGACCATCAATCTGGGTTCTTTCCTGTTCCCGTTGTTCTTAGTCCCTCTGTTGAAAGGCTATGGCTACAGTTATAGATTCTTTATGTCGGCCATTGCCACCGGTTCGTTGCTGCTCCTGAACATTTTCATGTACAAGGAGCCCGAGCGACCCAAAACCACCAAGTCGTTGGGCGAAGTACTGTTGGGCGCCGTTCAGGTGTTGAAAGATTACCGGTTCATCCTGATGATCGTTATCTATTCGATGTTCTGGATCCTCTATTTCCAAATGTTCGACACAGTATTGTGGTATGTCAAGGAGTATGTCGATGCCAGCCCGTTAAACCATGTCGTAAACAGTTTTCTGGCACTCTTCGTGGACAATCCCCAGTGGAAATTCGACGTAGAACACGTCACAGTGATCAATGCCGGGGTTATCATCAGCTTGCAAATCCTTGTATCGAGCATAGTAAAGAACTTCAAAGCGCTTCCTACCATGATCACCGGTATTCTGCTCGGCACATTGGGAATGGCTATTCTGTCGCTCAGCACCAGCATCTGGGTATTTATAGCCGGTATCGTTACCTTCTCAGTGGGTGAGATGACGGCACATCCGAAGTTCCTGTCGTATGTAGGCATCATTGCTCCTGCCGATAAAAAAGCATTGTATCAGGGCTATTCGTTCCTGTACGGAGTTATCGGAAGTGGTGTAGGTGGTGTGCTGGGCGCCAATCTATATGTTCATTTCGTCGACGAGATGCACCAGCCGGCTCTTCTCTGGCTTATTTTTAGCGGCATCGGCTTGCTGACTATCATCGGCCTGTTGCTCTTCAATCATTTCTTGGGGAAGAAGGAAGCTTGAGAAATGCAAACGTTTTCATAAATTAACGATGCATCTATTATTATAATGTATAGGAAGCCCAACAAAACCTCTTACCTTTGCCCTTGAAGTATTAATTATTAACTCAACATCATGAAAAACATGAAAACGCTGTTGGCAAAGATCACATTCATCTTAATGTTTTCAACCATAACCCTTTCGGCTATGGCAGAACAACTCACTTCCCCTAACGGGCAACTGAAGCTCACCTTTACGGTCAATGCCCAAGGCGAACCGGTATACGAACTAACTTACAAAGGGAAACCGGTGATCAAGCCGTCCAAGCTCGGGCTCGAACTGAAAAGCGGCACGAGTCTACTGAACGGTTTCACGCAGACCAATGCCCAAACGTCGACTTTCGACGAGACCTGGAAACCGGTATGGGGCGAAGAAAGCAGTATCCGCAACCATTACAATGAGTTGGCTGTAACGCTGAACCAGCAGGCACAGAACCGGCACATCATTATCCGTTTCCGTTTGTTCGACGACGGGTTGGGTTTCCGCTACGAGTTCCCGTTGCAGAAGAACCTCAACTACTTCGTCATCAAAGAAGAGCGTACCCAATTTGCCATGGCAGGCGATCACACTGCCTTCTGGATTCCGGGCGATTATGATACGCAGGAATACGACTTCACCGAATCGAAGCTCACCGAGATACGTGGCCTGATGAAAGGCGCCATCACCGACAATGCTTCGCAGACAAGCTTCTCGCCCACCGGTGTACAGACATCCTTGCAGATGAAGACAGCCGATGGGTTATACATCAACCTGCACGAAGCTGCCTTGGTTGATTACTCGTGCATGCACCTCAACCTCGACGATAAGAATCTGGTATTCGAATCCTGGCTCACCCCGGATGCCGTGGGCGACAAAGGATACATGCAAGCGCCGTGTACATCGCCCTGGCGTACAGTGATCGTCAGCGACGATGCACGCGATGTCCTTGCTTCGCGTATCACATTAAACCTGAATGAGCCTTGCGCTTACAAGGATGTCTCCTGGATCAAGCCGGTGAAATATATCGGTGTATGGTGGGAAATGATTACCGGAAAAAGTTCTTGGGCGTATACCGATGACCTTTTATCGGTGAAACTGGGTGAAACAGACTACTCGAAGACCAAGCCCAACGGTCGCCACGGTGCCAATAACGACAATGTGAAACGTCACATCGACTTTGCTGCCGAGCATGGCTTCGACCAGGTGCTGGTAGAAGGTTGGAACGAAGGTTGGGAAGACTGGTTCGGCCAGTCAAAAGACTATGTATTCGACTTCGTATCGCCTTATCCCGATTTCGATGTGAAGAAGCTCAATGCGTATGCTGCCTCCAAAGGTGTAAAACTGATGATGCACCACGAAACATCGGCCTCGGTACGTAACTACGAACGCCACATCGACCAGGCCTATCAGTTCATGGTAGACAATGGGTACAATGCTGTGAAGAGCGGATACGTGGGCAATATGATTCCACGTGGCGAACATCACTACGGCCAGTGGCTCAACAATCACTACCTGTTTGCCATAAAGAAAGCAGCCGATTATAAGATATGTGTCAATGCTCACGAGGCCGTTCGCCCTACCGGATTGTGCCGTACCTACCCCAACCTCCTCGGTAACGAATCAGCCCGTGGTACGGAGTACGAAGCCTTTGGCGGCAGCAAGCCGTTCCACACCACATTGCTCCCGTTCAATCGCTTGATCGGTGGCCCGATGGACTACACTCCGGGTATCTTCGATACAAAATTATCTTTCTTATCGGGCGAGCATAGCTTCGTTCACACTACATTGGTGAAACAGATGGCACTATATGTCACCCTCTACAGCCCGCTGCAAATGGCAGCCGACCTCCCCGAAAGCTACGAGCGTCATCTGGATGCTTTCCAGTTCATCAAAGACGTAGCAGTAGATTGGGATGAGAGCAAGTACATCGAAGCCGAACCGGGAGATTACATCACCATCGCCCGTAAAGCCAAAGGTACAGAGAACTGGTTTGTGGGAGGTATTACCGATGAGAATCCGCGCACGGCTGCCTTTGCACTCGACTTCCTGACTCCCGGCAAGCAATATGTAGCTACGCTATACGCCGACGGAAAGGATGCCGATTATATAAAGAATCCTACTTCGTATCAGATAAAGAAGGGATTGGTTACGAGCAAGACAAAACTCTCTGTATGGGAAGCCAGCAGCGGCGGGTTTGCACTCAGCCTCATCGAAGCTACTCCGGCAGATTTGAAAGCAATAAAGAAATGGAAATAGTAATAGATTAGTTTTTAGGTAGAAAGATTGTCATTCAGGATTTAGCAGAAGAGAGCCCCAACGTTTGAATGGAACGTTGGGGCTCTCTTCGTTTTTTATCGGCTACATCACAGATCATTCACTTTCTCAAAGGAGATAAACCGCAGTTCTTTTAATGCTTCGCCGGAATGAAAAGATAACTGATCGAACAATACATGGCTTTTAAGTCGCTCAATGGTAGCTTCGACACTCAACACATTTTGTTCGAAGAGCAATAAAGTGGCATACAACTTATCATCGGCAACGGGCCCCATAACCAGATCATAGACTTCAGTCGGTCGACCTTGCCTGTTACTGATAACAAAATCCAACCACTCCGCAGTAGCACCCTGAAAATGCAACACCCGAAATCCTTTATCCCATACAGCATCATCGACCTCGAACACCGAAACTATTGCATTCGTCGTTCCTGTTTTTGTACTCCGGTTTCGCTTAATTAGCGCCCACTTCTTAGCTTGTTCGTAGCTGGTGGTCGTATAAAAACCCTTACCAAAGTCCGTATTCATACGTCCCAACGACAGATCGGGATGCTGAACTATTTGGGTAGATCCGTGGTATACCTTCATTCTCCTTTCTCCCTATTTTGTATATAAATCTGTATCTCGTCTATCAGATACTCCCTGCCTTGGGTGTGCAACACCTCAAATCCGTCTTTCAAAAAGCCAAACACATCATACTGAGTAAACAAGGCAAGTACATCCTCGGGAGATAGCTGTTTAGCGTCCTTATAATTCTCCAAACAAAACAATTGGAATAACAATACAGAGTCATCCATTGCGTCATCCTTCATTTCCTCCGCTTTTTCTTCCTCCAACATATCGTACAAAGTAAGCGAACTCAAATACCACATCTTAGCCGAAGGGTCCATCAACTTGCTGTACAATGCAGAGTTGTACAAATAGTACAACGCATCCTTCATAGAGCACTTCTTCTTCTCCATGATCAACGTTACAAATTGCTGTAACTTAAAGGGCAACACTGCTTTTTCAATATCTGTATTCATAAACTACAACGTGTAGTACAAAGATACAATTAATCCGAATATCCGTACGGCGATTCCACGAAAATTCACATTACTGCAAAAAGAAATGACTTGAAAACAAACCACCCTCTACTTTTGTTCTATATAGCAAAAGGTACTTATCTATAAGTAGCAGACACGCACAAAATACCTATTTGAGGTGATACGCCGGTTTGCAACGAGGCAGTACATTTGCACGAATCTATAAACATATATAAAAATGAAGATCGAAAAAATCACAGGACGAGAAATCCTCGACTCAAGAGGTAATCCCACAGTAGAAGTTGACGTAGTATTGGAATCAGGTATCATGGGCCGTGCATCCGTTCCGTCGGGTGCATCGACAGGTGAGCACGAAGCATTGGAACTCCGCGACGGTGACAAACATCGTTATGGCGGTAAAGGTGTACAGAAGGCGGTAGATAACATCAATAAGGTGATTGCTCCGCACCTGATCGGTCATTCGGCACTCGACCAGGTGGGCATCGACCACCTGATGCTGGCATTGGACGGCACAAGCACCAAGTCGAAGCTGGGTGCCAACGCTATTCTCGGTGTATCGCTGGCTGTTGCCAAAGCTGCTGCCGAATACCTCGGACTTCCGTTGTATCGCTACATTGGCGGAACGAATACATACGTACTGCCTGTTCCGATGATGAACATCATCAACGGCGGTTCGCACAGTGATGCCCCGATAGCTTTCCAGGAATTCATGATTCGTCCGGTAGGCGCCACTTCGTTCAAAGAAGGCTTGCGCATGGGTGCCGAAGTGTTCCATGCCCTGAAGAAGGTATTAAAAGATCGCGGACTGAGCACGGCCGTAGGCGATGAAGGTGGTTTTGCCCCTACGCTCGAAGGTACGGAAGATGCCCTGAACTCGATCCTTGCCGCTATCAAGGCAGCAGGTTACGAACCGGGTAAGGATGTGATGATCGGCATGGACTGTGCTGCTTCGGAATTCTACAAAGACGGTATCTACGACTACTCCAAGTTCGAAGGCCCGCACGGTAAGAAACGCACGTCGGACGAGCAGGTGGATTTCCTCGAAGAACTGATCAACAAATACCCCATCGACTCCATCGAAGACGGTATGAATGAGAATGACTGGGAGGGTTGGAAGAAGCTGACCGACCGCATTGGTAACCGCTGCCAGCTGGTAGGCGACGACTTGTTCGTGACCAACGTTGAGTTCCTGTCGAAAGGTATTGAAACCGGTTGCGCCAACTCGATCCTGATTAAAGTAAACCAAATCGGCTCGTTGACCGAAACATTGAACGCTATTGAAATGGCTCACCGTCACGGATACACCACAGTAACCTCACACCGTTCGGGCGAAACAGAAGATGCAACCATTGCCGATATCGCCGTAGCAACCAACAGCGGACAGATCAAAACCGGTTCACTAAGCCGTTCGGACCGCATGGCGAAGTATAACCAACTGTTACGCATCGAAGAAGAGCTGGGCGACCGTGCCGTGTATGGCTACAAACGCATCAAGTAAGAGCGAAGAACTTCGGTCGAAGAAGAAGCGAAGATAAACAAAATTAGAAGTAATGTAATGATCAATTAGAAGTAATGTAATCGGTCATTACATTACTTCTAATTGATCATTACATAGGATGTAAATAAGGCAACCTTACCACTCCGCCATAATATCCATCTGTGTATAGGAATAAGCGCCAAAATAGCCTAATGCCCCTCCGGTAATATTGCTCGTCGGGTTAGCCATCGAGTCTTCCACCCGGTCCAGAGTTTCGATAAATTTATAGGTACCCTTATCTAAGCAACGCATTTCCACGGTGATCAGATCACCCAGTTTGATGGGATCTTCCTCATTGCTATCGTCCTCGAAACGTACAAACAAGGGCTGGTGTATCACATTACCATCCATAAACTCAGTAGAGATATAGCGGTCGCGGAAGCGGGGATATTCGCCATTAATGCCGACAACGAAACGGTAGTATTGATTCTCCTCGCCCACCGGATCGCGGAAGTGTATCATCGGATCCCAATAATCTACCATCGGGAACTTGAACAAGGTCAGTGAGTCGAGCGCTACCACGGGCGGCATCCGGGTGGTGGCAGTATAGGTCTTTCCGTCGTACTCCACGGAGAGGCGGTACTCGCGCCGCTGCACCCCTTCGATAGTTGCAGCAATGTATTTACCCGAGGCATTAGGGGTCAGTAACTCATTGTGCCCGGCATCGTCACTAATCGACACCACGGCATTGGTCACCGGCAGGTATTCAGAATTGTCGCTGAAATCCTTCGTCTTCGTAATCAGTACCTCGGCTTGGGCACCTTCCCGTATCACCCCTTCGATAACCAACTGTGGATCGACCGAACGCAGATCGACCTCAATTTCGTCTTTGCACGATGAAGCCAGCGAAGCAACTGCTAACAACAGTGACAGCACCAGCCATTTCAGGCTATATTTATATGTAATAGATTTCATATACTACTCGTTTAAAATTTAAAGTTCCAGGAAACAGAAGGCACGTATGTAAAGAGTGCAAACCGATAAGCCGACGTCTTGCTCGGATCGTCCTCATTCGTTTTAAACTGAACCATATAAGCGTTGCGACGACCGTAAGCATTGTATAAACTGAAAGCCAGCTCGGACTCGAACTTGCGGGTCTTCTTCAGCAGGCAGGTGGCGCCGAGGTCTAAGCGGTGATAAGCCGGAGCGCGGTATCCGTTGCGCTCGGCATAGTACATTACATCTCGTCCGTCGATGCGGTATTTTCCGCTCGGATAAGTGATGGCATTGCCGGTATAGTACACCCAGGCGGCCGAGAGTGTCCATTTACGGTTCAACTCATATATCCCTACCACAGAGATGTCGTGCGTACGGTCCTGATAAGCATCGTACCACTTATTGCTGTTGATACCGTCGATCTTCTTTTCCGACTTGGACAGCGTGTAAGCCACCCAGCCATTGAACCGCCCGACTCGTTTCTTCAACATCATCTCCACACCGTATGCACGTCCCTTGCCGAATAGCAGTTCCGTCTCCACCACATCGTAGTCGAACACATTGGCATGGTCTTTATAGTCAATCTGGTTGCGCATATCCTTATAATAGCCTTCCACACTGAACTCGTAGGTATTATCGGCAAAGTTGCGGAAGTAGCCCAATGTAAACTGGTCGGCTATCTGCGGCTTGATGTTATTGGAGCTCGACGTCCAGCGGTCGAACGGGGTACCTTGTGCCACATACGTGAGCAAGTGCATGTTTTGGGTGGTACGCGAGTACGATGCTTTGATGGACGACACATCGTTCAGCTTATACACTGCCGAGAGCCGTGGTTCGAGGTTGACATACGTTTTCACGAACTTCCCGCCACTGTACCAGGTAGTATCGATAACCTCCTTCTCTTCGTTCAGCGTGTAGTATTCGCCATTACCCATAGCCGAGAAGACCGACAGGCGAAGCCCGTAAAGCACCTCCACCCGATCGCCTATCTTCAGTTGGTTCGAGACGTACAGTCCGTTCTCCCACGAATAACGGTGTTGCAGGTTGATGGCATTCTCATCTTCGGAGACAACTTTGAAGTCGCCGGGAGCCAGGTTATGCCAGGTAGACTGCAAGCCGAACCGCCAGTTGCTCTTCTCGCTTGCCCGGTACTGGAACTCCTGTTTGAAGCCATAGTCTTTTACCTTCGCTCCACCGTCCATCTGCATACCCATGTCCATAAAGAAGTTATACGAATATTGGTTGTACATCAGCGAGGTAGACGAGAGCAGGTTTTCATTCACATTCCGTGTCCACTTGGCATTGACAAAGGCATTTCCCCAGCCCACCTCAGCCAGTTTTTTCAGTACCATCTTGTCGCGTCCCAGATATCCCGAAATAGAAAGTTGATCCTTCTCCGTGAGGTTGAAGTTGAGCTTACCATTCAAATCATAGAAATAAAGATAGGCATTCTGTGCATCTTCGGCTCCCGAAGCGCGTGCCAATGCATCAGCATACGTTCGCCGGGCTCCGAAAAGGAAAGAAGATTTACCTTTCTGTATGGGTCCTTCCACATTCAGCTTGGACGAGATCAACCCAATACCACCCGACACACTATACTCCTGCATATCTCCCACCCGTTGCTGCACATCGAGCACTGCCGAGAGGCGTTCGCCGTATTGCGCCGGGATAGGACCTTTGTACAGCGCCACATCACGCAGTACGTCGGAGTTGAACGTCGAAAAGAAGCCCATCAGATGCGAAGCGTTGTACACCGATACATTATCGAGCATGATCAGGTTCTGGTCGGCTGTTCCGCCACGCACAAAGAACCCGCTGCTGCCCTCGCCCGCGCTCTTCACGCCCGGCATCAGCTCGAGCGATTTAATCACATCGCGCTCGCCCATCAACACCGGTAGTTTGTTGAGTTGTAACACTTCCATTTGTGTCACGCCCGTCTGGGCATCGCTTACGTTAGCATCGGGACGCTTGGAAGTAACCACTACCTCATCGAGTTGAAGCGAACCCTGTGTAAGCTCAATATCCATCTTGATATCCTTGTTTACCACATTCACGGTGACTTCTTTCTCGTCGTAACCCAAGTAATGGACAGTTAGCACTTGCCGCCCTTTGGGCAACGAAATTGTATATTTTCCCTTCCCATCGGTAATGGCGCCTTTGGTTGCATCATTTTTAGGAATCAAGGTTACCCCTATCAATTGTTCATGGGTCTTAGCATCGATCACTACACCGGAGACCTTGAAGGTTTGAGCAAAGAGAGGAAAAGAGAAGGTGCATAGCAGTAACGCCAGCAGAGAACGAATTGTCATAAGTGGTTCGTTTGAATTATTTCCATTGTTTTGATGGTGCAAAATTAGGAAAGTTATTTAACAGGGGAATACAGAAAAAGGTAAATAGTTCGGAAATATATCAAAAATACCTATAATTATGTATAACAAAAAGCGCCCCCGGTTGACCGGAAACGCTTCAATAAAGGTTATAACGCGAACTCTTTTAGCAACTCTATAGTTGCACTTCGATATTCAGTTTTCCTCCAAGCCCACGCTCAACTATATCAAACAAGGTTTTCAGCGTTATATTACTACCGTCGTTTTCTACTTTTGATATAAAAGAACGTTTTTTGTCTATACGGGCAGCCAATTCGGCCTGTGTCATATCCATCTTTTCACGGGCATTCCGAATCTTAAACCCAATACGTAATGCTTCCAGTTCTCGCTCCAGTTTATCACGCTCGGACACTCCCACCTCACCATAATACTGATCTTTAATCTGATCCAACGTTTTTGTATTCATAATCTATTCTCCTTCACTTTTTCTTGGTTCTTCGTCAATTTAGGTGCACGTTAGGGCTGGAAGCCCTTGACATTTCAGCCCAGGGTGAAACCCTGGGGCAGATTTGGCATAGTTTTATGGAGTGCTGGAGGCACGAAACAATGTGGCGTGCTTCCAGCACTTAGAATGATAGCTGACATGAATACCCAGGGTTCCCTGTGGTCACCCTGGGCTGAAATATTTAGGGCTTCCAGCCCTCGCCTGCACCAAAAGTGACTAAGAACCTTTTTCTTTTCTTCTTTATAACATTCAGTCATAAGCCGAACACAAAGGTAATTTAAAAGTTACATTCTAACACTAAGATAGAATACTTATTACGGAACTTTCACGAAAATTCCACAGAGAGTCTTTCGCAGAAGTAGCAAAAAGCCCAGAAATCCACAACGGGACTCCCAGGCTTTCTATATTAAAAAGGATTACGAATAATCGCAGATTAGTTGTTTTCCGGACGAAGTTTGCGTACTACTGCACCAGCTTGCCACATTTCGCTTTCGCGCAATGCTTTCAGTTCGGCATCCAGACCTTCGCGGTAGTCAGGTTTCGAGTTGGTATCGATCGATCGTTGAGCTTCATTACCGCACTTCACTTCGGCATACAGTTTAGCAAATACCGGCTTGGTAGCATCGTGGAACGGGCCCATCCAGTCGAGTGCACCACGTTGGGCAGTGGTAGAGCAGTTGGCATACATCCAGTCCATACCGTTCTTAGCAAACAACGGCATGAGCGACTGTGTCAACTCTTCCACTGTTTCGTTGAAAGCTTCCGACGGAGTATGTCCGTTTTCGCGCAACACTTCGTACTGAGCCAGCAAGATACCCTGGATAGCACCCATCAGCGTACCACGTTCGCCGGTGAGGTCAGAGTACACTTCGCGTTGGAAGTCAGTTTCGAACAGGTAACCCGAACCTACACCGATACCCAAAGCTACTACACGTTCGAAAGCGCGACCGGTAGCATCCTGGAAGATAGCATAAGAAGAGTTCAAACCACGGCCTTCGAGGAACATAGAACGAAGTGAAGTACCCGAGCCTTTCGGAGCTACGAGGATTACGTCTACATCAGCGGGAGGAACGATACCGGTACGTTCTTTGTAAGTAATACCGAAACCGTGTGAGAAGTACAATGCTTTACCGGCAGTGAGGTTCTTCTTCACAACAGGCCATACTTCTATCTGTGCTGCATCCGACAGCAGGTATTGGATAATGGTTCCGCGTTGGCAAGCTTCGTCGATTTCAAACAATGTTTCACCCGGTACCCAACCGTCGGCGATAGCCTTTTCCCAGGTCTTACCGCCTTTACGTTGACCGATGATTACG
>JAVBVA010000048.1:0-27175 GCA_031554665.1 Bacteroides sp. | reverse complement strand
TTAATGAGCAAATTTCTTACGTGTACATTTCAAATAACTAATTTTGCTTTCAATAGCAAAATGATAGTATTTGTTAGCGTATGCATAAAGGACAGTTTGTATTCACACAGCTCTGCCGCTTCCTTCCCAAGAGAGCATTTGACTGTATTGTTGAGAAATATGAAGGAAATAAGTATGTAAAGTCATTCACTTGTTGGAATCATTTGTTAGTTATGATTTTCGGGCAATTATCCAATAGAGAAAGCTTACGTGATCTAGTATCCACTCTAAATGCTCATCGTTCTAAGTTTTATCACTTAGGCTTTGGCGAAAGTGTGAGTCGTAGCAATTTATCAAAAGCAAACGAGTTACGAGAAGTGCGCATCTTTGAGGATCTGGCAAATCTTATGATTTCGACAGCTCGTGCTAAACGAACGGATAAGCATGATTTCTTCCTTGACGGCAATGTTTATGCTTTTGATTCATCGACCATCTCCTTGTGTCTGAGTTCATTTTGGTGGTCAAAACTACATCACAATAAAGGAGGCGTGAAACTTCATACTCTATTGGATGTAAAAACAGATATACCAGCTTTCAACATAATAACCAATGCGTGTATACATGATTCTAAGGTAATGGATAAAATACCTTATGAGCCAGGTGCATACTATATTTTCGATCGTGCCTATATGGATACGGAACAACTTTATGCTATCCATCAGAAAGAAAGCTCCTTTATCGTGCGTGAAAAACGAAAGATGAAGTACTCCATCGAAAGTGACCGTGACTATAACAAGCCCGAAACGGGAGTAATGGCTGATCAAATCATACTTTTTGAAGGAGTCAATCCTAAGAAACAATACCCTATCCCCATCAGACGGGTGGTTTATTATGATAAAGAAGGTAACAGAACCTTTGTCTTCTATACAAACAATATGGAGATTACGCCAGAAAATGTCGCGCTCCTTTATAAATATAGATGGAGGGTGGAGCTATTTTACAAATGGCTGAAGCAGCATCTTCGAATCAAAGAATTCTATGGCACATCGGAGAATGCAGTCAAAATACAAATCTATTGCGCAATCATAGCATATTGCATGGTAGCTATAGTTGAACATGATTTACATTTGAATATGGACACCTATGATGTGTTGAGAATATTAACTGTGTCATTATTGGATAAAACCAATCTTTCAGACTTGTTTAGACAGGTAGAGGAAGAGCTGAACTATCAAAATGACACCCAATTAAAACTTAATTTTATTTAGTGGACACTAGTGAAACCAATGTATATGGCCGATAAGTATATTAACAAGGTACTGGAAGAATATACCCATACCTATGTCGACAAACAAATGCGTGATGAGTTTCATTCCTGGTTGACGAACGAGGAATATACTCTTGAGAAAGAACAGGCGCTCCTGTCTCTATGGAAACAAACGGACAATATCCCAACGGAAAGCACCCTGCAATCGTTCGACTGCCTGCTGAAAACCAACAACCAACAAGAAAAGAAACGAGCAAGGCGATTTATCCCTTGGCGTTATGCTGCCGCCGTTGCCCTCATCCTCTCCGTGGGTGCCTGGTGGTGGTTCGGGCATACGGCATCCACTGACGTGAAATGGGTGGAATACTTCACACAGACAGGTGATTCGGGTATTGTTACATTGCCGGATGGTAGCCAGGTGCATACCAATACAGGAACCATCCTTCTATACCCCGAGACATTCGGAAAAGATAACCGCATGCTATACATCGCCGGTGAAGCCAACTTCAAAGTCATCAAGAATGCCAATCTGCCCTTCATAGTCCGGTCGAAAAACTTCTCAGTCACCGCTTTGGGTACAGAGTTCGATGTCACTTCCTATCCCGGCGATGCCAGTCTCAAAGTTACCCTCATAAGCGGAAGTGTCAAAGTAGAGTGGGAGGAAACTCTTGAAGAAGTACTTCTCACCCCCAGCGAGCAGTTCGTTTACAACCACCAATCCCATCAATTCACCGTCGGCAAAGTCGACCTGCAGGATGCTACTGCCTGGCAACGTGGCGAACTTGTATTCCGTGGGGCCATCATTCAGGATGTGCTCGATGCCTTGCAGAAGAAATATTCGGTTTCCTTCCAGTATCCGTCTAATCTTTTCAATGCCGACAAGTACAATTTCCGTTTCCGGGAAGATGCTTCCTTACCTTATATATTAGATATTATCAAGGTGGTATCCGGTAACTTCGATTACAAAGAGTCGGGCGATATCTATTATCTGTCGCCCCATAAAACCAGATAATCCGATAGAACCGATAACCAGAAAATACAACCTGTTAATCTTTTGCTGTATGAACATAAACGAGAGTCTGAAACTAAGGGAAGAATTCGGGAAGTTCTTTATGGAGAACTTTCCGAGAGTGAAGTTCTTTGCCCGGCAGATTCTGATGAATGACGAAGACGCTGAGGATGTCGCCCAGGATATCTTCCTGAAGTTGATAGACCTACCCGAAGTGTGGCGCAACAAGGAGCTGGCCAACAATTACCTATTCAAAATGACAAAGAACCAGATCTTTAACCTGATCAAACACCGTAATATCGAACGGAAATATCAGCAGTCTGTCATTGAGAAGAATCAGATCATCGACGATTTCGGGCTGGACGACAAACTCCATGTCCGCGAAATCGAGCTACTCATACGTAGTATCGTGGAAAGAATGCCCAACCGCCGGAAAGCGATCTTCAAGATGAGCCGTTTCGAAGGGAAGAGCAATCTGGAAATTTCCGAAACGCTGGATATGTCTGTCCGTACAGTAGAGCGGCATATCTATCTGGCACTGGCCGATCTGAAAAAACAAATATATTCTTAGTCAACCCGTTGCGTAGTCCCGCCCGGTAGGTTGTATCTATAATATATGAGAATTAATAAAGATAAGAAAACGGGAATGAATACCCGGTCCAAGGTAAAAAGAGAACAGGAAGGATACTTTCACGACTGGCTTACAGGCAAGAAACAATCGGTCGAAAAAGAAAAGGCGTTGTTCGACCTGTGGAGCCGGACGGAAAGTGAAGCCACCGGGGATACACTGAGTTCATTGTCCGATTTGCTTACACGATTCCGCACGATAGGGGACAAACGATGCACTCTGAGAACCAGCTCGACATATGTGGTCCTCATCCTTGTACTCGTCGGTCTTCCGTTGGGGGCGATCATTCTGAAGAATTACTTCCCAAACCATGGAATGGTGGAGGTTTACTCCCCACCGGGCGCCACGAAAAAGCTCGACCTGCCCGACGGAAGTTACGTGCACCTGAATGCCGGAACGGTGTTACTCTATCCGGAGTCTTACGGAAGCCATGGACGAATGGTCTACCTCTCCGGAGAGGCTTATTTTAAGGTGAAGAACGACTCGACACAGCCTTTCATTGTTCAGGTGAAAGACTTTTCGGTCACGGTCACCGGTACGGAATTCGACGTAATGGCTTATGCGGACGATCCACTGTTTAAAACCACGCTGATAAGCGGTCAGGTGCGGGTCAGAAACGAGTTTTATCCCGAAGAAGTCCTGTTGAAGGACGGTGACCAACTGGTACACAATCATCTGTCGCATCGCTTAGTGGTAGAACAGATCGATTTGTACGACGCCACTGCCTGGCAATGGGGAGAACTGGTATTCAAAGGTGCTACTTCCCGGGAGATACTCAATGTGCTGGAGAGAAAATATGCCGTATCGTTTCAATACAAAGCCAGCGCGTTGTCCGACGATAAATATAATTTCCGGTTCAGCAAGGAAACTTCATTGCTGGGAGTACTGGACATCATCCGGGAAGTAGCCGATGATTTCGATTACACGGTGAAGGATGATTCCTATTACATACATCGAAAGAAGTAAAAACTTAGTAAAGAAATAGAAACCAATAAAGCAAACAATAGTATAGTAACTTTTTAAAAAAATGAATATGATGAAAAAAGTATCTGGTATTACAGGCCTGGACCAGGTATCAAATTCTATGTAATCTCTTACGGACGAGCGCTTGCCTGTCCCCCCTCTTGAAAAAAGTAAAACTTAATTCTAACACCCAAATCGTACTGATTTATGAATAATTACAGTGCCCGAAGGCACCTCAAAGTATGGCTGTTATTATGTGTGCTGTTCATCGGCGCGGCAGCCTATGGGCAGAACGATGTGAGGATTACGCTGAAAAGCGATAAGATCACCATCAAAGATGCCTTACGAGAAATAGAGAAACAATTGAGAATGTCCGTCGCCTACAATGAATCCAAACTGAACGGTGATAAGCAGATTGCCATCAACCTGAACAACGGAACGCTGGAGCAGGCCTTGAATACGATTCTCAACGGAACCGGATTCACCTACCAGATCAAGAATGAGTATATCATAATTGTTCCCCAAAAAAGCGAGCAAACCAAAGAAAAGACCATCACTGGAAGTATTATGGACGAGAACGGAGAACCCATGATCGGCGTTTCCCTAAGCGTGAAAGGAACCAATCTGGGAACCATTACCGATATGGACGGGAAGTTCTCCTTTACCGTTTCGCAAGGAAGTGTAGTCACCGTATCCTATCTGGGATATGCTTCGCAGAACATTACCGTAGGCAACCAAAATACCTATACCATCAAACTGGTGCCCGCCGCACAGGAGCTCGATGTAGTGGTAGTCACCGCCTTAGGTATCAAACGTTCCCAGAAAGCGTTGAGTTACAACGTACAAGAGTTGGGACAAGACGATATCACCCGGGTGAAAGATGCTAATTTCGTCAATGCCCTCTCCGGTAAGATTGCCGGTGTGAACATCAACGCCAGTTCGTCCGGTGTGGGTGGCGCCAGTAAAGTGATCATGCGTGGAACGAAAGGCATCGATCAGTCGAGCAACGCACTCTATGTGATCGACGGTGTGCCCATGTTCAACCTGGCCGGAGAAGGAGGAAAAGAGTTCGACTCGGCCGGAACCACCGAGGCCATTGCCGATATCAATCCCGAAGACATCGAAAGCGTGTCCGTACTGACGGGTGCTGCGGCTGCGGCCCTTTACGGTAGCCACGCTGCCAACGGTGCGGTAGTCATCACCACCAAGAAAGGAAAAGTAGGACATACCAGCCTCACTGTATCACAAAGCACAGAGTTTATGGATATCTTCGTGGCGTCTCGTTTCCAGAACCGTTATGGTACGGGCAGCGGACTGACCAATGTACCCGTGCTGGATAAGAGTTGGGGAAAACGACTCAACGAGGCCAACTGCATGGGCTATTCTCCTGCATCGGACTATTTCAAGACCGGCATCGTAGCCACCGAAAGCGTCACGTTGTCCACCGGAACAGAGAAGAACCAGACGTACTTTTCGGCTGCTGCCGTGAACTCACAGGGCGTAGTGCCCAATAACGGGTACGACCGTTACAACTTCACCTTCCGTAACTCCACCTACTTCCTCCAGGACAAATTGTTGCTCGATGTAGGTGCCAGCTACATCAAGCAGAAGGACAAGAATATGACTAACCAGGGTGTCTACTCCAACCCGTTAGTTACGGCCTATCTCTTCCCGCGCGGCGACGATTGGGAAGATATCCGGATGTACGAGCGTTGGGACACCCAGCGTAAGATCAACACCCAGTACTGGCCGCAGGGCATCAATGAATTTACCGGACAGAATCCGTACTGGATCAACTACCGCAATCTGCGCGAGAACGATAAGGACCGCTACATGATGAATGCCAACCTGACGTACAAGCCTCTCGACTGGCTCAGTGTGATGGGACGTATCCGCATTGACCATTCCATGAACGACTATACCGAGAAACTGTACGCCACCTCCAACACCACGCTGACCGAAGGTTCGCTCAACGGACTGTACGGCGTGCAGAGCACCAAGGACAAGCAACTGTACGGCGACTTCCTGGTCAATATAGACAAACGTTTCAAAGAAGTGTACACCCTTCAGGCCAATGTCGGAGGGTCAATCTCGGACATGCGTCAGGACTATATTAAAAACCGCGGCCCGATTCGCGCCGACGGTATTCCGAACAAGTTCAACCTGGCTCAACTCGACAATGTCTATACCAAACGTTTCGAAGGAGGCTGGCACGAGCAGACCAAGTCCCTGTTTGCCAGTGTGGAACTGGGTTACAAGAGCGCTTACTACCTGACGTTGACCGGTCGTAACGACTGGCCTTCCCAGTTAGCAGGCCCCAATTCGGCCGATAAAAGCTTCTTCTACCCCTCGGTGGGCGGTTCCATCATCCTGTCGGAAATATTCCGGATGCCCGAGCAAATCTCGTTCCTGAAAGTACGCGGATCGTTCGCCTCCGTAGGTCTTCCGTTCCCCCGCTTCCTGGCCAATCCCGTGTACGACTGGGACGAAAACACCCAGCAGTACAAGGACAAGACGCACTACCCGATGACCGACCTGAAACCCGAACGTACGGATTCCTGGGAAGTAGGTCTGACGGCCCGGTTCCTGAAAAACTTCAACATCGACATCAGTTACTATGACACGAAGAGTTACAATCAGACATTCGACGCCAAGTTGTCCGTATCGTCTATGTACGATAAACTGTACGTACAGACAGGTAGCGTGCGAAACAGAGGTATAGAGTTTTCATTAGGTTATCAAAATACATGGAACGGCGGCTTCGGATGGTCGTCCAACTACACATTCAGCGCCAACAAGAATAAGATCATGGAACTGGTGCGCAACTATGTTCATCCAGAAACGGGAGCCGTCATCAACAAAGACAGGCTCGATGTAGGAGGACTGTCGCAGGCACGCTTCTACCTGGTAGAAGGCGGCACGCTGGGCGACCTCTACTCCCTGTCCGACTTGCAGCGTGACAGCAACGGCAATGTCTACGTGGACAAGGACGGCAACCTGTCTATCAACAACAAGGTGGGACAGATAAAACTCGGAAGCGTATTCCCCAAGTGCAATATGGCCTGGAGGAACAACTTCACCTGGAAGGGGCTGGACGTAGGCTTCATGGTATCGGCCCGTATCGGCGGTATTGTTTATTCGGCCACTCAAGCATCGATGGACCTTTACGGAGTGTCCGAAGCTTCGGCAATCGCGCGTGACAACGGTGGGGTGTACATTAACGGCGGCGACCGGGTTAATGCCGAGAAATGGTACACCACCATCGGCGGGCGCAGCGGTATCCCCCAATACTACACGTACAGCGCCACCAACGTACGTCTGCAGGAAGCCAGCATCGGATATACTATCCCGAAGAACAAACTGTGGGGCATATCCGAAGTGACCGTTTCGCTCATCGGGCGCAACCTGTGGATGATTTACAACAAAGCACCGTTCGATCCCGAGTCAGTAGCCACTACGGGCAATTACTACCAGGGCATCGACTACTTCATGATGCCGAGCATGCGCAATGTAGGCTTCAATGTCAGATTCAAATTTTAAAACCGAATACGTATGAAACGAAATAAATCAATAATACGTTTGCTCCTTCTGGGACTGATGGTAGCAGGAACCGCTGCCTGTACCGATGGTTACGAGGATTTCAACAGAGACAAGAGCGGAGCTACGCAGGAAGAGATGGAGCGCGACGGGTATATCCTGACTGCCGCCCTCTCCGGTTTGCAGGACTATGTGATACCCGTCGATGTCAATACCTGCCAGTTCACCGATTGTCTCCTGGGAGGCTCGTTCGGCGGTTATCTGGCCGACTCCAACGATGGTTTCAACGGGAAGAATTATGCTACATATAATCCGGAAGAGCACTGGATACAAGTGGCTTTTAACGATATCATCCCCGAGGTATTTATCCGTCGTACCAAAGTGTGGAACGTCACGGAAGATGTCGTTCCCCGTTCCGTGGCCGATATCTTGCGGGTGCTTGCCATCTCCCGTATAACAGATATCTATGGCCCCATTCCTTACTCGAGAATAGGCCAGGACGGCAACCTGAATGCTCCTTACGACTCTCAGGAAGAAGTCTACAAGAAGATGTTCGAAGAATTGGATGCAGCCATCAACATCCTGACAGAACACCGCATGGAGAACTTCACTCCCAAAGCGGACAATGTTTACGGTGGCAATGTGGAAAAATGGATCAAGTTGGCCAATTCTATCAAGCTTCGCCTGGCCATGCGCGTTGTAAACGTCGATGCCATACTGGCGCAGACCAAGGCTACCGAAGCTGCCAATCACCCGGTGGGAACCATGACTACCAATGACGATAATGCTTACCGGACCTTGAGTACCAAAAACCCGTTCCGCGTGGTGATGTACGAATACAACAAAGGAGATTCCCGCATCTCGGCCGATATAACATCCTATATGAACGGGTACAAAGACCCGCGCCGGGAGAAATACTTCGCGCCCTCGACATTTGCCGCTCCAACAGAAAACGGATACCTGGGCTTGCGCTCCGGCATACAAATCATGAGTGGTGATATAATCAAAAGCTATGCCAACATGAATGTCGGCGAAACCACCAAACTGTTGTGGATGAATGCTGCCGAATGTGCTTTCCTGAAAGCCGAAGGAGCTTTGCGCGGTTGGAACATGGGAGCCCCCGCGGTGACTGCCGCTTCTCCGGCGGAAGGCTTCTATAAAACAGGTATTCAGCTTTCATTCGTTCAATGGGGAGCATCCGGAGCCGATCCATATATAAACGATGCCACAAGCGTACCCCAGGCATACAAAGATCCCGCCGGAATATATTCGTACAGCGGCGTTACCAGTACCATCACAGTCAAATGGGACGAAGCTGCCGGCATGGAGCAGAAAATGGAACGCATCATCACTCAGAAATGGATTGCCAACTTCCCATTAGGCATCGAAGCCTGGTCTGAATTCCGTCGTACCGGTTATCCGAAACTGATGCCGGTGGTAAGGAACAACAGCACCGGAAAGGTGGATACGGACAAGATGGCCCGCCGCCTGCCTTACCCGCAGGATGAGTACAACGAGAATGCCGCCAATGTAGCCACTGCCGTCAGCCAGCATCTGAAAGGACCCGATACGATGGGAACTGATGTGTGGTGGGCCAAGAAATAACTAAAAGAATCAGTATATGAAAAATAGAATCAGAATTCAAATAATCGTATCCATATGGTGCATGGCCATTTGTCTGGCACTGGTTTCGTGTGACGACTGGACAGAGCCCGAAACATTGCCGGTGGAGAATCCCGATATGGAAAAGCAGAACCCGGAGCTTTATGCCAAATACCTGGAGAGCCTGAGAACTTATAAAAGTGCACACCACAAAGTGGTATATGCCTGGTTTGATAACCGGGAGAAGGTACCCTTCAACCGGGCGCAACATATTAGTAATCTGCCCGACAGTGTGGACTATGCCGTGCTGATGTATCCGGACGAATTGGTGGAACGTGAGTTGAAGGAGATGGACAACATACGAATAAAGAAAGCGATGAAAGTCCTTTTCAGTGTCAGTTATGATGCCTTGAAGTTGACATATGACGAGAAAGTGAAAGCGCATCAGGAAGCCGAAGATAAGACTACAGACCCCGGGAGCTTCCTGGACTACCTCATGCCTATCCTTCAAAAAAACATCCAACTGATTGATAAGTATGGCTACGACGGTATGGTCATGAGTTTCAACGGCAAGAGTACGTTGCATATGGGCAAAGAGGAAAAAAACCAGTACCTCTCAGATACCAACGCTTTTATCGGCATCATACAGGCATGGTCGGAAAGAATAACCGATAAATGGTTGGTTTTCGAAGGAAAACCTCAAAATCTACTCGATAAAACCATTCTGAATGCGTGCAAGCACATCATTCTTTTCGGTACCATCGATGCTACCAACAGTGGAAAATTAGACTACGAAATACTGTCGGCTTTAACGAATGGAGTACCGATCGACCGCTTCATCGTTGGGGCAAAGACCCATTCACTGGACCAGGCTGATGTGAAAACAGGTTACTGGGCGGATGGTTCGCGGGCAGTCGTGTCGTCGGCACTCTGGGCGGCCGCCACCTATTCCGGCTATACAGTGGCCGGACTGGCGGTTTATGATATCAGTAACGACTATTACAATACCAAACAGGTATATCAATATACCCGGCAGGCAATTAATATTATGAATCCATCTTTAAAATAACAGACGGATATGAAACAATTCAGAATATATGTATCACTCTTCCTGGCGGCAGGTCTTCTGCTGGGTTGCCAGGATGATGGGAATTACGATAATAAAGCTTATATCCATACTGATTCCAAAGTGAACAGTATATTGATAAAAGGAAACATAGTGAATGAAGAACGTACCATCCAGGTAGCCCTCGCCAAGCCTGAGAAAACAGATATCAAGCTCACTTGTCAGGCCGACCCCTCGCTGGTGGATACGTACAATGTAGCTTATTACGATAAAGCTGTCCTGCTTCCGGCCGGACACTACGAATTGAGCACCGGCGAAGTAACAATCAATGCCGGAAGTGTACGCTCTACCGATATCAAGATTTACTTTAAAGATATCAATAAGCTCGACCGCAATCAGATATATGTACTCCCGGTGAGCATCGGCGATGCCAACATTGCTATCCTGGAGAGCTCTCGTACCACTTACTACGTATTCAAGGGTGCGGCGCTGATCAATGTGGTGGCTGATATTGAAGAAAATTATCTGCATGTCGACCAGTGGAAGACCCCTGGTGTGGTAAACAACTTGTCGCAGCTGACGATGGAAGCTTTGATCCGTTGCCGCAATTACGACCGTCTGATCAGTACAGTCATGGGTATCGAGGGAAAGTTCCTGATCCGTCTCGGTGACGCCGGATTTCCATCCAATCAGATCCAGATTGCCACAGAGTATGGTAATTTCCCGAATGCGGATTCCAATAAAGGACTTCCGGTGAACCAATGGATACACGTTGCCCTGACATACGATTCTTCTAATGGAGAATTGAAAGTATATGTGAACGGCAATGTGCAGTCTGAGGGAACGAAGTCAATGGGGAACGTCAATTTAGGAATCAACGGTGTAGACGGATTTTACATCGGGCGCTCCTACGAAGACAGCCGTTACCTGGCTGGCGAGATTTCCGAATGCCGCATCTGGAATGTAGTACGTACCAAGGACGAAATAGCTGGCAATCCATACGAAGTCGATCCGGCTTCGGAAGGCTTAGTAGCCTACTGGAAATGCGATGAAGGCAGTGGTTCCACCGTCAAAGACCATACGGCGAACGGCAACCACCTGACCGCCAAGAAAGCGATCAAATGGACACCGGTAGTACTACCTGTTCCGGGTGAATAAAATAAGTTTTTATAATAAGAAGAAACTATGAAACATCAATTTATGAAAATAAAATGCCTGGCTGTTGTCTGGATGTTCACAGGAGCGTTTCTGGCTGCATGCGACGAGGATATAACAGTCGGCGAAATCGATGAAAGCACCTACGAAACGAGCGAAGATACCTTCGGATATCTGATTAATAACGAAGGCAAACGTTCGATGGCCACCGTGGAATTCCGCGATGCCGGCAGCAGTATACTTTATTTGGGATTGTCGAAAGATGCCAAACAGAATGTGTCCGGAAAGTTCAGGTACAATAAGGCAGTGCTCGACGCTTACAATAAAGCTCACGAAACAATCTATGAAGCTTTCCCCGAAGAACTGGTGACTTTCGCCGGTGATGGGGCTGTGGCGCTGGGAACAGGCGAAAGCAAGTCGGCCGGAGTGGCTGTCTCATTTGTCACGAAAGAAACCCTGAGTAGGGATGTCACTTATGTGATTCCCGTTCGTGCCGAAGTACAGGCGGGCGGTATTCAGTTGTCCGACGAGGACTCCGGTTATCTGCTCTTTGTGAAAGATATATCGAAACTGCCCGATTGCAACAAGCCGACAGGCATCAAGATCATCAGTTGCATGGAGGTGAACGACACCAATCCTTTGAACAATCTCTGTTTTACCTTGAAAAACAGTGAAAAACCATTAGTCGATATGGTGATTCTTTTTTCCGGTAATATTAATTATAACAATGAGACGGGGCGGGTGTATGTATACAACAATCCGAATGTGCAGCATCTACTGGATAACCGGGAGAAATATCTGAAGCCCTTACAGGATCGCGGCATGAAGATCGTTCTGGGCATTTTGGGCAATCATGACCGCTCAGGTGTTGCTAATCTGGCTGATGAAACGGCCCGGATATTTGCCAGAGAGTTGAAAGCGGTTTGTGACGCTTATAAGTTGGATGGCGTCTTTTTTGATGATGAATATTCTGACTATCAGACTCCCCCTCCTCCAGGATTCGTTAAACCTTCAAACAATGCAGCAGCACGTTTATGCTATGAGAGTAAACGTGCTATGCCTGACAAACTGATTTGCACCTATGTGTATGGTGCAACAGCTTATTTTCCGGATCCGGTGGATGGTGTAAGATCAGGTGAGTTTATTGATTATGGTATTCATGATTATGGTGGTGGGTTCGATCTGGAAATTAACTATCCGGGTATGCCCAAAAGTAGTATGGCGCTCTATTCACAGGAGTTTGCACGTGAGAGCTTTGCCCCGGAATATGTATTGAAGGATTTGCGTGATGGCGGATATGGGGCCCACATGATATTTGCTATGGATCCCAATCGTTCCAATTTCTATAGGGGGCAGAAACCCGCGATGGAAAAAATAGCAAAGGTGCTTTTCGACGATGAATTGGTGTATGACGGCAAGCCCTATTCTAAAGACTGGTAATGCACTATTGATAACTAATAACGCTTAAAAAGGATTTATTATGAATACTAAATATTATGTTTGGCTGATATGCGCTCTCTTCTCTCTTGGAATGACGGGTTGTAGCGAGGACGACGAGGCTATCGATCCGAGACCAATGTCTCCACCAGAGTTGCATTTTGACAAGGATAAAGTGGTGGTATTGCTCGATGCCGGGAATGAGACGAAAATAGATATCACTGAAGGTGCCGGAGATTACAAGGCTTTTTCCCTGAATATGGATATTGCAACGGTAAGCATGTCCGGAAACTCTCTTTTTGTTAAAGGGATATCGAATGGGGAAACTTCCATCATGGTCTCGGATAAAGAAAATCGGTTCAAGGCAATATCTGTCTCTGTACAGTACGAAAGAATAGTGTTGGCTGAGCTTACAGTTGATCTTACCTACCGGTTGGGAAGAGCGAAAAGTGTTGCCATAGATATACTTGCCGGTAATGGTGGGTATTCGATTGTATCGGGTGATGAAGAGATTGCTACGGCATCTGTTTCAGATAATACTCTAACTGTTACCGTACCGGGTAAGAAGGCGGGAGAAACAACCATCACATTGAAAGATAAAGCCGGGCGTGAAGCTATTGTCAATGCGAAGGCGACTTTTACCAAAGAACCTTATGATGAAGCTGAATTGGAGGCTATTATCTCTGAAACGTCGAATACGTATGTATTCGATGGGGAGGCTGCCAGTCGATGGTATTCTTTCTTAAATACGGTCAAAGATGGAATGTTCCTGTATGGTTGGGACTTCTATGACTATGAATATCTTCGGATTTATCTGGCCGGTGATAAGAGTGTGGGCGACAAACCGGGCAGTCGGTTTGAACACAAGAGCTGGGAAGACGAACTTCCGTTGAAGGACTTGGATGTGTGCCGTATTATTAAGAATGACGGAACGAAGATCTGGTGTATATACTCGTATGTACATAATGAAATACAATATTCCGGGTATTTTATTCAGGATATAAAACCTTAACGATTTAGCTTGTTTTGGATGAATGACCTTCGGCTGTACGTACGTACAGCGAAGGTCATTCTTAAAAATTGATTGGCAAAGAATACACCATAAATATCTGATAAATAATTCAGGAGTCCCCTTACATAAAACAGTGCAAGGGGACTTTTCATTTCCCGGCATGCAGTAAAACTTCTTTTCATGCATTTACATGATAAATAACAAATAAGTACAAGTATGAAACATGCAAATGCAATCGGAATAGCTCTATTCTTTTTTTCAATCCTCCTGACATCCTGCACCAGTGAGAAGGTTTTCTCGTTGTCCCTCGAGGGTTCGTCTTGTGAAGTTCGCCTGGACATGGGTAAAAGCATCCAGATCAGCAGTGGTAACGAAGATTACTCCGTCACCGTCAAAGACCCGGATATAGCCAGCGCCTCCATCAACATTCCGCCGGCTTATGAAACACACTACAGCCTGTATATCGGCGGAAAGCAGAAAGGAACCACCACCGTCACCGTGCGTGACAACGTCACCAAGGAAACAATCGAAGTGGAAGTTAAAATAGTAGACAGCTACCTCCCTTTCCATATTGGTGAATCAGACTATACACAATTCCCCCAAAACAGTTACCTGTTTCTGGTGAGTAATGAAGCCCGTGATTTCTACATCTTCGAACAAGAAGCTCAGTCGCCCAAGCTCAAAGGCACTTATGAGTTCTCCGTCGACGATTATCTCCCTTACCTGACATTGAGTTATCCCAGCGGTGACAAAACCGAAACGACCACGTTCAGCCTTGGCGAATCTTCTCCTTATTTATATTCTCTGCTCGACCTGTTTTTCAAAACAAACATGGTCGAAGGTATGACTCGTTACTCGCCCGCACCTACTATCATTATGCAGATGGATGAAATAAATACCGACAAGAAACTTCGTACCTTATGCTCATACAACAAAGAGATTCCGAAGAATGTATTGGAATAAATGAACATAACACCTCATTTTTACATTGTTAATGAAAGTACAAACTCAACAAACAGTAAAACAATGAAAAAGATCGTGTTGATAGGAGCCAGCGGTTTTATCGGTTCCGTGTTGCTGAAAGAAGCATTGAACAGAGGTTATGAAGTAAAAGCGGTTGTTCGCCGTCCCGAAAAGATTACCATCATAAGCCCGAAGCTGGAAGTCGTGAAAGCTGATGTCTCTTCGGCAGACGTCGTTGCCGGTATTGTCCAGGGAGCCGACGCGGTAGTCAGCGCCTACAGCCCCGGATGGACTAATCCCAATATTGCCGAAGATACCGTTAACGGATATGCCGCCATTATAGAAGGAGTGAAGAAAGCAGGAGTAAAACGTCTGCTGGTTGTTGGTGGTGCAGGGACATTGTTCGTATCTCCCGGTGTACGTGTGGTGGACTCCGGTGCTATTCCCGATTCCTACAAAGGTGCCGTAAAAGCGCTCGGTAGTGTGCTTCTTGACATGCTTCCGAAAGAAAAGGAATTAGACTGGGTATTCTTCTCCCCTGCCGGAACCATCGAACCGGGCGAACGTACCGGCAAATACCGACTCGGCAAAGATGATTTGATTGTGGATGCCAAAGGCGAAAGCAAAATCTCTGTCGAAGATTACGCCAAAGCGATGATCGACGAACTGGAGACCCCGGCGCATCATCAGGAACGGTTCACCATCGGATACTAAAGCAAAATATAAGCAACAACTTTCGAAAGGAAAGATCGATTTATGCCAATAAACTCTCTATCTCGCTGGCTTTCCGCTGGCGAGTAATAGAGAAAGTATCACTGTGCAAATCAACAAACTTGAACAGGACCAACGACTTGCGCAACAGTTGTTTATCGATTTCGTCTGTCAGAAGGGCATCCTGATAAAATAATTCGGCAACAATTTCTACCTTATATAAACGTTCTTCATCATCGAAAGAGCCGATAATCTCATCGACAGTTAACTCATGAAAGTGATTACGGGGAAATTTCAGAAACGTTTTGTATAGTTCGTCTACCTCCTGGTAGAGCACATCCGTAGCTTTACCTTCTTTGTTACGCATAAACTTCGCTACGGCTTCAAAGAATAACTGAATCAGTTTCATTATATAATCTCTCTGCAACATATCTGATAATTTTGAACACAAAGATATAATAATTAAGCGCAAAACAAGCCGGTAACGGAGACGATAATTGTTAAAACTTTAACGAATTGATATTTATTCAAAAAACATTACTACATTTGCAGCGAAATATTGAGTATGAACCCCAAAACAACAGAGAAAGGGTTTACTTATGCTGGAACAACAATAACATATCGCCCTGGGATTAACTTCTGAAACTCTTACATTCAGAATCTGACTCTTATCGGCTTTCCACACTGGAAAGGCCGCGTTAATCCTACCAATCAATTTACATTTTATTATTTGCAGCGGCTTGGCGCCGTCGGGTTCGTCGTGCGCTTCGGTGTGCTGCATGAACAAATCATTTTATGAACATACGAATGAAAGAACTCAGTCGGCTGGGCTATACGGACAACGTATCGCGCAGTCTGGCAGTGAATATTATTGCAAAACATTGCAAACACGATACCAAGGAACAAGTAGTCCGGGTATTGGAACAACTCATGGAAGAACCCCGGAACTTCCTTACCAATGAAATCTGGGGAAAACTGGCTGCACATTTCTGTCCACAGGAGATAACGCGTGCCTTTTCGGTGTACGAATTGCGGGAACAGGCGTTGGCGTTCAAGACTTACGGAGGGAAGTATATCGAATCGTCGGCTAAGCAGCAGATGACGCTGGCTATGCGTCTGCCCATCACCTTGCAAGGGGCGTTGATGCCCGATGCACACGCCGGATACGGGTTGCCCATCGGTGGGGTGCTGGCGGTGGAGAACGCGGTGATCCCTTATGCTGTGGGGGTGGATATCGGTTGCCGGATGGCGCTGTCGGTGTTCGATGCGTCGCCTGCTTTTCTAAGCCGGTATGCGTATCAGATAAAGGTAGCATTGAAGGAGCAAACGCACTTCGGCATGGAGGGCGGACTAACCTTCGCACAGGAGCATGAAGTGCTGGACAGGCGGGAGTTTCGCGAGGACGAGCTGTTGCGTACATTGCACGGAAAGGCTGTACGACAGTTGGGTAGCTCCGGTGGCGGAAACCATTTTGTGGAGTTTGGCGAGATCGACTTGATGGAGGACAACTGTCTGGGGTTGCCGGCAGGGAAGCACCTGGCATTGCTTTCTCACTCCGGTTCCCGTGGATTGGGCGCAGAGATAGCACGCCGTTACAGTGATATCGCCCGTGAACAGTGCCGTCTTCCACGTGAAGCGGGACATTTTGCCTGGCTCGATATGGAGTCGGAAGCAGGACAGGCATACTGGATGAGTATGAATCTGGCTGGCGATTATGCCCGTGCCTGCCATGAGCGTATTCATCTGAATCTGTCGAAAGCATTAGGTTTGAAGATACTGGCGACAGTAGATAATCATCATAATTTTGCCTGGAAAGAGATGATCTCTGATAGTCGGAACGGGCTTATCGTAGCCCGGGAAGCTATTGTTCACCGGAAAGGGGCTACTCCGGCTCATGCCGGCGAAGCAGGTATCATACCCGGAAGTATGACTACTCCCGGTTACTTAGTGCAGGGCCGTGGCGTGGCAGAATCGCTGAACTCGGCTTCGCACGGTGCGGGACGTGCTATGTCGCGTCAGAAAGCCAAAGAGTCGTTCACCCAGTCTGCACTGAAAAAGATGCTGAGTGCAGAGGGTGTACACCTTATTGGCGGGACGGTAGAAGAGGCACCTTTGGCTTACAAAAACATCGAGCGGGTGATGGATTCGCAAAAAGAGTTGGTCGACATCCACGGAAGATTCATGCCCCGTATTGTACGAATGAATAAAGAATAACGCGATGGAAAAAGTATATATTCAGATTACATCGGGGCGCGGTCCGGCGGAATGTTGCCGGGTAGTAGCCAAAGTCGTGGAATTGATGATGAAGGAAGCCCGCAGGCACAATGTGTACACCGAACTGGTGGAGCGCGAAGAAGGGGAGATGAACCGCACGTTACAGTCGGCCATCCTCTTTCTGGCAGGCGAATCGCTGGATGAATTTGTGGAATCGTGGGAAGGGACGTTGCTGTGGGTTGCCCAAAGTCCTTACCGGAAGTTTCACAAGCGGAAGAATTGGTTTGTGGGCATTCAATGTATACCCACCATCAATGCCGGTAGCGGGTGGGATGAGCGTGAAGTGCGCTTCCAGACGTTGCGCGCTTCCGGTCCCGGCGGACAACATGTGAATAAGACGGAATCGGCTGTACGGGCTACGCATATCCCTTCGGGGATTAGCGTAGTAGCATCCGAAGAGCGTTCACAACCGCAGAACAAGAAGCGTGCGCTGGAGCGTTTGCAACTTCGGGTGGCCGCGTATGAGCAGGAACGGTTATTGGCTGCCACGCAGCAGTACTGGCAGAACCATAATGAGTTGGAACGGGGAAATCCGGTTCGTACCATCAAAGCCGATTTGGACAGATAGTTATTAACTTAGTAAAAACAAAGAATTATGTCACAGAAATATGGAAGAACGTACCATTATCCGTTCTCACCGGGGACGACGAGCGACGACCGGATCAATCACGGATACTGGGAAGATATACAACAGATAGAACACTTGGTACATACCGAGAAACTGGATGGCGAAAACAACTGCCTCAACGCTCACGGTGTTTTTGCCCGTTCGCATGCAGCTCCTACGGAATCGCCCTGGACATTGGCCCTGCGCCAACGTTGGGAGTTGCTAAAGAATGATTTGGGGAACATCGAACTGTTTGGCGAGAACTTGTACGCCGTCCACTCCATCGGCTACCGACGATTGGAAGAGTATTATTTTGTATTCGCCGTACGTTGCATGGACAAATGGTTGTCATGGGAAGAAGTGAAGTTCTATGCCACCCTTTTCGATCTGCCGACGGTTCCGGAGATATACCGGCATCCAGTCGCAGCATGTACCGAGCAGTTGTTGAAAGAGCAAGTTATCACCTGGGCACAAGAACCGAGTGTATTCGGTTCTTTCAGTCCGTTCACCGATGAACCATGTACCCGCGAGGGTGTAGTTAGCCGCAATATCGGCGAATATAGCATAGAAGATTTCCCACACAATGTATTCAAATATGTACGCAAAGGGCATGTGCAAACCGACGTTCACTGGACAAGGAACTGGAAACGTGCCCGGTTGGCGTGGGAGTTTTGAAATGAAGAATTAAAAATGAAGAGTTATGAGTTGGAAAATAGTATCAAATAAAGACTGGAGCCATCTGGTCGAGACATTCGACTGGATAGGCGACCTGCAACAAACGGAACAAAACCACGATTATCACGGCGAAGGCAATGTAGCCGAACACACCCGCATGGTACTTGAGTACCTTACACAGATGCCTGCCTACCATCAGCTGGATGAACAGTCACAAGAGATTCTGTGGGCAGCAGCCTTGCTACACGACATCGAGAAACGTTCGACTTCCATTCAGGAAGCCGACGGACGTATCTCCACCCACGGTCATGCCCGGAAAGGAGAATATACCGTTCGTGAAATGCTGTTCAAAGAGTTCGACACACCGTTCGACATCCGCGAGCAAATAGCCGGATTGGTTCGTTACCACGGCCTGCCTGTATGGTTTGCCGAAAAGCCGGACTGTCAAAGGAAAGTGCTGGAAGCATCGTTACGGGTAGATACTTCACTATTGAAGATACTCTCCGAAGCAGATGTCAACGGACGTATGGCCGCTGATAAAACGGATTTGTGGGAACAGGTAGAATTCTTCGGAATGTATTGCCGCGAGCAAGGCTGTTGGGGACAGGCATATCCATTCGCCTCCCCGCATGCCCGCTTTCACTACTTCCAAACCGAGGATGCTTACCCTGATTATGTGCCGTTCGACCGTTTTAAGAGTGAAGTGATTCTACTGTCCGGCCTGCCTGGCATGGGAAAAGACCATGTATTGAAACAGCGGTATACCGATCTTCCGGTAATCAGCCTCGACGATATCCGGCGGAAGCACAAACTGAGTCCAACGGATAAATCGGCTACGGGCTGGGTGGTGCAACAGGCTAAAGAGCAAGCTCGTGTACATCTACGGAAAGGTGAATCGTTTGTATGGAATGCCACGAACATCACCCGGCTGATGCGTCAGCAATTGGTCGATCTCTTTACTACCTACGATGCACACGTGAAGATTGTATATATTGAGAAACCATACGCCGTGTGGCAGGCACAAAACCGGAATAGGGAGTTTCCTATTCCGCAAACGGCTTTGGATAAGATGTTACACCATTTGGAAGTTCCTCAACTTTGGGAAGCGCATGAAGTGGAATATATCTGCCGGTAGTGTTGGCGGTATCAAAGAATCCTTCATCAGACAAGCAGATCGTTATACATTAAAGGCATCGAACCGACGCTCGTAGAGCAAGCTACCGGTACTCGTAGAGGGTGGTGGCTTTGCTTTAAAAGGAAGCATGTTAAACATGTACATCTTATGCAGTACGAGATGTACATCTTTGACTGTATAAGATGTACATCTCGTACTGCATAAGATGTACATGTTTAACATCGATGGTCGGTGAGTAATATAAGCTCCCTCGTAGAGCGACATAACCTCGCTCTACGAGAACAATAAGTTAGCAAAGAAAGATTAGAATTTACTATTCAAAAGAGATGGGACTATCTGTCCCATTTCTTTTGATAATCCTTATAGCGTTCATAGATATCGAACGAATACTCAGTGATTCCACCATCCCAACTCCCCGACAAGAGGTATCGTTCCACTTTGGCATAGCTGCCGCAACTGTCTTCATCCACACAACCGGTCCGATACAACGCTTGTATTTCCGGAAGCAGCTCTACTGCCTCCATATCAAGCAAGTCACTAATTATCAATCCGGCCAGAATTCCGTCACAAGACATGAGTGAAGCGATTGTCTCTGTATAGAATACAAGTACTTCCCGGAACCAGTCCAATACTTCCGTTCGCCGTTCGGGCTGCATACGGATAATTTGTGTCACAGCCGGGAATACCCAGCAACGGGCATAACTATACAACCCAGGTTCTTTGGCAAAACTCATCAAGTCATTGAGCCGGTCCTTACCTAACAGGTAGAGAGTGGGAACAAATATTTCGTCTGCCGAATCGCCAAAGTGATACTCGAAACAATCACTATTCTGTCGCATCATCTCAAGCACTACCTGCAAACTACGATCACCATGTACAGCACCCAAAAAGAAGCAGACATGCATCAATGGGCTATAAAACTCTCCATCCAACCGTTTCTGGGGTATTTCATCGCAGGTACAACCTATATCGTACAAGGCTATCTGCTCCAAATCCCGTATCAATGAATCGTGAGGATATGAGAGGATTTCTGCGATGTCTGGTTCGGGAATCGCGTACGTATTTGCCGGGTCAAACAGAATAGGCACCAGTTTCTGATTCGCTGTCTCCAGCATTGAAGGATATGCAGGATGTTCATACAGATAAGGACTATGTGGCATCTCCCTACTTCTTTTTGCCATGGCACTCAATCTCTCCAGAGCATCCTTAAAGCCAGCACTTACTTCGTCATACTCTTCGTCTCCATCATATTCCTCACCTCCCATTCCGATGATATATTTAAAATCATTTCCTAAAGTCTTTTTTAGAACAGGGAGGTATTTACTGGCTTCAAATTTATCATGTACAACTAACAGATGTTGCCCGTTTCGTCCGAATTCATATTCTATCAAAGGAATATCGTCTGTATCTTCTTCCAGGATGTATTGGGTAAGCTGATAAGATTTATCGGGATTGATTCCACCTTCTTCGGCAAAAGCAATAGCGCCATAAATCAGATTGTGTACTTCCTCATACCCAATATCTACAAAACGACCATCACCCAAACGGTCGATAGACTCCCTGTACTTCTCTGCGTCAACATTAAAGTTATAAAAGGAGTAGACCACTCCCCGACAATAAAGATCTACTAAATATATTCCAAAGGTATAATTACCTTGCTTGTGTACACGAGGCACCACAATGACCGCTTCGCCAGCCTCTTTCCAATCATCGCGTATAAGGCACTGACCGATGGGGAGTGTTCTTGCTTTCTCTTTAATATATTTCTCGGGTGTAAAAGCAGGTTGCGTGGCTGCTACAGTTTTCTTCTTTGACATATTGCTTGTTTTATGGTTTACTACCGGGCAAAGGTACAAAACTGATTCGCAAGTAAGTATATAAAGTCATTCTTTGTTAGCTTAACCTCCTGAATTTGTTTCTTTAATCAACCATTCCAGCAGATCATCATATACAGTTTCGGTAATAGGACCGTTGATCTTCCGGTTAAATAGATTCATTTGTGGTTGTAGCCAATATTCTATCCCCGGATAACATATTCCGATCAGGATCGAACACATTACCGTTCTAAATCCTATACTGACGCACCTTACTATTCATGTAGATAGTACCACACAATATACAGAGGAAGTACTGTTCATTTTTAAAGAAATAGGCTGTATCCATGCACCCTGTTACCGGGTGCTGAATACAGCCTATTTTATATCGTCGAACCAACTAGTCCCAGTTCAGAATCACTTTGCCGCACTCGCCGCCATCCATTACGTCGAATCCTTTCTGGAAGTCGTCGATGGAGAAGTGGTGCGTGATGATCGGGCTCAGGTTAATACCACTGATAAGCATCTGTTCCATCTGGTACCAGGTTTCCCACATCTCACGGCCATAGATACCTTTCAGCGTCAGTGCTTTGAAGATCACTTTATCCCAATCGATACCTGTTCCGGCAGGCTGCAAGCCAAGCAGCGAAACTTTCGAGCCATTGTACATGCAATCTAACAATTCATTGAACGCTTTGGGCGAGCCGGACATCTCCAAACCTACATCAAAGCCACTCATGTGGAGTTGCTTCATAGCCTGGGCTATGGTTTCGCCTTTCATGGGGTTTATGGTCAATGTAGCACCCATCTGCTTCGCAATATTCAACCGGTAGTCGCTCAGGTCGCTTACCACGATGTAGCGCGCTCCGGCAAAGCGACAGATAGCGGTAGCCATAGAACCAATCAGTCCGGCACCCGTAATGAGTACATCTTCACCAATGACCGGGAAGGAGAGGGCAGTATGCGTAGCGTTACCAAACGGGTCCATGATAGTTGCCATCTCGTCGGAGATGCGTGGATCAAGCTTCACCACGTTCTCGCCCGGGAGCGACAGGTATTCGGCAAAGGCGCCATCACGATTCACTCCTACTCCGATGCTGTTCTCGCAAACATGCTTCTTACCCCGGCGGCAGTTACGGCAATGCCCACAAGCGATGTGTCCTTCGCCCGTCACACGGTCGCCTATCTTTAGATTTTCCACCCCGGGCCCCATGTCTACAATCTCGCCTACGTATTCGTGACCGATCACCATCGGGGTCTTAATGGTACGCTGCGACCACTCATCCCACCGGTAAATATGCAGGTCGGTACCGCAGATAGCATTCTTTTTTATTTTAATCAGTACGTCATTGACACCCATGTGGGGCATAGGAACCTCTTCCATCCAGAGGCCCCGTTCGGGACGAAGTTTTACTAATGCTTTCATTTTGATAGTGATTAAAGTTATTATAATTAGGTAGAGACAAATGTAGAATATTTTTTCGGTATTACTGATGGTTTATGCAAGAAATATGTGAGCCAGCCGACAAGAACACGATTGGTCGATAAAATTGACCTGTCCGTAGATTTTGTTTTCATCCGTTGTACCACTGCCTTATCTTTGCATCAAACTTTTAAATGACACGAATATGAAGATGAAGACAGTTTGTCTGACTATAGCCCTGATGATAGGTGCTACTTGTGTTTCGGCCCAGAAAGGCGGACAACAACCCGGTGATATGGCCAAACAAAGAGCCGAAGAGATGAAGAAGGAGTTGAACCTCACCGATAAGCAGTACAATGAACTGTACAGTTTGTTCCAGTCGGAAGAGAAAGAACGTAGCTCGAAGATGCAGGGCATGCAGCCGTCAGGTGAAGACGGACAGACGGGTGCTTCGAAGCAGGCAAAAGAGCAGAAGGGAAATACCAAGGAGCAGAAAGCACAAAACTCGAAGAAGACCAACTCGAAGAATGCGAATGCTACAGAAGGCAAACCCGAACGTCCGCAGATGAGCGCCGAAATGGAAGCCCAAATGAAGAAAGATATGGAACAACGTGATGCCAAGGTGAAGAAGATTCTGACTACCGAACAATACAATAAGTGGAAGAAGAGCGAGGCTAACCGCCAACCACAGCAAAACGGCAAGAAAGCGGCTTCGAAATAAACTTGAATAAAGTAAGCTGAATATATTTCACCACAGAGTTATACAAAGTATTCACAGAACTGTAGGGCTTGAATGATGGATCAAGGGTGTTTGATTGATGATGACCTCTGTGACTTTGGTACACTCTGTGGTGTTTGTTGTATATAGACAAATGAAACAATACATATATATGAAACTTAGAATAGTACTGTTGACTGTAAGCTTGCTTTGTAGCGGATCGTACCTTTGTGCGCAGGAAGAACTCCCGGCACAAGCTCCCGAACGAAACACCGGACAATTGCCCCGCGAGGTTCCTTCGCCCGAACGGAATGCACGGAAGATAACAAGTGCAATGAAGAGAGAACTGAACCTCACCGATAAGCAGTACGACAAACTCTATGCACTCAATCTGAAGGAACAGAAAGAGTTGTTTGCCTCTACCCAAGGAATACAGGCAAGAGGACAACGTGGCAGCGCTCAAGGCATGGGTAACCGTCCCCCCGGTGGAGGTGGCGGAGGCATGGGCGGAGGCCGCATGGGGGGAGGCCAACCACCAATGGACGGTGGCGGAGGCGGAGGCGGTCAACGTCCGCCGATAGGCGGTGATAGTTCCGGTCAGGGTATGCCTGGCGGACCATCGGCCAAGAACAAGTCGGAAGAAGATTGGCAAAAAGCAGCCGCCAAAAAAGAGAAGAAGATCAAAAAGATACTTACTGCCGATCAATACTCCAAATGGCAGTCAATAGCTGCCGAGTTCGCTGTGAAACCAACAAGGCCTGGTAAAGGTGGACATCCTGATTTCCCCGGACAACCAGCACCAGCCGCCGGGCATCTGGATTCTTCTGAAACAGAAACCCGTTCACTCTGAATCTGCGGTTTGTCATTGTAACCCTATAATCCTGTAAATGCCCTCTGAAAGAATTCTTCTTCCTACTATCTGGCACACCATTGTTGATAACGAAATGGCGAGACCAACGGGGTAATCGACCATACAAAAAGTGTTACACAACAAGGAATACCATTTCCGTATGGAAGCCTTAAAGTACGAGTTGTGGATGCTGGCGATGGAGACAGCGAACTATTGTCCCCATTTCCAAGTGGAATCGAGTGAGGTAGATAGCCACTGTAAAAAAGAGATTTATATGCAGTTCACCGAACTTGCCTCCCGCATGCCTGGTACGAAGTCGATTTAGGGTAAAGACGTTTTCCTTCATTGTTTTTCACAGGTTTCAATCTGTGTCTCTTCCATTGACATTACTTGAAGGAGACGAGCATCAATTAATCATCTTCTTTTGGAATTGGAGGCGGCAAAGAAAGTATTCCTGAGTCAATTAACAAGCTTTCAACCTGAGACATATATACTTCTGTGGGCTTTAGTTTATTAAAAATGGTATCATTCTTAATTGTATAAAACCTTACACTGCTATCTTTTAGGTCAATTTCAATATCAATATTATCCAAAATATAATACTCTCGTTCCAATTTAGCTATATCAAGAGTCGATAACATTAAGTATTTATTGGCTAATGAATCATTAACCCCATAATATAATATTATGGAGTTATTATATTCACAATACCCTTTCAGTTTCTTTAATGAGACACCCGGAAAATCTACTACCCTGATAGAAGGTATATTATCTATTATAAAGAAATCAACAATTATTGGTTGCTTCTTATTAACTACCAAAGTGGGTGAATCTATCTTGCAAGATGCAGTAATAAATTTCTCAAATGTCTCTTGCATGTCAGTCTTTCTATTTGTTCTCAAGCTTTCATTTTTACATCCTCCCAAGAAATAGAAGAGTAAACAGAATGATATTGCTATACTTCCTTTATTCATACATATATCCCATGTTATAGCACAGTTATACAGAGTAAAAATTATTCTTTATATTCTTCACTCTCAGTATAATATTCCAATGGACGATGTTCAATCAAATAGTCTTTACTCTTAGTAAACTCAAAAATAGAATCATTGGAACACATATACAAAATCCTATTAGTAACAAAAGCCAAACTATCAATTTGAAAAAGATAATTATTTAAGTCTTTTTGGTTTAATAGATTACTTGTAAAGTCTACACAAAAATCAATTTTCCGGGTTTGCCCAGGTGCTACTTCAACGATTTTGTTCTCTCCGGATCTAACTGTTAATGCAATAGAATCATACTCTATTGTTTCAGCATATAACTTGTGACTTTTTTCTTCAAATGAGAAGAAGTGAAATTTGAAAGTGGCGCTTCTACTGGTGCGATTAACAATGCTGCACTCATAAAATAGCCGACTTTTTTCTTTCTTATCAATAGGAAGATGAAGATTTATATATGCTTTATCTATTCTACCAATAATCTCCTCCTTACTTTTAACTTCCTCTATTGCTTTATCACTTCTTTTGCAGGTACAAGCACTGCAAAAATAGAGGATTATCATTACAATAAAATAGTTAATTCTCATCATTTTTTAAATTCTTCTTTTAAATAATCTTGATATGATCTTATAATATGATTTTTAAAGACGTCAGTGGTTTCTTCGAAAGTGGGTTGTTGCATTTGATGCTCATAAACCTCTGAGTGATTATTATTCCAAGTGCCTTTCTTCATAATCCCATGTCCTGTATATTCATGATCTCCAATAGCACTTATTGTATTTTCAACAGTGTTTAATAGTAATCTTGAAGACTCGCCTTCTTGGAGAGAAATTTTAAATTTGCTCCCCTCCTTCACTGTAAAATCTGTTGATAAGAAATTCACTTTACCAGGATTACCAAATGTGTCTTTTTCCCCTTTGACAGCAATAGTACTATTTTCAAGCATATCTGTAGAAAAGCCTGCTTGCTGAATAATATGGGTATATATTGAAGATAGGCTCCTTGCGGATAACTTTACATCCTGTATAAAACTCGTTTCTGAGCTAGTAACATTATTTGCTATATTGTACCTGAAGACATGTTCGTCAGCAATCATAATTTGACCTGAAAAACCTCCTGCATCCACTCCTAGGAACTTTCCATGATTATTATAATAGGGTGATTTCCCATTGGGATCTATATACTTAAGCGGATTATTCATACAATAAGCGTACGGCGAAATCGAATAATACTTCTCCGCCAACGGATCCATCGTAAGAAAAGGAGGTACATCAACAAACCTATACCTCGCCCCATGATCATATAAATTCAACCCTCGATCACTATCCAGTTCCTTGTCACTATACTTG
>JAVBVA010000041.1:0-19580 GCA_031554665.1 Bacteroides sp. | reverse complement strand
TCAATATATCCTCCATCTACAAGAATACGTTTCAAAGCAGTAGCATTACTGCCCGTACCCTCATAAATCATGTTTCCCACATACTCTGTGGTCTTCGTATTATTCAAAGAGCTCACGTTGATGGCCGAACCAATCGTCGGGGCAGTAGAATAATTGGAATTCCATTTTTGCACCACTCTCAGCTTCTTGCCATCGGCTGAATAAGTATAGATATTCCTCGCTTCTGCAACAGGACTCTTGATATCCATCTGCTCAGGCAAAGATAGCATATTATACGAAATATCAGAGATCCCCTTATTCAAATCTTTTGTCAAAGCCCCATTACCATCATAGAAATATGTTGTATTGACGCTTGAAGGAGAATATCTCTTGAAATCGTTCGACTCTGTCAATGATACATTAGACCCAACTTCAACTACATTGGTCAGTTGGTTGCCTGCATACTTCATTGTCAAATTGTCAACAAGTCCATAACTGGTACTTCCCGTTCCGGCTGCTGTCTTTCCATAACGTTGGAGACTGAGCATATTACCCTGCTTGTCATATGTGTATGCAGTGCCATACTTCTCATAACCTATACCTGTGTAGGTTGCAGTTTTAACTCTGGAGAGACTATCGTATACAAACTCATAACTACGCTTCTGAGAATTCAGTGTCCAATCCATCTTATTGATATTACCATTAAGAGTATATGTCAAATCCTCAGCGAACTGTGTGCCACTTATCTTATCTACCCATGAGCGAATATTATAGTTAAACTCCTCAGTAAGATCAGCACGGCCATTGCGAACAACCTTGCTCAACCGGCCCAACTTGTCATACGTGTTACTCGCCAATACAACTTCCGGGCCGGCATTCAGTTTATGTTTGGTTTCTTTCAAGCGTTCCATATAGTCGTATGTGTATGTATAGTACTCCGTATGTGCAGCTCTTCCACCACCAGGAGTATGTACATGCATCTTTTTCAGGGGTTTTCCGGTGAAAGTATATCCAATGTATTCTGCTTCCGTACCACCTATCTGGTTAGTCGACTTAGATTGGACCAACCTCTTCCGATAGTCATAATACATAGCCGAACATAGAGTAGTGGCGCCTGAACCGGCTTCGGCTATATAAGTTCCTGTGAGTAACCCTTTATAACTTTCGGTATACTGGGTGCCATAGTCCGAAGCAGGTATGTTATAACCCAGACCGGAATAACCGGTAAGTAACTGATAGTCGTACCCATCGTAATAATTAGCACTTAATACTTTATGGCCTACAGGTACAAAATTATTGATAGCATATCCTTTGTAAGTACCTGCTGTTCCCACCCACTGAGCAGTTACTGCACTATTGTCCAATGGACTGGCTTTGTAGTTCATCAAGTTAGTGCAAGTACCGGTAAGTACAACTCTTCCTAAAGCATCGGGTACGGTAAAAAACCAAATGCCTTTTGTACGTTGAACGCTATCCTGAGAAAGAATCAATTGATCGGCCTTATCATAAATATAATGCACCCAACCCGCTCCCGGCATCTTTTTAGCGATACAACGGTTCGAACTATCATATTGGTACAGATAAGCCAATTGACTGATTGAGGTAGTAGCCTCCGACCAGGATACGGACATGGTAGTTAACGCATCTGTAGCTTCCGGAGGAAGCACAGCCCGCTTGTTACCATACGAATCGTACACATAATAAGTATCGTGAAATTTTCCATTATTTATCTGACGGGTAAGTATCAACTGCCCGATCTTATTTTGAAACTCATAAACAATGTTGGCTTCTTCGTCTTTCACTCTGGTTACATAGAGAGTAGTCGGAGAATAATCAGCCACCCGTTTGATTTCTACCTTTGTCCGGTCATCGGATATAATATAGCGTCGGCATACCAAGGAATCGGAAATTCCCGGAGTGCTACCTTGCGCTTTATTGGTCAGGTAATTCATGGATATTGCTTTCCCGCCATCCTGCCATCTTTGTCCGGCTCCGAACTCTTGCAGAGTTCTGTCTAAAACAGCCGTCTCATAAACTGTTTTAGAATAAGGCTTGTTTTCACCTGTGTATACATTTCGGGCTTTACTTACAAAAGTGGTAGAATCAAGGTAAGCGCCAATATTTTCCGAAACATTTATTGGAAGCCATGTGTTAGATTCACGTCCGAATTCATCGTATGCCTGATAAGTCACAATATCGTCCCTGTCCGGATTGGCCCTCAAATTGATTGTTTGTGTCGGACGACCCAATCCATCATAATAGACAACTGTCTTTATGGCTTCATCAGCACTCAGAGAACTAGCATATTCTCTTTTGACAGTAGGTATGACTCTAAAAATAAAATTCTGATTCAGGTTCAACGTGTGGTCTATAGTAATGACTATATCCGGGAATATAGGATTTACTATGATAGGATTTTGCCCGTATACGCTTACAAGGATATTGCTCAGCGTAAATAGTATGAATAAAATATATCGTTTCATAATTCTCAAGTATTAATGATTTTTATAATTATACTGATAATGGTCAATGGCCCATTTGTAACTCTTAGTTGGTAACTTTTCTTCAATAAAGGTATTTTCTAACCGTCCGGAGTTGTCGTACGAATAATGTGTCGATACTCCTGTCGGGTCAATGATTTCAGTGATTCCAACCAAGGGCTTATGCTTGTAAATTGTCACATGCGCATTGGCTAACCTTGAATGAGTTCGTAACTTCGTGATGTAACCCCAATTATTATCGGTCATAACCGCGTCATAAGTAATTGCATCCAATATCCCAGTTCCATTCACTCCTCCTACAGCCATACATACATCAAAACCAGTTGCATTCTTAATCTCAGCTATCAAATGCTGTCTATTATAACCCCATATATAAACAATCTTTGTATTGTCATCTTTGATTACATAAGTTGGGTTACCATAAGAATCATATTCCTCATAGCTTTCTTTTACAATAAAGTTATTATAGAACTCAGCAGAATTTTCTACTACCGGCATGGAGGTTTTGAGTACCTTTGACATAATATTGTTTTTTAATTGTTTAATGTTCATTTTATGAAAAGGTATTCCTTCTCCAGGCGCCAAGGCAAAGGAATACCTTTATTGGTTTACACGATCATTGCATTCGCACCCAAGGCGCCAGCCAGCGCACTAATTGCCGCGATAATTACTTTCAGGATTACATCCCATGCTTTACTGTTTGTTTTCATTGTTACTTGTATTAATTCATTTGTTACTGTGGCCGGTACCTTCCTGCAGGGCAAAGGAATCCCCTGTACGAACCCATACGGATTCATAGAAAAACACGCCTGCAACGAACAGGTACGACCGATTTAAATTTCTCAGACGGGAGAACGAAAAGCCGGGACACCGTTGCACTTTATAAATTTAAGCGCAATGCGAACGGTGTCCCGGCTCATGCCTTCCAAAGACATGTACCATCGCTCAAAGAAAATACAGGAGAGGTAAGGGATCGACTCTTTATTTCGAGTGCTTGATTACCATAAATAAACAACTCATATACAACACCTTGTTTCGATATTATTTCCTATACCAACTTATTACGTCATGAACACAATGCAAATATAACACATATATTCGATATACACAACTGCAATAGCAGTTATTTTCATGTAATTCGTTATTTATTTTTATTCTAAATACGAATATATAATCGGAATACAATATATCGATTAAATTAACGCATATTCAAAAACACAAATACACTCATTTACAATAACTTAAATACAATAATCGCGACTTAACTACAAAATAAAAACAACAAAACATACAATATGATAAATAAAACAGTTTTATACGACACTTTTATACTAATTAAACCATCCGGAAGAAGCGAAGAAAATAGGTTTATCCAGCGAAGATAAGTGGTTGATCCAGCGAGGAGAACGGGTTGATCCAGCGAGGAAAACCCCATTATGAAGCGAGGAGAAGTGGATTTACAAGCAATGTAATACCAATTATGAAGTAATGTAAAGTGCATTAACAAGCGATGTAAAATCGATGAACAAGCTATGTAAAACTTGTTTTGAAACGATGAAAAAAAAGGTGCTGCAGCTTTCAAAAAAATGTTTAGCAGCTTTTTCCGAAAGGTGCTACAGCTTTCAAAAAAACGTGTAGCACCTTTCAAAGCGCCATTTCCAACCTTATTTTACTGGATTATGTTTACGTTTTTAGATGCTTACAGCATAGATTAGTGACGGAGGTGGGAGATGCGGTGGGAGATGATTTCAATCTACCACACATTTATCACACTGAAAAACAAATAGTTAAATCAAAAGGTGGAAGGTGGGAGATTGGTTTGCATTTTTGTAGGGTTCCTGAGTGCGAAAAAGAGATCAAAAAAGCCGCCCGGAACAAACGTTCCAAGCGGCTTCCACTTTCCAGAATACAATCTTTCTACCTAAAAACGAATCTACCTTGATACTCTATAACTTAATAAGGATATGTACCTGCTTGGGCACCTTTCTGGATGCCATCCATGGCATAACTATCTTTTACAGCACCTGTAGCACGATTCACCACACCACCTGTTTCCCAATAGAAGGGAACCAATCCGTGGTTCTTGGCTTCGCGCGTTGCCGTTTCGTCCCACTGGTTGCGCGATTTGTTATGGGCTTCCTGAAGATCGCCCAATCCGGTACGCATGGTGATAGCACCATATTCGCCCAGAATAACGGGAATACCTTTGTCTACGAACTGAGTCTTCATTTTGGCAAACAATGACTTCATCTCGGCTTCGTCGCCCGACGTAGCATTGCGGTCGGAACCGGGCACTTTGTAATCTCCCCAGAAATAAGCCGCCTTACCCCAGTCGGCATCCTGTTCCAAGCCGCAGAATGTCCACGGATTGTAGTAATGCACCTCGGCCATCAACCGGTTGGCAACAACATCGGTGGGCATAGCACCAAATAAACTATTCGTTGTACTGATATCCGTTTTGGGTCCTTGTACAATGAGGTTGCGCACGGCATTGTTTCCTCCGGTGGCACGTACGGCATCGATAAAGGTTTGCAGGTACGATTTCAGTACGGTCATTTGCTCGGCATTTTCTACATTGGGCTCATTGGCGCCGGCAAAGAGCAGATGCTCGTCGTAGTGGTTCAGCTTGTTGGCAATCTGTGTCCACAGGGCCTTTTGCTTCTTGTTGTTTTCCGTTTGCTTGGCAGGGGTACAGTTTTCTTCCAACCAACCGCCATCCCAATGGATATTGACGATGACATACATATCATTGTTCACGCAATAGCCTACCACCTCGTTTACGCGGTCGAGCCAGCTATCCTTGATTTTGTAGGTCTCTGCATTTTCTATATATCCATTCCAGGCAGCAGGCAGACGTATGGCATTGAAGCCGAGCGCTTTTATTTTCTGGATGTAGCTTTCGGTGATTTTCGGATTTCCCCAGGCTGTTTCACTGGGTGTACTACCGCTATATGCCTCAAGTGTATTCCCGATGTTCCAACCGGCATACATTTTAGCTGCCAATGTCTTGGCATCGCTCTCCATTCCGGAATCCGGAAGATTGATGGCAAGCTGGTTTACAGTTACGGTTTCCGTCAAGCTACCCAAAGTGAATGTAATGGTTCCGGTACGAGGCTGACCATAATTAGATGCTATCTTGAAGGTCAGGGTCTCGTCGGCCATGGCACGAGTGGTTACCTGGGTAATCCAGCTATCGTTGCAGGTCACAGACACTTTTCCATTGGTAGTGAGCTTCACTTGTATGTCGGTACCACCTCCCACTACTTCATTATAGGTTGTTTGGGCTACAATTAACCCATCGTTAGCCGTTTGCAATATGTTGATGGTTTGTGTGCTGCCGCTTCCTGTCACGGTTATTGTAGTCGAACGATCACTGGTATCAGGGTTTGCATCTACCGTAACCGAATATTTCAGGGTCATGGTCGAGGCGGTGGCGGCTGGTACCACCCGGCACCAGCTCTCGTCACTACTTTTCACATCCAATGTTGCTTGGGTTCGGATGTAAAGAAATTCTGTTCCTCCGGTTTTGGAGAAAGTCATTTCCGACCCGGCTATGAGGACATTTGTATCCTTCGGCTCCGAATCGTCACCAGAGCAGGCAGCTACAAAGAAGGAAAATGACAATGCCACCAAAAGTATCAGAGTAGCATTCAATTGCTTAATCGTATTTCGCATAATGTATTTATATATAAATGATTACCAATTGGGTATTGAGAAAAGATTATGGAAGGTAAACTTCAATTCCATAGAGCTACTGAAACCCAGTTCTTTGATTATCTCTCCATCCGGAGTACCAAACGCACAACCGGCACCCGAAGTAGCTCCGTAACAGTTCCAAAGTTCCAAACGATAGTTCGAGCCATCTACTGCATCCGGCACTTTCGTTGCATCGAATGAAACCCTCTTACCATCCAGAGAAAGTTCGTCCAAGGTAGCATGTGCGCCTGGGAAGAGAGCATGGAAGTTGTCCACCTGAACATAAGTCATTCTGGAACCTGCTGCCTGATCGCCCGTCTCATACTTAATGGCTAATGACGGATTGACAATGGAATACTTTCCACCTTCATTTTTTACCTGGAAGGCAGCACCGTTATTGTGTCCCCACGTACCTCCCCATGAAGGGTTGATAGTGATCAGGTTGGGTGTGTATGTACCCGTACCATTGCTGGTGATGGAGGCAACAGTGAACTTCACCTCAAAGGTAGAGTTAAAGGCCAAAGCTGTCTCATTGGTTGTTTCGCCTCCGTCTTTCCTGAACGGTGTATCCTTCAAACCATCCCAACTGTCGTTGTGACCAGCGCCCCAGATATTTGCCAATTCAATGCGGTAATTACCCTTCCCTTCAATGTCTCCATAGAAGAACTTGTTCCCATCAAATTTAACCTCTTTGCCATCGGCCTTGATACTCTCTATACGCACCAATGCTTTGGGGTAAGCTGCAGCATAACCTTCGATATCAAGAATATACACCTGACCATTGGTACGAGGACCCTGTGCATTGAACGTGATCGTATGTGTACCCAAACCGGCTTCACCACCCGGAATGACAAGAGTAGCCGAGTTCCATGCATCGGGAGCATCACCGCCACCATAGCAAGTCAATTTGGTTACATAACCGTATTTCTCCATCTGCGGAACGTAGTTGATGCTAAGCAGACAGGGATCATTGGTACGTACCACGGCAAGCTGCAAGGACGACTTGGTCAAAGACAGAATCTTAATATCGGTCTTCTTGCTATTCACATAAGTAGAAGTATAGTTGGCCGGAACCAAGATGTCGGTAGTGAGCGTGAGGGTTTTATCGACTTCGTTAATGGTAAATGTTCCGTTGCTTTCGACAAAAGTACCCTCTGAAGTGACCTGCGAAACAACCACCTTGCCATCGGCCGAGAGGGTCATGTAACCACGGCAGTTATCAGCGCTTCCTACAACCCATGCATTGCCTGCAAAGTCGGGCAACCAGCTCCAGATGTCGCCTATGATAGGTTCATTATTGGTCACCGTAGCCCAGGAATCGTCTGTACCATAGAAGTAAGAAGGTCCGGGGAAGGTAGAATAAGAACCATCGGTAGTCAAGTCGATTTCCCAAGTATTATAAAGCAGTTCTTTCTCGAACTTCACGTTTTTAGAAGTAGAAACCGGGCGAACGGCAACCGCCTGATAACGGGCAGTTGTAGTCTTTGTATGCATACCCGAACCGAATTCATAGCTGATGGCAAAGTTCGAGTTCGACGGATTGACCGTACCTGTCATATAGAATCCTTTCGCACCCTGATCGGCTACCTCGTTCATCACGCGTGATCCGGCTGCCGGGAGGAAGATCGAGTTTCCGTTAGGACCTGTCAGTTTAAATCCGGCTACACCATCTTGCTGTGTCCACTCTGACTTACAAACCGAGAACAGTTCTTCGAAGTCGGCTGCCGTAGGCAACGTCACCTTACCGCCATATACTGCATTGGCAATGTCATATTCTGTTTTGTACGTATCCGTCGTAGCAGGATAATCGTCTACGTTAATGCTGTTGTTGCAACCGGTCAGATCGCCAAAACCGAAAAGACCGCCCAGGTCGGTTGCCTGCTTCGCACCTACATTGAAACGGGCCCACTTCACCGACAAGCCCAAGTCAACGAGATCGTTGTCAATATCGAAAGTGTAAGCAGCTGTAGTGAAGCTTTCCACGTTACCATAAACCACGCCGGATCCCAGGTTGAGGTAAGCAGCATAATAATACGTTGTATTGGGAAGCAAACCGCCACGGGCAATAGCAAAGTTACCCGATAAAGCTGCTGCATCCTTAACGATCAGTCCGGCACGAACGGCTTCTGCATCGGCCGAAGTAGAGATCACAATACCGCAAGTGGCATTGGCCGGATAATCGGTCAACGTTCCGCCAAGTGTGGCCGAAGCATAATCGACCTCTGTAGCCACCTTGGTAACTGCCTTGGCATTGGTCGTGATCAAGCTCTTCACCTGACCTTTAAAGTACACCTTACCTTGCAGACGTACGAATGCCTGGTAGTAGAGCGTAGAATTATTGACCAAGCCGGTCAGTGTGGCCGCGAATGCGCCATCGGCAAGTGTAGTGGTTACATTTTCGGTAAGCGCATCCTGCGTGGAACCATAATAGAAACCCACTGCATATGAGCTGGCAGCCATCTTTTCCAATCCGTCTACCGTTCCATGCAACGTGGCTGTAGTGGCTGTAACATCCGATGAACCTGTTACTACAGACGAATCGGTCAAAATAGGTGTTGTAGAGATCGCAAAGTCATTATCGTCCTCGCATGAGACTAATGAGAGCCCCATGATGAGTGATATAATGGCTAAATATATTTTTGTCTTCATATACTAAATACTTTAATGTGATTATTCAATAGTCATTGAAGTAACTTCAATCGTAACCGCTGAAGCGTCGAACGGTTGCGGGTCTGAAACCAAACCGTCGATCTGTATAGCAATAGTCACACAGCTCGGAGCAGTGGCAAAGTTCGCAGTAGCACCCGTTGTATTGGTAAATGTTACGGTTGTCTCACCGCCCTTATTCACGTTCACAGCTGCTGCATCTTCAAAACAGGCAGGTTCCCAGATTCCGGCACCTATATTGTGACAGAGCGCAGCTTTCGGATTGGCGCCGTCTTTCCAGGTAATTCCACCGAGATTGAACTTGATGACTAACTTCTGATTCTTCTTCAACTTCACTTTTGAAATGTCGATAGGCCATGCTTTATCGCCACCCCACGGATTGTACAGTTCGGCGCGGAGGTATTTATCGGCCTCTACAGAAGGAGTTATCTTGGAATTATCGACTTTAATCACGACAGGTCCCGATTCGGATGTGATCGGTTTAATCGTAAGATTGGCACACAAATAGCGGTTTACCACTCCCTTTCCATCTGTTCCGGCCGGAATACCTAATACCACCTTGCTGTCATCCGGTGAGCAGGCCATCACGGTAAATATACTATCGCGAATCTCAACGGTCGTATAATCATTCTTTACAGAAAGCAAAGTAATCTTCTCAGAGAAGAGAAGTTTATTGCCTTTGATGGTAAATGTAGGAGCTGCACTTCCGGCTACCGTTTCCAACTCGCAGGAATAAGTTCCGGCAGTACCTGTCTTCGAAAGGTTCATCACGAAATCGCCGGCATCGGTAAAGGCAGGAGCCCAGGTAACAGTATAGTCTCCGGCGCCTTCGAAACCATTCGATTCCCATGCACCGGTTGCACCGTTCCACCACATCCAATCATAAGGAGCATCTTCATTAAGAAGGAAAGTAGTAGCTGTAGCAACATACATGGCACTGGGGCCTGCAATGGTAAAGAGTGATTCGCTGAGGTTGTCATATTCGGGTTCTTGTACCGGATATGTTTCGAGCAAGCCCGGGTTATCGGTCGGGATCAAAGAAGGATCTTGCTGAGCTTCTTCGGAGATGAAGTTCCACACAATCCACCAGGGGCCTTCGCTGTTGGTACGCATGGTAGCAATCTGAAGAAGGTAAGGTGTCAGTTCTATGATCTGCAGATTAACGGTATAGTTACTACAAAGATCATCCAAACCGGCACTGTGCAGCAAGTAACAATTGTCGAAAGTAATGGTCGGATGTTTAACATCTGAAAGGTTGAGAACGAATTTTCCATTCATCAGGGTGCCACCACTCGCATCGTTGCGGAATACCTGGGCTGTACATCCATTGGTAGCATCGAGGCCGAAAGTCATATACGATTTCATGTAAGGATCGTCTGCGCCAATCAACCAGGACTGGAAACCAGGATCCCAGTTGGGTGTCCAGTTGGCACTACCAAACATCAGATCGGTAATATTCGAACCATCGTTCTTTACATCCGTAGGGCTCATATACATCACCGGACTGGTGCAACGGCCAATGCCGTAGTTACCATCCATAGGTACCCATTTACGGGTTTTGCCTACACCACCAGCCAGATTAGACCATATTTCATTGCTCAGCATATTGAAATTATTCGATGCAATGTTAAACTTATATGCCGGACCGTACACCGGGCCAGCCTGTGTCATCACACCAAAAGTTACTTCGTAGTCGCCTGCAAAAGGTAATTCAATGTCCATCGTAGCTTTCTGCGAACGTCCTTGTGGTGTTTCCCAGAGAGGTGTCGCACCTTCTATAAGCGATTTCAGATGTATCGTATTAGGATCTTGCGCATCGGGAGTAACGGTAAAAGCCAAGCCCTGTACCAAGTCATCAGATACGTATGTTTTTGCACCCAGATCAAACTCATCGGGTGAGCAGGCAGTCAAAAGCAATGCTGTGCTTGCCATGAATGAATATATATAAGATTTCAATTTCATATTCTCTTGATATTAATTGTTTTACATCACTGGTTACCAACCTTCGTTTTGCTTCAGTGTACCGTTAGCCAGTGTTATCTGGTTATAAGGAATCTGGCTAAGACCCTTCGTTGCACGAACGCGATCGGCTTTGACTGTTACTTTATCTGCGTTACCAGCACTGAAAACAGAAGCTTCGAGCGCCAGTTTGTTAGCCGCATAATCTACTCCCTGACGAAGCAGATCCCAATAGTTGATGCTTTCGAACGCAAATTCCAAACGACGTTCCTGCATAATGTTCGCCGGGGTAGCAGTAAGTTGCGAATAACCTGAACCAATACCATCTTCTGTAGTGAAAGCACGTTTCCGAACCTGGTCGAAATAAGTCTGAGCACTGGAGCTTCCCAGCTCAGCAGCCATCAGTAATACATCGGCATAGCGAACAATCACATAATCCTGATGATTGGCCGTCTGGAAATCGCCCGTACCATCGGGTTTCGATGCGGAAGTACCATCTTTGAAACACAACGGAGAATACTTCTTCACAGTATAACCGGTATACTCCCGTTGGTCTTTATAGCTGTTTGCGAAGTCTTTCAATGCAGTAATCCCTTCGCCAGCCAAGTCAATGATGGACGCGCTACGACGAGTATCACCATCCTTAAACTCATCTACGAATGAAGGATTCACCGTCAGTCCTCCCCAACCTTTTCCGTAAGGAGCTGCGTTGAGCGAGCGCATACCTACCATTACCTGCCAACGGTTACCGTCGTTGTTTCCGTTGTAATCTTGTGAACTGGTAAATTTCAGAGCCAGAATGGTTTCACTGTTACCATCGCCGGCATAGTCGCCCAGCAAGGTTGCCATATCTTTGATCTCGGCTACACCTGCCGAAGAAGCCGGCCATAATTTCTTGTATTCGTCAACCAACTGGAATTCTTCGGAAGAAATAATATCTTCTACCGCCGTCAGTGCTGCGGCCTTGGTAACACCTGCCGGCTCTGTTCCGTAATAACCCGTATAGTAAAGATACGCACGTGCGAAGAGCGCTTCGGCAGCATATTTGGTAATGTGTCCGTCGTTGTTTGCTGCATCGGCTTTGGGATAAGCATTGGCAGGAATATTATTGATGGCATACGTCAAATCCGAAAAGATGAGGTCGTATACTTCCGACGGGTCAACCTGTGGACGGTTTTCGTTCACCGGTTGGTCGTACAAAGGAATGTTACCCCAAAGACGTACCATATCAAAATAGAGCAGTGCACGAATGGCACGGCATTCGCCCATGTACGTTCCACGTTTACTGTTCGTTTCTTTCCATTCAACCTGTTCTTCACGGCTGATCAACTCGTTGCAACGATACACGGCTGCATAATAATTCTTCCAATCTGTTTCGAACAGATTCAGGTCGGCAGGCGATTGCGAGATATCGAAACGGTCGATAGCCTGATAACCGCGTCCGTCGGCATTACCGGTGCCACCGAAACATTCGTAACTCATCACTTCGGCACCCATATAGAAACCTATACCCATAGCCGAAGAGGTTTGGCGCCATCCGTCGTAACAACCAATCAGCGCACGCCACACATCGTTTTCAGTTTTATAGGAAGTACCTGTGGTAGATTCCGTTTTAGATGTTACGTTCAAGAAGCTGTCAGCGCAGGAACTCATCCCCAGACTTAAGCAAAAGGCGCCTGCTACTACTATATTACATTTTATTTTATTCATTTTCTTGCGCATTTAATAGTTAGAATTTAAGACTTACGCCAACCAGAATAGTACGTGGACGGGGGTAGTAACCGAGGTCAATACCGGTAACCCACCTTTGATCGTTTGCTTCTTTTGGACCATAACCGATTTCCGGATCCATTCCATCATACTTGGTAAATGTAAAGGCATTCTGTATCTGAGCATACAAACGAGCCTGACTGATGACTTTACTTTTAATAAGTTTGGCAAAATCGTAACCAATGGTAATATTACTGATACGCAGATAGTCGCCATCCTGGACATACAAGTCAGAGAACTGCCAGTTGATGTTCTGTGTGGTTACACGAGGTATCCGGTTGCTGGTTCCCTCACCCGTCCAACGATTGAGGATAGCTGTTGTATAATTGGCGTATACGTTAGTATGATTGCGGTAAGACTGTACGATTTGTTGACCTACAGCAGCACTGGCTACAACAGAGAAGTCGAAATTTTTGTAGTTGAAACCGAGATTGAATCCGTATGTGAAGTCGGGCATACCATTACCCAGATCCACTTTATCAAGGTTATTGATCACACCGTCGTGGTTTATGTCTACAAATTTAACGTCACCAGGTTGCACATCGCTCTGAAGTACACCATTCCCTGCCGTGATCCAATCTGTAATTTCCTGAGTATTCTGGAAAATACCTGCTGTTTTGTACCCCCAGAAGTAACCGATAGGTTTACCATTCTCCACCCGGTAGAATTCGGGGGTATTGTCATACAACTGATTGGTCGAACCGTGGATAATACCATCTTCTGTAGGTATATCTCCTACTTTATTCTTATTATAGGCGCCATTCAGACTGATGTTATAGTTAAAGTCTTTGCCAATCCGGTCGTTCCAGGTTAACGCCAACTCCACGCCGGTATTTTTTACACTACCTCCATTAATATAAGGAGCTCCTGCACCTACTGAAGCCAGGATAGGCGCCTCTACCAACCAGTCTTTGGTTTCCTTGATGTAGAAATCGAAATTCATACCCAATCGGCTATTGAGGAAGCGGGCATCCAAACCGATATTCGTTTGTTGGGAGGTTTCCCATGATATTTCCGGGTTGGCTAACCGATTCGGGTAAGCACCCCAATTCGATGCCAAGGCGGAAGAAGCATCACCATACCCGCCGTTACCGAACAAGTAATGTGTGTTTGTGCTTTTCATCGGAGCCAGATAACGATAAGGAGGAATACTTTGATTACCTACTTGTCCCCAGCTAACACGTACTTTCAGGAAATCGAGCCATTCTTGTGTGTTCCCCATAAATGCCTCATTGGTAAGTGTCCAACCGGCCGAAACAGAGGGGAAGTAACCATAGCGGTTACCAGTGGCAAAATTAGAAGAAGCATCGGCACGTAACGTAGCATTCACCATGTAGGTTTCTTTCCAGTTCCAGCCAAAACGACCGAAATAAGATACACTACGTGCATCATCATGCGGGTTACCATCTGCACCCAAACCATCTGCTGTGGATGCTAATGTTCCATTTTTAATATAAGCATATCTCCATGTATCGAAACCTTCTTTTAAACTACCATTATTGGCTCCTAAGTAAGTACCTTCGTACCGGTACGCTTCCATACCCAGCAAAGCATTGAAGGCGTGATCGCTTATTTTCCAATCGTAGGTAGCTGTATTGGTCCAGGTCATGCCCAGACTGCGATTCATATTCTGAGATACCTTGGTCAGAGAATGAGTAGTATCATATATCGACAGTTTATCGATCGGTGTGAAACTGCGATACTCGCTCGAACCGTACACAACACCAAATACAGTACGTAGTTTCAAATTCTTCAACGGTTCTATTTCAGCATATAGATTGCCGCTAAAAGTGCCGTTCTTATTCTCATTATTCATATATCTCATCATGTTTCCATAAGGATTACCATCCCCATTGGACCAGTCACTGAATTCTGTACTGTTATACTCAGAATAAGGATTGTTATCACTATAAATAGGAGCCAATGGCGATGTACCAAAAGCGCTTCTCAACGTATTGTTGTACTGATTATCTACATCAATACCACTATTTTTCTTATATACAAAGCTCACCTGTTCGCCTACTTTCAGGAAGTTGTTGAACAACTTGTGTTCGGAGTTCACGCGGAAGTTATAACGTTCGTAATTGGAAACATCGGAACCCCCTACGATACCTTCCTGACTCATGTAACCCAATGAAATGGCATATGTAGAAGTAGCCGATCCGCCGGTAACACCCAGTGTATAGCTTTCGATTGTAGCATCGTCTTTGAACATCGCATCTATCCAGTTGGTATCATAGATATTACCTCGTGCGTCATGAATAGAGGTCATATTGTCCCAGTTGTAAACGCCATTACCACTATTCAATGCTTGCTCGTCCATGATAGTCATGTACTGCTGTGCATTCAGCATTTGTGCTTTACGGGCTACATTCTGTACACCATAATAGGCATCAAAACTAACCTGTCCTTTGCCTTCCTTACCACTTTTTGTAGTAATAAGCACTACGCCATTGGCAGCTTGCGCACCATAAATAGCAGCCGAAGCGGCATCTTTCAATACGTCAATCGATTCGATATCGGCAGGGTTCAACGTCGCAATATCACCACCTACACCATCAATAAGGTATAAAGGACCTGAACTACCTACGGTACCCAACCCACGGACAGTTACTTTCATGTCTGCACCCGGTTGTCCGGAAGTAGAAGCGATGCTCACACCCGGTGTCTGTCCTTGCATAGCCTGCAGCAGCGACGTAGTGTTCAGTTTGGCAATGCTTTCACCTTTTACCTGAACGGTAGCACCGGTTACTAATTTCTTTTTCTGCACACCATACCCCACTACGACTACTTCGTCGAGAACTTTCGTATCCTCTTTCAACAATACGTTGATGGTTTGCCCGGTGTACTTCACTTCCTGAGCGAGATAACCGATGTACGAAAAGACCAGTGTCTGTCCGGATTGTACATTGTTTATTGCAAATTTACCGTCCAGATCGGTAATGGCACCATTTGTAGTTCCCTTCACAAGGACACTCACTCCAATGAGCGGTTCATTGTCCGTTGCCGATAGAACGACACCTGTAACGGTATTACTTTGAGTAGTGCTTGCCCGAAGGCTGCCGATAGCCGGCAAGAGTAGCAAAAGGATGAGTGCGATACTACATAAATGTGTATGGGCACACTTGTCAAAAAATGTCTTCCTCATGGTACATTGTTTAATGGTTACTATTGGTTTGTTTTTAAAATTCGGTCCGCGGACAACTCTTATCTTTCGAAAAGTCGCTTTGAATCGAAAACAAAATTAATATATCCATCAGACAACATCCCGTTCACATGTTAAACCTCGTGGTGGAATTGGTTAAGGCAGGTAGTTTAAATGTTATACAAAATGGTATGATATGTTTCTTTATGCCGTACAGCATAGTTTCAACAGGAAAATAGTACGGTTTGACAGGGTAAAATGTAACAAAAGCGGCCTGTTCCTACAGAAGGGAACAGGCCGCTTTAATAAGTAATTTTTATGCGCTTACATGTTTTCTTTCATCACTTCAAAGTAAGCTTGGGGATGCAAACAAGCCGGACAAACCTGAGGAGCTTCCTTACCTGCTTTCACAAATCCGCAATTGCGGCATTGCCAGATTACTTCACCTTCTTTGGCAAATACCTGTGCTGTTTCAATGTTCTTCACAAATGCACGGTATCTGTCTTCGTGAGCTTTCTCAGCGATACAAATATTACGGTACATGGCAGCAATAGAATGGAATCCTTCCTGCTCGGCTACATCGGCAAAGTGAGGATAGTCCTTCGACCATTCTTCATGTTCGCCGGCAGCAGCAGCCAACAAGTTTTCGAGCGTAGTACCAATAACACCTGCCGGATAACTGGCGGTGAACTCTACCATACCTCCTTCGAGGAACTTGAACATACGTTTGGCATGTTCTTTTTCCTGATCGGCAGTTTCGGCGAAAATAGCGGCGATTTGTTCGTAACCCTCTTTCTTGGCGGCGCTTGCAAAGTAAGTATAGCGCATTCTGGCCTGTGATTCTCCTGCAAATGTGATCATCAGATTCTTTTCCGTCTGAGTCCCTTTGATACTTTTAGTCATAATGGTGTCTATTTTTAAAAAGATTAAATAAATGCATTTTAGGGTATATCCCTTCTTATTAACACAAATATAGCGATTATGTTCGGAATAACCCTGTTTAAAGGAATGATTCGAACAATTTATATGCTTCACAACATATTATTACATTTATTTTATCTAATTTTGCCGTCTCATTTTCACGCAGATAACTCAAAGGTATATACATATTTAAACATAAAGGAAATGAAAGTTTTCGAATTCAAACCGAAGCTCTTTACGGTTTTAAAAGATTACAAGAAAGAAACATTCACAGCCGACCTGATGGCGGGTATCATCGTTGGTATTGTAGCACTTCCGTTGGCCATTGCATTCGGAATCGCTTCGGGAGTAACTCCCGAAAAAGGTATCATCACGGCTATCATCGCCGGATTTATTATTTCCATGTTGGGAGGCAGCAAGGTGCAGATAGGCGGGCCAACCGGCGCTTTCATTGTGATCGTTTACGGAGTTATTCAGCAATATGGAGAAGCAGGGCTGATTGTAGCCACACTGATGGCGGGTGTATTGCTCGTCCTGTTGGGAGTCTTCAAAATGGGAGCCATTATCAAGTTTATTCCATACCCCATCATTGTAGGTTTCACAAGCGGTATCGCCGTAACTATCTTTACTACACAAATAGCCGATATCTTCGGATTGACATTCGGCGGAGAAAAGGTTCCGGGCGATTTTGTAGGCAAATGGTTGCTTTACTTCCAGCATTTCGATACCATCAACTGGTGGAATACGGTAGTCAGCATTCTGAGTATCGCCATAATCGTCATCAGCCCTAAGTTCTCCAAGAAGATTCCGGGGTCGTTGATTGCCATTGTATGTATAACGTTGGCAGTATATCTGCTGAAAACATTTGCAGGGATCGATTGTATCGATACCATTGGCGACCGGTTTAGTACCATTAATTCCGAACTTCCCGATGCCAGTGTACCCACATTGAACTGGGAAGCCATTCGCGACCTGTTTCCTGTAGCTATCACCATTACCGTACTGGGAGCTATCGAATCCTTACTCTCGGCTACCGTTGCCGACGGTGTGACGGGCGACCGACACGATTCGAATACGGAACTCATCGCACAGGGAGCAGCCAACCTGATAACTCCCTTATTCGGTGGTATTCCGGCTACCGGAGCCATTGCCCGTACCATGACCAATATCAATAACGGTGGTAAAACACCCGTAGCAGGTATGATTCACGCCGTGGTACTGTTGCTTATCTTCTTATTTCTCATGCCGCTTGCCAAGTACATTCCGATGGCCTGTCTGGCAGGAGTATTGGTCATCGTATCGTACAACATGAGCGAATGGCGTACATTCAAGGGATTATTGAAGAACCCGAAATCGGATGTAACCGTACTGCTCATCACCTTCCTGCTGACGGTAATCTTCGACTTGACCATCGCCATCGAAACAGGATTGGTGATCGCCTGCATACTGTTTATGAAACGTGTCATGGAAACAACCGAGATATCGGTTATCAAAGATGCAATCGACCCGAGTTCGGAACTTGATATTGCCGTACGCGAAGAGAATCTGATCATCCCGGAAGGGGTAGAGGTGTACGAAATCAACGGGCCGTACTTCTTCGGTATTGCCACCAAGTTCGAAGAAACCATGGCGCAATTAGGCGATAATGCAAAAGTACGTATCATCCGTATGCGCCGGGTTCCGTTTATCGACTCAACGGGTATACACAACCTGACTACACTCTGCAAGATGTCGCACAAAGAAAAGACAACCATCGTTTTATCGGGCGTCAGTCCTGCCGTACATGCTGTCTTGGAGAAATCGGGCTTCTATGAACTGCTGGGTAAGGAAAACATCTGCCCGAACATCAATATGGCGTTGGAAAGAGCCACAGATATTATCAATAAACAAGCCTGATATATTTCGGATACCGTCAATAAGAAGCAGTTGCGTCTAAGCCTGCTTCTTTCAGAAGATTCACGATCCGGTCGAGTTCTTCATGAGTAGCTTTCAGTAAACCAATAGTAGGAGTATCCCGGTCGATGGTGTAGATCATCACTTGCCGGGGTGCTATTTCTTTTACAGCTTCTATCCAGGGAAGAACGTACTTATCCGAAGTATTGTCTATATCTTGTCCGCGATACATTCCTTTCAGAAACATGGTTTGCACGATGCAATTGCCATGGAATGCTTTCATACATTCAATAATAGTAGCTACGGAATAATTCTTAGCCGGACAGTCGACCAAGCGGATATATTCTTCGTCGACCGTATCGAGTTTCAGCATATTATTATCTACCTTATTCAGTGCTTCGAACACTGCCGGACGGGTAATAAAAGAGGCATTACTAAGCACACTTACCTTGGCTTTCGGAAAGTAAGTATCACGCAAAGCCAACGTATCGTCGATAATTTCGGGGAAATGAGGATGTGCAGTGGGTTCACCGTTTCCGGCAAATGTAAGTACATCGGGAGCTGTACCTTCGGCCTGCATTTCACGAAGTTTCTCTTCCAATGCAGTACGTACCTCTTCGCGGGTAGGAAGTGAGGTACGGGTACGATGATCGCCATTCAAACCACATTCGCAATAAATACAGTCGAACGAACACACTTTGCCGTCGGCGGGCAACAGGTTGATCCCTAACGACACTCCCAACCTGCGGGAATGTACCGGACCAAATATAGGGGCTGAAAAGATAACTGACATTGGAAGAAGTTATAGATTGGCGAAATAAATATCGTACAAATATAGTAGAAAATGAATAGTCAAACCGCAAAATTAGCAAAAATAACGATAAGTATTTGATATCATTAGAGCCATTGAACCGATGCTCGTAGAGTAAGCCACAGATACTCGTAGAGGAAGGTAATTTTGGTTTAAAAGGGTCGATGTATAAGATGTGCATCTTATGCAGTATAACATGTACATCTTATACAGTCAAAGATGTACATCTCGTACAGCA
>JAVBVA010000069.1:0-34281 GCA_031554665.1 Bacteroides sp. | reverse complement strand
TGCTGTACGAGATGTACATCTTTGACTGTATAAGATGTACATGTTATACTGCATAAGATGCACATCTTATACATCGACCCTTTTAAACCAAAATTACCTTCCTCTACGAGTATCTGTGGCTTACTCTACGAGCATCGGTTCGATTCATTGAATGCATAGCGATCTGCTTGCCTGATGAAGGGTTCTTTTATTCGCCAACAGCTTTTCTTAATAAAAGACAAACACTATATACAGATTCACCTCCTTTTCACTATCTTTGTAGCGTAACTTTAAAATCAGCTCGCATGCCCAGCTATGATTTAATCGCCATACTTGGCCCCACTGCTTCGGGTAAAACACCCTTCGCTGCCGCTTTGGCTGCTGAATTAGACACCGAAATCATAAGTGCCGACTCACGCCAGATATACCGGGGTATGGACCTTGGTACAGGAAAAGATCTGGACGATTACACCGTAAATGGTCGCCCTGTACCCTACCATCTGATTGATATAGCCGATCCGGGATACAAATACAATGTTTTCGAGTATCAGCGTGATTTTCTGAAAGCGTATGAAATCATCAAACAAAAAGGCCGGCTGCCTGTTGTATGCGGAGGTACAGGTATGTATCTGGAGTCGGTGTTGAAAGGTTACCGGCTGATGCCTGTGCCCGAGAATCCGGAGCTACGCGAGCAATTGGCCGATAAATCGCTGGAAGAGCTTACCGAACTATTGCGCCAATACAAGTCGCTGCACAACTCTACCGATGTAGATACCGTAAAGCGAGCCATCAGAGCCATCGAAATCGAACAATACTATGCCGGGAATCCGGTAGCCGAACGAGAATTCCCTGAACTGAAAAGTCTCATCATCGGGGTGGATATCGACCGGGAACTTCGCCGCGAGAAGATCAGCCGGCGACTGCGCCAACGATTGGACGAAGGCATGATAGACGAGGTGCGGCGATTATTGGCCGAAGGGGTCTCTGCCGACGACTTGATCTATTATGGGCTGGAATACAAATTCCTTACTCAACATATCATCGGCGAACTGACTTATGGAGAGATGGTTGCTGCACTGGAAATAGCCATCCATCAATTTGCCAAGCGACAGATGACCTGGTTCAGGGGAATGGAAAGACGGGGGTTCACCATCCATTGGATGGATGCCAGACTACCCATGGATGAAAAGATTGACTTTGTCAGAAGAAAACTCGAAGAAGTTTAATATCTTTGGCGGTGTGATTGGTCTGAGAAAAAATAAGACAACAAAAAGAACCTGTAAATAAAGAACGAAACAAGATGAGTGTAGAGCCAGGAAAATGGGGAGTTATATACAACCCCAAAGCCGGTACACGTAAGGTACAGAAACGTTGGAAAGAAATAAAGGAATACATGGACAGCAAAGGCGTAAATTACGATTACGTACAGTCCGAGGGATTCGGGTCGGTAGAACGACTGGCCGGTATTCTTGCCAACAACGGATATCGCACCATCGTCATTGTAGGTGGCGACGGCGCCTTGAACGACGCCCTGAACGGAATCATGAATTCGAATGCCGAACGTAAGGATGAGATTGCCATTGGGATTATTCCGAATGGCATCGGGAACGACTTTGCCAAATACTGGGGGCTGACAATGGACTACAAACCGGCAGTAGACTGGATCATCAACAACCGCCGCAAGAAGATTGATGTAGGCTATTGCAGTTATTTCGATGGCAATAAACACCAACGTCGATACTTCCTGAATGCTGTAAATATCGGATTGGGCGCCCGCATCGTCCGCATCACCGACCAGACGAAACGCTTCTGGGGGGTAAAATTCCTTTCGTACGTCACCGCTCTTTTCCTGTTGATATTCGAACGCAGCCTATACCGGATGCACCTGCGCATTAACGACGAGCACATCCGTGGACGCATCATGACGGTGTGTGTGGGTAGTGCCAGCGGGTACGGTTTGACTCCAAGTGCTGTGCCTTACAATGGTTGGCTCGACGTATCGGTGATCTATCGGCCCGAGTTCCTGCAAATCATGTCCGGGCTGTGGATGTTGATTCAACGCCGCATACTGAACCACAAGGTAGTAAAAAGCTATCGTACGAAGAAAGTCAAGATACTTCGTGCAAAGAATGCATCAGTGGATCTGGACGGACGGTTGCTCCCCAAACATTTTCCGTTGGAGATAGGCATACTATCGGAAAGAATAACAGTTATCATACCTAATTAAATTCAATATGATTGAACTTAAAAATAACCCCGCCGGCAATTTCTTTTTACTTGCAGGACCTTGTGTGATCGAAGGCGAAGAGATGGCCATGCGTATTGCCGAACGAGTGAAAGCCATTACCGATACACTGAAAATACCATACGTATTCAAAGGGTCGTACCGCAAAGCCAACCGCTCGCGACTGGACTCATTCATGGGTATAGGTGACGAGAAAGCACTCAGGATATTAAGAAAGGTGCACGAAACATTCGACGTACCTACGGTAACCGATATTCATACAGCCGAAGAAGCCGTCATGGCCGCCGAGTATGTGGATGTGCTTCAGATCCCGGCATTCCTTTGCCGCCAAACAGATTTATTGGTTGCTGCTGCCCAGACAGGGAAAATAGTAAACATCAAGAAAGGACAGTTCCTTTCTCCACTTGCCATGGAGTTTGCCGCCAACAAAGTAATAGAAGCAGGAAATAACCAGGTGATGCTGACCGAACGGGGCACCACTTTCGGCTACCAGGATTTGATTGTTGACTACCGGGGTATTCCCGAAATGCAGACATTAGGTTTCCCGGTGATCCTGGACGTAACGCACTCCCTGCAACAACCCAATCAGACAGCAGGCGTCACAGGCGGCATGCCGCAACTGATAGAAACAATAGCCAAAGCCGGTGTGGCAGTAGGTGCCGATGGTTTATTCATCGAAACACATGAAAACCCATCCATCGCCAAAAGCGACGGTGCCAATATGCTGAGGCTCGACTTGCTGGAAGGTCTCCTAACTAAATTGGTTCGCATCCGCGAAGCAATCAAATAACTTTTCACCACAGAGGACACAGAGTTTAAGTTCTATTCTTCCTCTACGCAAACCCTTACTTTCTGTATCCTCTGTGTCCTCTGTGATAAACTAAAAAAACTTCCGGTAAACCAAAAAAACTTTCACAATCCTGTGATTTTCCATTTCCCCCTCCGACTGATAGTATCAGAAACAATTAATTCAACTACAATATGAAACATTTAGTTCGCAGTTTATTTGTTGCAGCACTCTTTATTTGTTGCAGCTTTCAGCAGTCGTTTGCCCAACAGCAAATGCCTCCCATTCCGGTTGACCCGAACGTACGTATCGGAAAGTTAGAAAACGGATTGACTTATTACATCCGAAAGAACTCATTACCCGCCGACAGGGCCGATTTCTACATCGCCCAGAAGGTTGGTTCCATTCAGGAAGAAGAAAACCAACGGGGATTGGCACACTTCCTCGAGCACATGTGTTTCAATGGTACTACCCACTTTCCCGGTGATGCACTGAAACAATACCTCGAACGCATCGGAGTGAAATTCGGCGAGAACCTGAATGCTTACACATCGGTAGACGAAACTGTGTACAACATATCGAATGTGCCCGTGACTACTCCCGGAGCCATCGATTCCTGCCTGTTGATCCTGCATGACTGGTCGAACGACCTGACTCTCGACCCCAAAGAGATCGACAAGGAACGCGGCGTGATCAATGAAGAGTGGCGTACCCGCATGAGCGCCAACTACCGCATGATGGAAAAGATGTTACCGCAAATGTACGCCGGTACGAAGTATGCTACTTGCTTCCCCATCGGAACCATGGATGTAGTGATGAACTTCAAATATCAAACATTGAGAGATTATTACGAAAAATGGTATCGTCCTGATCTGCAAGGCGTAGTTGTGGTAGGCGACATTGACGTAGATGCCATCGAAGCCAAGATCAAAACAATGTTTGCCGATATCCCTGCACAGCCCAACGCTGCCGAACGGGTGTACTATCCGGTGAACGACAACAAAGAACCGATTGTTATTATCGAAAAGGATAAAGAACAGACTAACATCCAGGCCATGATTTTCTACAAACACGATATAGTGCCTGATGATCAGAAAGGAAACATTGGTTATCTGGTTCACGACTATGCCGCTTCGCTCATTGGTAATATGCTGAATGCCCGCCTCAACGAATTGACACAAACAGCTACACCTCCGTTTATCTATGCGTATGCATACGATGGCGAATTCTTTGTATCGAAAACTAAAGATGCTTTCACCGGCATTGTTGTGGCCAAAGAAGGTGAAGTAGAGAATGGGATCGCCAGCCTGCTGCGCGAAATGGAACGTGCCCGCAAGTTTGGCTTCACAGAATCAGAATATACCCGTGCCCGCGCCGAATATCTCCGCAATCTGGAATCAGCTTACAATGAGCGCGACAAACAAAAGAATGATAAGTACGTCAATCAATATGTACGTAACTTCCTCGATAACGAACCTATTCCGGGTATCGAAAACGAATACGCCCTGGTCAATCAGGTAGCTCCTCACATCCAGGTTGGCATGCTGAATCAGATGATGCAGAGCTTAATGGGAGAAGACAATCAAGTGGTGGTTATCTTTGCACCCGACAAAGAGGGTATTCAATTACCGACTAAGGAAGCAGTGGCAGGATTGATCAAAAAAGTAGAAAGCGAAGATCTGACTGCATACGTCGATAAAGTATCCGACGAGCCACTTATGGCAGAGATGCCTAAAGGAGGAAAGATCGTTTCGCAGAAACCGTTCCCGCTTTTTGATGCTACGGAACTGACACTCTCTAATGGCGTGAAGGTGATTCTGAAAAAGACCGATTTCAAAGCCGACGAAATCCTGATGGGAAGTGTCAGTCTGGGAGGAACTTCTTTGTTCCCCGATTCGGAGATCATCAACATCAAAGAGTTGAATGATGTCATGTCGACAAGCGGATTGGGCAACTTCACCCGGGTAGATCTGGAGAAAGTATTGGCAGGCAAGAAGGCTTCGGCCAGAGCATCTGTAGGCAATCTAACAGAAGCTGTATCGGGTAATTGCTCACCCAAAGACCTGGAAACCATGTTGCAACTTACTTACCTCTCGTTCACCGCACCGCACAAGGACGAAGATGCATTCACTTCACTCAAGAACCGTCTGAAAGCCTCGTTGCAGAACATGGAAATGAATCCGCAAGTAGCATTCAGTGACTCTATACAGTCGGCCGTATATGGTAAGCATCCACGTAACATCCGTCTGAAAGCCAACATGGTAGACCAGATAGATTACAATAAGATCCTGTCCATGTATCAGGACCGTTTCAAGGATGCAAGCGACTTTACTTTCTACTTTGTAGGAAACATTGACATTGAAAAAGATAAGGATCTGATTGCCGGATATCTCGGTGCTCTGCCTGTAACTCACCGCAAAGAAACATTCAAGGACAACAAGCTCGACATGCGTCAGGGTACCTACAAGAATGAATTCGTCAAAGAGCAGGAAACTCCGAAAGCCTCTGTATTGGTATTGTACAACGGTACATGCAACTACGACTTGAAAAGTAACATCCTGATGAGCATGACTACTCAGATTCTCGACCTGATCTATACGGAAAAGGTACGCGAAGAAGAAGGTGGTACGTACGGTGTATACGTAGGTGGAAATCTCGACAAGTTCCCGAAAACCAGAGGATACTTACAGATCATCTTCGACACTGCCCCTGAAAAGAAAGAGAAGTTGATGACAATCATCTTTAACGAAGCCAAGAACCTGGCTAAGAATGGCCCGTCGGCCGAGAACCTCAATAAGGTGAAGGAGTATATGTTGAAGAAACATTCCGAAAACCTGAAAGAGAACGGTTATTGGTTAAATGCCATCAATGAGTATGTATTCACCGGCTTGAATGAAGTGAAGGACTACGAAACAATCATCAATAACATCACGGTTAAAGACGTTCAGAAATTTGCAGACGACTTCTTCAAACAAAACAATGAGTTGGAAGTAACCATGACAAGCCCTGAAAAGAAATGATAACACTGTTCAACGAGTTACGCAAACATGGCAAGTTGGCTGCCAAACGGCATCCGATGTACGAAAAGAACCGCTTCGGTAAGTTCTGGATGTACTTCATGGCTGTCTTCTGGGCAGGGTATCTGATGTTCTTCGGATTCATCTTTGCCAAGGCATTAGCCGAGTCGGTTCACAACCTGGAGCCCTATCATGTGATGAACTCCGGACTGATTTTTGTGCTTGCATTAGACTTCCTGATACGCTTCCCGTTCCAAAAAACACCGACCCAGGAGGTAAAACCCTACCTCCTGCTTCCGGTGAAGCGGAACCGCATTATCGATTTCCTGCTGATACGGTCGGGGCTAAGTAGTTTCAATATATTCTGGCTATTTTTCTTTGTACCTTTTGCCCTGCTTAGCGTCACGAAGTTTTACGGAATAACAGGTGTAATCACCTACTGTATAGGTATCTGGCTGATGATGGTATTCAACAATTACTGGTACCTGCTATGCCGTACACTGATGAACGAACGTATCTGGTGGATCATCCTTCCGGGAGTGGTTTACGGCGGTTTGGCAGCCTTGCTCTTCTTACCGGAGAAAAGTCCGTTAGGCGATTTTTTCATGAATGTTGGCGATGGCTTTATCGAAGGAAATATACTCTACTTCTTAGCTATCCTGGCAGCTATCGCTTTGATGTGGTTCATCAACCGGAGTGTAATGGCAGGACTTATCTATAATGAGTTGAATAAGGTTGAGGATACCAAGGTTAAAAACGTTTCGGAATACAAATTCCTGGAGCAGTATGGTGAAGTAGGCGAGTATTTCCGTCTGGAGCTGAAAATGTTGTTCCGTAACAAACGTTGTAAATCGTCCTTGCGTATGATCGCTCTCATTGTGATTCTGTTTTCAGCAGCGCTCAGCTTCTCGGAGATATATGACGGAGCATTCATGAAGAACTTCATCGCTATCTATAGCTTTGTGGCATTCGGCATGGTGATACTCACCCAGATCATGGGATACGAAGGCAACTATATCGACGGATTGATGACGCGTAAAGAATCAATCTTCAGTCTGCTGAAAGCCAAATACTACTTGTACAGCATAGGAGTGGTGATTCCTTTCGTTTTGATGATACCTGCTATCATCATGGGGAAGCTCACCTTACTTAATGCCTTTGCTTTTGCTTTCTTCTCCATCGGACCACTCTATTTCATGATGTTCCAGTTAGCCGTTTACAATGTGAAGACGGTTCCTTTGAACGAAGGATTGAGCGGACGGCAGAATTCCGGAACAGCATACCAGAACCTGATAGGACTTGTGGCTTTTGGTATCCCTTTGGCCTTGTATTCCATTTTGAATGCATTTTGCGGTCCTATTATCGGTGCATGGATCATGATGGGTATCGGGATTGCCTTTGTGCTGACTGCACACATCTGGATCAAGAATGTATACCAGCGCTTCATGAAGCGTCGGTACAAGAATATGGAAGGATTCAGAGACACCCGGAAGTAAGAGTTCATCATTAATCACTAACCGTTTATCACTACAGACATGATAATCATCAATAAACTGCAAAAGAACTTCGGCGAAAAAAGAGCCGTAGATATAGAGAACTACACCATCCAACAGGGAGACATGATCGGGTTGGTAGGTAACAATGGCGCAGGAAAAACCACCTTGTTCCGCCTGATCCTCGATCTGCTGAAAGCCGACGCCGGCTCTGTCACTATCAATGATATTGACGTGAGCAAAAGCGAAGATTGGAAGAGCATTACCGGAGCCTTTATCGATGAAGGTTTCCTCATCGACTACCTCACCCCGGAAGAATACTTTTACTTCATCGGTAAAATGTATGGACTCAAAAAGGAAGAAGTAGACGAGCGGCTGGCCCCCTTCGAACGATTCATGAACGGAGAGGTTATCGGACAAAAGAAATTCATTCGTAACTTTTCTGCAGGCAACAAGCAAAAGATCGGTATCATCTCGGCTATGCTGCACTACCCGCAGTTGCTGATCCTGGACGAACCGTTCAACTTCCTGGATCCAAGTTCGCAATCGATCATTAAGAATATGCTCAAGAAGTACAACGAAGAGCACAATGCCACAGTTATGATTTCCAGTCATAACCTGAATCACACGGTCGATGTATGCCCACGTATTGCATTGCTCGAACACGGTATCATCATTCGTGACATCGAGAACATACACAACTCTGCTGAGAAAGAGCTGGAAGATTACTTCAATGTTGAATAATAGCTTAGTATATAATATGAAAAAGATTTTCGGATTATTTTTGATCTGTTTCCTTGCTGCCAATGTGCAAGGGCAGCTGTTATGGAAAGTTTCGGGCAACGGATTGGATAAGCCCTCGTATGTAATGGGCACGCACCATCTGGCATCACTTAGCATCAAAGACAAAATAGAGGGCATGCAACAAGCACTCGACGAGACATCACAGGTCTATGGTGAGGTCAGCATGTCCGAAATGATGAACCCTGAAAGTATGAAAGCCATGCAACAGGCGATGATAACGCAGAGTGACACTACGTTTCAATCCCTCTTTACACCGGATGAATACATTGCTATTCATAAATTCTGCAAAGAAAACATGAACTTCGACATCGAGCAGATGCCTAAGATAAAGCCTTCTTTCGTTTCGAACAACATGGTGGTGATTTTATACCTAAAGACTTTTACAGGTTTCAATCCGCAAGAGCAGCTGGATATGTTCTTCCAGATGCAGGCACAGAGCAAAGGAAAGAAAGTTGCCGGACTGGAGAAACTCCAATTCCAGTTCGACCTGCTCTACAACGGTTCCTCCTTGAAACGCCAGGCCGAACAGTTGCTCTGCATATTCAATGATCAGGATAAAACCCTCAGACAGGCCAAGCGACTGACCGATCTTTACATGGCTCAGGACTTGGAAGGCATGTACCAATTGTCGCAAGAGAAAGTCGGTGCTCCCTGTGACTGGACGCCTGACGAAGAAGCAGCCATGATAAGCGACCGTAATAAGAACTGGGCGAAAATACTTCCGGATATCCTGAAAGAAGCTCCTACCTTTATTGCCGTAGGTGCTTTACACCTCCCGGGAACAGAAGGATTGCTCAATCTGTTGAAACAGAAAGGATATACAGTCGAAGCAGTCAAATAATTTTCAAGAAATATTTGTTCGAAAGAAATAAATGCATTACTTTTGTGCCCTGATTATTCCGAACCGGGTAAACAAGTGTTCTCTAAGTGATTAAAGACCACCCGACGGAGCTAACATACATTATCATATAAAATGTACGCAATTGTAGAAATTAATGGCCAACAGTTCAAAGCTGAAGCCGGAAAGAAGTTGTTCGTTCACCACATTCAGAATGCTGAGAACGGTGCAACAGTAGAGTTTGACAGAGTTCTTTTGGTTGACAAGAACGGTGCAATCACCGTAGGCGCTCCTACTGTAGAAGGTGCAAAGGTTGTTTGCCAGATCGTAAGCAGCATGGTTAAAGGTGACAAAGTACTTGTTTTCCACAAGAAAAGAAGAAAAGGTCACAGAAAGTTGAACGGTCATCGTCAACAATTCACAGAGTTAACAATCACAGAAGTAGTAGCTTAATCATTAAAAACAAGTAGAAATGGCACATAAAAAAGGTGTCGGTAGTTCGAAGAACGGCCGCGAATCAGCAAGCAAAAGATTAGGCGTTAAGATATTCGGTGGCGAAGTTTGCAAAGCAGGCAACATCATCGTACGTCAAAGAGGTACTGAATTCCATCCGGGTGAAAACATCGGTATGGGTAGAGACCACACTCTTTTCGCATTAGTTGACGGAACAGTACAGTTCAAAGTAGGTAAGGCAGATAAAAGATCTGTATCTGTTATTCCTGCTACAGAGGCATAAGTTCCTGTAATATACGAATAAAGAAGGAGATGCAATTCAAGCGATTGTATCTCCTTTCTTTTTTATGCAGAAACGACAACGTTTCTTATTTTTCGTTATCTTTGCACTTCCAAATGAAAATCTTATAACAACGTAACGATATGCTTACCATCAAACAAATTACAGAGAACACCGAAGCGGTGCTCCGCGGATTGGAGAAAAAGCACTTCAAGGATGCGAAGGAGACAATCGACCAGGTGATCGCAGTTAACGACAAAAGACGTTTTACTCAAAACGAATTAGATAAGAACCTGGCAGAAGTGAACTCACTCTCAAGAACCATCGGGCAACTGATGAAGGAGGGGAAGAAAGAGGAAGCTGAGACAGCACGTACCCGTGTGGCCGAATTGAAAGAAAGCAACAAAGTGCTGGAAGCCACCATGAACGATGCTTCTGTCGAACTTCAGAATATCCTATACACCATCCCCAATCTTGCGCATGAGAGTGTGCCCGAAGGACGCAGCGCCGAAGAAAATGTGATTGAAAGAAGTGGTGGCATGGAAACAGCACTGCCTGCCGACGCTCTTCCTCACTGGGATCTTGCCAAGAAATACGATCTGATCGATTTCGACCTCGGTGTAAAGATCACCGGAGCCGGATTCCCGGTGTACAAAGGAAAAGGTGCCCGCCTGCAACGGGCATTGATCAACTTCTTCCTCGACGAAGCCCGTGATGCCGGGTATATGGAAGTCATGCCTCCTACGGTAGTGAACCAAGCTTCGGGTTATGGCACCGGACAGCTTCCCGACAAGGAAGGACAGATGTACCACTGCGGCTTGGACGATCTGTACCTGATCCCGACCGCCGAAGTTCCTGTTACCAATATCTATCGCGATGTGATTTTGGATGAGAAGTCACTGCCGATTAAGAATTGTGCATACACCCAATGTTTCCGTCGGGAAGCCGGTTCATACGGCAAGGATGTGCGCGGGCTGAACCGTCTGCATGAATTCTCTAAGGTTGAGATCGTACGCATCGATACCCCGGAACACTCTTATGAGTCATTGACGGAGATGGTTGCCCATGTAGAAGGGTTGATCAACAAATTAGAGCTTCCCTATCGCATCCTTCGTTTGTGCGGCGGTGACATGAGCTTTACCTCTGCTCTCTGTTTCGACTTTGAAGTATATTCCGAAGCACAGAAGCGTTGGTTGGAAGTCAGTTCCGTATCTAACTTTGAGGCATACCAGGCCAACCGCCTGAAATGCCGCTACCGTACGGCAGAAAAGAAGACCGAGTTATGCCATACACTCAACGGGTCGGCTCTTGCTTTGCCGCGTATTGTAGCTGCTTTGCTGGAAAACAATCAAACACCCGAAGGCATTCGCATTCCGAAAGTATTGGTACCCTACTGCGGTTTCGACATGATAGACTAAAGCAATTAAAAAATAGGTTGCACGGATTTCACAACCCATGCAACCTTTCCTATTATTATTGTTAACTTCAAATAAAATCCACATCACCATGTGGATTTTTTCTTTTATCTCCGAGCTACTCGGATAGTTTCTTCCTGTAATATCTTTCTACCTCTTCCCAGTGATAGTAGGGTGCTATATCACTCTTCACCGGTACTCGTACCTCTTTCTCATTAAGCATAAACTTAACAAGTATATCGTTTGAACCTGGTTTGCGGAAGAATATGATTTGTACATTGCCGGCCATAGGAGCAATCTTGAAGTCGCTCCATACCTGATAAAATTTAGCAGGATCACTCTCCACATTCGCACAGTTCTCCAGTTCGAGGATCCCTGCCAAGGGGGTCAGGTTTCCATCATGCCCGAAGCGAAGCGTAGCAGCCACATTCGGATTCTTGATCGCTTCACCAGCCGAATCAAGAATATTCCGAAGCAACGGTTTATAGGTATTCATAATCACATCCTTTCCCCAGGCCGATGTACCATTGCACACATAAAACTTAAAGTTATGTATCTGGCACAGGTCGAACAATTCTTCTTTTTCGAAGATGTCATAGAAAGAGACATCGACATCCAGGTTCTGCATATCCGAAGCAATCCAGTAGAACGACATCATCAGTTCTTTGGCATTCACCTGGCGGGCAACGTAATCAGCGTCGGTAAAAAGAAGCTTCATCAAACGAGCGGGCTGGATGTGCTCCTCCCGAAAACGCTCGTACACTTCGTACCATCCTGTTTTTTGTCCGGTAAACTGCCGCGCCGGCTCGTCCCAGAAGTTCAGATAACGCATGTAGCGTTCACCTACCTCGCGGGTTACCTCCAACTGAGGATCCGATTCTTTCAACCGTTCACAAAAAGCAGCCATACTGAGAATGCAACGCGGCACAACTGTGGACCGCGCACTCACCTGACGATTGCCTTGAAATACTTCGGGGAAGTTACGGATCATCCGTTCGGCTATTCCCCGGTGCTGACGAACACCCAGCGGAGTAAGCTCCCCTCCCATTCCATCCGCATCTACCCAGACGATATCCAGACGACGACGCACCTCACGTCCCTTTTCAGAGAGTGCGCCGGCCTTCTCGGCTTCGTCCAGAATCTTCATGACCGATGCGTAATCGTTATCCGAAATGAGCCAACGCGAACCATGCCGACCGTAGTGACTGATATAGAACGGTTTGTATCCTTTGGGAACCGGAGTGTACGTTTCGCGAACCTCCGGATAGGCATAATACACCCCTGCACTCTTCTCTATGGTGGCATAGATCTCTTCGCGTGTGGTCTGCGCTGTGAGCGACAGCGCAGATACACATAAGAAGGACATGACCACCCGTTTGATCATAGACATATTGTTCCGTTTATTTAGTTGTTTTGGCATAACCATCATTCTGTATGATATTCGGGTTGTTGGTCAGTTCGCTATCCGGTATGGGGAAGAGCACATATTTATTGTCCACATCACCGCCCGCGAGTACACCATTTTTCCAATCCCAGTTATTGCCTTTGGCAAATTTACCGAAGCGGATCAGGTCTGTGCGACGGGTAAGTTCCGAGGCCAATTCGCGTTGACGTTCGGCCAGGATAAAGTCGAGTGTCAACTGGCTTTCCGTGATCTTTCCCGATACATCCGAACGAACACCCGCCTTGGCATAATCGTCGGACATATAAGCACGCATCCGGATCTCATTCACATACTCCAATGCAGTGCTTTTCGATGCACTTGCTCCACGCAGAATAGCTTCGGCAGCAGTCAGGTACGCTTCACCGGTACGGAACATCGGGAAATCGATGGAGGTGTACGCATCGCCCGAAGCACAAAGCTCGTCGGTCTTCGTCACATTGCGCCATTTGATATAGCCATACCCACAAGTGAATGTATTTGTCATGGCCGATTTATCGTCCCAGGTTTCTTTACGCTGTCCCGGCAGAGCAGTCATAAACTGGGCCCGTTTGTCCTTTTTATTATTTCCCCACGTATCCTGTTTGTCGAATATCACATCATCGGCAGCAAAAGCATTCACCAAATTAGTTTTCGAACGTACATTACCCCATCCTCTGGCTCCTACGCCGGTTTTGTAGAGTTCGTCCATCGGACCGTTGACAAATGCCTTTACGAAGAAGTTGGTACCTGCAGAGCTTTGAGCACGCAATCCATCCTGTACCAACGGCCAGATAATTTCCTTACATGTATTGTTATCAGCTAAGAAGATATAACGATAATCGCGCGCCAGCGGATAGGTATTACTATCGATCACTTTCTTGGCATAGTCGTACGCCTTCTGATATCCGTTTTGGCCGATCCACGACTCCTCGTTCAGATAGAGGCGGGAAAGCAGGAACCACAACGATACACGGTCTACGCGTCCGTATACATTCTGTCCGGGGGCTTTCAAGTCATTCTCAATTTCGCTGGCTTCTCTCACGATGTAGTCGAATACCTCTTTGCGGGTCATTTGCACCGGGATATCTTTCACACCTGTATGCTCGTCTACATAGGGTACGCCACCATATAAGTCGCAAAGCACCGTATAACAGTAGGCACGAATAAAGCGGGCCTCAGCGCGGTAAGCCAGATAATCGTCTTTCATTTCATTCCACAAACCACGATCATTGAGCTTGCCTTCTGTGCATTCGCGAAGGATCTCGTCGCAATAGGCAATCGACATGTACAGTCTTTGGTACGTCCACTTGATAACCGCAGCATTGGAGGCATCCCAGGTCATGTTGAGACACATGCGCAGACCGTTGGAGCTCGACGGCATCAGGAAGTTGTCCGTACAGAGTTCCTGCAAATAGAACAACGAACGGATGTAGCCCGAGTAGCCTTCATTGGCTCCTTCCAGGTCGGGATCGCCCCCATCGCCTCCTTTTTGTCCGGTCAGGGTCAGTGAACCGTAACATTTGGCCAGTACACCGGTGTAGCCATCTTTTGTGCGGTACACCTGCTCGCCCACTAATTGGTTATCGTCCAACGGCATGGTATCCAGATCTCCGAAACAAGAGGTCGCAAGCGCCACACACGATAAAACCAGCATATAATTGAATATTCTTTTCATTGTTTTCATATCTACTTCTGTTTAAGGATTAAAACGTAAGATTCATACCAAACGTATATACACGCGGACGTTGATATACATTCTTGTCGATACCGCTGTACAGTTCGGGGTCGATACCGCTGTAACCGGTTATGGTAGCAATGTTTTGTACACCGAAGCTCAGATTAAGTGAGCTTGCCGACTTCCACAATTTCCGGAAGGTGTAGCCCAGCGTCAGATTGTCGAACCGGAAGAACGAACCTTTTTCGAGGAAGTAATCCGTGTACAGACGTTGCTTACCGAATCCGTTGTCCCGCGTATAGCGGAGAATATTGGAGTAAGATCCCTGATCGCTATATACCGACTCTTTGTAATCACTGGCTTTAATATAGTTGTACACATAGCTACCCAAAGCGCCGTGTCCGCTCAAAGCCAATGTCCAGTTGCGATAAGAAAGGCGGGTATTGAATCCCAACAACGAAGTGGGCAGAGCGCTCTTTCCGGTAGCATAGCGGGTTTCGGTAGTACCTACCGATCCGTCGGGCTGTATGTATTGTCCTTCCAATGGCTTTCCGGCTTCGTCATACGCCTGCTTGGCCAAGTAGAATGTGTAAGGTCTTTCGTCCAGCATGAAGACTTGTGAGAACTTACCCGTACCCGATAGAGATCCCGTTTCCACGTAGGTCGACTTGGAATCGACTACATTGAGCTTGGTTATCTTCGAATCGCTCCAGGTATAGTTGAAGCCTACGGTCCACTCCCAGTTCTTGGTATGAACGGGTACCACATTTAGCGAGAATTCCAATCCCTGATTCTCCATTTCACCGATATTGGTGAAGATCACAGGCGAATAGTTTGTGCCCGATATAACACTGATCTGATTGAGCAAGTCCTTGGTGTAGCGTTTGTAGAAGTCGACCGAACCGTAGATACGATTGCCCAGGAAACCATAGTCTACACCCACGTTCCAGGTCGAAGTTGTTTCCCATTTGATGTCCGAGTCGTAACCATTGGGACGGTAGGTATTGTACCATTTATCGCCAAACTGATAGCTCGATTCCGGGTATGAGATGGAATAGGTAGCCATGTACGGATAGTCGTTGATGATATCCTGCTGACCTGTCTCACCATAGCTAAGACGAAGTTTCAGATCGGAGATCACATTGGAGTCTTGCAGGAAGGCTTCCTGGCTGATGCGCCACCCCAAAGCAACGGATGGGAAGAATCCCCAACGGTTATCTTTCGAGAACCGCGACGAAGCATCGGAACGAAGGGTAGCCGTCAGCATGTAGCGGTTATCGTATGTATAGTTGAGACGGCCGTACAACGAAAGCAGGTAATACTCCGTTTCGTAATGCTTGGGCGAGAATAGTTCGTTTCCGCGTGGGTCTTCCGTTGAAGAGTCCATCCGTTTCCAGAAGTGCTGCCATCCGTAACCCGCCATGGCACTGACTGCATGCTTGCCTGCAAAGTCGTGCGAATAGTTGGCATAGAAGTCGAGCAAAGTGTTGCGTTTGTCCTGCGTGCTGCGTTCCTTCAATCCCGTACCATCTTTCATGTTACCGGTGTACATCATACCTGCCTTGTCGGAAACGTCGTTGCTTGCCTTACTCGTCAGGATATCGTATCCCAGATTCAGGTTGAAGCGAAGGTCTTCGAATCCATGTACTTTATAGTCGAACGTAGCGTTACCGATAGAGCGGGTCACCTTGTTCATCCTGTTTTGCAGGTCCAACTGTGCCACCGGGTTATCTCCCTGAATCGCCATCGGAGAGTTGCCATTCATCCAGATAAAGTATCCGAGTCCCGGATCGGTATCTGACGTAGCGCTTCCGGTCTTCACCGGACGGGTGGGGTCGTAAGACAACGCATTGCCTACCACTCCGCTATCCACTTTGGAGTTCCGTTCGAACGACAGCTTGGCATTCAGGTCCACGCTCAGGTGATTATCAAAGAACTTGGGCGAGATACCTCCGCCGAATGTATAACGTTTGTAGTTGTTTGTATTGATGATACCGTTCTGGTCGGTATATCCTGCGGAAAGACGGAAGGGAGCAGCCTTCAACACCTTACCCGACAGCGCCAGGTTATGTTCCTGTCCGAAAGCGGTACGGTAGATCTCATCCTGCCAATCGGTAACGGCGCTTCCGAAAGCGGGGCTTTGCGGTACTCCTGTCACGGTCGGGACGAAGGCTTTGAACTCATCGGCTGTCAGTACATCGATCTTGTCGACCACTGTGCTGACCGAGAAGTTATTGCTATAATTCACCGTCACCCGGTCGGTTGTACCTTTCTTGGTGGTAATGATAATCACCCCGTTCGATGCACGTGAACCATAGATAGCGGTAGCCGATGCGTCTTTCAGCACGGTGAATGTTTCGATATCATTGGGATTGATGGCTCCGATCAGGTTACTCGAGCCTTCGATCGATGAGTTGTCCACCGGCACACCGTCGATCACAATCAACGGATCGTTTGAAGCCGAAAGCGAAGAACCACTACGGATACGGATCGTTGCTCCCTGCCCCGGCGCTCCGGAACCCGAAACGACATTGACACCGGCTACTTTTCCGACCAATGCATCCTGTGCGGAGATACGGTTTCCTTTATTAAAGTCATCGGGCTTCACTGCGATAACCGAACCTGTTGCATCCGACTTCTTGATCGAACCATACCCGATCACTACCACATCGTCCAACAACTGCAAGTCATCTTCCAGTACCACAACCATAGAAGCCTGTGCAGGCAACTCCTTTGTCTTCGATCCGATGTACGAAATCACCAGCACCGCACTCCGGGACACATTCAACTGAAAGCGGCCGTTTCCATCGGTGATCGTACCATTCGCAGTACCTTTTTCTAATACACTGGCCCCAATAACAGGATCTCCGAAAGAGTCTTTTACCACTCCTCCCACTGCCTTTTGTTGGGCATAAACATTCATTGAGAATAAAAAGCCTGCCAGGATAACGAGCAGAAAGCGAGAGACGCTTTTTAACTTTTGTGTTTTAATCATCTTATTACTTCTTTATAAGGTTAATAAAAGAGTTTTCGGTGAGCACTGGTAATCTGTACATTTCCGGTAGCTCTCCAATGCAAATAAAGATGATAAAAGGAGTACAATTCCGTTTGAAAGAAAAATAGTAGTACATTAAAAACATTAAATACTGATTATAAGCGCACTACAACAAAATCAGGCACAAAAATAGTAGTACATTTATAATAGAAAAATGGTATATTTTACACTTACAGTACCTTTTAAGTAACGCTTGAAAAATAACTTGGTACACATTATGCCGGTTTATTTATATACTGGAAACTTTATAGCCGTAACTATACCATTTTGTCAATCTGATCATTTTGTCATTCCTGACCCTTCCAGGATCGCTTATTTGAGCACAGAAGGAGGGTTCGCTCTCAAAAAACGAAGGATTCTTGATTTTGGAAATTCAATTTGAAACCAATTTCAAACATTTAGCTGTAATTAGATGCTATATGATGATTTTCTTGCCAATTCGACAAACAAACAAACCAATAAACAGACAAATGACAAAGAAAAACAGAATGAAAAGCACAGCGTTCCAACTCAAAGCGGCTCAAAATTGGAGGCTTTCAGTGGTAGGTTCAGAACCCTCTTGCCGAAGGTTTTAAAGGTTCCAGTCGAAGGTTTTAAACCTTCGGCAAGAGGGTTTAAAACCTTCGAACTCTTTTTCTGCAACCAATGATCCGTATTTCTATAGAAAAACCGTATTTTTATAATATATTCATACGGATACGCATGAGAAACATGCATATAATATGCAGTTTTTCTTCTAAAACAGGGAAATAGTCAAAATTCTACGTCATCAATATTCAGAATAAACAGATTTATAGACACCAAAATCAGTGTTTTAATATCATTAAGATATTTTTGTTCTCCGGTATTTGGATAAAAAGCAGAGCAGGGATTCCCAAACAGATCCAACTATTCAATTTCTTATTCATGTGTACGTTTTTATTAGTTACACGTAAAGTCAACTGCTGATTCGCATTAGTTAAACATATAACAAAAAACGAGGTTTCAGTTGGATTCTAAAGAATGAAATGCACAAACGGACGAATTTTATGAACCAATCTTTATTTCCTTCGATGCATCTACTTCTGATGAAATACTCCCGTCGTTCTTGCGGGTGTGTTTCACCTTGATCACTCCATACGGTGTAGGAATGCAAATGTCTTCATGTTATAGATCGACTTTTATATTGTTCTGATTGTTATTTCATCCGTTCAAAATAGGGCAAGCGGCTCAGCGGAACATCGATCTCAATCGTGCGGCTTCCTTTGTACTTCTTGCCGGTGTCGTCTTTCCAGTGCCCTTTCGGCAGCTTGATACTTCGCACATTACTGCTCGTAACGACAGGTGCAATCAAATACTTATCGCCCAGCATAAACTGGTCTTTGCACTCCTCAAAGCCTTCGCCGGGAAATGTATATTCCATGTGCCGCACAATAGGTTCTCCTGTCCGGGCCGACTCGCGTGCACATTCCATTATATACGCCCCCATCTGCTGATGAAGCAACGCCATGTTCCGCACAATACCGAGGTTCTCCTTGTTCAGGATCCGCCACGGAGCCACCGAGAACTGCATCATCGGCATGAGCGTATGTACTTGCGCTGAGCGGACAATAAGCGCCTGATTGAACTTCGCAGGATCCATATTAATGAACGAACTGTACTGACCACCGCCGATCATATCCGGGCAAGTATATGCATACCCCATCAGTCCGGCAGCCACCATCTGAGGGATGAGCGACTGCACAGCCTCCCAGGAATAGTGTTTATCGCCCAATCGGCAAACCAACGCTTGGCCGCCCATTTTCCAACCGGCACGGTATTCGTTGACCGGAAATTCCAGGCCGATCTTCATCCATGCCTCAGTATGGTCCACCGAAAGGGCATCTTTCTTATAACTCACCAGCCCGGGAGCAGCGTACGCACTATTATCACCTGCATCGAACTTAAAGCCGTCGATACCGTATTTCTGCTGCATGTCTTTCAGTACACCCACAAAATGGGCGGCGGCGGATGGGTTGGTCAGGTCGTAACAAGCACTCTGTCCGTTCCACCATTGGAAGATGGCAGGCCGTCCCTGCTGATTCTTTATTAAATATCCTTTGCTACTGAGTTCCCGGTATTCAGGGCTATCCGGCGACACGTACGGGCAAATCCATACCATCACTTTGAAGCCCATCCGGTGCAGTTGGTCCACCATCTGCCGGAGGTCGGGGAATTTCTCGGCGCGGAAGTCGAAGTTGCCATAATAGCGTTGCCAGTTATCGTCAATCATCAGCACACCCGGGGGAAAGCCGTTGTCCACGATGCCCTGGGCATAAGCCAGGATATCTTTTTGATTCTGATTGTACATCAGTTCGATCCACGTGTTGTATTGCGGCTGGGTGAAGAACAACGTATCGGGTAGTACGCCACTGGGTTTGAAATGCTTCTGGCAGTTCGCCAGGTAAGCGTCGCGCAGAGTAGTACCTGCCTGTCCTACAGGAACTTTCTCGTAAGCCGACTTGATGGTTATTCCATCGCCCGAAACGGAAAAGGTAAACGGATGGTCGCTCCACGCGTACCTCCCTTTATTGGACAACAGGAACGGAACCACTTGATTATTGGCGTTCTTTGAACTGAGGTCGAACTCCTCGATGGGTTGTACATAAGGCATACGTTCGCCGTAGCCTACGACAGCGCCCCACCAATATTCGCCGGGCAAGGATTGAATAACGGTAACGTTCTGCGAGAACAGATTCAAACAGAACATAGAGAGAAATACAAAAAGAAGGCTCTTCTTCATGACACATTAAGTAGATTGGTAAATGTCGATGCAAAGATAGTCAAAATCTGAACGGACGGATCATAGAATCAAGGGTATGTACTTTTCCCATGCGCCCGCATGAACGAATCCGTACACTACATAGAAGCGATTCGAACGTCCTTTGGCTGGATACCAGCTTCGACCTGGTAAAATATGACATCATCTTCGAGAAGTTTCATCAAAAGTCAAATAAGTCGATTATGATAAACTCCCGATGCTGATCACTTGTTTCTCAAAGTCCTGCCGGCTGTTGATTGCAGCGTTTCTCATCTTTACCCTATAATTATAAATGGTAGAGGTAGACCGGCGAAGGAATTCGGCAATCTTCACCGAGTCGGTAATACCCAGACGAATCAGTGCAAAGACCCGCAACTCCGTGTTCAGCAATTCTCCTTGTTTCAATACAATCTGTTTATCGTCCTGCAACAGCCGGTTGAACTGTTCGACGAAATGAGGAAAGATATGCAGGAAAGTAGCATCAAAGCTACTATAGAATTCTTCCAGTTCTTCTTTCATGTAGGTAGATGTCTTGATGGTTTTCAGCACCTCATTCCCCCCATCCTTACGCATAATGTTGTTCAGATGCAGCCGGTACTCCTCTACCCCATTGATATAATTGGAACACATATCCAGATACCGGCCCATATAGGCCTCCTTGATATTGTTCGACTCCTTCAAGCTTCTGTTCACCTCTACCAGCTCCGCATTGGCGACCTTCAGCTCTTCGTACATCCTGTTTTGAGCCAACCGGGCTGCCGAAGTGCGCTTCAAACTGGTATAAACCATCACTACTGCCACGGCCAACAAACCCAACAGCAGGCTTATCCCTGCAATCGCATTGATCAGTTTCCGTTTTTGCTGTTGCATCTGGGCATCGTACGACCGGGAGATTAACGGCAATCGCTGGTTGATATAGTAGATATTGGTACGTGCACTCACCTGGAATGCATCATTCATCGAGCAGTTGATATAGCGATACGCCCGCTCCACATCGCCTACTTCGTACAATAAAGAAGCCAATTTATAGAGTGCTGCATGCTCATGCACCGGTGTGTGGATGTCACAAATGGAACTGACGGCAAAGTAACAGATTGCTTCATCCGGTTTTTCCATCTTCTGGTACGACCGGGCGATGATATAGGCCAATATTGCTTTCTCGTGCGTAGTAGTACCGGGATCGTCCAATGGCTTTATCAACATATCGATCACCTCCTGATGGAGTCCCTCTTTCCGCATTTGTTCCGCTTCGACAAACAGGCGGTTCATGTTACCGGCAGGGAGCAGACGAAGCCGCTCTACCTGGAGCCTGTCTGTCGCCTGGTCATACACTTCTTTCAACTGAGGCGACACACAAATGGAACTCATATCCCGGTACAAATTGTGGTAGGTATTGTAGTAACGCTCTAACAAACAACTGTCCAACGTCTCGGGTTGTATACTGCTCATCAAATCCTTTGTCTCCACATACATCCCCGTCATCCGGTAAATGTCGGCCATATCAAGTAATGCCCCTGCCTGCAAAGCGGGAAGCCCTACTGAGTCGGCCAATGCTAACTTGCGGCGGGCATACACCATGACCGAATCCAGGTTGTAGTTGGAATACTCCTCGAACAACCGGTTATAGACAGCATAAAGACTTTCGGGCGTATTGGCTCCACGCAACATCCCTCTCACCCCTTCGATACGTTGCTCCTTCTCCTGTTCATAGATACCCTTATGCGCAATGGCATCATCCAACTCCTGCAATTTTTCCAATACATTCTGCTCGTACTTCACCGGCCCTGAACAAGCACACAACAGACACAAGGCCAAAACTGTTATACTATTTTTCATCAGATTAAATTTAACAGTGACAAAAATAGTAAAGTTTTCTTAGAAGAACACCTTTTGTTTTGTAATTCCTAAATAAGCCGTATCTTTGCACTGACATTATGACAACAAACAAGCATGTTATCAAACAGTTTAATTAGATAATGAACAAAATCGTTAACAAAGAACACTTCTCGGAAAAAGTGATCAAATTGGAGATTGAAGCTCCACTGATAGCCAAGTCGCGTAAAGCAGGACATTTCGTCATCGTACGCGTAGGCGAAAAAGGGGAACGAATGCCGCTCACCATTGCAGCAGCCGACACAAAGAAAGGCACCATCACACTGGTGACACAAAAAGTAGGACTCTCTTCGACACGCCTTTGCGAACTGAACGTGGGCGATTATGTCACCGATGTGGTAGGCCCGCTGGGACAAGCTACACACATCGAAAATTTCGGAACAGTGGTATGTGCCGGAGGCGGTGTGGGGGTAGCCCCCATGCTTCCCATCATCCAGGCATTGAAAGCCGCCGGAAACCGGGTCATCTCCGTATTGGCAGGACGCAGCAAAGAACTGATCATCCTCGAAAAAGAAGTACGCGAAAGTTCGGATGAAGTAATCATCATGACCGACGACGGATCGTACGGCCGGAAAGGATTAGTTACCGAAGGAATAGAGGAGGTGGTCAAACGCGAAAAAGTGAATAAGTGTTTCGCTATCGGTCCGGCTATCATGATGAAGTTCGTTTGTTTGCTTACTAAGAAATACGAAATACCGACCGATGTATCGCTGAACACCATCATGGTGGACGGTACAGGAATGTGTGGTGCCTGCCGCATCACCATCGGCGGAAAGACTAAGTTTGTTTGCGTAGACGGTCCGGAGTTCGACGGACACCAGGTAGACTTCGACGAAATGCTGAAACGCATGGGCGCTTTCAAGTCTATTGAACGCGAAGAAATGAGCAAACTGCAACCCCAAACGTGCGAAGCTACCAAAGCCGTTGACGAGAACAGCCGCAGTGCTGCCTGGCGCGAGGAATTGCGCAAATCGATAAAAGCCAAAGAGCGCTCCAACATAGAACGCTGCCACATGAACGAACTGGCGCCGGACTACCGTATCCACAGCCGCAAGGAAGAAGTAAACCAGGGACTAACTGCCGAACAAGCCCAGCAGGAAGCCAAGCGTTGCCTCGACTGTGCCAACCCGGGATGTATGGAAGGTTGCCCGGTAGGCATCGACATTCCCCGCTTCATTAAAAACATTGAACGTGGCGACTTCGCAGAAGCAGCCAGAACGCTGAAAGAAACCAGCGCTTTACCGGCGGTTTGCGGACGTGTATGCCCACAGGAGAAACAATGCGAAGCTAAATGTATCCATCTCAAAATGAGCAAAGAAGCTGTAGCCATCGGACATCTCGAACGTTTTGCTGCCGACTATGAGCGCGAAAGCGGACAGATTTCCGTACCTGCCATTGCCGAAAGAAACGGCATCAAAGTAGCCGTTATCGGTTCGGGTCCTGCCGGACTGGCTTTTGCCGGAGACATGGCCAAGTACGGCTATGACGTAACAGTATTCGAAGCGCTTCACGAAATCGGAGGTGTATTGAAATATGGAATTCCCGAATTCCGCTTACCTAATAAGATTGTAGATGTAGAGATCGACAGCCTTGCCAAGATGGGCGTTAACTTTGTGAAAGACTGTATTGTAGGCAAGACCATCAGCGTAGAAGATCTGAAAGAAGAAGACTTCCAGGGCTTCTTCGTAGCTTCGGGCGCCGGGTTGCCCAACTTTATGAATATTCCCGGCGAGAACTCGATCAATATCCTGTCGTCCAACGAATACCTGACACGTGTCAACCTGATGGATGCCGCCAGCCCCGACTCGGATACCCCGGTAACTTTCGGTAAGAACGTAGCTGTGATTGGTGGTGGAAACACAGCCATGGACTCGGTACGTACAGCCAAACGTCTGGGTGCTGAACGTGCCATGATCATCTACCGCCGTTCGGAAGAAGAAATGCCCGCCCGTCTGGAAGAGGTGAAACATGCCAAAGAAGAAGGTGTTGAGTTCCTGACCTTGCACAACCCCATCGAATACATTGCCGATGAATACGGTCGCGTAAAACAAGTGAGACTCCAAAAGATGGAATTAGGAGAGCCCGATGCTTCCGGTCGCCGTAGCCCGGTAGCTATCCCCGGTGCCACCGAAACCATTGATATCGACCTGGCTATAGTCAGTGTGGGAGTCTCGCCCAACCCGATCGTGCCCAGCTCCATCAAAGGACTGGAAGTAGGCCGCAGAGGAACCATCAATGTAGATGATAATATGCAATCGTCCATACCGATGATCTACGCCGGAGGCGATATCGTACGTGGTGGCGCCACAGTGATCCTTGCTATGGGCGATGGCCGGAAAGCCGCCGCTGCCATGCACGAACAACTTGCCAACCAGTAAGCATAAGTTCGTACGGTATACACACAAAAAATCCCCGCTTGTTTCTTACACAAGTGGGGATTTTTCTATTTCAGAACACTCCCGAAGGAGAGATTCCATGTTACTTTACCAAACTGTTAGTCGCCGGATCGGGGAAAACCACTGAGGGCTTAAAACGCTTGGCTTCCTCAAAATCCATCAATGCGTACGACATAATAATAATGATATCATCCGGTTGTACTTTACGGGCAGCGGCGCCATTCAGACAAATTTTACCTGAACCTCGTTCACCTTTTATAATATAAGTTTCAAACCGTTCCCCATTATTATTATCAGCAATGTACACCTTCTCACCCGGAATCATATTGGCAGCATCGAGCAAATCTTCGTCAATGGTAATGCTGCCCATGTAATTCAGGTTGGCCTCCGTGACACGTGCACAATGAATCTTCGATTTCAACACTTCAATCATCATAAGGGTTGATCCTCTCTTTTAAAGTTCTTTGTATTTAATGTTATCTATCAGCCGGACTTCTCCACAGAACACCGTGATACAGCCTACTGCATACGACGTTTCTTCCCAGTTTTCAATCTTCTGCAACGTATTGCCGTCTACTATCTCAAAATATTCCAGACGAAGTCCCGGAGTTTCGGCAATGGCATCTTCCACCATTTTCAGTGTTTCGACTACCGAATGTTCCGCTGCAAAGGTACGACTTTTAAATAAAGATTGCGATATATTGAGTGCATTTTTACGATCTTCGGCCGACAAACGGGTGTTACGGCTACTCATAGCCAGTCCGTCGGTCTCACGAACAATGGCGCAGGGCACTATTTCAATGCCGTAGTTCATCTGCCTTACCATCTCCCGGATAACGGCTAATTGTTGGAAATCTTTCTCTCCGAAATAAGCCCGGTGCGGCAATACTGCATCAAACAATTTGCTTACAATCTGGCACACACCGTTGAAGTGTCCCGGACGGAAAGCACCTTCCATCACCGTATCTATAGGAGGATAACTGAAGAAACGCGTATCCGGTTCCGGATACATCTCCTCCACTGTCGGAGCAAACACATAATCCGTTCCGTAAGATTCGAGCAAAGCACAATCTGCCTCCATCGTACGCGGATATTTAATCAAGTCGTTCTGATCATTGAATTGCGTAGGATTCACAAATATACTGACAACCGTCACGTCATTTTCTCTCACACATCGTTCCACGAGCGAAGCGTGTCCGGCATGCAAGGCACCCATCGTAGGAACCAGCCCCACGGTTTTTCCCAAAGCTTTCAAAGCCGACAATTCGGCCTGCATCTCCTTAATAGTATGTATTACTTTCATCGCTTTCAATTTTAGTCGTTTGCAAAAACTCTGCAAAATAAACTAATATTTGCCACATAATGAAAGGTTATGTTACTTAATGCCCGTTTTTTTTATATCTTTGCGAAATATTTTACGAGACGATTGTTTATATGACAAAAGCGAACAAGGTTTTATTTATTACTCAAGAGATTACTCCTTATGTTCCCGATTCTGAAATGGCTCTCATTGGAAGACACCTGCCCCAAGCCATCCAGGAAGAAGGAAGAGAAATCCGGACATTTATGCCAAAGTGGGGGAATATCAATGAACGCAGAAACCAACTGCATGAAGTGATACGCCTGTCAGGAATGAATCTAATCATCGATGACACCGACCACCCGCTTATCATCAAAGTGGCATCTATCCAATCTGCCCGCATGCAAGTTTATTTCATCGACAACGATGATTATTTCCAGAATCGTTCCATGGCAACCGACGATAATGGAGTAGAATATGACGACAATGACAGTCGTGCCATATTCTATGCCCGCGGTGTGCTCGAAACGGTAAAGAAGCTGCGCTGGTGCCCGGACGTAATCCACTGCCATGGCTGGATGACGGCGTTGGCTCCTTTGTACATCAAGAAAGCTTATAAAGACGAACCTTCGTTCCGTGATGCCAAAGTAGTATTCTCACTTTACGAAAGCGATTTCAAAAATCAGGTGAGCAGTGACTTTGCATCTAAACTCATGCTGAAAGGTATTGCCAAGAAAGACGTGGCTTCGCTACCGGCTACGGCCGACTATGCCGCCCTGTGCAAACTGGCAATCGACTACTCGGACGGCGTCATTCAAAACAGCGTAAACGTCAACGAAGAGGTTATGGCATATGCACGCAAATCGGGCAAGTTGGTCCTCGACTACCAACAGCCTGATGCATACACGCATGCATGCAATGAGTTCTACGACAAAGTATGGGAAACTAACAGATAATAAACCCTATAAACGAATGATGAAAGTAAAATTCTTATGGGCGACACTCACGGCCCTGATCCTCTTCGGCTGTGACGACAATACCGGCTCCCTGGGCTTGGACATCTTCCCCGATAGTGATAAGAATATAAAAGGTAACCTTGCCGTATACGACGTAACTACAAGCTCGCAACTTTCGGGCGCTGTATTTGCCAAGACCAATGTAGGTTATCTGGGCAAGTACACCGATCCTTACTTTGGCTATTACGAAGCAGGGTTTTTGGCGCAGCTAAACTGTATAGACGGCCTGACTTTCCCGTCGGTGTACAACGCAACCACCAATCCTTCAGGTATCCTGGTGGAAGATAAACCATACTCCACCGAACTTGTCCTGCGCTATCCGAAAGATGGCTATTTTGGAGACTCACTCACGGCTTGCCGCCTGAGTGTATATCAATTAAATCAGACATTGGACAAGGCTCATGCTTATTACACGGATATCATTCCCGAGAACTATTATAACCCCAACGACCCCAACTCACTTTTAGGACGCAAAGCATACTCAGCATTGGATTTGTCATTGTCCGACTCCATCAGAGGCTTGGATGACTACTATCCTTATATCCGTGTATCCTTGCCCAATTCGTTGGGACAACAGATTATGGATGAGAGCCGTAAATGCGAACAAGAAGGAACCAACTTTGCCGACCGCTTCAAAGAAATATTCAAAGGAATATATGTTAAGAGTGATTACGGCGACGGTACTGTTCTTTATCTCGACGCCATCGAGCTAAACGTAAACTATAAGTTTTATGTAAAAGACAGCTTGGATGCAGTGGTAAAGAAGAAATATGAGAAAGACGAAGACGGAAATGCTGTAGACTCTATCTTGATAAGCGGACGTACATTTGCTGCTACCAAAGAAGTTGTTCAGGCCAACCAGTTCAAGAACAACGACGACCTGATTCACCTGCGTCAGGCCGAAACCAAATGGACATATCTGAAGACTCCCGCAGGAATCTACACCCAAGCCACTCTCCCATTGAGCGCTATTGAAGCTGATCTTAGTAAAGATACAATCAATGCGATCAAGCTGACATTGAATCATTATACGCAAGAAAACGATTACAACAAGTACCAATACAGCATCAGTGCACCCGATTACGTATTGCTGGTACGCGAACAGGATAAAGATGATTTCTTTGAAGACAATAAATTGACCGACAACATTGTATCTTATCTGGCTTATCACAATGCAGTCGGTACCAACACATACACTTTCGGCAACCTGTCACGTCTTTTCAAAACTTGTTTGGACGAGAAGAAAGCCGCTCAGATAGAAGCCGGCGACAAGTGGAACGAGGAAGACTGGCTTAAAGCCAATCCGCTTTGGAACAAAGTAGCTATTATCCCTGTACTTGTCACCACGGATTCATCGAGCAATAAGAACATTATCAGCATCCAAAACGACCTGAAACCCGGATATGCCAAGCTGAAAGGAGGAGATCCGGAAAAGGGAGGACAGAAGTTGCAAATTGAAGTAGTCTACACTTCGTTCGGGAAAAAGTAACAACATACATCCTATGTATAACCCACAAGCGGGCAGGTCTTATTACAAGGCTTGCCCGCTTTCTTTTAACCGTTGCCGGGCAAACGAAAAAGCCGCCGGAAATACACGAGTACTTCCGGCGGCTTCTACTTATCTGCTAAGAAATCTTTTCTATGCCTCCTTCTTGGCAGTTTTCTTGGCAGGCGCCTTTTTCGGTTTTTCGGCTACCGGTTCGGCAGCCTTCTTCGGTGCAGCTTTGGAGGCCTTCGCTATCTTAGCTTCTGCTTTTTCGAGCTCTTTGCGCAATGTAGCATTCTCTTCGCCCAGGTTACGGATGGTGGTGAGGAGTGAATTCAATTCTTCATTATCCATATCTACCGGGTAAAGTGCGTCCACACGCTTGATGAAGTCGCCCAAGATATTCATATAGTTGGTAAATGCATCGTAAGCCGAATCATAGATACCGCGGTTGAACTGGATGAGCGTCTTTTTGGTATTCATAAAGCGGAAATTGTTACTGGCCTGCAGGTAGTCCCAGTCTTGCTTGATGCGGCGATCTTCGCACAAATGCACCCGTTCGGCTACACTATACAGTTTATTGAACGCTTCACGTTGCATGTTGTTACCCAACCAGCAGCTGGTATCTCTCTCTTCGTCCACCCATGAAAGTGGGTATGGAACATCTAATTGCGAAACCGATTTCAGTTTGGTAACGATTTCCGTCGGGGTAGAGAATGTGATGCCGCTCTGTTTTGCACAAGCCGGCAACGCCTTCAGGAACTCCAATATATTAGACGAAAGCGGTTGAGCCAACCCCAATGCACTCAGCTCCATGAAGATATTAATAACCTGTTCGTCTTGCGGAAGTGCGTTGATCCAGCCAATGTACTTATCGGCAAAAAGCGGATACTCGTTCCAATCGGAGTTGGAGAAACGCAGACTGATGTCATCCGAAAGTTTAAAGTCTCTCAGCAACAGCTTCAGGTTAGGATTCATGTTGCAATGGTACACATAGTGCGGGCTCTTCCAACCCAACACATGCTTGGCGCCTTCGGTAATCATACCCTTGAAGCCCATGGAAGCTACTACCGCACCAATCTCATCCGAATAGATAAGGCTGGAATTACGGAACACCTTCGGCTGCTTGCCAAACATTTGTTTCATCTTGTCGGCATGGCGATTCACTTCCTCGCGGAAGCAATCTTCATTGGCCAGCGATGACAAACCGTGCGAGTAAGGCTCGGCCAGGAACTCACAACAACCGGTATCGTTCAACTGATGCAACAGGTCGACTACCGACGGAGCATAGATTTCGAGTTGCTCCAAGGCTACTCCCGAAATAGAAAGCGCTACTTTGAACGCACCTCCCGAACTCTTCGCCATATCGATGAGCGCATTGAGCGCCGGGATATACGAACGTTCGGCCACCTCATTGATACCCGCTTCGTTGGCATAATCATCGTAATAGTAGTGATTGCCGCCAATATCGAAGAAACGGTAACGTTTCAGGTGAATGATCTGATGTATTTCAAAATAAAGACAGATTGTTCTCATATCTATATTGTTTTTATTTATTAAAACTGTTAATTACCTCTTCGTAGATACGGCGTACCAGATATCCTACGTTTTCCCACTTGATTTCGTCCACTTCCTTCTTACCCTCGTCGCGCAAATACTCGTACAACGCCGGATAGGTACAGATGGCATAAATGGCATCGGCCATGGCATGAATGTCCCAATAATCGGTCTTGATACACTTATCAAGGATTTCGGCACAGCCCGACTGTTTGGAGATGATTGTAGGCACGCTACACTGCATGGCTTCGAGCGGCGAAATACCGAAAGGCTCGGATACCGACGGCATGATGTACACATCACTCGCCTTAAGCATCTCGTACACCTGGTTCCCTTTCATAAAACCGGGGAAGTGGAAGCGATCGGCAATACCCCGATCGGCTGCCAGGCGAATCATCTGATTCATCATATCGCCACTGCCGGCCATCACGAAACGAACGTTGCGCGTGCGGTGCAATACCATCGCAGCTGCTTCGACGAAATATTCCGGACCTTTCTGCATGGTGATACGTCCCAGGAAAGTAACCACCTTTTCTTTAGGGTTCTTATAAGGAACAATGTCCTGAATTTCCTGCGAAAGCGGTTCTACTGCATTGTGAACCGTCGACACCTTGCGCGGATCCTGAAAATACTTATGGATTACCGTCTGACGGGTCAGCTCGCTCACACACATAATGTGGTCGGCGTTGTCCATACCATTCTTTTCGATGGCATATACCGTAGGATTCACATTACCACGACTGCGGTCGAAGTCAGTAGCATGCACATGAATCACGAGCGGCTTACCCGATACCTGCTTGGCATGGATACCGGCAGGATATGTGAGCCAGTCGTGCGAGTGGATGATCTCGAACTCCTGCTGGCGCGCTATCACACCGGCTACGATAGAGTAGTTATTGATCTCCTCGTGCAGGTTGTCGGGATAACGACCGGAAAACTCAATGCATCCCAGATCGTTGGTATTCAAATAATTGAAATCAGCATAGATATGATCGCGCAAGTCGAAATAGAGTTGCGGATCCATGTACGAGCCTACACGGCCCTTCACATAATCCCAACTGACATCGCGCCACGCCACCGGGGTGCTGTTCATTCCTATAATTCTCAAGAAGCTCTGGTCTTCGTCGCCCCAAGGTTTTGGTATACAGAATGTGATTTCCATATCCTCTTGCAGCGACATTCCTCTGGTAAGACCGTAACTGGCGGTTCCTAAACCACCTAAAATATGCGGGGGGAACTCCCATCCAAACATTAACACTTTCATCTTCGTTCCTCCTCCTTATAAATTATATTTAGACAATAGTTTCAGAACTCGCAAAATCTCAGCCACATTCATCGCAAACGATACCGCTCCACGACCTGTAAAAGGCGGATTTCCGTCGAACAACTCGGGCAGTGAACCGATACAGTGATTGTGCATCTCGTCTTCGAAACCGATTAGCTGGCGTTCGACGAACGAGAGTCCACTCATCTTGTAGATGCGCAGATAGGCTTCAATATAGAATCCCATAAGCCACGGCCAAGCGGTACCCTGATGATAAGCGTAGTCGCGCTGTATTTGCGGGCCTACGTAGTTGGGGTTGTATCCGCCGCTCTTCGGGCTCAACGTGCGGAGTCCTTTCGGGGTAAGCAATTCTTTGGTTACAATATCGAGTACCTGCTTCCTTTGTGCCTTATCCAGCGGAGAGTAGTCGAAGGCTACGGCAAAGATCATGTTGGGCCGTACGCTCCAATCCATCATGTTTCCATCCACATAGTCGAGCAAGTAACCATACTCGTTGCGGAATACCTCCACAAACGATTTTGCTGTTACTTCGGCTTGTGCATCGAGTTCATCGGCCAACACGGTATTTCCGGCTTCGCGTGCCATATCGGCAGTAAAGCGCAGGGCATTGTACCACAAAGCGTTGATCTCTACCACATATCCTGTGCGCGGTATTACCGGCCGGCCGTTGACGGTAGAGTTCATCCACGTTACAGCTTTATCTGTACCGTTGGTATAGAGCAATCCGTTTTCGTGCAAGAAGAGGTTCTTATGTTTCCGCTGACGAATGAAACCTATGATATCATTGAGCAGGGATCCGTATTTCTCCCGGCATTCTTCCCGGGTGTTTTCCTTGGCATACTGTTGCAGCGTCCATACCGCCCACAGCAGTACATCGGGATCGTCCATTTGATAAATCTTACAGGAAGCCGGTTCGTCTTTAATGAAACTACGTATCGCTCCTTCAGCTGTTTTCATTACATCCTCGAATTCCTCCTTCTCGCCCACGGCCAAAGTCAATCCCGGTAAGGAGATAAACATATCGCGGGCACGGCATTTGAACCAGGGATAACCAGCCAGAATGTAGTGACAATCGCCTTGCTTGTTGTGGAATTGATGGGCGGAGTTCTTCAGACAGTTGTAGAAACTGTCGCGTGGGGTACGATCCTGTACTTCTTCCTCGAAAATCTTCTTGAGCATGCGCGGCGATACTTCGGATACTCCGGCAGAGAAGACGATGCTTTCGCCTTTCTTGATATCCACTTCGAAATATCCCGGCACATAGAGGTCTTCGTTGAAATCGTATCCGCGTTCCTGTTCTTTGGGGTATTCGATACCCCGGTACCAATCGGGTTCGAAATGAAACTCATTTTTCTTGTTGAGTTGCATGAACAGTTCGGGATATCCCTCGTACATACACGTTTTGATACCGTTGTCTACCTGCTGGTAGTCGCGGCGGGCCAATCCGTTTTCGTGCGTATACTCGCGCACGCTGCGGAAAGCTAGGAAAGGACGGAACCTGAGTGTCGTAGCCGAATGGGCTTCGACAAGCGTATAACGAATCAGGATGCGGCTTTCATGGTGTACAAAGATTTTCTCTTTCTTCAGAACCACGCCTCCTACACGATACGTCGTCACCGGGATATGCTCGCAATCAAACTCACGGATATACTTGTGCCCGTTGGGGCTGTAATGGTTTCCCTGATATTTGTGCAACCCCAAGTTGAACTCCGCACCATGCTGAATCACTGTTTCGTCCAAGGAAGAGAGCAGCACATGATTCTCATCATCGAGATTGGGAACCGGGATCACCAGCAATCCGTGATATTTTCGTGTGTTACAATCTACAATCGTTGTACAATGATAGGCTCCCGCTTTGTTCGTCCGGAGAATCTCTCTGGGAAGCGATTCCTCCAAGTTGATCATGAGAGTCTTGTCAAATCGTAAATAACTCATAGCAGTGCATTATTTAAAGGTTAATTATTCGATACTTCACGATACTTTTTAAAAGTATTCTGCCCAAAAATACAAATTAAAGATATAAAGAAAAATAAATTGCAGTTTTATTTTCCTTTTTACTACAAATATTCGTAGCATTGTACCGAAATAAACGAATTATTCAATGAAAACTGACATACATCGCATTGTAATAGCTATGGCCATGCCCTTGTTCCTACTCTTTATAATCTATATTATAAAGGTATTGGAGGTGGGTATGGATTGGGATTTCACCCATTGGGGCGTGTATCCTCTGGCCAAGAAAGGCATTACAGGAATCTTTACACACCCTTTGGTCCATGCTGATTTCAAGCATTTGTTAGCCAATACCATTCCGCTTTTTTTCTTGTCGTGGTGCCTGTTCTACTTTTATCGCGACATCGCAGCGTATATTTTCCTCGTCATTTGGATAGGTTGTGGAGTGTTGACATTCCTTATCGGGAAACCGGGTTGGCACATCGGAGCCAGTGGAGTAATTTACGGATTGGCTTTCTTTCTGTTTTTTAGTGGATTGTTACGAAAATACATTCCATTGATTGCGATTTCGTTATTGGTGACTTTCCTGTATGGTAGCCTGGTGTGGAATATGTTTCCGCAGTTCACTCCCGCCGGTGTATCCTGGGAAGGGCATCTCAGCGGAGCGGTAGCAGGTACGCTATGTGCATTTGCTTTTATGGGGTATGGCCCGCAGCGTCCGGAACCTTTCGCTAACGAAGAAGAGGAGACGGACGAAGAGTCTGTTCCAGAAAATACGGAGGAGAAGCTTGCCGAAAAAGAGCCTCAAGAGGGTGAACTCTAAACTCACCATTTTGCACCTGTCGCTTCCCCACTTGATATCGAGGTTATCTCAGGGAGACTTACTTGGCATGTTCCTGAGTGTACAAGTGCATCCAGCGAGCAAAAGATCCGCTACATCCGTGGTAACTCTTTGTTTCATCAGCCATAACTCTTTGTTTCATCAGTGGTAACTATTTGTTTCATCCGGCGGAATGTCTTATACTAGAATAGGTTGACACTATTTTGTTCTTAATTGTTCTATAAAAAATTTATTCTTATGGCAAGATCAAAACGTCAGACCTATGATGAGCTTTTTAAGCTCGAAGTTTTGCGAGACTATTACTCGAGTGG